>SVGT01000030.1 GCA_015056175.1 Clostridiales bacterium | reverse complement strand
GTTTAATCCTTGTAACATTCTCATGTTACTTAACTTGATCGTACCCTTTCGAGCACCCTCAAGTAAAACTCAAGCTGAATTGACTGTCGTTTCTTTCCTTCAATTCTGTATCGTTTTCAAGATTCTGCGGGATCGAGTTCCCTCTCTCCCTCGCTCCCCTCAGGACCGTGTCCCTCAGAGCGCTTTGCTATAATACCATGCACCTACTCCATTGTCAACACCTTTTTTGAAAAAAAGTTGCAATTTTTTTGCACTTTTTTAAAAGTCCGAACACATTTTATTTTTCCGTACCGGAATGTTCGGGGTTTTAGCGGTTATACAGCACCGATCACCGGGTAGCGTTCGATTTTGACCACGTTCAGCCCTGTGATTGCCAGCATGTTTGCCCCGGGAAAGGATACAATAGCACCGGGAGATGAGTGCATGACGAGTTTGAAAAGGCTGATCGGCCTGCCGGTAGTGCTGGACGGACGGGGCGTGGGATACGTGATGCGGGGCGTGGTGACGCGGGACGGGAGGAACCTGCGGGGACTGGTGGTGCGCCTTGGCATGCAGGGCGCCAGATGGCTGCCCCGGGAGCAGATCACATTGATGGGCAAGGTATCCGTCATCGGCACAGGCGAAACCCGCAAGCTTCCACGGGATGCGGAATACCGCCTCTTCCGCGTCAGCGGCGCCGACGGCACGCGCCTTGGGGTGGTAAGCGACTGCTTTATCCACCAGGAGACGCTGCAGGTGATGGCGCTGGAGATATCGCTGGGGCCGGTGGACGACCTGATCTGCGGAAGGTGGCTGGCCACCTGCTTTAACGTGCGGCCTGCCGCCGCAGGATTAACGGGGCATGTACTGATCCCGGAGGAGGTGAACTGAATGGCGAAGATCGCTCTGGGCATGACCGTGGGCTTTATGTGCGGCATGCACTGTGCAAGGATGAACGGCCGCTCTGCCATGCGTCAGCTGAAAAAGAAGCTGATCAAGAGGCTGAAGGTATGAGCGATTCCACGCGGGAGGCGCGGACACATCACACGCGCCTTTCTCCTCTTTTAGATCAGAACAGACGGATGAGAAAACCGGCGCTCCTGATCGCGGCACTGGGGGCATTGCTGCTGATCGCCCTGATATGCAGACCGCTTTCCCGGCTGTTTTTCCAGATCGTCTGGGGCGCACTGATTGCGCTGATGGCAAAGCCCATCGCCGCACTGTACGAAAAGCGCTTTCCACGGCCGCTGAGCTGCCTGATGGCCCTCCTTACGCTGGCGACGGCGGCGAGCGGGATCATTGCGCTGTTTGTACCGGCACTGATCAGGCAATTGCGCACGGCGGCAGAGCTGGCGCCCACCATTCTTCAGTGGCTGCAGGGTGCATGGGCGCAGATTCAAAGCCGTATCCTGCCCAGGCTCCCGGGCGAAAACATCATCGACGTAAACCAATTGATCAACCGGGCGGCGGAATGGGTAAGCGGACAATTGCCCGCGGTGCTCAGATCCGTCGCCGGGACGGTGGACAAGCTTTCCACCGCCTTTATTGCACCTGTTCTTTCATATTATTTCCTCCGGGACCGGGAGCTATTCTCCTATCAGCTGAGCCTGCTCATCCCGCTGCGTCACCGCAAGCGCATGCTGCAGGCCATGGAGGATATGAAACGGGAAAACGGCGCATACCTGCGGGGACAGCTGCTGATCGCCCTGATCGTGGGGGCGCTGACGGCGCTGGGGCTGTTTCTCATCGGCGTGCCCGCCTGGCTGGTGCTGGGCGTGCTGATGGGGATCTGTGAAGTGATCCCCTACATCGGCCCCATCATAGGGGGCATACCCATTATGCTGTTCGCGCTGTCTAAAAGCCCCATGACCTTGGTATGGGCGCTGGCGCTGACGTTGGGCGTGCAGCAGCTGGAAGGGATGGTGATCGCCCCGCGGATGATGGCGGGAGCGACCGGCTTGCACCCGGTGTATGTGCTTCTGCTGCTGACGGCAGGGAGCATGCTCTTTGGCATCTGGGGACTTTTGTTTTCCATTCCGGCGTTCATCTGTCTGCGCAGCGTGGCGCGGGTCTTTTTCCGGGGCAGGCAGGAGGGGCTTTAGCCCTCCTGCTGCTTTGCATCCTGCTCCCTGAGGCTTTCCAGCACGCGGAGCAGCGCCTTTGGGAAGGGCACGCCCAGCAACGCGGCATTTTCCACAATGGACATGCCCTCGTTGGCCACATAAAAGCCGATGGCGGCAATGCGGCACACGCCCTGGGTGGACATGAGCCGGTCCAGCGCCACCGCCAGCATGACGATGAGCAGCATGATCATTTTGCGGGTAACGCCCAGGAAAGCTTCCCGGGAGGAAAAGCCGCCGCCCGCCGTTTTATCGCTGCGGCCTCGAAAAGCAGCCAGCACACCGGTGACATAATCCACCGCCATGAAGATGAACATGATGCCCAGCGCCGTATCCCAACCGCCCAGCAGGTAGCCTGCGTAGGCGCCTACGCTGCAGAGCATGCTCCACAGGGTTTTCCATACTTTATCCAAGAAAGACAACTCCTTTCCGCCATCCTATGCCCGCGGAGAACGGGACATGCCCATTTTCCCGGCACGGAGGGCTTTTTTATTCTTCGATGCCGTATTTACGGAGGATCGCGGCACACGCCGCATCCTTCATCAATTGCTTTTGCTGGCCAACGGGAAGGGCAGAGAGCAGGGCATGCAGATCCTGCGCCGCTTCCCTGTCTGCCGCACGGCTTTTGTTGAATGCGAAGATCTCCTGTCTGCGTTTTTCGGGGACGTGCTTCCATTTACTCATCCTCCGTCACCCCCGACAAGATCATGTCCAGCGTTTCGGTCATTTCCGCATTGCTTTCTTCAAGCGTGGCGACACGGTTTTCAAGGGTGGGCATGGAATCGGTTTCCGTTTTTTCCTGCCCGTCATCGTATGCCGCGATCTCGCCCCAGGCTTCCTTTTCAGCCAGCGCACGGCCACTTTCATTGTCCGAAACGGCCATTTCGGTAAAGATCTCGCGCTCCACGGGATTGCCGTGCATATCCGTTTCCGTGATCACGGTACGGCTTGTATATTTCAGCATTTTCACAGATCTTCTCCCCCTTTACGCCTTGATGTATTTCACAAAAGCCGTGGCGGTGTATGCGCTCATATCAGCGTTTGCATTGAACTGCAAATTCCCGTCCGACAGAAGCACCACGCGCATTTTTACGGCGAAGGAAGTATCCGTCCACGGGATGACATGCAGCGCATGAGAGCCGCTGGCAAGCCGCACCTTGAAATCCATCACATGTTCCGCCGTTGTGCCAATGCTCACATTTTTTACGCCGCTTGCGGGCATCCCTTTGCAGTCCACCAGTTTGACATATACGGGCTGTCCCTTCCATCTTTCGGTGGTGCGGTATTCCACATCCAATTGCATGGGCGGATTGACATATTCCCAGGGCTGCCATGTGCCGTAGAGTTTCACCCTTTCGGCATGGATGCCGTTCAGGAATTTGGCACGGATCACGGCGTGGTCGGCGCTGAATTTGGTGATGATGGCCTGACCGTAAAGATCATGGATTTCGGTCACCCGGATGCGCACAAAGCCCGTGGCGCCGTCAGGCCAGGACGCCAGCAATTCGTCGATCTCCGCATCCGTTTTCGCTTTGCCGGGTCCGCCCAGACCGTACCCGGAAGGGGCAAAAAGACCGGGATCGCATTTTTCGTCAATAGCGCTGAAATTGGCATTCAACACCCCGATATCCGCCGCTTCCGATGCGGCGGGCAAAATCAGGCCCAGATTCGTAGTCGTAGAAGCCATGCTTCATTCCTCCAATCATCCGTTATAAACTTGTACTTCGGTGGACAGCCAGCCGCCGGCCGCATCGGTAGCGGCGGTGAGATTCAGTTCCACAGCGCCCGTATTGAGGCGGTGCACGTTGTGCAGATAGCTTTCGCTGCCTTCAAGGAAATGCAGTTCCAGGGTGAAGGTCAGCGTTTGTGCATTGCCCAGCCACTCCGTCAGCGTGCCGCTTTTTTGCAGCGTATAGCTGCCGGCACTGTTGCTGAGACCCTCGTCAAACAGCACATGGCCGTTGACCGTCATGCGCAGGTAGCGGGTAGCCGTGACCGGGGACAGCACCTTATAGGGAATGGATACGTTCCAGGTATAGGTGCCGCTTGCTGTGACGGGGCTGCCCAGGTTGGTGAGGGTGTGGGCGTCCTCCATCTTTTCAAAGGAAATGACGGACGTGTTATTGTACACAAAGGACGCCACCACAGCGCCCACGGGCTTGACCCATACGGTGCCCACGATGGGGCTTTGGGGCTGGGTGGACGATACCACCAGATTTCTGGCCGTCAGCACGGGCTGCCCGGAGTTGAGCAGTTCGCCGTTGACGGACGCATTCAGCATGGCAACATTGCCGTTTTCATCCACATCGAAATTGCCGCTTTCCACCGTAAAGGTACCGCCCGTTTTCATGTGGATGCCCGTGCTGTCCAGCGTCATGGCGGTATTCTGCACCGTTTCTGCCTTGCCGCTATGTTCCTCCACCGTCTGCACACGAAGGCTAATGGCCTTGGCGTCCTGCTCGTACTCTGTGCGGGATACCTTGCCGTCCAGTTCCTGTTTTGTGGCCATCAGGGAAATGTTTTCTTCCGTCTGTCGGATGCGGGTCTCCTGATCCAGGATCACCGCCTGATCCACCAGCACTTCCCACTTGCTGCCGTCCCAGATCCGGGTTTTGTGCAGCGCGTGATGGAATTCTCCCCAGCGGCAGGCCGCAGCGGCCGACCAGGACATCTTTTGCAGATCCTGCCAGCGGGCGTTGCCCGTGTTGATCCAGAGATCGCCCTGCCTGCATTCCGTCGGCTCATCGAACTGCACGTATACATCGGAGATCTCCTCCGCAGCTTTTTTGACCAGCAGATTGATGCTTTCGTTGCTGGAAAGATCCAGGCTGCTGCCCACGTCGGAGGCCAGCCGGTTGGCGGTAATGGAATGGGCGGCGATCTGCTCTGCGGTGATGGTGCCGCTCTTGATTTCCGCTGCCGTGATGGTGCCGGAGAGGATCTCGTTGGCGGTAATGGTTTTTGCAGCCAGCTGCGCCGCCGTGATGGATCGGGCTACGATGACCGTGCCGTTCAGGTAGTTTTTGTACTGCTCCTTCTGAAGCTCGGTGAGGGAAAGACCGGAAGACTGTACGTTGAGCTCGTAGATCACGCCGCCTTCGCCTGCAAGCAGGAGCCTGTCGGCCTTGAGGGTGCCGGTATCGATCACATCTGCGTTCAGAGACACGATCTTGGCGGAGGTGATGGAGCCGTCTGCGATCTGGGCATTGCCGATGGCGCCTTTTGCGATGAGGCCGCTTTCTGCGGTAATGAGGCCGGCTGCCAATTGATCGGCGGTGATGGTTTTGCCGGCGATATGCACGGCTGTGATCTCACCTGCGCCGATCTTGTCCGCCGTGACGGCGCCGGCGTCCAATTGATCGGTTTTGACGGCGTTTGCCGTCAGGTGCAAAGTATCGATGGCAGAGGCGGCGATATAATCGGCGGTGATGCTGCGAGCCTTGAGGGCAGAAACGCCCAGAGAACCGTCCAGGATCAGATTGCCGTGGATGCCGCCTGTAATGCTGCTGCCTTTAACGCCGCCCGCAGGGGACAAAACCGTTGCCGCGCCATTGGACGCCGCCCCACGGACGGTGCACTCCGTCTGCATGGAAAAGCCGCGGTTGAACGTAAGCGTCTGTCGGGTCACGTGGGTCAGCGTTACCTGCCCGCGTCTGTCCGTCATCTGCACGCATCTGCCCAGCATCAGGGCAGGATCGCCCTGCCAGGAGAGCGAGGCGCGGGTAAGCGTATAGCCCTTCATATGGTAGAAACAGGCGTTGGCCAGGCTGGCCGCCCAGCTTTGACCGTAGGGAAGCAGGGGATTGCCGGAAAGATCCAGCAGGGCGTCGGGACGCACGCCCACGGTATCGGTATACAGTTTGACGGCGTCCTCGGCCTTCCGGGGCGCCTGATAAAAATGCACCCGCAGGGCGGCAAGAGGGCCAAAGGACGCATCGCCGTAATGGCGGGAAAGGGTGTTTTGCGATTCCAGAAGGAAGGGCGTCTGCGAATCCGGATCGCGGACGGGGGTGATGCGAAGATTGCCCTCCCTGTCCACATGGACAAAGGATGCGCACGCAGACGCAAGGCAGGACAGCGCACGGCGCACGGTGAAGCCCTCAAAATCCGGCGGCGTATCCACCGTCATGTTATGGGAGGGAAAATCCGTGTTCACCGTCATACCCAGCTGGGAGGCCATGTGCTGCGCAAGTTGCGAAAGGGTGCAGGGATAGGTGAGGGAATCGGAAAACAGGGTATCGCCAAATGCGCCCAGCGCGTCTGTGGCCTGCACCTGGCAATAGATGCTGTTTTCCGTGCCCGTACACTCGGTGATATAGAAAACGCCAAGGGGCGCATCATGCCATACGTTTGCAGTATCCTGCACGGTGAGGAAAAGACGGATGCGGGCGCCCGTCATCAGCGATGCGCCGCGCTTATCGCCAAGGTAGAGATAATCGCCGCCAGGGTCGGCCAGAGTCAGGCGCAGGGAAGCGGCGGGGCAGCTGCCCAGCAGCATGCCGTCGCTGACGCCCTCCGAAATGGAAAGGGAGATGATATCGCTGCCGTTTAAGGCAATATCACGTCCGGAGGGCAGCGTCATTTGTCCGCGCAGGGACAGCGTGCGGTTTTTGTTCCGGAGGAGATCATGAAGGGACATTCATCATACCTCCTCCAGCGTGACGGCGATATTGGCCCACACATCGCCCCCATCGCCGCGGCGGTACAGGGAGCTGCGGATCATGGTAAGGCAGCAGGTGATTTCCCGGTCGCCAAGGGGCGTGGGGCAGGCAAGCACAATATCGCCCTGCACCTGCAATTGGGTACACAACACTTGGGCTTCATCGCCGGAAAGATGCATGAAGGTCATATCCACCACATGCTTTGTGCCCATGTTGTCCCGCACCAGATTTCCAAGGGCGTTGTAATCCCGCTGGCCGGACACGGGCTTTGCAGAGATCTGCAAAACGCTTGGGGACGGCACAGGCAGGCCGTTGATCGTGATCATCTTGATTCCTCCTTACACAGAAAGCTCCGCCCGTCCGGTGGCGCGGCTGACGCGGTTGATGCCTTCGATGGCGGCTACGCCCAATTGGTAGCCGTCCACCTCGATGGGCACGGTGATATGAATATTCTCCTGTGCAGGCGTCACGTTTTCAAATGCGGGAGAGGAAGCAAAAAACGCCGCGCTCTGCGGTGCAAAGGCGGGCGCTTCAGAAAGCGCTGCGGCGCTGCCCAGAATGCCGTTTGCAAGGCCGGATGTAAAGTGGGCGCCCATTTCTTCCGTGACGCGGGAAGGCGAATGGATTTGAAGTGCGCTCCGCAGCGCATCGGCGGCCACGGAGGCCAGCTCCCGGGCAGCTGAAAGCACCTGCTCCCGGGAGGAGAGGATGCCCCTTGCAAGGCCCAGGGCCGCATCGCTGCCCGCCTGGGTAAAGGCGCCCTCCATGTGCGACAATTCCCCTGCGGTCTCAGACAAAGTCAGCATCAGGCTGCGGATGGCATCCAGGGCAGGCTGCACGTCCGCAGTATAGACAACGGAAAGTTCTTCAAGCGTCAAAAGCACGCAGCTCCTTTCATGCGGCGCAACTGCGCCTTGATTTCATGAGGCTCCATGTCCTCCCCTTCGGGCGGGAAAAAGACGGGCTCCTGGGGGAGTTTATCCGGACAGTGCACGGCCAGCATGATATAGCGGGCGGCGATGAGCGCCATGCGATCCTGCAGGGTGTACAGGGCGCGGCAGCTTTTCATGCGGCGGGAGATCTCGTTGGGCGTCAGATCCCACAGATTTTCGGGATCCGCAATGCCGTTTTGCGCCGCCCTGTCCGTCAGGCGCAGATATTGCTTCCGGAGGGACTGCGCCTCAGTTACCGTCCCTCCGCCGGTCGAAAAAAACCGGCGTCCGCAAGTGCATCCGCGCAAAGAGCGGCCACATCCGCAAGGGATCTGCCCTCCTCAAGCACCTGATCCAGAATACGGCCTGCATCCTCCGGGGTGAGGGCGGCGTCATGATGGATGAGGCCGCACCACAAAAGGGCGCGGACAGATGCGGCATCCGTGCACAAAAGAGAATGGAGCGCCTTTTGAAAGCGCTCCTCCAGACAGCATACGCTGTTGACGGTATAGCGGAGCGGCCACTGTCTGCCGCCCGCCTCCAGAAAGCGATGCATCAACTAAACTGCACCTCCCCGGTAATCTTCAGCACAGCCGAAAAACGGCTGACGGCGTCCACCTCGCCGCCGCCCAGGGAAACGCTTTTGCAAAGGGCGGTGAAGGTGCATGTTTCGCCGTCGGGGAAAGAAATTTCAAACTGACCCTGCGCACCGGAGAGGAACATATCGCGCAGCACCTGCTGGCTGTTTTCCTCACGGCTGAGGTACCCGTCCACCGTCAGATCGCCCACGGATTTAAGCCCCTGGGCGTACATGCGGAAGCCACCGGGCGCGTCCAGGGTGGTCACATCCACCATATCGCTGTCCAGTTTCAGTTCGCTGACGGAGCGCAGAAGCCCCAGGCGGGTCTTGACGCCCTGAAGCGTTACATGGAGGGCAGTGCCCTGATTGATAAGTGCCATTATTCATCCTCCTTGATCATAGCGTCGGCCACGTAGCGGCCGCCCGCGCGGTAGGTAAGAAGCTGATCGTCAAAATCCTCGTACGCAGCTTCCAGAGAAAAGGAAAAGGGGCCGCAGGTGAGCAGGCGGCAGGCCTGATTGTGCAAAGCCAGCGCCTCCTCCCTGCAGGCAGCAAAGGCGTCCACCTGGAAGGTATGGCGACGTGCATAATCGCATCCGTCCGCGCGGTGCAGAAGCTGATCGCCAACCTTTGTAACGGTGAGCACGGGCGGGGAAGCGGGCGATACGCCCTCCGGGCGCACGGGAGAAAGGGGAGACAAAAGGGAAAGCAGAGTCTGGATCAACGGATCACCTCCCGGTAAGCTTGCTGGGAAAGACGGAAATAGGAAAGCATGTCCGCAGATGCGGACAGGAAGGGATTGGGCGCCTGTCTTACCGTGCCCAATTCCACAAAGCGGGCATAGGGGCAGGCGGTAAACACCCGCCCCCCTTCCCTGGTGACGGACGCCCTAAGACGCCCCGTGCGGACGGGGGCGCGGCTTTTCGCCCGGGCAAGGGTGAGGTCAGCGGCTGCATCCCTGGCCTGCTGCGCATGCAGGGGCAATTGGGTCTCCTGGGCATGCAGACGCGAAATCAAATGATCCAGGCCGTTCATCGGGCGCACCGCCTGAAGTCCGCCTGGGTATGAGTGGGGAAAAACCGGACGCCGCAGCAGGCATAGAGCCTGTCGTCCAATAAGAGCGCATCCCGGACAGCCACCTGCGCAAGGGGCGGCAGGGTGAGGCGCAGTTTTTCGCCGCCCTGCACGCCAAGGGGCGTTTGGGCAAGCTGGTTTTCATCGCCCAGCAAACGGACGCGGGCGCGGTACACGCGGCCGGAGATGACCACATCCTGAGAGATTCGGTAAGAATTGCGCATGTAACCTCCTGACGCCATGCAAAGCATGGCCATGATTGACAGGGAACGAGAGATTCCCTATAATTGAGAAAAGAACAATTACGAATACATGGAGGGTTTTCCATGCAAAAGCGACTGCTCCTGTGTATGAAGCACATTGGTTTGCTGCTTTTTGTCTTTTTGCTTTGCCTGTTTTCCACTGCTATGGGTGAAGAGGGCATTCCTTCTGTCCAAAGGGAAGAAATCCAGCTTGTCCTTTCTCTGCCCAAAGACCATCTGCGCAACGACTGTGTATTGCTGCCGGACGGTCGGTTTGTCATCTCCTACGCAGAAATCAGCGGCGAAAGCTTTATCTACGGCGAACTGACCAATGAACACGCGGAATGCTTTGATGGGAGCGGTCAGTCCCAGTGGGCCATCACACTGGATACGGATCACGTCATGTACGAGAGCGTACTTGTACGATATCCCGACCACATCCTGTGGTTCTCTCAATTTGGCGATGAATTACCCACCGGACTTACGCGCACCATCTCGCTCTCCGGTAAAACAGGAAAGGAAAAAACATTCAAGCGCGCATCGGAGCAGGATGTGTATTCGCCCGTATCCGTCTACCCCTATGTCATCGAAATGTATCACAGCGGCAGTTATTATGAAACGCCGAAGTTCAAAATCCACAACAGTGAAACGGGAAGTAAAGCCACGCTGACATTGAACAATGAATGGGCTTCCTTCTTCACTGCGGGAGAGGAATTGCTGCTCTATGTGACCGACAATTCCTACCCCCCGCAGGAAGGATTCCGTCCGCGGATCCTGCTGTATTCACAAAAGCTCAGGAAGCTCTGCGAAAAAGCCGTCCCGGAAGACGTACCCGGGGACGCTGCGATCGTCAGCGTGACAAAAATGCCGGACGGATATCAGATCCTGTTTGAAACCGATTCGATCCCCGGCGCAGGCGGAAAAAGCACATACCTGAGCTACACGCTGTCCCCTGAGACAGAAGAATTCAGCGACAGACTGTTTTCCTGCACTGTTCCCGACATTCAGTGTTCACTGCAAATCTTTATACCCTGTCAGGGCGGCTATCTCACATGTCTGCCCGGCACATGGCAAAACCAATGCTACCAGAGCATGACGCTGTGTCACCTGTCAGACAAGGGTGTGCTGACTCCCCTGGAGAATCTGGGGGCAATGAAAAGCATCCGGCTGCTTACCCGGACGGACAGCGGGTTCAGTTTGCTGACAGAGAACGGGGAAGGAAACCTGTTCCTGCAGAAATACACTTTTATTCCCCAATAACATACTTGGACCAGCCCCAGTAATTCCAGTTGGATGCCATGGAAGTCAGGTTAGCCCCGCCTTGATCCCGATCTTCATAGATTCTTACGGAGCGAAGAATGGTCTTCTGTACAGTGATACACAGCCGGCTCAGGGCCATTACCAAATTGCCATATCCATTCTCCTTTAACAATTACATATGTCAGCCTCTTCCCGTCTTTACCACCCGAAAGGGCAGGAGTTCATGGCGCATACCCTGCAGCAATGCATCAAAGCTGCGCTGGATATCGCCCTCTGTGCGGCTCTTTTCGCCCTCCGTACCCAAGCGGTTAAACAGCATGACGGCAAGGCGCACCTGAGCGCCGCGCAGCTGTTCGGGAATAGACTCCCGACCGGTATAGTTTTTGATCAGCATGTCCGCATCGGAAAGCAGGGCGAGGAGCAGGGAATCCTGCTCCTCGCCTTTTACATCCGGAATACGGGTTTTGACCGCCTGAAGCAGCGCCTGCATATCAGCCAAGGACACGCACCGCCAGTTCGGGATAGAGGGTCTTGAAGCCATAGAGCACGTCCATGGACAGCATTTCCTTCTTATACTTCATGTCGTAGCCGCGCACCACACGGAGGGAGACGCCGTTGAAGGTGGTGGTATAGCTTTCCACGCCGCCGGGGGCGGTGAGGGGACGGGTGACAAAGGCGAAGGCCATGGGATGGAACGCCATGTTGGCGGTGTGGCTGCCCACCAGCTCCACGCTTTCGCCGCCGTTCAGGGCGGGGATTTCGCAGGTGACGGGCACGGTCTGCACAGCGGAAAGATCCACATCCTGCTGCACGGCGAAGGAGTAAGCGCCCACCTTGAGGATATCGCCCTTCTTGAGCATACCGGACGCGCCCTTGATCTTCAGCGCTTTGGCGCCCTTTTCGTGAGCGCCGTCCACGGTAACGGTGCCGGACATGGTGCCGCTTTCATGGAGCTTTACGGCCTGGGTCATGTAGTTATCCATGCCCATCACGCGGCCGATGGCGCCCTCGCGCAGCGCCTGGGTGTTGCCGCACTTATCGGCATGGACGATGGGGTCCAGGGCGGTGAAGGCGGCGTCGGCCTCGGGATCCCACACGGCGCAGCGGCCGGAGACGGGCGCCTTGTTCACGTTCAGCTGCTTGCGGGCAGCGGCAAAATCGGAAAGGGAGGCAGGGGTCTTGCCCGCTTCGCCCACGCAGGCGCCCACATCCTGATACAGCATCAGGCCGTCCTGGTTGATCTTCTGAGCCAGGGCAGCGGCGGCGGGCTCGATGAACAGGCGGGTGATATCGTCCATGGAGGTGGCGCCCTGCAGCGCTTCGATGCCCACGTCCACGGTGGCGATCTTATCCAGCGTTACATCCACGGTGGATTCCACGATATCGTGGGTGGAAACGCCCTTTTCCTGATCAAACTCGCCGGCGGTAAAGACCACGGGCTTGCGCACCTGCACGGTATCGCCCTTGACAGAGGCAAAATCGGCAGAATAATCCTTATAGATCAGGTTGGGGAACACCAGGTGCTCCATGAGGCGGGGCAGGGCGGCGCGGGCAAAATCCTTGACGGTGATAAACTGGTTGGCCATTGTGTTTTTTCCTCCTTAGATCAGGTGAGATGGGGGTAGAGAGAAGCGTAGTAGTCGGCGTCGCTGAGAGCAGAAACATCCTGCATGACGCCGGTCATGGGGGCATTGCCGCGCAGGCGCTCCTCCACGGCCTGCTGGACGCGGGAACGGAAGAGATCCTCCCAGGCGGTCACGGCGGCAGCCATTTCCTCATCGGTCATGAGGGCCAGCGCTGCGGCCATCTCCTCGGGCAGCTGATGCTCACGCAGCAGCTGCAGGGCGCGATCCTGCTTTTCGCGGGCGTTGAGGGCGGCTTCCTGGGCGGCCAGCGCTTCCTCGCGCTTTTCCAGCGCGGCGCTTTCCGGCTGGGCGCTCTGCGCAGCCAGCGCCTCCTGGACGATTACGAGGACCTCCTCGCGGGTCAAGGTAGTGTTTTCCATGGGTACCTCCTTGAGATATATTCAAAACACCCCCTTGAAAAAAGGGGGTGCTTTGGTCGGTTGGGGATATCAGTTTTCCAGGAAGGGCAGCTGGCTGCGAAGCGTATCGGCATCCACCATGCCGTCCAGCGTTTTGACCATCTGCGCCGCTTCCAGCGCATCCACCGGCAGCGTGCGGCGGAACACCATGCGGACAGAATTTGCATCCGGCGTGCGCAGACCCTTGACGGACAGGAAATGGCAGTAGCGGCGCATGCGCTCCCGCAGCGCTTCGCGGAAATACCTTTCCTTCATGCGGGTGAGCTGCTCCAGACCCATCAATTTATACTTGATGGCCACGCCGCTGAGATTGCCCGAGAAGCTTTCGTCGCTCAGATCCGGCACCATGGAGAATTTGTGGATATCCTTTTCCAGCGCCAGGCGCAGCGTTTCCGCATCCTGACCGGTCTGGGCGGGGCACAGGTACTCGGCGCCGGCGTCCCGGTCGGGCAGATAGAGCAATTTATCCTGACGCAGCTGCTGGGCAGGGGTACGGCCCCTCTCATCCACCATCAATTGCGCGCCGTAGAGCAGCAAAAGCGCATCCACCTGCTGCTCCCGATCGTTGACGCGGTCGCTTTGCAGCACGTCATAGGCCTCCATCAGGGACATGACGCCGCTCAGATCGCTGGTTTCCTCATCGTTATTCCAGTACTCCACCATGGGTACGCCGCCAAAATAATGGCGCTCGGCGGACACGGGGGACGCAAGCATCAGGCGGGATACATCGCCGCTGCGGAAGGTGAGGATATGATCCTCGGTATAGACCTGGGCTTCAAAGCCCTGCATGACGCCGCTTTCACCCTGCACGGGACGGAGCGACACGCCAAAGAGGGGAAGATGGGCGGCGGACTCATCATACACCACAAAGGCGCTGCGGGGATCCAGCGCACAGGAGCGGGCGCGGGTATCGCACCCTGAGTAAATCAGCTCCACGCCGCGGCCGTAAAGGGATGCGCACTTGGCCAGTTCCATATCCACGCTCTGGCAATCGGCATGGGCATAGGCGCGCTGCAGTTCCTCAAGACCTGCGGCGTTTTCATCGCCTGCGGTATACTGCACAGAGCCGCCCGCCAGGTAGCCGGAGGCCACGGTGACGATATAGCGGGCAAAAGCATGGCTCAGGCGGTTGTTGGGCAAGCCCTCTGCGCGGGTGCGGCGGAGGATCTCGCCCTTGCCCATGTACACATCGTGCAAACGGTTCATTTCCTCCACCGTGCGCATGTGCTCGTTCAGACAGCCCTGCAGCAGTTTGCCGCTGAGGCCATCCTTGATAAACTGTCGGTTTCTGGTGATCATGTTTTCTCTCCTTTTCTTTACAAACCAAGTTCCCGCTTGCTGCCCGTGCGGATGAAGCGGGCGGAAGCATCGTTTTCCAGGGCATAGCGCATGGCGTCGATCAGATGATCGTTGCCGCCCCGGGGGATGGGCAGCGTGCGGCCGTCCTTATCCTTTTGCCACACGTAGGCGGCAAGCTCCCTGCGCATCTCGGGGCAGGCGGCAGATACCCATATCTCCTTGCCCTGCAGAAAGCGCAGCCCGCTCTGGATGCTACCCGGCCCCTTGCGCACGGGATGGGCGTTGACGCCAAGGGCGCGCAATTCCATAATGGATTTGGGCTCTGCGCTGTCGCAAAACACGGGCGCGTCCCGCGCCATCTGCAGGATATGGGCGGCAAGCACCGGGTTGGTGAGATTTTTCAGCTTCATTTCCTCCAGCACATAGATGCGGCCCTTCTTCCGGTCGTAGCGCAGATGGACCAGGGCGGCAGGATCGTGCGCAAAGCCAAAGTCCAGCCCGAAGCGGCTTTCACCCGCTTCCTCGCCGGTGAGATGCGCCGTGCGCCAGTTGGTGAACACCGCGCCCTCCCGGACGCCCCATTCGCCGTGGGTATACACGGAAAGGTAATAGGGATCCTTTTCCCTTTCCAGTGCGTGCCTGTCATCATCGGTGAGAAAGCGGTTGTCCAGGTAGGTGGTTTTGAGGATGGTAACCAGCTCGCTCTCCGCGCTCCTTTCGCCGTCGGGAAAAATATCAAAAAACTCCCGGTACAGCCAGTGCTCCCGGTCGATGGGGTTAAAGGAAAAGGTGAAGCGCTTGGCAAAGCGGGATCTGCCGCGCAGGCGCTTGTCCAGCTGCTTGAAGCTGTGATAATCGCACTCGGTGGCTTCCTCCAGCCAGATATCCGTCAGCACGCCGCGGCGGGGCGTGATGGACTTGAGTTTTTCCGTATCGTCCAGACCGGCAAAGAGGATCTGCGCGCCGTTATGGCGGCAGGTCATTGCGCCGTCGGTACGGTTGACCCGAAAGCAGGCGGAAAGCTGCATGCGGTCCGCCGCCTTGATGATCTCGTTCATGCAGGAATGGCGCAGCGTGCGCGCCACCTGACGCACCACCAGGATATTCCTGCCCATCAGGCAATCCAGCACGCAGCGG
This sequence comes from Clostridiales bacterium, assembly GCA_015056175.1. Lineage (GTDB taxonomy): Bacteria > Bacillota > Clostridia > Christensenellales > Aristaeellaceae > SVGT01. The sequence continues at coordinate 6,120 of SVGT01000030.1, read as the reverse complement.
GAGGCCAGGAACACGCTTTTGCCGCTGCCCGCACCGCCGAAAAAAAGCTGGTAGCGGTGGGTATCCTGCAGATAGGGGCGGTAGGCGGCGTTGAAAAAACGGGGATCGACGGTGACTTTCATATACACATTCCTTCCTGTGCCCGGCATCGCGGGCAATCAAAAAGCCCCCTTGCAAAAGAGGGCTTTATTCCGTGAAGCGCACCTCCACATGTTCGCTTCCCACATCCCGGTCGTCCCGGAAGTGATCGCAGAAGAACACGGCGGCCTTGAGCACATCGCCGTTGGAGGTATCCGGATCCTCCAGCATCTCTTCGATGCGGCTGAGGATCAGCTTTTCGATGCGGTTTAATCGGGCTTTGACGGTACGGGCCATAACGCCTCCTTGGGGGTAAAAATGAAAACGGCACCGCCCCGGGACAGGGGGCAATGCCATTTCGACCACGTATGTATTATAGCACAGATTTTGTCAAATGGACTGACATCTTTTTGGAATCAAATGATCAATGTGCGTGCATATTTCGCAAAAAGGGCATTTTTTGCCCTGCCGGAGGGCAGCAAAAAAACGCCCCCGAAGGGACGCTTGAGATGCTTATTTCTGATCCAGGAAGCGTACGGCAGACAGCGCTGCCGCATTGCCCTGACCGGCTGCAACAGGTGCCTGATAGGGCATGCCGGTGCAATCGCCTGCGGCAAAAACGCCGGGCAGATTGGTGGCAAACCCCTCGTCCGTCCAGATGGCGCCGTCCTCCAGCGCAAGCCCCGGGATCATCTGATCGGGCGGGGTGGCGGGACGGAGGATAAACACGCCGTCCACCGGGAATTCCTCATCGCCTGCACGGACGGAGGTGACGTGTTTTCCGTCGCCAAGGATCTCCGTAACACGGCCGTCCATCACAAGGACGTTATCCGCAAGACCGGCACGATCGTGCTTCTTTTCGGAAAAATAGCAGGTTTCCCCAGCCAAGGAGGCCAGAAAATTGCACTCCTCCACGCCCTCATGATAGGCGGAGATCACGGCGATCTTTTTGCCGCGGTAGAACATGCCGTCGCAGGTGGCGCAGTAGCTGACGCCGCGGCCCACATACTCCGTTTCGCCGGGAATACGGCTCTGCCGCACCACGCCCACGCACAGGATGGCGCAGGAGGCGGTAAACAGCTCTTCTCCCGCCATGACGGACACCGTATCGCCCATGGGCAGCATTTGCCTGACGGCATGGGGGTACATGACCACGCCCGCTTCCTCGCACTGGGCGTGAAAAATACGCAGCATCTCCTCCCCGGGCATGCGGGGCATGCCGGGATAATTATCCACCCGATGGGCCGTTTTCAGCGCGCCCTGATCGCTATAGCACATGAGCACGCTTTTATTGCGGGCGCGGAGGGTCAGCGCGGCGCTGACGCCTGCAGGGCCTGCGCCCACCACAATCGCATCAAAATGGGTCTGCATCATTCCTGCTCCTGTTCGGTTTTTTCCACACGGACAGTCGCCCATTCCACGCGGTGCTCGCGCACCTCGTCCACGTGGATCTCAAGCCCGTGGCAGCTTACGTCAAACTGCTGGCCGTCCTTGGGAATGGTGGAAAGCTGGGCGTAAATCAGGCCGCCCAGGGTGAGATATTCTTCATCGGTGGGCAGTTTCACATCCAGCGCCTCGCTCAGCGTTTCAATTTCCACGCTGCCGGCCACGCGGTAGGTATTTTCACCGATCTCCTGGATATCCTGCTCGGTCTGGGGATCGTATTCATCGTTGATATCGCCCACGATCTCCTCCACCAGATCCTCCAGGGTAATGAGGCCGCTGGTGCCGCCGTATTCATCCACCACGATGGCCAGATGGTTCTTACGCTTCTGCATATCGCGGAAGAGCTCGTCGGTGGCCACGGTCTCGGGCACGAAGTAGGCAGGGCGGATCAGATCCGTAAGGGGAGTCTTTTCGCCTCTGGCACGGTCGATGAGGTAATCGCGGGAGTTGAGGATGCCCTTGATATCGTCCAGATCCTCATCGTACACGGGATAGCGGCTCAGGCCGCTTTCCAGAATGACGCGGAGCACCTCGTCGTCATCGTCATCCACCTGGAAGGCGGTCACATCGGTACGGTGGACCATGCAGTCCGCCGCCGTCATATTGTTGAACTCGAAGATGTTTTCGATCATCTCGTGCTCGCTCTGCTCGATGGCGCCCTTTTCGCCGCCGATATCCACCATCATGCGGATCTCGTCCTCGGTGACCTCTTCATCATCCGCCTTGGGATCGATGCCGAAGAGACGGAGCACCACATTGACGCTGAAGGTGAGCATGGACACGATGGGCTTGAAGATGCGGCTCATGGCATACACCGGGCCGCCCACAAAGCGGGCCACGGATTCGCCCTTCTTCATGGCAATGCGCTTGGGCACCAGTTCGCCCAGCACCAGGGTGAAGTAGGACAGGATGAGCGTGATCACGATCACGCTGACCGTGTTGAGCGCGGAAGGGGAAATGGCGGTAAAGTGCAGATCCTCCACGATCCATTCGACCAGCATATCGGAAAAGTTATCCGATGCGAAGGCCGAACCCAGGAAGCCGGCCAGGGTGATGGCGATCTGGATGGTGGACAGGAAGCCCGAAGGCTCGGTAACCAGCTTGAGTAGCGTTTTGGCCTTTCTATCGCCATCCTCCGCCTGATGGCGAAGCTTGCCCTCGCTCAGGGACACAATGGCGATCTCCGCTGCGGCGAAGAAGGAGTTGATGGCAATGAGAACAAACTGAATGAGCAGCAGTAGGCCAACCGGGGTAGAAGACAAGGAACTTTCCTCCGTTTTTGTAAACCGCTTTTTGGTTCCGCATCGGCCCGGCGCGGCATCCGGGAGCGTGCGGTCACGGGCATACACACACTTGCCCATGATAAGTAGGATTATAACACATTTGTAACAAAATGTGAATAGGGATTTATGGCAAGAGAAAGGTGCTTGCCCGGAAATATGCAAAAAACGCCCTTCCGGCAGGGGAAGGGCGTTTTTTTCATCCGGATTTACACTTTTTTGACGGGGCGCACGTATTTCCAGTAGCGGCTGCAATCGTGATAGAAGTAGAAGATGCGGCCGGGCGTCATATCCAATTCGTACCCGGAGGACGGATAATCAAAGGCCTTCATGGCCGCCTCGATCTTCTGTTCCACGGCGCCGTTTTCCCTTTCAAAATCGAAGGGGCCGTGCTCAAACACCAGATACTCCCCTTCCGGCACGTCCATGAGCTGCATCTGCGGCGGTACGGGGCCGCAATAATCCTGCGGCAAACGCACGCCGTAGCTTTCGCACAGGGGAATGCCCCAGGAGCAGATGCGCCCCTCGGCGGCGTTGATGAAGCCCATGATCTGCCCATTGCCGCTGTCCATCTCCTGACCGCCCAGATCGTCCAGCTTATGGGGAATGGAATCCAGCAGGCCGCACACCGTTTCGCAATCGCAGCCGGGAACGAGGCTCATCTTCTGCCAGAAATCCCAGTAGCCGATGCTTTCGTAGCAGCGGATATGGAGGAATTTATGGGCGGGAATGGTGATGAAATAGGTTTTGACTTCCTTGTGGGTATCCTGCATACGTTTTTCTCCTGTTTCCATGAGATAGCAATCCAGCGGCCGCAAAAGCGTGCGCAGCGCCAGCGGCACGGGGTTTTTACGATAGGCACGGGGCGTAAGGCCAAAGGCGCGTTTGAAGGCGCGGGTAAAGGCCTCGTGGGAGGAAAAGCCAAAGCGCAGGGCGATCTGCAAGATGCTTTCGTCCGTGTCCCGCAAAGCCTTGAGCGAAAGGGATATTCTGCGAAGACGCACATAATCCCGAAACTGCATGCCGGCAATCTCCCGGAACTTGCGGGACAGCTGATAGGGAGAATAATGCAGATTTTCCGCCACGCGGGCAAGGGACAGACTTTCATCCTCCCCGCTCCCAATGCAACGATCGATCTCATCCACCATGCGCTGCACAGTTGCATGCCAGGTACTCATCCCAAACCCCTTCTTTCGATTGCTTCCCCTGTAGGATACCAGATACGGCGCGGCGCCGCTTGATTTGACTTGCGCAAACTTGGGCGGGCAAAACAAAAAAGCAGGGCATCCCTCAAGGGGATACCCTGACATGATTACAGCTGCACTTCGCGGCCCGTTTCCGCGCTCTTGTACATGGCGTGAAGGATCTTGATCATATTGACGCCCTGCTGGGGGACGAAGATAGGCTCTTCCACGCCGTTGAGGACTTTGTAATAGTGGCGCAGATTGTTTTCGTGGCCGCGGTCATCCTCGCCAAAGAGGGGCTCTTCGTTGACCAGCACGCCGTCCTTTTCGCCAAAGACCTTGATCTTGCCCCATTCCCACTTGAAGCCGGCCTTGGTGCCGCGCAGCTCCACGAAGTTCTTTTCTTCCTCCACGTTGCTGGCCCAGCTCACTTCCACCTGCAGCACGGCGCCGTTATCAAAGCGGATGAAGCCCATGGCCAGATCCTCCACGTCGAAGGTGCCGTTTTCCATCTTTTCGCCAAATTCGGCGTTATCGCTGTCGGCGGAAGCCTGGTTATCGGCAAACTTGCAGAAGGTGGCGCCGCTGACGGCCACGGGACGGGGATTGCCCATCAGATAGATGGCCAGGTCGATCATATGCACGCCCAGGTCAATGAGGGGGCCGCCGCCGGACTGCTCCTTCGTGGTAAACCAGCCACCCTTGCCGGGAATGCCGCGACGGCGCTGCCAGCCGCAGCGGCCGCAGTACATATCGCCGAATTCGCCCTTGTCGATCTGCTTTTTGAGGTACTGGGAGGACTTGAGGTAGCGGTTGTTGCGCATGATCATCAGGCGCTTGCCGGTTTCCTCGCTGGTCTTCTTCATGGCCTCCACCTCTTCCACGGTGATGGCGTCGGGCTTTTCGCAGAAGACATGCTTGCCCGCCTTCATGGCTGCGATGGCGATGACGGAGTGAAGGTAGTTGGGGGTGCAGATATCGATGACGTCGATGGTTTCATCGTTGATCAGGTCATGATAATCGGCGGTGGTATAGGCATTGGGCCAGTATTCCAGCGGGGGCTGGGTTTTTTCCGGCTTGATATCGCACAGAGCCACCACTTCGGCAAGGCCTTCCTTGCACAGCTGGGTATAAGCGGGCAGATGGGTCCAGGTGGCGATGCCGCCGCAGCCCACCACGCCAACGCGCCATTTCTTCATAGTAACCGTTTCCTCTCTTAAACTATGTTTTCAATATAATGCGCAGCAGCGGCACATTGTTTGTAAAAAGGAAACAGCATGTGCCGCCAATGCGGGTCAAGGGTGCTCAGCACCCTTGCAGGGGTCCCGGGGACAGCGTCCCAGGGTTACTTGCCCAGTTTATAGGCGCCCACGGATTCATCCTTGCGGTACATCCACTTGCCGTCGGTGAAATCCGGGAAAGCGATGGGCATGGAGCCGGTGGCGATGGATTCCTCGCTCAGCGCGGTGACGGCCATCCAGGAGGCGGTATCGTACACGTCGATGGGGAAATGGGTGCCCTGCTGCAGCGCCTCGATGAAGCCGCGGAACACCAGATAGTCCATGCCGCCGTGGCCGCCGCGCAGGCCGAATTCCTCGTATTCCTTCCACAGCTCGCTCTTATACTTTTCCATCCAGGGCTTATCGTCCACGCCCACGTGGAGCCACTCGTCCACCACTTCGCAGGCTTCGCCCTCGATGTAGATGCGGCGGTTATCCTCCTGCCACAGGCCGCGGGTACCCTGAATGCGGCCGCCGCGGCTGTAGGGGCGGGGCAGGGTACAATCGTGGGTCAGCACGATGGTCTCGCCGTTCTGGCACTTGATCATGGTGGTGACGATATCGCCTTCCTTAAAGGTGGCGTTGGCATGGGGGCAGTCGGGGCGCTCGCGGCGCAGATACTCGTTCATGCCCACCGCCTTGGAAGCCATGGAGACCAGGGATACCATGCGGTTGCCGTAGTTCAGATCCAGATACTTGGCGATGGGGCCCAGCTCATGGGTGGGGTACAGTTCGCCGTTGCGGTTGAGGAAATTGTGGAGACGGTAGTGGCGGTTCTTGTCGCCCCAGCCGATCTCATCGCGCAGATCGTGCTCATAGCCTCCCTGGCAGTGCACCAGTTCGCCAAACACG
>SVGT01000004.1 GCA_015056175.1 Clostridiales bacterium | reverse complement strand
AGGTATGGCTGACAAATGCTGAGCAGGAAGATGCTGGCGTAAAGGCAAGGTTGAATCTTTTGTATGCAAAGTATAAGAATGATGGCTATACAGTTGCTGTTTTCAAATCCGGGAATAAGGATTTGTATGCGTACTTCGAGTGGTTTTGATGGTCATTCTTCATGCAAGGTTGCATCCGAGTCTTGCATTGTCTTTGGTTCGTATCATCGATTTGTTGCAACGAAACGGCAACTAAATGTGTTTTTCCATGTCTGTCCATGTCATTTAGCAGGGTTTCCTTCTTATAACACTGCCGACATGAAAAGACATACAAGAACATCAGTTCGATTTCGGGACCAAAAGGCCGCGGGTTCGAATCCCGCCACTTCGACCAAAAACCGGTATACCCAGAAGGGTATGCCGGTTTTTTATTGATAAGGAGTTGCGGGATTCGAAGGGCGCGTCCCTGCGCACAGGGCAAAAACAGTCCGGTGGACTGTTTTTAGCGCCCCGGGCTGGCGGTGGCGACGTCCTCGGCGCCACCGGGCGAATCCCGCCACTTCGACCAAAAACCGGTATGCCCAGAAGGGTATGCCGGTTTTTTATTGAACGAAGGCGTAGATCTCCGGGGGGCGCGGGCTGTAAGGTTGTGGGTGATTTCAACTGCCTGTATTGGTGTATATGGGAAATGGGATTGAAAAATATGGAATAAAACCAATGAAAATGGGAATGAAATAACAGAATGATGGGGAATCAAGGGAAATGATGGGAATGAAAAAAAGGCGGGGCGCAATGTGCGTCCCGCTTTTGTTTATTCGATGATGTTGCTGGTGATATAATCAACACCCCAGTCGGCCAGGCGCCGGGCGTCTTCCAGACCGTCCACTGTCCACACATTGACCTCAATGCCGTCTGCGTGGAGGGCGTCCAGGTGTTCCTTGGTCAGGTTGCCAAAGTAAATGTCCAGATCCAGGCGATACTTTTTCAGCGTATCGTCCAGCCAGTCCGGATAGTCGAAAATGAGGAACTGGATCTTCTGCTGGGGAAGCAGGCTGCGCAGGCAGATGCAGTTTTCCAGATGGAAGGAGATAAAGACCACGTGATCCAGGTAGTCTTCATCCCGAATCAGCTGCACCATGCGCTCAATGTCCTTGGCGGCGAACGCGTTTTTCAGCTCCAGTACACAGATTTTCTGATATTTTTTGCAGATCCGGATGTATTCCTGCAGGGAGGGCAGGCAAAGATCATTGCGGCCGCGCTTGCCGTCCACGTCGCACAGGCGAATCTTGCGCAGCGTTTCAAAGGTGCATTCCTCCACGATCATATCGTCCAGACCTACGCGCTTGGTGGTGTCGTCATGGATGATGATGAACTGACCGTCCGCGGTCACGTGCACGTCCGTTTCTACGCCGTAATAGCTGCGGTTGCCGGCGGCGACGAATGCGGAGGCGGTGTTTTCCTTTTCAAGGCCGCTTAGCCCCCGGTGGGCTACCATGCGCACGTTGCTGCGCTCGATTTTCAGGGTATCGTGCATATTTTTTTCCTCCTTATGATGAAAGGTTACAGCTTACGGGAAACTTCTTCCAGCTTGTCACGGATAAAGTCCAGGGACATTTTCAGTTCGCCCAGCGTATCGCCGCTTTCGGCAAAATCGTGATCGGCTGTGTACCAATCGGGCTGGATCAATGTTTCGCAAAGGGGCAGGAGATGATCCCAGTCCATCACGCCGTAGCCGGTGGGGCGATTGTGATAGGGGAGGTTTACGTCAAAGGCCTCCCGGTGATAATCCTTGAGATGGATCACCCGGATGCGGTGGGCATATTTGCGCAATTGATCGTCACAGCGGCAGCCGCCGATCTCCATCCAGCCAAGATCCGGCTCAAACAGCATATCCTCCGGGGTGTTCTGCATGATGTAGTCCATGCGGTAATGGTCCCCGCAGCGGTGGAGGTATTCCTGATTGTGGTTGTGGAACTGCATGGTGAGGCCGAACTTTTTGCACAGATCGTTGGCATAGGCCATGTCCCGGAGCATCTGTTCGTTCATCACGTCAAGGGGCGTCAAAAGCCCCACATAGGTACAGCCAAGCTCGCAGATATAGCGCAGCTTATCCTCCGGCGTTGCGCCGGGCATATAGGTGGCTGCGTCAAAGGGTGAAAAGGCCTCTGCGGGCAGGGCGGAGGTTTCGCCTGTCAGATCGGTCAGCTTGACAAAGCAGGAGTAGGGGTGCAGACGGCTTTTGATGCACATTTCCCGGATCTCTTTGGCACTGTGGCCGAAAAAGCCCAGCAGCTCGATGCCGTCGTAGCCCATATCGCCCAGGGCTTGCAGCGTGCCCGGCATGTCCTTGCGCATCAGATCCATCAGGATATAGCCCGGTGCGCCGATTTTGAATTTTCGCATAGGAAGCGCTCCTTCCTCAAGATGCTGTATTTATTATAGCGCCTGGGTATTAAAAGGACAAGCCCGTGCGGACAGAAAAAATACCGGGCTCCGCGCGTGAAACGGAGCCCGGAAAAGGTGAATAGGGGGTTCAAGGATCAGCTGCTGACGGTCAGCTTTTCAAGAGAGCGGCCGTCAGACAGTTTTTTGAGATATACGTCCGTGCATTTTTTGTATTTGGCAAAGGTATGTTTTGCTTTTTCGGCGTCGCCGTACACCTTCCATTTTCCGGACAGGGTGTATTCGTCCCGGCGGTGGATGAAGCCGTCCACGTCCCCGGGCGGATATCCCAGAAACAAGCCTACCTCGTGGGGAAAATCCTGCTGCCGGTCGATACGATCCATCAGGCGGCGGATGCAGAGCGCGGCGTTTTCGCAGGGATAACCCCGGTCGCGAAGCAGATTGCAGGCTGTCTTCTCCCGGATATCCCGGTGCAGCTGTCCGGGGCGGTAGACGTACACAAGGCCTGTGTTTTCCCTAAATCTCAGCGGCAGCGCCCGGACGCCCTTGTGACGAAGCCGGCGGTTCACCTGGCATAATTCTTTTGTCATTTCCTCCCGGGATGCAAAGGGGCAGGAAAACATGCTGCCGGTCTTCATGGAAGCCAGGGTTGGGGCGCAGCAGCGGATGAGCAGTTCTTCGGACATAAAGGTCACCTCGGCATGAGTATGAAGTTAGCGAAAGCTAACTGTAATTCTGAAATAAATCGCCGCCTGGGAGGGTCAGTCTCGGCGGCGATTCCGCGAAAGAGGTTAGTGATAACTAACTGATAATAATATACCCACATTTCCGTTGCTTGTCAACACTTTTTTGAAAATAAAAAAGGCTCCCGATGAGGGAGCCGGAAAAACATCAGGCGAAGAACAGCTTGGACAGCGTCATGGGATCGATGTATTCGCCGTCCTTGTACACGCGCATGTTGCCGGAGGCGATTTCGTCAATCAGCATCACCTTGCCGTCTGCATCGTAGCCGTATTCAAACTTGATATCGTAGAGGACAAGGCCCTTTTCCTTCAGATCATCCGCCACGATCTGGGTGATCTTCTGGGTCATTTCCTTCACGGTGTCGTACTGCTGCTCGGTCATCACGCCCAGTGCGGCCAGCGCGTCCTTGGTGACCAGGGGATCGCCCTTGGCGTCATCCTTGAAGGTCATTTCCACATAGGCGGGCAGGTCTGCGCCGCTTTCGATATAGGCGCCGTAACGGCGGATAAAGCTGCCCACGGCCTTGTGGCGGCAGATCACTTCCAGACCGTGGCCAAAGGGCTTGGCCTTGAGGACTTCCATGGTGGTGTTGTCCAGATCGGCGCTGACGTAATGGGTATAGATGCCGGCCTGGTTGATCTTTTCAAAGAAATAGATGGACATGCGCAGGTTGACGTCGCCCACGCCTTCGATGGTCAGCCCAACGCTGTTTTCGCCGGGATCGAACACGCCGTCTTTACCGGTGCAGTCATCTTTGAACTTGAGCAGGCAGTTACCGTTTTCAAGGGCATACACATTCTTGGTCTTGCCGGTGTAAAGCAGCTTCAGGTTTTCCATACTGTAATCCTCTCCGTTTCGTTACTTGTGTGAAACACAGGAAACATTATACGCCGTTGTTGTGTTGTTTGCAATAGGTGAATTGGCTGCATTTTGACCGCAGAACGGGTTTCGGACAGAGAATTGAGGACGCTTTATCCCAACGGACAGGAATATTTCGCGGGGAATTCTTCTGCAGCATTGACCCTCCTCTTTTTTCGTGTTAAAATGAAGTGAAATAAGATGAGAAAGTGCGCGGAAATGCGGTTTCCGCAAAAGTAGGTAAACCTTTGTCCCAGGAAAAACATGATTTTTCAACGCTGGATCTCAGCGGCGAGATTCTGGACGCGGTCAAAAAAATGGGCTTTGAAAGCCTGACCCCCGTACAGGAAAAAACCATTCCCATCATGATGGAAGGTCACGATGTGATCGCCATCGCGCCCACCGGAACGGGCAAAACCGTTGCATTTGGCATCCCCATGCTGGAATACATCAGTTTGAAGGACAGCCGTATTCAGGAAGTGGTGCTGGCGCCCACCCGCGAATTGGCCATCCAGATCGGCGAGGAGCTGGAAAAGCTGGCGTATTACATTCCCGAGGTGCGCATCTGCGTGCTCTTTGGCGGCCAGCCCATTGCCCGTCAGCTGAGCAAGCTCAAGCAAAAGCCCCAGATTGTGGTAGCGACCCCCGGCCGCATGCTGGACCACATGCAGCGCCGTACGGCGGATCTGAGCGCCGTGCATACCCTGGTGATCGATGAAGCGGACGAAATGCTCAATATGGGCTTTGTCAAGGACGTGTGCCGCATCATTGAGGCCATCCCCACCCAGCGCCAGTTTGTGATGTTTTCCGCCACCACCAATCAGGACGTGCTTACCATTTCCTGGAAATACCAGCACGACCCTGTGGATATCACCATCGAGGCCACCAAGGAAAACCGTCCCCAGATCACCCAGTACATTGTGCCTGTGCAGCGCGAAAACAAGTACGAAAGGCTTTTGTACCTGCTGGATGCGGACGTATACAACCGCATCATGATCTTCACCAACACCAAGGATATGGCCCGCCGCCTCAGCGAAAGGCTGAACAAGGCAGGCTTCCAGACGGATGCGCTGCACGGGGATATTCCCCAGAGCAAGCGCTCCACCGTGATGCGGAATTTCAAAAAGGGCAAGTTCCCCATCCTGGTGTGCACGGACGTAGCGGCCCGCGGCATTGACGTGTTCGACGTGGAGGCTGTGATCAACTACGATCTGCCTCAGGAAAACGAATACTACCTGCACCGCATCGGCCGCACCGGCCGCGCCCGCAGGCACGGCGTAGCCTTTACCCTGCTCTCCTTTACCGAGAGCGTGCGCATGGACGAGATCCTCAAATACATGCAGTCCGCGCCCACCAAGCTGAGCTTTAACGAAAACGAGATTCTTTGCGATGAGGACGGCGCTCCGTTCTTTGAGAATATTTGATTTCCCGTGTTTATTGCAAGGGAGGAACCCTTGTAAAAATAATCAATCAATAAAGGAGTCTTAGCCATGAAAGTTGCAATCATCGGTTGCGGTACCATTGCCAACTCTGCCCACATTCCCGCTTACATGAAGAATCCCGAAGTGGAAATCAAGTATTTCTGCGACATCATCATCGAGCGCGCCGAAAAGGCCGTGAAGGACTATGGCTGCGGCACCGCCGTGCTGGACTACCATGATGTGCTGAACGACCCCGAGGTGGAAGCCATCTCCGTGTGCACCCCCAACTATATGCATTGCCAGATCTCCTGCGACGCCATGCGCGCCGGCAAGCACGTGCTGTGCGAAAAGCCCGCCGCCCGCACCTATGCGGAAGCGCTGGAAATGCAGAAGGTGCAGCATGAAACCGGCATGACCCTCAACATCGGCGTGGTCAACCGCTTCAACGACAGCGTGCGCCGCATTAAGGAATACATCGACGCCGGCAAGCTGGGCGACGTGCATCATGTGTACGTGTCCTTCCGCGCTCACCGCTCCATCCCCGGCCTGGGCGGCGCTTTCACCACCAAGGCCATCGCAGGCGGCGGCGCGCTGATCGACTGGGGTGTCCATTACCTGGATATCGTGATGTACTGCACCGGCGATCCCGCTCCCAAGACCGTTACCGGCGAAGCCTTCTGCAAGCTGGGCAAGGATATGCCCAACTACACCTACAAGAGCATGTGGTCTGAAATGACCAAGGACCTGAACGGCACCTACGACGTGGATGACTCCGTCACCGCGCTCATCCGTACCGAAGGCCCCGTCATCACCGTCAACGGCGCCTGGGCCCAGAACATTGGCGAAAACGAGCAGTACATCGACTTCATGGGCGATAAGGGCGGCATCCGTCTGCAGTACGGCGGCTACTTCACCTACTACACCGCCGAGCACGGCTCCCTGGTCAGCTACAAGCCCGATTTCAACATGACTCCCATGTTCGAAAACGAGATCAATGGCTTCGTCAACTGTGTCAAGACCGGCGAAAAGCTGCCCTCCCACATCGATACCGTTATCATCACCGCCAAGATGATGCAGGCCATCTACGATTCCTCCGACGCTCACGAGGAAATCAAACTGTAATCACCGTTTTTCCCGCGCCCGGTTGTCCGGGCGCTTTTTTGATACAAATAATTTGATAAATATCAAAATAGATGTTGACATCAGGTGAATGTGTGTGGTATGATGCGGTTGTCTAATTAGATAAACATCAAAACAAATGAGGTGATATTGTGTTTGCAGCCCGACTGGATAACATGCTGGAAAGCCTGAAGAAGGAAGAACTTCAGCTGATTGCGGAAAACCGCAAGGATGAGGCGGCTATGATCCGCATCCGTGCCAATATCGCAGGCATCGGCAAAACCGTGTGGCAGGTGGTGGAAAGGACGGAAAAGGCAGAGGATTGGAAACGGGTGTATTGTGCCAAAATGGATGCGCTGCGCGTGGCGTGGCAGGAATCCCGCATGCGTGCGGAGAAATATGCAGATCAGGATAAGGTTTTGATCGAAGAGATCAAGCTGGATCAGCTTGAGAAGGTGCTGGACGCCTTTGAGGAGTGTGTAGCATGACAGAAGAAAAAGCCATCCTGTTGTTCAAATGTCTGGCGGATGGCTCGCGCCTGCAGATCCTAAAATCACTGATGCGGGAGGATATGTATGTGGAGCGGCTGGCGGAGCGCCTGGCGCTGACGCCGGCCACCATTTCCTTCCATCTGCGCAAGCTGGAGGCGGCAGGCGCGGTGACAAGCCGCAAGGAGCAGTATTATACGGTTTATGCGGTCAATAAGGAAGTCTTCCGCCTGAATCTGCTGGATGTGATCACCCAGCAATCCGGAGATGCGGACGAGCAGCAGCTGCGGGAAGCCCAATACCGCAAAAAGGTGCTGGATACCTTTTTTGAGTATGGGAGACTCAAAAGCATCCCGGCGCAGCGCAAAAAGAAGCGCATCTGCCTGGAAAAGATCGCGGAGGATTTTATTATCGGCCGTCCTTATGATGAGAAGGAGGTCAATGAGATTCTCCTTCGCTACCATGAGGATTACTGTACCATCCGCAGGGATATGATCGGAGAAGGGATCTTCAAACGGGAAGGCACCGTATATACGCGATTGGAATGAGGTGAAAGCATGCGTCTTGGGATGCCCGCGCTGATTGAGATGGATTCGGTGGAGCAAAATGCCGCGCTGTGCCGGGAATTGGGGCTGGATTTTATCGAGCTCAATGCCAATCTGCCCATGTATCAGCGCCCGGATACGGCACATTTCAGGCGCGTGGCGGATACCTACGGCGTGTTTTACACCATCCATCTGGACGATAACATGGACGTGTGCGATTTCAATCCGCGGGTGGCAAGGGCCTACACGGATACGGTATTGGAAACCGTTCGCACGGCGCAGGAACTGGGCGTTCCGGTCCTCAACATGCATCTGAGCCGGGGTGCATACTTTACCCTGCCGGACAAAAAGGTGTTTCTCATCGAAAAATACCGGGAAGATTACCTTGCGCGCATGGCGGCTTTCCGCGACCTGTGTCAGGAGGCTGTTGCCGGGCGGGATGTGATCATTACGGTGGAAAATACCACGGGCTTTACCGACGTGCAGAAGGAAGCCGTGGACGTATTGCTCCAAAGCCCGGTGTTCCACTTGAATTATGACGTGGGCCACAATGCCTGCACGGGCGGGCAGGATGAAGTGTTCATCCTTGCCAGGAAGGACAGATTGCGGCATATGCATCTGCATGACGCGGTGCCGGAAAAGAAGCAGGATCACATGACGCTGGGCGCGGGAAGGCTGGATATCCCATCGCTGCTTGGCCTCATGGAAGGAAAAGACAAAACCGTAGTGCTGGAGGTCAAAACAGAGGATGCGCTGCGCAGCTCCGTATGCTATCTGCGGGAAAGGGGTATGATCAAGTGAGTAAACAAAAGATGACGGGCCGATTGTTTGTATCTGCGATCGCAAAATTTGTGCTGGGCGCAGTGCTGGTGGGCGCGCTGATCTTTCTGCCGGCCGGCAGTCTTCATTACCCTGCCGGATGGCGGCTGATGATCATCCTGTTTGTGCCTATGTTTCTGGCGGGAATCGTGATGATGCTGAGGAATCCCGGCTTGCTCAAATCCCGCCTGAACGCAAAAGAAAATGAAAAGGAACAGCAGAGCGTGGTGAAACTGAGCGGACTGATGTTCATTGCGGGTTTTGTACTGGCCGGGCTGGATTACCGGTTTGGCTGGCTGCCGCTGCCCGGATGGGTGTCCGGGCTTGGCACCGCGCTGTTCCTTGCAAGCTATGCCCTTTATGCCGAGGTGCTGCGGGAAAATACGTATCTTTCCCGCACCATCGAAGTGCAGGAAGGGCAGAAGGTGATCGACAGCGGCCTGTACGGCATCGTCCGCCATCCCATGTACGCTGTAACGCTGGTGCTGTTTATCAGCATGCCGCTGGTGCTGGGATCGCTGATCGCCCTGGTGTGCTTCCTTGCATACCCCTTCATTATCGCAAAGCGCATCCGCAATGAGGAAAAGGTGCTGGAAGCGCAATTGGATGGGTATCGGGAATATAAACAGAAGGTTCGGTACCGGCTGATTCCCTACATCTGGTAAAACAAAAAAGCACAGGATCATATCCTGTGCTTTTTGTATGCCTGCTTATGCTTTTTTCTTGAAGCTCAGCTTGTTTTCGGTGCCGTTCTTCAGGCGAACGATGTTGGTGCGGTGGCGGTAGAAGCTCAGCGCCGCAAGGACCAGCGCCCATACGCCTACGGGCCAGAAGGGCTGGGTGAGGCACAGCAAAATAGCGAACACGGACAGCATGGTCAGGCTGCCGGCGGAAATGTAGCGGGTCTTCCAGATGACGAAGATGGCCGCCGCGCCCGCCACGGCGCCCTGCCAGAAGAACATGAACAGGATGGCTACCGAGCAGGCCACGCCCTTGCCGCCCTTGAAGCCGTGGAACACGGGCCAGTTGTGGCCGATGACCACCATCAGGGAAGCAATCAGCATACCGTCGCGGCCGCCCAGCCATTTGCCCAGCAGCATGGCGATGGTGGCCTTCACAAAATCGCCTGCGAAGGTGATGGCGCCCTTCTTGGCGCCCAGAATGCGCAGCACGTTGGTGGCGCCGGTATTCTGGCTGCCTTCGCTGCGCAGATCATGACCGGTGCCCCTGGCCACCATGAGCCCGGTGGAAATGCAGCCCAGCAGATAGGAAAGAACTGCGATGAGCACATACTTTGCAACGATCATCTCTGGATATCCTCCTTGTTCTTTTCGCGCAGCTGGAAGCGGATGGGCGTGCCGTCAAAGCCAAAGGCCTTGCGCAGGCAGTTTTCCAGATAGCGCTGGTAGGAGAAGTGCATCAGTTCCTCGGCGTTGATGAACAGAGAGAAGGTGGGCGGGCATGCGGTGGTCTGCGTGCCGTAATAAATCTTCAGCTTGCGGCCGGCAATGGTGGGGGGCTGCAGCGCCATCTGGGCGTCGCCCAGCACGTCGTTGAGCGCGCCGGTGCCAACCCTGCGGCTGTACTGCTCGTAGGCGGCGTCCACCTGGGGCAGCACGTGCACGACGCGCTGGCCGGTGAGGGCGGAAATGAAGAGCACGTTGGCATAGTCCATAAACTTCAGGTCGGACAGCACCTGCTTGCGGAAGCTTTCCAGCGTGCCGGTTTCCTTTTCCAGCGCATCCCATTTGTTGACGACCACCACGCAGGCCTTGCCCTCGTCGCGCACCAGACCCGCGATGCGGGCGTCCTGATCCGTTACGCCCTCCTGGGCGTCGATGAGCAGCAGCGCCACGTCGCAGCGGCGGATGGCAGTAAGTGACCGGATAACGCTGTAGCGCTCCAGGGATTCATCCTCAATGGCGCGCTTGCGGCGGATGCCGGCGGTATCGATGATGTTGTAGGCTTGGCCGGAGGGCGCGGTAAAGCGGGTGTCGATGGCGTCGCGGGTGGTGCCGGGGATGTTGGACACCATGGTGCGCTCCTGACCCAGAAGCTTGTTGACAAGAGAGCTCTTGCCCACGTTGGGACGGCCTACCACAGCCAGCTGGATCACGGTGCCCTCTTCCTCGTCATCGCCCTCTTCCCTGGGCGGGAAGTGGCTGACGATCTCGTCCAGCAGATCGCCAAGGCCCAGCATATTGGCGGCGGAGATGCCAATGGGGTCGCCAAGGCCCAGGGCGTAGAACTCATAGAGCACGTCATTGAGGCCGGCATGGTCCAGTTTGTTGACAACCAGCAGCACAGGCTTGCGTGTGCGGCGCAGCATGTTGGCCACTTCCTCGTCATCCGGCGTCATGCCGGCGCGGGCGTCGGTAAAAAAGCAGATCACGTCCGCCATTTCCATAGCCAATTCCGCCTGATGGCGCATCTGGGAGAGCAGCACGTCCTCGGAACGGGGATCGATGCCGCCGGTATCGATCATGGTGAACTTGCGGCCCATCCATTCGGTATCGGCATAGATGCGGTCACGGGTCACGCCGGGGATATCCTCCACAATGGCGATGCGGTGGCCGGAGATTTTGTTGAAGAAGGTGGATTTACCCACGTTGGGGCGGCCGACGATGGCCACCAGAGGTCTTGCGGATGCCATATGTTAACTCCTTACCAATTGGTGATGGTCAGCCCAGCAGCGCCTCAAAAAAGGCTTCGCCGTTCTGGGCAGGGACGGTGGTGACAGGGGGGCGGAGGGCGCTGCGCAGTTCGTCGATGGACATATCGTCCAGGAACAGATCGCCTTCGTTGCGCAGCGTACAATCGGCCAGCAGGATCTCGTCCGTATCCTCATCCTTGAGCTGGTTGATCAGATCGCCGCCGGTGAGAAGACCGGTTACGGTGACGGTGTGGCCGAAAAAGTCGTTGAGGATAGGCTTGACACGCCAGGCAACGCCCTTGGGCGCATAGGCGGCAAGCCATTTTTCCATGGTAGGGGCAACCGATACGCCGCAGGCGATGAGCACGCGGCGTGCACGGGCGGCACGGTGCTCGCAGGAGGAGGCGTATTTCAGATCCTCCTCAAACTGGCGCAGCATGCCCACGCCGTTTTCGATCTGGGCGTAGCTTTCGTAGCTTTCGTCCGAGGGCACGTCCATGCCGGTGATGCAGTAGAATTCGTCTGCCGGGAATACAAAGCGGGTGCCGCAGTAATCCATGCAGATCTTCTGCCAGCGCATGGCGCATTCCATAACGGGCATGGCGGTTTCTTTTGTGTAGATGGAAAGCTGGGGAAGCCCTTCGCGGAACTTTGTCAACCCCACCGGCACCAGCGCCACGCTCTGCGCGGCGGGGTAGAGAGCAGCAAGATCGTGGATGGTTTTTTCCAGATGCTCGCCGTCGTTGATGCCGGGGCAGAGCACCACCTGGCAGTGAAAGCGGATGCCCGCATCTTTCAGCCTGTTCAACCGATCCATCAGTTTGCCTGCGTCCGGGTTCTTCAGCAGCTTTTTACGCAGCTCCATATCTGTGGCATGGACAGAAATATACAGCGGGCTTGCCTTGCGGCGGATGATGCGGTCAAACTCCTTGTCGGACACATTGGTCAATGTGATGAAGTTGCCCATCATCAGCGACATGCGCCAGTCGTCGTCCTTCACATACAGCGTTTCCCGGCAGCTGGGCTTCATCTGTTTGACAAAGCAGAACACGCAGTTGTTTTTGCACCACATGGGCTTGCACATCATGGTATCTGCCATGCGCAGCCCCAGGGGCTCCCAGTCCTCCTTGCGGATGGTTACGTCCCTTTCGCTGCCCTGTTCATCCCGGACGCGGATCACCAGCTTTTCAGCGCTGGTCAGTGCCTGATAATCGATCTCGTCGATCACTTCTTCGCCGTTGATCCGGAGAATTTCTTCTCCGCATTTCAAGCCGTGCTGCGCACCCGGACCTTCGGGGTCCGCGTGCAGGATCTTGTGAGCCATGGGCGCCTCCTGCGATAATTTTCCATCCTTATTATCCCACAAAAGGACCGGTTCGTCAAGGTGGGGGATATTGCATAGAAAGCGTGTAAAAATGGCAGAATACAGCTAAAAAGCGGAGGAAACGGCATGCAGCTGAGGACGGATCTGGCTATTGAACGGTTTGCGGCGCTGCCCCACGGGGAGGGCGTCAGCAGGCAGGATGAACAAAGGGGCGATATTCAGGTGCACCGGGTGCAGGTGCATACGCAAAAGGCGGCCCGGGAGCTTGGCAAGGACAAGGGCAGGTATGTGACGCTGTGCGACAGGCGCCTGGCGCTTTCCGATACGGAATTGCAGGTGCAGCAGGAGCTTTCCTGTACCCTGGCGGAAGAGATCAGGCCGCTGCTGCCTGAGGAAGGATGCGTGCTGGCAGTGGGGCTGGGCAACCGCCATATCACAGCAGACGCGCTTGGCAGCTGGGTGATTGAAAAGCTGCTGGTGACCAGGCAGCTTCAGCTGCAGCTGGAGCATGATGCGAACCTGCCGTTCCGCAGCGTATGCGCCATCGCGCCCGGCGTGCTGGGTATTACGGGCATCGAAACGGCGGAAATGGTGCGGGGGATCGTGGACAGGGTCAGGCCAAGTGCGGTGATCGCCATTGATGCGCTGGCTGCGCGGGAGGCAAAACGCATCTGTAGTACGGTGCAGATCACGGATACGGGCATTTCCCCGGGCAGCGGAGTGGGCAATCACCGGATGGGCTTGAGCAGGGAAACGCTGGGCGTGCCGGTGATCGCGGTGGGCGTGCCCATGGTGGTGTATGCATCCGGTATCATCCGGGACGCTCTTTCGCTGCTGGTGGAGGAAGCGCAGGCAGGGGAGTATGATGCGGAGCGCGCCGTGGAGGGCATGGTGGAACGGGTGACAAAGGATGCGCTTGGGGAGCTTGTGGTTACGCCCCGGGAGGTGGATTTGCTGCTTGGAAGGGTGGCTTCCGTGCTGGCGCTTGGACTGAACATGGCGCTGCAGCCGTCTCTTCAACCGGAGGATATTCTGATGCTTGTGAATGATCACCTGTGATGCATGCATATACTGTCATGGGGTGATGCTTTTTGCGCAGAATGCTGCTGTTTGTGTTGGCATTGATCCTGACGGTGCTGCCGGCAGCCGGTGACGGACAGGCGGATTTTTCCGTCCGGGTGGTATCGGTGGGCGAGGGGGAAAATGCGGGCGCACCGCGGATCTATATCTACCACACCCATACCTGTGAGGCGTATGATCCCTCGGACGGAAACACCTATACCAAAACGGAAACCTGGCGTACCCGGGATACGGCGTGCAACATGGTGCGCGTTGGCGCGGAACTGGCCCGCAGGCTGCAAAATGCGGGCTTTTTGGTGTGTCACGATACGACGGATTACGAAACGCCGGATCTGTCCACCGCCTATGCCCGGTCGCTGGAGGCGCTGGAAAAAACGCTGGATGATCCCTATGATCTGTACATCGATCTGCACCGGGATTCCTACTCTGTGGGGAACGGCAAAAACACGGTGGAGAAAGATGGCAAAAGCTATGCCCGGCTGCTTTTTCTGGTGGGGAAGGGAAGCGGGCAGACGGGCATGGACGAAAAGCCCGACTGGCAGCGGAATGAAAGGATCGCGACCTTTTTATCAGACGGCATGAACGCGCTGATCCCGGATATTTCCCGGGGCGTTGCGCTGAAAAGCGGCCGGTACAACCAGCATATTGCGCCCTGCTGTTTGCTGCTTGAGGTGGGAAACAATCAGAACACGCTGACTGAGGCGCTTCTTTCCATGGAGCCGCTGGCGCTTTCCGTGTGCCGGTATTTTGATCGGCTTGATTGACAGGAATCTGTTTTTTGCGTATGATGGAAAAAAGCCCATCCAATTTACAAACGAAAGAAAGTGTTGTTATGGCAGACAATCGTCCCATCGGCGTATTTGACAGCGGCGTGGGTGGCATCAGCGTTCTCAGGGAACTGCGCCGCGCATTGCCCCATGAGCATTTTGTATACTTCGGCGACGGCGCCAACGCGCCCTACGGCGTAAAGACCACGGAGGAAGTGATCGCCCTTTCCACGAAGGTGGCGGATTTTCTCCTTGCAAAGGGCGTGAAGGCCATCGTCATCGCCTGCAATACGGCGACGGCGGCGTCTCTGCACGCCTTGCAGGCATATTGCCCTGTGCCTGTGATCGGCATTGAGCCTGCGGTGGCCCTTGCCAATACCCTGCGCAAAGAGGGCAAGGTGCTGGCCATGGCCACGCCCGGCACCATTGCAAGCGCCCGCTTTGCCCAGATCCTCAAGGAGCACGGGGAACATTGCATTCCCATGCCCTGCCCGGGTCTGATGGAATTTGTGGAAAGAGGCGAAGTGGAGGGGGATAACATCCGCCGCTACTTTGAAAACCTGCTCCGCGACGTGCCCAGGGACGAAATCGACGTGGCGGTGCTGGGGTGCACCCACTATCCTTTTGTGAAAAACGCTTTGTCCCTGCACCTGCCCAAGGAATGCCGCTTTATCGACGGCAGCATGAAAACGCTGGCGCAGCTGAAGGAATGTTTGCAGGAGAATAACGGCTTCTGCGACGATGGGAGTGAAGGTGCGCTGGAGCTGCATTCTTCTGCCGGAGAAACGAGCATCCGCCACATGCAGATGCTTCTTGAGCTGCCGTAATATGGTATAAAATACGGTTTTTTTCATGTTTTTACCCAAATAAAGCAGATAATGCTTGCACTTTACTGAACATTCTGGTAAAATACTGACCGAATGAGCTTGAAATCGTTCAAATTCACATAACATATAGGGGGACATTACTTATGGCTGACTATCAGACGACTTCTATCCGTAATCTTGCGTTAGTGGGTCATGGCGGCGAGGGCAAAACCACGCTGACTGAGGCAATGCTCTTTGCCGCTGGCCATGTGGACCGTCAGGGCCGTGTCGAAGACGGCACCGCCGCGATGGACTACGATCCCGAAGAAACCAAACGCCATATTTCCATCGGCACTGCGCTGGCTCCCATCGAATGGAACAAGCACAAGGTAAACGTTGTGGACGTGCCCGGCTATTTCGACTTTGTGGGCGAAATGTGCGGCGCCATGCGCGTTGTGAAGACCGCCGGCATCGTTGTGGGCGCCGTTTCCGGCCTCACCGTGGGCGCCGAAAAGGCCTGGCAGCAGGCTGAAAAGAACGGCGTGTGCCGTATGGTGATCGTCAACCGTATGGATACCGAAAACGCCAACTACGAAAAGGTAGTGGATCAGCTGCGCGACAAGTTCGGCTCCTCCGTGGTGCCGCTCCTGCTGCCCATCGGCGCCGGTTCCTCCTTCAAGGGCGTTGTGAACGTGCTTGAAAACAAGGCCTGGGAAGGCGCCGGCAAGACCCTGAAGGAAGTGCCCGTGCCCGCCAACATGGCCGACCAGATCCAGACCGCTCTGGAAGAGATCACCGAAGCTGCCGCCGGCGCTGACGATGAACTGATGATGAAGTACCTGGAAGGCGAAGAGCTGACCCATGAAGAGATCCTGCAGGGCTTCCATGCCGGCATGATCAACGGCTCCATCGTGCCCGTTGTCGCCGTGTCCTCCACCACCGGCATCGGCGTTGCCAAGCTGCTGGATACCTTCGTCACCTACCTGCCCTCTCCCGAAGGCGGCGAAATGAAGGGTATCAACCCCAAGACCGACGCCGAAGTGACCGTCAAGTGCGACGCCAACGCCCCCTTCTCCGCTTTCGTGTTCAAGACCGTGGCCGACCCCTTCGTTGGCAAGCTGTCCCTGGTGCGCGTGTGCTCCGGTAAGCTGACCGCCGCCACCGCTCTGTACAACGCCACTGCCGATAAGAACGAAAAGGCCGGCGGCCTGTTCACCATGCGCGGCAAGAAGCAGACCGCTGCCAATACCCTGTTTGCCGGCGATCTGGGCGCTCTGAGCAAGCTGCAGTATACCAACTCCGGCGATACCCTGTGCGATCCTGCCAACCCTGTCAAGTTCGCGCCCATCGCGTATCCCACTCCCTGCATCGCCAAGGCCATCTCTGCCGCCAAGCAGGGCGAAGAAGACAAGATCTTCTCCGGTCTGACCCGTCTGCAGGAAGAAGATCCCTCCATCAAGGTTGAAAAGAACGTGGAAACCACCGAAACGCTGGTGTCCGGTCAGGGCGAACTGCATCTGGACGTGATCCGCAACAAGCTGGCCTCCAAGTTCGGCGCTCAGGCCAACCTGAACGATCCCAAGATCCCCTACCGTGAGACCATCCGCAAGACGGTGTCCTGCCAGGGCCGCCACAAGAAGCAATCCGGCGGTCACGGCCAGTTCGGCGATGTGTGGATCGAGTTTGGCCCCATCGGCGATACCAACGTGGAATTCGAATTTGTGGACGCTGTTGTCGGCGGCGCCGTGCCCCGCAACTTTATCCCCTCTGTTGAAAAGGGTCTGCGCGAAAACATCGTGAAGGGCGTTCTGGCCGGCTACCCCATGGTGGGTCTGCGCGCCAAGCTGTATGACGGTTCCTACCATCCCGTCGACTCTTCCGAAATGGCCTTCAAGACCGCTGCCCGCATCGCTTACAAGAAGGGCTGTAAGGAAGCTTCTCCCGTACTGCTGGAGCCCATCATGCACGTGGAAGTGTTCGTTCCCGATGAGTACATGGGCGACATCATGGGCGATATGAACAAGCGTCGCGGCCGCATCATGGGTATGGACCAGATCGACGGTCTCCAGCGCGTCACCGCCGAAGCACCCCATGCCGAAATGTTCAAGTATGCTACCGACCTGCGTTCCATGACCCAGGCCCGCGGCTACTTCACCATGGCTTTCGAGCGCTACGAAGAAGTTCCCATGGACGTTGCCAAGAAGATCATCGAAAACGCCCAGCAGGACGAAGAAGACGAAGACTAATACACATGCATCCTCGGGGTGCATACAGGCGATGGAGAAATCCATCGCCTTTTTTGTTTTATTGTATGCAATGCGCTTGCAGGAATTTGGCGGCTGCATGGCGTATACATGAAGGAAAAGGGAAATATAATGCCATAATCTACAAAGCATGACGTAAGGAGGATTACCATGAGCAAAAAGATGAAACTGGTACTGGCTCTTGTGGCTGTCATCGCCGTTGCTGCCATTGCAGTGGCTGCCGCCTTCGCATCTCAGAAATCGGATTTGGCAACCAAGCTGCGGATCGCAGAAGGTAAGCTGACCTCAACGCAGAATGAACTGCAGACGGAAAAGAACGCGCATGAAGCGGACGTGGCGGGCAAGCAGGCCGAGCTGGATGCGGAAGCAGCTGCCCACGCTGAAACGCAGGCTGCTCTTGTCGCGCTGCAGGCGGAGAAGGATGCAGCCGATGAAGCGCATAAGGGCGAAACCGAAGCGAACGCCACTGCGCTTGCTGCCGTGCAGGCTGAGCTGGACGGCGAAAAGGCAGCCCATGAGGAAACCAAGGCCGCCCATGAAGAAACCAAAACCGCCCTTGCCGCTGTGCAGGATGAAAAGGCTGCGCTGGATACCGCGCATGCAGAGTTGACGGCCAAGGCAGATGCGCTGACTGCGGATGTGGAAGCGCTGAATACTGCGCTGGCTGATGAAAAGACGGCGCATGAAGTGACCAAAACCCAGTTGACTGCCCGTGAAGGCGAACTGGTCATGAAGGCAGAGGAACTGGCCGCTGCGCAGGCGGAAATTGCAGAACTGAAGGAAGCGCAGGAGCGCGTCAATCTCCTCTTTTTTGCGGACAGCGACAAGGTAAGCATCACGCTGCGCATCTTTGACGGCGCGGGGCTGAAGATTTTTGCCGGCAAGCTGCCGCTGGGTGAAGAGGACGCCGCCCTGGTCCGTGAGCTGCTGGATACTCAGGAGAATCTCAAGTTCACCCTGCGCATCATTGAAGGCGCAGGCGCTGCCGCGGAGCTCAAGAGCGTTACCGTGGACCGCACCGTGGTGGAGAAGCTGCTGGCCGAATAAATCCACAAAGCAAAGGAGGCGCAAGCCTCCTTTTTGATTGCAGCAAAAAAGGGACGCCCGGATGAGCGTCCCTTTGGATTGTATTTGATTACGCCTTGGTGATGGCCAGGGTGGCCTTTTCGCCGTTGATATCCCATTCCTGGGCATAGGCGTTTTCGGAAGCGGCGGCCTGCTCGAAGGAGAGAGCCAGCACGCTGCTCTTGATCATTTCGCTGTGTGCATTCAGCGCGGGAGCCAGCTTTTCGCTGCCCTGCCAGCACACGTGGATGCGGTCGGTCACGTCCAGACCGTGATCCTTGCGCATGGTCTGCAGCTTGCTGATCACTTCGCGGGCATAGCCTTCGGCGATGAGCTCGGGGGTCAGATTGGTATCCAGCGCCACCGTCACGCTGCCTTCGGACTGGGCCATGAAGCCGGTCTTCTGCATGGATTCGGTGAGCACGTCATCCTTGCCAAGTACCACTTCGGTGCCCTCGATATCCAGCACCAGGCTTTCGCCCATCTGGAAACCCTTGACAACCTTGTTGCCGTCCTGCTCCAGCAGCGCCTTGCTGATCTTGCCAAGGAGCTTGCCGTACTTGGGGCCCAGCGTGCGCATCTGCGGCTTGAGCTTGTAGCCGGTGAAGGCAGAAGCATCTTCGACCAATTCCACATGCTTCACGTTCAGTTCGTCCTCGGCCAGTGCGGCATATTCCGCGCCGAAGGAGGCGCCGGTGACGTACAGGTTGGCGGCGGGCTGACGCACCTTCATGTTGGCAAGGTTGCGGCAGGCGCGGCCCAGCTGTACCACGTCGATGAGGGCGTCCATCTGTTCTTCCATGTTTTTGTCGATGCGGCTTTCGTCCGCCACGGGGAAATCGCACAGATGTACGCTTTCGGGGGCGTCTTCCTGCACGGACTTGACCAGGTTCTGATAGATGCTTTCTGCCATGAAGGGCACATAGGGGGCGATCAGGCGGGAGAGGGTCTCCAGCACATGATAGAGGGTGGTGAAGGCGGCTTCCTTATCGCCTGCCATGCCCTTGCCCCAGAAGCGTTCGCGGCCGCGGCGCACGTACCAGTTACTCAGTTCATCCACAAAGTCGTTCAGCGCGCGTGCGGATTCGGGGATCCTGTAGGCGGTCAGATCTTCGTCCACTTCCTTGATCAGGGAGTTCAGGCGGCTGAGGATCCACTTGTCCATCAGCGTCAGATCCACCTTGCTCAGATCATGATCCTTGGGGTCAAACTGATCGATATCCGCATAGAGGATGAAGAAGGCGTAGGTGTTCCACAGCGTGGACATGAACTTGCGCTGACCTTCGTTGAGGGCGTCCTCATGGAAGCGGCAGGGCAGCCAGGGCGCGCTGGAGGAATAGAAGAACCAGCGGATGGCGTCTGCGCCCTGTTTTTCCAGCACGGTGTTGGGATCCACCACGTTGCCCAGGTGCTTGCTCATCTTGCGGCCGTCCTTATCCTGCACATGGCCCAGCACCACGCAGTTTTCAAAGGGCGCGCGGCCGAAGATCAGCGTGGAGATGGCAAGCAGCGTGTAGAACCAGCCGCGGGTCTGGTCGATGGCTTCGGAAATGAAGTTGGCCGGGAAGCGGCTTTCAAACTTTTCTTTGTTTTCAAAGGGATAGTGCCACTGGGCAAAAGGCATGGAGCCGGAATCGTACCAGCAGTCGATAACTTCCTTGACGCGGTGCATGGGCTTGCCGCAGTGGGGGCACTTGATGACTACCTGGTCGATGTAGGGACGGTGCAGTTCGGGCAGGTTGACGTCGCCAATGGCCATGTCATACAGCTCCTGCTTGCTGCCGATCACGTGCATATGGCCGTCCTCGCACTGCCAGATGGGCAGGGGCGTGCCCCAGTAGCGCTCGCGGGAAAGGCCCCAGTCCACCACGTTCTCCAGGAAATTGCCCATACGGCCTTCCTTGATGTTGTCCGGGTACCAGTTGACGGAGCGGTTGTTGGCCACCAGATCGTCCTTGACGGCGGTCATCTTGATGAACCAGGTGGGACGGGCGTAATAGAGCAGGGGCGTATCGCAGCGCCAGCAATGGGGATATTCGTGTTCATAGAGCGCCTTCTTGAGCAGCAGTCCGCGCTCCTTAAGGTCGGCCATGATGGGCTCGTCCGCATTCTTGACGAAGGTGCCCGCCCAGGGGGTGCCTTCCACAAACTGACCCTGGGTATCCACCAGCTGCACAAAGGGCAGATTGTACTTGCGGCCTACGCGGGCGTCGTCCTCACCAAAGGCGGGGGCGATATGCACAACGCCGGTACCGTCGGTCAGGGTGACGTAATCGTCGCAGACCACATACCAGGCCTTTTCCTTGGGCGCGTCCTGCATGGGGAAGAGGGGCTCGTACTCGGTATACTCCAGCTCTGCGCCCTTAAAGGTGCGCAGCACGCGGATCTGCTCCTGATCTTCCTTGGAGAACACGGAAGAAACCAGCGCGGAGGCCATGATGTTGCGGGCGCTGCCCCATTCAAACTCGCAGTATTCCTCATTGGCGTTGACGCACAGCGCCACGTTGGAGGGCAGCGTCCAGGGGGTGGTGGTCCAGGCCAGGATGTAGGTGAGGGTCTCTGCGTTCTTGACCTTGAACTTGGCAAAGGCGGAGTATTCCTTTACGGCCTTGTAGCCCTGGGCCACTTCGTGGGAGGAAAGGGCGGTGCCGCAGCGGGGGCAGTAGGGAACGATCTTGTGTCCCTTGTAGATCAGGCCCTTGTCCGCGATGGTCTTGAGGGACCACCACACGGATTCGATGTAGTTATCATGATAGGTGACGTAGGGATCTTCCATATCCACCCAGTAGCCTACGCGGTTGGACATATCCTCCCACTCGTGGAGATACTTCCACACGGACTGCTTGCACTCCTGGATGAAGGGTTCGATGCCGTAGGCTTCGATCTGGGGCTTGCCGTCCAGACCCAGCTTCTTTTCCACTTCCAGCTCAACGGGCAGGCCGTGGGTATCCCAGCCGGCCTTGCGCAGCACGTTTTTGCCCTTCATGGTGTGGAAGCGGGGGATCAGATCCTTGATGGCACGGGTCTCCACGTGGCCGATGTGAGGTCTGCCGTTGGCCGTGGGAGGTCCGTCGAAGAAGGTGAAGGTTTCAGCCGCATTGTCACGGGCATGGAAGCTCTTGCGGATGATGTCGTTTTCCTGCCAGAATTTGAGCACTTCTTTTTCGCGTGCCGCAAAGTTCATGTCAGTGGATACCTTTTTGTACATGGTGCGCCTCCTGTTGTTATTGTCCCGGGAAAGAAAAAAGTCCCAGGAACTGTAATTCCTGGGACGGAAATAATCCGCGGTACCACCCAAGTTGACGAAAAAATTCGTCCGCTCGACGCCCTGTAACGCAGGCGATGCGCCGTCCCTTCGGACGGAGGCTCCGGAGTGATCCGGCTGCGTGCTGCCCGCCGGCCTTGCACCATTTGCCGGCTCGCTTGGGGGCAGAGAGTACGCGCCCGTCTCCTTCAACGCCAATAAGTGCATTATAACTGGAAAAGGAGAATTTGTAAACCTTATTTTTGCTGAATTTCTTCAATCAGGCGCAGGATGGCCATAGTGCCGTCGGCAGGGGGCGCATCATTCAGGGCGGTGATGAGGGCGTCCTTGCTTTCAATCAGGTTGAAGATGGCGTCGGCAAGGGTATCAGCCGTCATGTTTTCCTGCAAAAGCACATGGGCAAGGCCGCGGGCGCGGTAGCTTTCCGCGTTGAGGATCTGGTCGCCGCGGCTGGCGCCCTTGGGATATGGGACCAGCAGCATGGGCTTTTTCAGCGCCTGGAACTCGCACAGGGCGTTGCTGCCTGCGCGGGAGAGGATGAAATCTGCAAGGGCCATGATATGGGGCAGCTCGTCGGACAAAAATTCAAACTGCACATAGCCCTTCGTATCCTTCAGGCTTTCGTCCAGATTGCCCTTGCCGGTGAGATGCACGATATCCATATGGGGGAGAAGCCTGGGCAGCGCTTCCCGGAGCGCCTTATTGACGCTTTGCGCGCCAAGGCTGCCGCCCATCATGCAAAGGACAGGCTTCTGGCCGTCCAGACCGCAGATCTTCAGGCCTTCCTCGCGGCTGCCGGAAAACAGATTGGCGCGCAGGGGCGTGCCGGTCATAATGCCCTTGTCGCCCAGCGCCTTGGCGCATTCGGGGAAGGTGGTGGCCACCTTTTTGGCAAACCGGGAGCAGATCTTGTTGGCAAGGCCGGGGGTCAGATCGCTCTCATGGCACAGCGTAGGCACATGGGCGCTCCAGGCGCCGTACACCACGGGTACGGACACGAAGCCGCCCTTGGAAAAGCATACGTCAGGCTTGAGCTTCTTCATCAGCCGGACGGATTCCGCAGCGCCTGCGATGACCCGGAAGGGATCGGTGAAATTTTTCCAGTCAAAGTAACGGCGCAGCTTGCCGCTTTTGACCTCGTGATAGGTGATGCCTGGCAGATCTGCCACCATGCGCTTTTCAATGCCGTCTTTGGTGCCGATGTAGTGCACGTCGTAGCCCTTTTCCAAAAGGTGGGGCAAAATGGCCAGGTGGGGGGTCACATGGCCGGCAGAGCCGCCGCCTGTCAAAACGATTCTCTTCAAGGGGATACCTCCTTTGCGCCGGGGGATGCATCATCCCCGCGTGTCAACCATATTATAGCACAGGTCCTGCGTTTATGCGCGGGACGGGGAAAATATTGTGTTTACAGATGTAAAATCTGGATAAAAAACAAACATTGTAAAAATGCAAACCGATTTGTACATCCGTACCAAAAAGCGGCTCAAAACATTGTTGAAACGGCGAAGTTGCTTTTTCTGGTACCATAATGTACAATGGCGGCGTGGTTCAGAGGGAGCCACAATACCGAAAGGAGAGTAAAACGTATGAACATTCGTATCAAGGTTGCCACCATGAAAGACGCTGAGCATCTGAGCTCCATCTGCAAGAACTTCCCCCACGAATTCTATCTGCGCGGTGATAAGTTCTGTGTTGATCCCAAGTCCACCCTGGGCGTGCTGGCCATGATGTATTCTGCCCGTGACAATATGTACATCGATACCGGCGATATGGACGACTGCGTGATGGAAAACTTCGTGAAGGCCCTGAACGGCTTCGTGGTCAAGTAAGGAATCCCTGCAGGAAAAACCTGCCAAGTACTGGTGAAGACCGGCCCACCCAAATGGCCGTTGACATACAGGAAAGGATTCCTTTCCACACGAAAAAAGCAGTAGCTGCAAGGCTGCTGCTTTTTTATTGCTTCAAGGGGAATGCATGCTCTTGTCACAGCGCGGCGATCTTTTCCTCTGCGTCCTCCATGATGGCGACGATCTTGTCGCACAGGGCGTCAAAATCGGGATCGTCCTTCTGTAGGGCGGGGGTGGAAAGGAAGGTCTGCACGGAATCGCGGGCGGCCTGGTCAAAGCGGGTGTCGGCGCAGAAAGTGGGCACCAGGCGCTTGAGCTTGCTGTTGTCAAAGATCACGGAATTGGCCTTGTCGCCCAGCAGCGCGCCCTGCCAGTCCGTGCCGGCCACGCGGGCCAGGATGGAGGCGGGTACATAGCAGGGCTTGTATTCCGCGTTCAGCGCACGGGCGATGGACTGCATGATCTGGTTCCAGGTGAGGGATTCGTCGGAGGTGATGTGCACATTTTCGCCGATGGCGTGCACATTGCCCATGAGCCCCACAAAGCCTTTGGCAAAATCGCGGGAGGCGGTTACTGTCCACAGGGAGGTGCCGTCGCCGGGGATGAGCACCTTTTTGCCCTCCATCATGCGCTTGAGCACCTGCCAGGCGCCGAACTTGCCGTGGATGGGCACGGTGATGGAGCGCTCGGAGAAGGTGTGGCTGGGACGCACGATGGTGATGGGGAACAGATCCTTGTTGTAGGCTTCCATCAGCACCGTTTCGCAGGCTGCCTTATCCCGGGAATACTGCCAGTAGGGGTTGTGCAGAGGCGTACTTTCCGTAATGACGGGATGGGCCGGGGGCTTTTGATAGGCGGAGGCGCTGGAAATGAAAATGTACTGATCCGTTTTACCGGTAAACAGGCGGATGTCGCGCTCAACCTGCTCGGGCTTGAAGGCGATGAACTGGCATACCGTATCAAAATGCAGGCCTTCCAGCTTTTTTGCCACGTCCTGCTCGTCGTTCATATCGGCAATGATCTGATTAGCGGCGGGGAATTCGCTCTGCCGGTTGCCGCGGTTGAGCAGCGTTACGTCCCAGCCCTTTTCAATGAGCAGGCGGGTGATATGGGTGCTGATGACGCCGGTGCCGCCGATAAGCAATGCTTTCATATAATATAGGCCTCCTTGAAGGTGATGGACTTTGGTTGTATCCATCATATCGGGTTTTGCCGATTTGCGCAAGGGCTGAAGCAAAAAAACTGTCCGGGAGAGGCAGAGGGCCGCGCCTTGCGGACAAAGGTTTACAATTTGCCGGAAATGGCGTATAATATAGACGATTATGCACAGAAGACCGCCTGCCCGGCGCGTCTTAATACAAGGAATCATATTTCGGAGGTCTCTATGCCGACTACGAAGTTCGATAAAGAATCCATCAAGACATCCATTCTGGGTAAATTGCAGCGCTACAACGGCCGTACGCTGGCGGATGCTACCCAGCAGCAGATCTATTATGCCGTGGCCTCCACGGTGCGCGACCAAATCATGCAAAAATGGGTGGCTTACCGCGAGCAGGACAAAAACTATCAGGGCAAGCGCCTGTATTACCTGTCTGTGGAATTCCTCACGGGCCGCAGCGCCTATTGCAATATGCTCAATCTGTGCAGCTCCTCTGCCTACCGCGAGGCGCTGGAGGAACTGGGTCTGGATATCAAAAAGGTGCTGTGGGAAGAGCCGGAACCCGGCCTTGGCAACGGCGGTCTGGGCCGTCTTGCCGCCTGCTTCCTGGACAGCCTTTCTTCCCTGTCCATGCCGGCGGTGGGCTGCACCATCCGCTACGAGTACGGCCTTTTCCGTCAGCGCCTGATCGAAGGCCAGCAGGTGGAGATGCCGGATAACTGGCTGGAAAACGGCAATGTGTGGGAAGTGCCCGCCCCCGAGGATACCTGCGAAGTGCACTTTGGCGGCTGGGTGGAGGAAAGGCATGAGGACGGCAGGATGAAGTTCATCCATCACGATTACCGTACCGTGGAAGCCGTACCCTACGATATGCCCGTTGCCGGTTACGACTGCGAAACGGTCAACAGCCTGCGCATGTGGCGCGCCCGTTCTCCCAAGACGCTGGATTTCAAGTCCTTCAACAGCGGCGAATACATGAAGGCCATGCAGGAGCAGGAGCTGGCTGCCGTGATCAGCAAGGTGCTCTATCCCGAAGACAACCATTACGAGGGCAAGGAACTGCGCCTCAAGCAGCACTACTTCTTCACCAGCGCCACGCTGCAGTATGCGCTGAAGGATTTCAAGCGCCGCTTTGGCAACCAGTTCCATCTGCTGCCCGAAAAGATGACCATCCATATCAACGATACCCATCCCGGCCTTGCCATCCCCGAACTGATGCGTCTGCTCATCGACGAAGAGGGCCTTGGCTGGGACGAGGCCAGCTGGATTGTACAGCGCACCATCGCCTACACCAACCACACCGTCATGAGCGAGGCGCTGGAAAAGTGGCCTGAGCAGATGATGCAGAACCTGGTGCCCCGCATCTACATGATTTTGCAGGAGATCAACCGCCGCGTGTGCGCCGATCTTGCCGAGAAATATCAGAACGGCAGCGATCCCCGCATCGCCCGCCAGGCTGTCATCGCCTACGGCATGGTGCACATGGCCAATTTGTGTGTGGCCATGAGCTACTCCGTCAACGGCGTAAGCCAGCTGCACGGCGAGATCCTCAAAAAGGATACCTTCCACGATTATTATCAGGTGATGCCTGAAAAATTCTCCGCCATTACCAACGGCATTACCCACCGCCGCTGGCTGATGAGCTGCAATCCGCAGCTGACTGACCTGATCTGCGATGCCATCGGCGATCAGTGGGTGCGTGAGCCGGAGGAACTCAAGGCGCTGCTGCCCTATCGGGACGATGCTGCCTTCCGCGCCGCCTTTGCGGAAGTAAAGCGGCAGAATAAAGCCTATTTCAGCGACGTGCTCTTCAAACGCCAGGGCATGCGGGTGGATCCGGACTTTATGTTTGACGTGCAGGCCAAGCGTCTGCATGAATACAAGCGCCAGCTGCTCAACGCCCTGCATATCCTGGTGCTCTACAACCGCATCATGGACGATCCCAACTTTACCATGCAGCCCCGCGTGTTTATCTTTGGCGCCAAGGCAAGCCCTGCCTATTACATGGCCAAGCAGATCATCCGCCTGATCCTGGCCATCTCCCGCCTCATTGACCGCTCTCCCCGGGCAAAGAAAATGCTCAAGGTGGTGTTCCTGGAGAATTACGACGTGTCCGGCGCCGAGGCGCTGATCCCCGCCGCGGATCTGAGCGAACAATTGTCCACCGCCGGCAAGGAAGCCTCCGGCACGGGCAATATGAAGTTCATGATGAACGGCGCGCTGACCATCGGTACCATGGACGGCGCCAATATCGAGATCCACAACGCGGTGGGCCCGGACAATATCTACATTTTCGGCATGCGCACGGATACGGTGCGGGATCTGCAGCAGACGGGCGGCTATTCTCCCATGCATGTGTATGAAACCAATGCGGAACTCCGCCGCGCCCTGACCCAGATCATTGACGGCACATTGATGCCCGAAAACCCTGCTGCGCTGCAGGATATCTACCACAACCTGCTCTTTAGCGATCCCTACTTTGTGCTCAAGGATTTCGGTTCCTACTCCATGGCTCAGCGCCGCACCGAGCAGGATTACCGTGATCAGGAAAAATGGGTGAAGATGGCCATCAGCAATACCGCAGCCTCCGGCTTCTTCTCCTCCGACCGCACCATCTGGGAATACAACGACCGTATCTGGCGCATCCGGTAACGGGGAAACGGGCCGCAAAATTACGGCACGAATGTGAGGCTTCCCATTGGGGGCTTGCAACATTTGCAATTTTCCTGTATACTATGATATATCCCTGCGTGTATCCGCGCACGGAGAAGAACCCAAAGGAGGTTCATTGTCATGGAATGCAAAGTCAAGAATGACATTGGTACTATCTATATCAGCGAGGATGTGCTGCTCAAGGTCGTTGGCTATGCGGCACTGGAATGCTACGGCATCGTTGCCATGTCCTCCAAGCGGGCCAAGGACGGCCTGGTGGAGTGGCTTGGCCGCGAAAATCTGAGCAAGGGTGTGCAGGTCCGCATGGTGGAAGATCAACTGGACGTTGATCTCTTCATCGTGGTGGAATACGGCATTTCCGTTGCCGAGGTGTGCAAGACCATCGTGGAACAGGTCAAGTACAAGCTGGAAAGCATGACCGGCGTCAAGGTGCGCCGCGTCAACATCTCGGTGGAAGGTATCCGTATCTGACGCCAATGAACGGAGGAGACGACGTTGATCCAGACGAAATTTATCGATGGCCTGCTTCTGCGTGAGATGGTCATCGCGGGCGCTGCCCTCTTGGAGAAAAACCGTGAGGTAGTGGATGCGCTGAACGTGTTCCCCGTGCCGGACGGCGATACGGGCACCAACATGTCCCTGACCATGATGAGCGCGACCCGGGAAGTAAACCAGAAGGAATTCCAGAGCGCCGGCGAAGCGGCTGCAGCCCTTGCCAAGGGCGCCCTGCGCGGCGCACGCGGCAACAGCGGCGTGATTACCAGCCAGATCTACCGCGGCTTTGCAAAGGCCCTGGAAGGTGTGGACAAGATCACGCCCGTGCAGTTTGCCGCCGCCATGAAGAGCGGCGCCGATACTGCCTACAAGGCCGTCATGAAGCCCAAGGAGGGCACCATTCTGACGGTGGCCCGCGTGATGGCGGAGGACGCCGTCCGTCAGGCGGAAGCAGCTCCCGATGACTTTGACGCGCTCTTTGATACCATCCTCAAGAGCGGCGAAGCCATCCTCAACCGTACCCCCGAAATGCTGCCTGTGCTCAAGCAGGCCGGCGTTGTGGACGCGGGCGGACGCGGTCTGATGATGATCTACAACGGCTATGCCGCCGTGCTCCGCGGCGAAACCATTGACGCTGTAGAAACGACCGGCGAAGAAACCGAAGTGCAGTTTGTGGACGACCACGACAGCATGGAGGAAATCAAGTTCGCCTACTGCACCGAGTTCCTCATCCAGTACATCAAGGACGATGTGAAGGAGGACGACGTGGACTTCTTCCGCCGCCGCCTCAACCGTATCGGCGACTGCGTGCTGGTGGTGGGCGATCTGGAACTGATCAAGGTCCATGTGCACACCAACGATCCCGGCAAGGCGCTGCAGTACGGCTTGGAACTGGGCGAGCTTGTGAACCTGAAGATCGAAAACATGGTGGAGCAGCGCCGCGAAAACATCCGCAAGAAGGAAGAACAGGAGCAGAAGCAGCCTCCCAAGCCCTACGGCATGGTGAGCGTGTCGCTGGGCGACGGCTTCTCCGGCATCTTCCGCGATCTGCAGGTGGATGCGGTGGTGGAAGGCGGTCAGACCATGAACCCCTCCATCGAGGATCTGCAGAAGGCCATTGACAGCGTGAACGCCGAAGTGGTGTTCGTGTTCCCCAACAACGGCAACGTGATCCTGGCTGCGCAGCAGGCCGCCGAGATCTGCAAGAACACCGTCAAGGTGATCCCCACCAAGAACGTGGCTATGGGCATCGCCGCGGCTGTCGCTTTCAATCCCGATGCGGACGCCGAGGAAAATGCCGCCATGATGGACGAGGCTGCCCAGCGCGTGCGTACCGGCACCATCACCTACGCTGTGCGTGATACCGATTTTGAGGACATGCACATCAACGAAGGCGATATCATCGGTCTGCACAACGGCAAGGTGACCTTCAAGTCCGACAGCATCCATGAAGTGGCCATGTCTCTGGTGAAGGATATCGTCACCGAGGACGATGCGCTGATCACCCTCTACTACGGTGACGAAACCACCGAAGAGGATGCGCAGGCTCTGGGCGAAGAGATTGCCGATATGTTCCCCGATTGCGACGTGGACGTGCACAGGGGCGGTCAGCCTTTGTACTACTACCTGATCGCGGTGGAATAAACAAGCAAAGTAATAGGAAAGGACGTGGGCGAATGCATCCGCGTCCTTTTTTGACGGAAGGAGGCAGGGAAAGCATGCGTCTTGAAGAACTGAAGGGGCTTGGCAAGGCCCGGGTGGAAGCGCTGAACAAGGCGGGCGTCCATACGCTGCAGGATCTTTTGCTCATGCTGCCCTCCTCCTATCAGGATACCACCGTGTCAACGCCCATTGCCCAATTGGTTCCCGGCGAAGTGTGCTGTGTGGAGGGGTATGTGATCAACAGCCCCAAGCTGGCCCGTTTCAAGGGACGCAGCAGCGTTACGGTGCGCATCCGGGATGACAGTGTGCCCAGGGGCAGTTTGAATGTGGTATTTTTCAACCAGCCCTGGGTGCCCAACCAGATCCACGAAAACGATCAGGTAGTGTTCTATGGCCGCGTCGATCGGGATAAAGCGGGCAAAACGCGCATGTATTGTCCTGCCCGGGTGACGGAACGGGGCATTGTGCCTGTGTACCGCGCAGTGAGCGCCATTCCCGGCAAAACCATGCGGGATATTATCCGTCAGGGCTTGGAGCAGCTGGAAAGCTGCTGCCCGGAAACGCTGCCCCGGGACGTGCGGCTTCGCTACGGGCTGTGTGAAAGGAATTTTGCGCTCCGTCAGGCGCATTTCCCGGAAACCAAGGAGAACCTGTCCATTGCGCTGCGCCGCATCGCTTTTGAAGAGGCGCTGTTTTATCAGACGGCGTCGCTGCTGCTCAGAGGCGAAAGGACAAACGGCGTCAAAATGCAGTTTGCACAGGACACGCCGGATGCGTTCTGGAATTCGCTGCCCTTTGCGCCGACCGGTGCGCAGAGGAGGGTGCTGGTGGATATCGCAGAAGATCTTACCAAGGACGCCGCCATGGGGCGCATCGTGCAGGGTGACGTGGGCTGCGGCAAAACGGCTGTGGCCTTTGGCGCCATGTACTGCGCATGCAAGAGCGGATACCAGAGCGCCCTGATGGCGCCGACGGAAATTCTGGCCCGGCAGCATCTGGAAAGCGCAAGGAAAATGCTGGAGCCGCTTGGCATCCGGTGCGGGCTATTGCTCAGCGGGATGAAGACAAAAGAGCGCCGGGAAGCGCTGGAAAGCATCCGGACGGGCAGCTGGCAGGTGGTCATCGGCACGCATGCGCTCCTGTCCGAGGGCGTGGAGTACGCGGATCTGGGCCTGGTGATCACCGACGAGCAGCACCGCTTCGGCGTCCATCAAAGAAAAATGCTTTCCAATAAGGGGAAGCAGACGCCCAATGCGCTGGTCATGTCCGCAACGCCCATCCCGCGCACGCTGGCGCTGGTTCTGTACGGCGATCTGGATATTTCCGTCATCGATCAACTGCCGCCCGGCCGCACGCCGGTCACCACTCGCGTGGTGCCGGAGGAAAAGCGGCAGGGGCTGTACGGCTTTATCCGGGATGAGGCGAAGAAGGGGAGACAGACCTACATCGTGTGCCCCATGGTGCACGAAAACGAGAATCTGGACGTGAAGAGCGCCCAGGAAACCTACGCGGAGCTTTCCATGGGCGCGCTTGCCGATCTGCGCCTGGGGCTGACCTACGGCGAGCAGCCGGCGGATGAAAAGGAAGAAACGCTGAAGAAGTTTTCCGCGGGGGACATGGATGTGCTGGTTGCGACCACCGTCATCGAGGTGGGCGTCAATGTGCCCTCCGCCACCGTCATGGTGATCGAAAACGCCGAGCGCTTTGGCCTTTCCCAGCTGCATCAGCTTCGCGGGCGCGTGGGACGCGGTGCGGAAAAGAGCTGGTGCTTCCTGCTGGCACAGCCCAACGAGCGGCTCAAGACGCTGTGTGAAACGGGGGATGGTTTTGTGATTGCCCGCAAGGATCTGGAGCTTCGCGGCCCCGGCGATTTTCTGGGCAAGCGCCAGCACGGTGACAGTATGATGCCCGGCCTTGCCATGGGCGGCGACAGCAAACTGCTGGAGGAAAGCAGCAGGTGCCTTAGGGAACTGCAGCAAAAGGGTATGGAGGAGGCCTGGGATGAGGTTAAGCGAAACGCCCGCGCCGCTTTTGCCCGCGTGATGGACGAAATTGCCATGAATTGATGAAAATATGGCAAAAATGCGCCGCATACGCCCCGGAAGCAAAAAATCCTTCCTGAATTGTAAATAAATTTCAAAAAAACAGATAAAATGCCCGTCAGACGTCTTGACGGGCATTTTAGGTTGTGCTATACTTTATGATTGCATCGATATCGTTATGATGCGACTTTTATGCCGCCCGGGTGACTGGAAAAAGCTGGCAAAAAAGGCGCAAAATGACTGAATCGGGCAGAATAAAGGGGTGTGATCTTTATGGTGCACGAGGTCCAAATGGGGAAGCTGCGTACGCGCAAGAGCTTCTCGCGCATCGATGAGGTACTGGACATGCCGAACCTGATCGAGGTTCAGAAGAATTCCTACAAGCGTTTTCTGACCGACGATCTGCGCGAAGTGCTGGCCGACGTATCTCCCATCACCGATTACAGCGATAATCTGGTGCTGGAGTTTGTCGATTATTCGCTGGATTCTACGCCTAAAAACAGTGTTGAACGCTGCCGTGAGCGCGACCTGACTTATGCCGCGCCGCTGAAGGTATTCGTCCGTCTTAAGAACCGTGAGACCGGCGAAATCAAGGAAAGTGACGTCTTCATGGGTGAATTCCCCCTGATGACCGAACACGGCACTTTTATTATCAACGGCGCGGAGCGCGTCATTGTATCCCAGCTGGTGCGTTCGCCCGGCGCGTATTACGATTGCCAGATCGATAAGGCCGGCAAGCGTCTTTACAGCGCGCAGGTGATCCCCAACCGCGGCGCCTGGCTGGAATATGAAACCGACTCCAACGACGTGATCTGGGTTCGTATTGACCGCGCAAGGAAGCTTCCTGTGACGGTGCTTTTGCGTGCCCTTGGCTACGGCACCGACCTGGAGATCACCGATCTTCTGGGTGAGGACGAGCGTCTGCTCACCACCATCAGCCGCAGCGACAGTACCAAGTCCCAGACCCAGGGTCTGCTGGAAATCTACAAGCGCCAGAAGCCCGGCGAGCCTCCCACGGAGGACGGCGCCCGTTCCCTGCTGCGCAGCTTGTTCTTTGATCCCAAGCGCTATGATCTGATGCGCGTGGGCCGCTATAAGTTCAATAAGAAGCTGGGCGTTTCCGCCCGTATCGCGCTGCAGACCGCCGCTCAGGATATCATCGATCCCCGCACAGGTGAAGTGATGGTGTCTGCCGGCGAAACCATTTCCCGCGAACAGGCTATCGCCATCCAGAACGCCGGTGTGAACATCGTTGAACTGGACTGCGAAGGCAAGCAGGTGCGCGTGGTTGGCAACAATTTTGCCGACGCCGCCGAATACCTGCCCTTTGATCCCAAGGAAGCGGGCATCCTGGAAATGGTCCATCTGCCCTCTCTGCTCAAGCTGATTGACGGCGTGGCCGAAGAAGACCTCTTCCGCGTGGTCAGCGAGCATGTGTATGATCTGGTTCCCAAGCACATCATCATCGACGACATTGTGGCGTCCGTCAGCTATCTGCTGGGCCTGCCCTATGGCGTGGGTGTGACCGACGATATTGACCATCTGGGCAACCGCCGTCTGCGCTCTGTGGGCGAGCTTTTGCAAAACCAGGTGCGCATCGGTATGAGCCGTCTGGAGCGCGTGGTGCGCGAGCGTATGGCCATTCAGGACGCCAATGACGTAAAGCCCGGCGAACTGATCAACATCCGTCCCGTGACCGCCGCCATCAAGGAGTTCTTCGGCTCCTCCCAGCTGAGCCAGTTCATGGACCAGCCCAACCCCCTGGCCGAACTGACCCACAAGCGCCGTCTGTCCGCACTGGGCCCTGGCGGTCTGAACCGCGACCGCGCCGGCATGGAAGTGCGAGACGTGCACTATTCTCACTATGCCCGTATCTGCCCCATTGAAACGCCTGAAGGCCCCAACATCGGTCTGATCGGCTCGCTGGCCACCTATGCCCGTATCAACGAATACGGCTTCATCGAGGCTCCCTATCGCTACATCGATAAGGAAACCGGCAAGGTGACCGACAAGATCGTCTACATGACGGCAGATGAAGAAGATAACTACAAGGTGGGTATGGCCAAGGAGCCCCTCAACGAGGACGGCTGCCTGAAGAACAGCCATGTCACCGTGCGCTGGCGCGAAGATATCATCGAAGTGCCCGCCTCCGACGTGGACTATCTGGACGTCAGCCCCAAGCAGCTGGTGTCCGTTGCCACCGCCATGATCCCCT
Organism: Clostridiales bacterium; assembly: GCA_015056175.1. Taxonomy (GTDB): domain Bacteria; phylum Bacillota; class Clostridia; order Christensenellales; family Aristaeellaceae; genus SVGT01. The sequence continues at coordinate 73,481 of SVGT01000004.1, read as the reverse complement.
TCCTGGAGAACGACGACGCCAACCGCGCTCTGATGGGCTCCAACATGCAGCGTCAGGCCGTGCCGCTTCTCGTGCCCGAAGCCCCCATTGTGGGTACCGGTATGGAATACAAGGCCGCCCATGACTCCGGCGTGGTGGTGCTCTCCAAGCATGCGGGCGTTGTGGACTTTGTGGATGCTCACGAAGTGGTCATCAAGGACGAGCTGGGCGAAAAGCACAGCTACCGCCTGACCAAGTTCGCCCGCTCCAACCAGGGCACCTGCATTAACCAGCGTCCCCGCGTGAGCCTGGGACAGGAAATTGAAGTGGGCGATCTGCTGGCTGACGGTCCTTCCACCGAAAACGGTGAAATCGGCCTGGGCCGCAACATGCTCATCGGCTTCATGACCTGGGAAGGCTACAACTACGAAGACGCCGTGCTCATCTCCGAGCGCCTGGTTAAGGAAGACAAGTATACCTCCATCCATATTGAAGAATATGAATCCGAAGCCCGCGAAACCAAGCTGGGCCCGGAAGAAATCACCCGCGATATTCCCAACGTCAGCGAAGACGCCATCAAGGATCTGGACGAAAACGGCGTCATCCGCATTGGCGCGGAAGTGCGCTCCGGCGATATTCTAGTGGGTAAGGTCACGCCCAAGGGCGAAACCGAACTGACCGCTGAAGAACGCCTGCTGCGCGCCATCTTCGGCGAAAAGGCCCGCGAAGTGCGCGACACTTCCCTGAAGGTGCCTCACGGCGAAGGCGGCATCATCGTGGACGTGAAGACCTTCACCCGCGAGAACAAGGACGAACTTTCTCCCGGCGTGAACGAAATGGTGCGCGTGTACATCGCCCAGAAGCGTAAGATCTCCGTGGGCGACAAGATGGCAGGCCGCCACGGCAACAAGGGCGTTGTGTCCCGCATCATGCGCGAGGAAGACATGCCCTACCTGCCCGACGGCACGCCCCTTGACATCGTGCTGAACCCCCTTGGCGTGCCCTCCCGTATGAACATCGGTCAGGTGCTGGAAGTGCATCTGGGCATGGCTGCCCGTGCGCTGGGCTGGCATGTGGCCACCCCCGTGTTTGATGGCGCCACCAAGGAAGATATCGAAGAATGCCTCAAGCTGGCGGGCCTGCGCGGCGACGGCAAGACCATCCTCTACGATGGCCGCACCGGCGACGCCTTCGAAAACCCCGTCACTGTGGGTTATATGTACTTCCTCAAGCTCCACCATCTGGTGGATGACAAGATGCACGCCCGCTCCACCGGTCCCTACTCCCTGGTCACCCAGCAGCCTCTGGGCGGCAAGGCGCAGTTCGGCGGTCAGCGCTTCGGTGAAATGGAAGTTTGGGCACTGGAAGCCTACGGTGCTGCCAATACCCTGCAGGAAATCCTCACCGTCAAGTCTGACGACGTGGTGGGCCGCGTGAAGACCTACGAAGCCATCGTCAAGGGCAACAACATCCCCACTCCCGGCGTTCCCGAATCCTTCAAGGTGCTCATTAAGGAACTGCAGTCCCTGGCTCTGGACATCAAGGTTCTGGGCGAGGACAAGCAGGAGATTGAGATCCGCGAACTGGACGATGAGGACGACGATATGGACGATGCGCTGCCCACCCGCGATCTGGATGAAGATCTGGATCACGGCCTGGACGGCGACAGCCTCCTGGACGACCAGACTGACATCGACCTTGTGGATGACGATATCTCTCTGGATGACGACCTGGACAACCTGGATCTGGACGATCATCTGGATGATATCACGCTGGACGACGACGACGACCTTGAATAAGTGGCCGCTGCGAAGGGAGCATATACATGCTGGAACTGACCAATCTTGATTCCATTCAAATCGGCATGGCCTCGCCGGAGAAAATTCTCGAATGGTCGCATGGCGAGGTTACCAAGCCCGAAACCATCAACTACCGCACCCTCAAGCCTGAAAGGGACGGTCTTTTCTGCGAGCGTATCTTTGGACCGCAGAAGGACTGGGAGTGCAACTGCGGCAAATATAAGCGCATCAAGTTCAAGGACAAGGAAAAGGTGTGCGACAAGTGCGGTGTGCAGATCACCCGCGCCAAGGTGCGTCGTGAGCGCATGGGCCATATCGCCCTGGCCGCCCCTGTCAGCCATATCTGGTACTTCAAGGGCATTCCCAGCCGCATGGGCATGCTGCTGGACGTGAGCCCCCGCAGCCTTGAAAAGGTGCTGTATTTCGCGTCCTACATCGTGCTCAACCCCGGCAACGAAGCTGCTACCAAGGTGACCAAGAACGAACTGATCACCGACAGCAAGTACCGTGCCATCATGGCCCTGCCCGCCGAAGAACGGGGCGAATTCAAGGCCGGCATCGGCGCCGAAGCTGTGAAGGAAATGCTGCTGGAATTGGATCTGGAAGCGCTTTCCGTTTCCCTGAAGAAGGAAATTGCCGAGCTCATCGAAAAGGAACGCGACCGCGACGTGGAAGGCCAGAAGCGTACCCACGCCATCAAGCGCCTGGAAGTGGTGGAAGCCTTCCGCATGAGCAACAACAAGCCCGAGTGGATGATCACCGACGTGCTGCCCGTCATTCCTCCGGATCTGCGCCCCATGGTGCAGCTGGACGGCGGCCGCTTTGCTACCAGCGACCTGAATGACCTGTATCGCCGCGTGATCAACCGCAACAACCGCCTCAAGCGCATGCTGGAACTGGGTACTCCCGACATCATCGTGCGTAACGAAAAGCGCATGCTTCAGGAAGCTGTGGACGCGCTGATCGATAACGGTCGCCGCGGCCGCGCCGTGACCGGCCCCGGCAACCGCCCCCTCAAGTCCCTCTCTGACTTCCTCCGTGGTAAGCAGGGCCGCTTCCGTCAGAACCTGCTGGGTAAGCGCGTTGACTATTCCGGCCGAAGCGTTATCGTCGTCGGTCCCGAACTCAAGCTCTACCAGTGCGGTCTGCCCAAGGACATGGCGCTTGAACTGTTCAAGCCCTTCGTCATGGAAAAGCTGGTCACCCGCAAGCTGGCGCACAACGTAAAGAGCGCCAAGCGCATGGTGGAAAAGGTGAAGCCCGAAGTGTGGGATATCCTGGAAGAAGTGATCAAGGAACATCCCGTGCTGCTCAACCGCGCCCCCACGCTGCACCGTCTGGGTATCCAGGCCTTTGAGCCCGTGCTGGTGGAAGGCAAGGCCATCAAGCTCCACCCCCTGTCCTGTACCGCTTACAACGCCGACTTTGACGGCGACCAGATGGCTGTGCACGTACCGCTTTCCATGGAAGCGCAGGCGGAAGCCCGTTTCCTGATGCTGTGCGCCAACAACATCATGAAGCCTCAGGACGGTCAGCCCGTTATCTCTCCCTCTCAGGACATGGTTATCGGCTGCCACTACCTGACCATCAGCCGTGAGGACGCCAAGGGCGCCGGCCGTATCTTTGAATCCCCCGATGAAGCCATGATGGCCTATCAGTGCGAGCAGATCACCCTGCAGGCCCCCATCAAGGTTCGCATCACCCGTGAGTGGGAAGGCCAGCAGCACCGCAAGGTGATCGATACCACGCTGGGCCTGCTCATCTTCAACGACATCATTCCCCAGGACCTGGGCTACCAGCCCCGTAAGACACTGGAAGACCAGTTTGTGCTGGAAATCGACCACAAGGTGGTCAAGAAGGACTTGACCGCCATCGTGGAACGCTGCTTCCGCATCCATGGCTCCACCGAAACTGCCAAGGTGCTGGATGATATCAAGCGTCTGGGTTACAAGTACTCCACCCGCGGCGCTGTGACGGTGTCCGTCAGCGACATCATCATTCCCGCCGAAAAGGAGATCTGGCTGAAGGAAGCCGACGCCAAGGTGGAAGCCATCACCAAGCGTTACCGCCGCGGTCTGATGACCGACCAGGAACGCTACGAAGGCATCATCACCCTGTGGAACGACACCACCGCCCGCCTGAAGGATCAGGTGATGAAGGTGCTGCCTCCCTTCAACCCCATCAGCATGATGACCGGTTCCGGTGCCCGTGGTAGCGCCGGTCAGGTTGCTCAGCTGGCCGGTATGCGCGGTCTGATGGCTTCTCCCTCCGGTAAGCCTCTGGAACTGCCCATCCGTGCAAACTTCCGTGAAGGTCTGAACGTGCTGGAGTTCTTCATGTCCTCCCACGGTTCCCGTAAGTCCCTGGCCGATACCGCTCTGCGTACCGCCGACTCCGGTTACCTGACCCGCCGTCTGGTTGACGTTGCCCAGGAGGTCATCGTTCGCGAGACCGACTGCTTCGAAAGCCATGGCGAAAAGGTGCGCGGCATCATCGTGGAGCCCATTGGCGAGATCGAACAGATCGACGACCGCACCCGCGGCCGCTATGCCGCTGAGGATGTGTACCATCCCATCACCGGCGAGCTGCTTGTGCACGTCAACGAGATGATCGACTACAACAAGGCGCTGGAGATCAAGAAGGCCGGCATCACCAAGATGTCCGTCCGCAGCCCCCTCACCTGCCGCTCTCAGCATGGCGTGTGCGCCCGCTGCTACGGCATGAACCTGGCCCATGGCGGCGTGGTGGATATCGGCGAAGCCGTCGGTATCATCGCTGCTCAGGCTATCGGTGAGCCCGGCACCCAGCTGACCATGCGTACCTTCCATACCGGCGGCGTTGCCAGCGCCGAGGACATCACCCAGGGTCTGCCCCGCGTCGAAGAACTCTTCGAAGCCCGCAAACCCAAGCATGATGCCGTGCTGGCCGAGATTGCCGGCCGCGTGTCCATCGCGGAAAACAAGAAGAAGCGCGAGATCGTGGTGACCAGCGAAGAGGACGCCAACGAAAAGAAGACCTATCAGGTGCACTACGGCGCCCGCCTGCGCGTGCAGGATGGCCAGACCGTGGCTGCCGGCGATACCCTGATCGAAGGCTCCGTCAATCCTCACGACCTGCTGCGTATCCTGGGCGTCAAGTCCGTGCAGGAATACCTGCTGCGTGAAGTTCTCTCTGTGTACCATTCTCAGGGCGTTAAGATTGCCGACAAGCACATTGAAATCATCGTGCGTCAGATGCTGCGCAAGGTGCGCGTGGAAGACAGCGGCGATACCAATCTGCTGCCCGGCTCTCTGGTGGACATCTTCAACTTCGAAAGCGAGAATGAGCGCGTGATCATGGAAGGCGGCCGTCCCGCCATCGCCAAGCGCATCCTGCTTGGTATCACCAAGGCTTCTCTGGCTACCGAAAGCTTCCTGTCTGCCGCTTCCTTCCAGGAAACCACCCGCGTGCTCACCGAAGCCGCCATCAAGGGCAAGGTGGATCCGCTGCTGGGCCTGAAGGAAAACGTCATCATCGGCAAGCTGATTCCTGCCGGTACGGGTCTGAAGCGTTACAAGAACATCGAACTGCAGCAGACTTACTAATCAAACAAACAAGGCGTCGGGTTTTCCCGGCGCCTTTTTGCATGTAAAAAGCAGGCCGGGCGGCCTGCTTACTGGTCGATGGTCACGTTTCCGATATAGCGGAAAACTTTGGTTTTATTGTGTTGATATACGCCTTTATGCTGGCAAAGCGCTTTGAGCAGTTTGTACAGCCGGTACTTGATTTTGCAGCTGTGCAGGGGACGTTTCAGCGTGGAAATGCTGGCGCCCGACAAAGTCTTATTGTAATTGTAAACAGACTGCGGGATGAAACGCACCTTTTCCACATGCTTGTAATACTGCATGTTGAAGGCAAAATCCTCACCCCAGGAAAAGAAGGGATCAAAGGTGATGCGGTTTTCAAAAATGATGTCGCTGCGGTAGATTTTGTTCCATAGTGCGCTGTAGTAAAAGCTGCCGGGCTGTTTGAGAAGCGCGTTCATGAAAGCAGTTTCGTCCATGGTCACATCTTCCTGCACAAGCCCGCGGACGGATGCTTGCTTACCCAGTACAAGATTGTAGTGAGCGATACACAGATCATGGCAGAAGGCATTCTCCACCAGCGTCCGGATGGCGCCGGGAGATAGCGTATCATCGCTGTCCACAAACATGATGTAGAACCCATGCGCCTGTCTGAGACCGGCGTTTCTGGCATGGGCGACGCCCTTGGGGGCGCTGGGGAACAGTTTGAAAAAATCATACCGGCGGTCATAGTCACAGCAGATCTCAATGCTTTTATCGGTGCAGCCGTTTTCGATCAGGAGCACTTCCAGATTGGGGTAATCCTGCGCAAGGATGCTGTCCACACAGGCATGCAGCGTGGCTTCTGCATTATGAACAGGTACGATCACGGTTACACAGGGCAGCATGGCAAAGTCCATATACAGGGCTCCTTTCGATCAGGGATGGTTTATTATAGCACAGCTCTCACAAAATGCAAAGAAAACAGATGCTTGACAGAAGGAAGAGGGATGGGTATAATATCCACATGGCTTTGACGGGACCAAGTAAGCCTGCACAGACGCCTCAAGAGAGCTTCCGGTTGGTGCGAGGAAGCGGCGCATACAGGCCCAATACCTCCCTGAGCCCGGAACCGAAGGCTTTACTACTGCTGTGTAGGCTTCCGCCGGTGCGCCGGATACAGCGCAGCACGAGGACGCATTTTTTGCGTCGAACGGAAGTGGTACCGCGACAACGTCGCCTTCCCTGGGGGAAGGCGACTTTTTTATCGCATGCACCCATCAAAAAGGAGGAAATACCCCAATGGCACATGTTCTTGACACCCTGCGCGAGAGAGGATTCCTGGCGCAGATCACCTTTGAAGACGAACTCTACAAGCAGTTGGAAAAAGAACCTACCACCTTCTACGTAGGCTTTGATCCCACCGCCACCAGTCTGCACTTTGGCCACTTCATCCCGATTATCGCCATGGCGCACATGCAGCGCGCCGGCCATATCCCGATCGCTCTGGTGGGCGGCGGCACGGCCATGATCGGCGATCCCAGCGGCAAAACCGACATGCGCAAGATGATGACCGTGGAAACCATCGACCACAACGTTTCCTGCATCAAGAAGCAGATGGAACGCTTCATCGAATTTGGCGAAGGCAAGGCCATGATCGTCAACAACGCCGACTGGATCCGCAAGCTTTCCTACATGGATTTCCTGCGCGACGTGGGCTCCATGTTCTCCGTCAACCGCATGCTGGCTGCCGAATGCTACAAGCAGCGCATGGAACGCGGCCTGACCCTGCTTGAGTTCAACTACATGGTGATGCAGGCCTATGACTTCCTGCAGCTGTTCAAGAACCATGGCTGCCGTCTGCAGATGGGCGGCGACGATCAGTGGAGCAACATGCTGGCCGGCGCTGACCTGATCCGCCGCAAGGAACAGGAAGCTGCCTTTGCCTGCACCTTCAAGCTGCTGATGAACCATGAAGGCAAGAAGATGGGCAAGACCGAAAAGGGCGCTCTGTGGCTGGATCCCACGCTGTGCTCTCCCTACGATTTTTACCAGTACTGGCGCAACATCGCCGACGCCGACGTGGAAAAGTGCCTGGCACTGCTTACCTTCCTGCCTATGGATGAAGTGCGCCGCCTTGCCAAGCTGGAGGGCAGCCAGATCAACGAGGCCAAGAAGGTGCTGGCTTACGAATGCACCAAGCTGGTCCACGGCGATGACGAAGCCCTGAAGGCTCAGCTGGCTGCTGCCGCGCTCTTTGGCGGCGGCGCTGCTGCGGACGTTCCCACCTTTGAACTGACCCGCGCTCAGCTGGAGGAAGACAACCGTCTGACCACCGTGCTGCATCTGTGCGGTCTGTGCACGAGCCGCGGCGACGCCCGCAAACAGGTACAGCAGGGCGCTGTGCTCATGGGCGACAGCAAGGTGGATTCCATCGACAAGACCCTCTCTGCCGACGACTTTGGCACGGACGGCATCCTGCTGCGCAAGGGCAAGAAGAACTACTGCCGCGTGGTGCTCAAGTAACATGGCGGATGTACCCTATAAAACCCTCAAATGCCGCGCGGACGACCAGTTTATCGTCAACAAAAGCCGGTTTATCGGTTATGCCGCGCCCTGCCGGAGCGAGGAGGAGGCACTGGCCTTTCTCCGCGAGATCCGCGAAAAGCACAAGGACGCCACGCACAATTGCTACGCTTACATCATTGGCCGTAACATGGGCGTGATGCGCTACAGCGATGACGGCGAGCCGGGCGGTACGGCGGGCATGCCCATCATTGAAACCATGAAAAGCGTGGGCGTGACGGACTGCTGCGTGGTGGTGACCCGTTACTTTGGCGGCATCCTGCTGGGCGCGGGCGGCCTGGTGCGGGCGTACCGCAAGGGCTGCGTGGTGGCGCTGAATGCGGCGCAGGTGGTCAAAATGATCCCCAGCACCCGCTTTCTGATGGAGGTGCCCTATCCCATGTGGGACAAGGTACGCTATACCATGAAGGATATGCCTCTGCAATTGGAGGAAACGCAGTTTTCCACGGCGGTTGAGGCCACGCTTCTGGTGCGCACGGAGGATCTGGATGCGGTGCAAAAGAAACTGACTGCCGTGACGGACGCCAAAGCGGAATTCCTCACCGTGGATGAGAACTTTTATCCCTGGCCCGAAGCGGACGCGATCGCAGATGAGGACTAAAAGCTTCCATTATATAACAACATGCAAAACGGATGGCACATGCCATCCGTTTTTTGTTTGGATGAAAGAAAATGTACATTTGGGACATACTAAGGGAGAGGTGAAAACATGCTGTATGTGCAGATGAAGGAAAGGCTATATGTACAGCCGGGAGAGAAGCTGCGGGTGACAGACGTGGCAGACGTGCTGGGCGATCAGGCGGAACAGGCAAAAAAGCTGCCCATGGATGTTGCCTTGTCTGAAGGCATCTGGCGCATTCCGGCTACGGCGCTGGTGCAGGCGCTTCTGCCGTTGGGACAGGAGATTTGCGTGCTGGGCGCGGATGAGATCTTCATCCATGTGAGCAGGAAAAAGAAGGATGCGTCCCATCCCATCCGGGCGGCGCTGGCGTTTTGCATCCTGTTCTTTGGAAGTGCGCTGGCCATTGCCTGGTTCCATGCGGACGTTGGCATGGAGGATGCACAGCGGCAGTTTATGCGCATGCTGGCAGGGCGGGAAACGGAACATCCGCTGATGATGGCTGCGCCTTATGCATTGGGTGTTGCGCTTGGCGTAGGCGGTTATTATGCGCTGCTGCCCGGCAAAAAGACAGTATCGCCGCTGGACATCAAGCTGGGTGAATACCGAAGCAAGGAAGAGAAAACGGCGGGCCGCATTCCATGACCGAAGCTGTGATTGGGTTGTTCTTTGGTCTGGTGACGGGGGCTTGTGCAGCGCCTGTGTGGGCGATGCTGTCACTGCCTATGCGGATAAGCGATGTGCTGCGGGCGGGCAGCATGGCACGGTGCGCATTGGCGCTGACGCTGGGCGCTGCGGTGAGCGGTATCGGTTTGCAGTACACGCTGCATCTGGGTATGGCATTTGCGTGGCTGGGGCTTTTGTTTGGCGGCGTGTTTGTGGGCATGCTGGCGTCGGCGTTGACAGAGGCACTGGAGGTGATCCCGGTGATGTATGACAGGCTGCGGATCGCATCGGATCTGAAATATGCAGCCGTCGCACTGATGCTGGGCAAGGGCATGGGTGCTTTTATATCGGCATGGCTGTAAAAACAAACCAAAGTATGGGAAAGGAAGAAAAGTGAATGGGCTATCATCCGTTTCCGCATCCGCTGAATTGGCTGCCGCGGCCGGGCAATCGGGAAATCCGGATACGTCCTGCGCCCGATCGGCCTGTTACAAGACGGAAGGAGGAGAAAAAGTGAAAAACGGTCAGAAAAAAAGTGCACATCCGTTTGCGCGCAGGTATGCACAAATGGTAAAGAGGGTGACGCCCGGATCCAAGCTGCTTGAGGGATGCCTCCGGGCCTTCTGGGTGGGTGGCGTCATCTGTATGCTGGGGCAGGGGATTGCAGACCTGGGCTATCAATACCTGGCGCTGAACAGCACGGAAGCCGGCGCGTTTGCAAGTATGGCGCTGATTTTCATCACGGCGCTCCTGACGGGCGTCGGGATTTTTGACAGGATCGCCAAGTACGCAGGCGCAGGCACCGTGGTACCCATCACCGGGTTTGCCAATGCCATGGTCTCGCCTGCCATGGAATACCGTCCTGAGGGATGGGTGCTGGGTACGGGCGCCAAACTGTTTACCATCGCAGGACCGGTGCTGGTATATGGAATCACTGCGTCTGTGCTGGTTGGACTTTTCTATTCCTTCTTTGGAGGCTGACGTGATGGGGAAGCGTGTGGGGGAACAGACCGTCCTGATTGAAAACCATGTGGGCATCGCATCATCATTTGCCGTGGTGGGGCCCAAGGAAGGCAAAGGCCCGCTGGGGCAGTATTTTGACCAGGTGCTGGAGGATCCGCTCTGCGGGCAGAGCAGCTTTGAAATGGCGGAGCACGTGATGTTCAAAAGGGCTTGCGAAAAGTGCATTGAAAAAGCAGGACTTGAAAAAGGCCGGGTGCAGATGATGCTGGGCGGCGATCTGCTTAATCAGATCATGGCGGCATCCCTGTCGGCCAGGGATCTGGCCATCCCCTTCCTTGGCTTGTACGGCGCCTGCTCCACCATGACGGAAAGCCTGCTTGTCGGCGCCATGCTTTGCGACGGCGGCTATGCAGATCCCGTACTGTGCGCGGCGGGCAGCCATTTTTGCACGGCGGAAAGGCAGTACCGTTTTCCGCTGGAATACGGCTGCCAGCGCACGCCCAGCGCCCAGTGGACGGTTACGGGCGCAGGCGCACATCTGCTGATGCGGGACGGGGGAGAGGTGCGCATCACGATGGGTACCTGCGGCAGGGTGATCGACTTTGGCATAAGCGATGCCAATAATATGGGCGCCGCCATGGCGCCTGCAGCTGCGGACACGGTATGGCATCATCTCCGGGATACAGGCAGGAGCATCCGGGATTACGATCAGTTCATCACGGGCGATCTTGGCGCCGTGGGCAGCAGACTTTTGTATGATCTGCTTGGTGAAAAAGGCGTGCCGCTCAGCGGAGAAAAGCATACGGATTGCGGGCTGATGGTATTTGACAAGGATCAGGACGTGCATGCAGGCGGAAGCGGCTGCGGTTGCGCGGCCACGGTGCTCAGCGCCTATGTGCTGCCGAAAATGTGCACCGGAGAGTGGCGGCGCGTAGCGTTTATGGCAACGGGCGCGCTGCTGAGCACCACCACCAGTCAGCAGGGGGAGAGTATCCCCGGCGTTGCCCATCTGGTGGTGCTGGAAAGGGAAAGAACATGATCTTTACATATCTCAAAGTATTTTTGTGCGGCGGGCTGTTGTGTGCGCTGGGAGAACTGGTGATCCTGAAAACCCGGTTGACGCCGGCCAGGATCCTGGTAGCATATATCACAGCCGGTGTGATTTTGAGCGCACTGGGCTTGTACGGGCCTTTTGTGCAGTTTGCACAGGCGGGCGCCACCGTTCCGCTGACGGGATTTGGGCATCTTTTGGCGCAGGGCGCCATTTCCGCCGTGCAGGAAAAAGGCTGGATCGGGGCGTTTACGGGCGGAGTGACGGCTGCGGCTGCAGGTATTGCTGCGGCTGTATTCTTTGGGTTTTTTACGGCGGTGCTGTTTCGTCCAAAGGCAAAGCCGTAAAAAAGAATATTTGGAAATTGGTTAAACGGCTGTGCAAAATTGTACGGCCGTTTAATTTGTTTTTGACAAAACATGCTGAGTTTGGGACAAATACTGCTTAAAATGCTTCATAATGTGACGAAAGCATACGATTTCACTTGGGGAAAAGATATGGAAAAAAATACATCGGAGCCCTTTGATATTCATAAAAATTGGGCAAATCTTATAAAAAATGAAAAAATAATGGATAGAGTGAACAAAAAAAGTATTTACAAGCCCCGAAAACTGTGTTATACTCAATCCATCATCAGTGATGTTGTTTGGCAGAAAGCGAAGGAAACTTCGGCTTTCTTTAGTTCCGCTTTTCTGTAAAACATCACCGAATCCATCGCACGCGAAAGGGGTTGGCCTCTCTATGAGTACGACAGCGGTCAAGAGCAAGAAGAAAACGGGCAGCAACGGCTCTTCGTTTGACAATCTTGAGATTTTCTTGCTCCATCTTCCTACCACCATCTGGTATCTTATCTTCTGCTACGCGCCCATGTTCGGCGTGGTCATCGCATTCAAGAACTACAGGGTAAAGCCTGGTAAGAGCTTCCTGTACAGCCTGTTTGTGAACTCCAAGTGGTGCGGCTTTGACAACTTCGAATTCCTGTTCAAGTCCAGCTACTTCTCCGACATGCTGCGCAACACCCTGGTGTACAACTTCATCTTCATCGTGCTGGGCGTTGTGATCCCCGTTACCCTGGCTATTCTGATCAACAACATGTATTCTCAGAAGCTGGCCAAGGTTTGCCAGACCATGATGTTCCTGCCCCACTTCCTGTCCTGGGTTGTTATCAGCTACTTCGTGTACGCCTTCCTGGCCACCGACGCCGGTCTGGTCAACAACATCCTGGTCGGCCTGGGCATCCGTGAAACCAAGAACATGTGGTACACGGACGTGGGCTTCTGGACCTGGTTCCTGGTCTTCCTGAATGTTTGGAAGGGCATGGGCTACAACATGGTTGTGTACCTGTCCTCCATCTCCGGTATCGATCAGGAAATGTACGAAGCCGCTCTGATTGACGGCGCTACCAAGTGGCAGCAGACCAAGTACATCACCCTGCCCACCCTGCGTCCCATCATCTCCATCATGTTCATCATGGCAGTCGGCTCCATCTTCCGCAGCGACTTCGGTCTGTTCTATCAGGCCACGCGTAACGCCGGCGGTCTGGTGGAAATCACCCAGACTTTCGACGTGTACATCTACAAGGCTCTGCTGGAGCGTCCCAACATCAACATGTCTTCCGCTACTTCTCTTCTGCAGTCCGTCTGCGGTTGCATCACCATTATCATCGCCAACATCGTGGTCAAGAAGATCGATCCCGATGCCGGTATGTTCTAATCGGTGAATAACGGACGAAAGGAGAATGCTAAAATGTCTACCGCTAATAAAAAGACTTTCAAGGCCCCTGTGGAAGGCCTGAAGAAGTTCAACCGCGTTAAGCCGTTGACCAACGTCTTCATTTCCATCCTGTTCATTGCTCTGGCTCTGCTGTGCTTCATGCCTGCTCTGCTGGTGCTCATCGTTTCCTTCTCCAGCGAAACTTCCATCCTGCAGAAGGGCTACAGCTACGTCCCCAACGGCTGGAGTATTGAATCCTACGCGTACCTGTTCCGCCAGTGGCGCTACATCGGCGGCGCGTTCCTCAACTCCATCCTGGTCACCGTGATCGGTACCGGCATCGGTTTGGTGATGTGCTCCACCATGGGTTATGCCCTGAGCCGTCCCAACTACCGTCTGCGTGGTTTCTTCGCCATCTTCGTGCTGATCCCCATGCTGTTCAGCGGCGGTCTGGTCGCCAGCTACATGATCAACACCAACATCCTGGGCCTGAAGAACTCCTTCTGGGCGCTGATCCTGCCCATCTGCTGCTCCAGCTTCTACATCGTCATCATGAGAACGTTCTTCCAGACGACGGTTCCCGAAGCCATCATCGAATCTGCGAAGATCGACGGCGCCCGCCAGATCCGTATCTTCCTGCAGATCGTGCTGCCCATCTCCCTGCCTTCCATCGCGACCATCGGTCTGTTCTTCACCTTCGCTTACTGGAATGACTGGATGATGGCCAAGTACTACCTGAACTCCAACGCTCAGGATCTGTACCCCCTGCAGTACGTGCTGATTTCTCTGGAAAACAACATCGACTTCCTGAGCCGCAACGCCCAGTTCATGACTCCCGGCGAAGCGCAGAACGTGCCTTCCGAAACCGTACGTATGGCCATGGTTATGGTCTCCGTTATCCCGATTGCCTGCTCCTATCCCTTCTTCCAGAAGTACTTCATCGGCGGTCTGACCATCGGCGCCGTGAAGGGCTAATCAGAAGAAAAGCGTATCTTTACAAGGTTATTGCAGCTTACGGGCTGTGGTAATAAATATTAAAGGAGGGTTTCTATTATGAAGAAGCTCGTATCTCTCGTGCTGGCTCTCATCATGGTCCTCTCTATGGCTTCCTTCGCCGGCGCTGAAGACGTTGTCGCGCTGACTTGGGCCATGGGTTGCGGCGCTACCGGTCCCGTCGATAACGCGATGGTTCTGGAAGAGCTGAACAAGATGTCCAGCGAAAAGATCGGCGTTACCTGCCAGATCGAGTACATGACCAATGACCAGATGCTGAACTCCATCCAGAACGGCGAAGTGTATGACATTTACTACACTTGCTCCTGGCTGAACAACACCACCGACCGCATCAACGAAGGTATCTTCGCTGACGTGAAGCCTTACCTCGAGCATGTGCCCGGCCTGGTCGCCGAAATGACCCAGGACGTGTGGGATCTGGCTACCCATCCCAGCGGAGCGATCTATGCGATCCCCGTTAAGAAGGACTACGCCACCATGAACTTCATCTACTATCCCGCTGATCTGGCTAAGGAACTCGGCTTCGAAATTCCTGACCATATCTCCGCGTGGAGCGAACTGACTGACTTCCTGGTTGCCTGGAAGGCCACTCTGAACGAGAATGAATATCCCGTCCGTATCGGCGGCGCTCCCGCTGGTCTGGAATCTTCCTTCGACTTCATCTCTCGTGAAATGAAGATCGGTATCATCTTCGGCGACGAAGAAGCCAAGGTTGTGACCGTGTACGACGATCCCGAAATCATGGAACGTCTGCGCACCATGGGCGATTGGTATGCTAAGGGCCTCGTGAACCCCGATGCTCCCACCCTCACCGAAACTGCTGTTGACTCCAGCACCTATCGCATCAACTTCGTCCAGGCTTGGCCCGGCTATGACTACTCCGTCGCCAACGGCTGGAACACCGAAATGACCTGCTACTTTGGCCCCAACCTCTCCATCGACACCGTGCAGGGCTCCATGAACGCTCTGTCTGTGACCCTGGAAGAAGATGAAGCTCGCATGATCGCCGCTCTGAAGTACCTCGAACTGTGCTACGTGGATCAGCTGTTTGTTGACACCATGCGCTACGGTGTGAAGGGCTATCACTGGGATTATGTGACCGCTGAGCAGAGCGAAGCTTGCGCCGGTGGCGTGCTGCGCACTCAGATCGGTTCCGACAACTACAATCCCTGGGGCTTCTCTCAGCCTGCTTACTTCAACAGCTCCATCGCCGTGTCTCAGGACCAGATCGATGGCAAGGCTAAGGCTCCCGTCTTCGAACAGTACGATATGTACTATGAAGAAGTGGCCAACAACGCCAAGGTCTCCACTCTGCAGGGCTTCATGTGGGACAACACCCGCTGGACTGCTGAAATGGCCGAAATCAAGAACATCTACTCTGAATACTCCTCCAACATCCAGTGCGGCCTGTGGCCCATCGACACCGTTCTGGACGAAATGATGGAGAAGCTGAACGCCGCCGGTCTGCAGGACATGATCGCTGACGCTCAGGAACAGCTGAATGCTCACCTGGGCAAGTAATTTGCTTGGTAGCGAAAGCTAAACTGAATTAAATTCAGTGGGGACCGTGCTTAGCACGGTCCCTTTTCTTGTGCGCTTCTTTACGCAGCAGATGAACTTGAAATGAAAAAGAAAAAGACCTGCTCAAACGAGCAGGTCTTTGATGTTGGTCATTACAGCGCGTTGATGATGTTGAAGGTGCGATAGTCAAATTCGGGCTTGACGGCCAGGGCTTCATCAATGGGCATGTTGAAGAGCTTGCCGTTCTTCATACCAATGACCTGATTGCCGATTCCCTTGCGCAGCAGGTTGACGGCGATGTAGCCGGCTTCGAAAGCAAACATGCTGTCACGGGCGGTGGGGGTGGTGCCGCGCTGGGTGTAACCCACCACAGTGGAGCGGACCTCTGCCATGCCGCACTTGCGCTTGAGCACGCTGGCCAGACGGTTGGAGGTCATGGGCTCGCCTTCAAACACCTGCTTGCCGTAGGGCTTGAGGAAGCTGTACACATCGAAGGGTTCCATGGAGCTCCAGGAGCCTTCGGCGATGACCACGGTAGCGCGGGGGTTGCCCTTCTGCAGCTGACGGTTCAGCCTCGCGGCCACTTCATCCACGCTCCAGCGAACTTCGGGTACGATCAGAATTTCGGCGCCGGTAGCAGCGGCGGTGGACAGAGCAATATCGCCGCAGTCGCGACCCATCACTTCCACAACGTGGGGACGGTCGTGAGAACGGGAGGTGGCGCGGATGGCGCGCACGGCGTCCACACAGGTGTTGACGGCCGTATCGTAGCCCAGCGTCATTTCGGTATAGGCCAGGTCGTTATCAATGGTGCCGGGGATGCCGATGCAGGGAATGCCCAGCTCACACAGATACTTGGCGCCGGCAAAGCTGCCGTTGCCGCCGATGACAACCAGACCCACCACGTCCATATCGCGCAGAACCTTGGCGGCAATATCGCGATACTCGGGCTGGCGGAATTCATCACAGCGGGCGGTGCGCAGATAAGTGCCGGGAAGATCGGCAATATCCAGAACAGTGTTCAGATCCAGATTGATAAAATTGTCATCCCAGCTGCCTTTAGTATTGATGAGGCCGTTATAACCGCGCTTGATGCCGATGAGGGGCATATCCAAAGAGGCTGCATTGCGCGCAACGCTGACGACCGCAGCGTTCATACCGGGGCTGTCGCCGCCGCTGGTGAGGACTGCAATTCTGGGCATTACGTTCACTCCTTAATCAGATTCACAGCAAGAGATTTTTTTCAATCAGAAGCTGCTGGGCTTCAGTGGCTTCTGCGCTGGGAACCATAATCTCATAATAGTTTTCCTCGGAAGAAACGGTGCGGTACACCTGCTTGAGGCGTACCAGAAAGCCTTCGCTCTCCAGTGCAGACATGATCGACTGGGCAAGCTTTTCGCTGCGCGCCATGTGGATCACTTTCCACGAGGGATTGTCTGCCATGCTATTTCCTCCTTTTGGGAACACGTATACAATGCTATTATATCATGAGCGTAACGATTATGCTATCCCCTTCACGGAAAAAATTATACTTTCTGGCAATTTGATGCAGAAGGATGCCTGATTATGGGCAGATTGACGAATACGGTCATTCGTCCATGCGGATGATGCGGATATCTGCTGCCACCTGTGCGGTGGCGTAGGTTTCCTTCCAGCGGCTGTTTTCCCAATCGTCCAGCGTCAGATAATTCCGAACGGCCCTGCTGCCAAACCCCAGCGCATCGCACTGCATGCTTTGGAGCGTGGAAAGAAGGCGGAGAATCTCATCGGTTATCAGAGCATCTGCAGTGGATGGAGAAATCTGCGCGCCGTATTTGGGGAGCATGTTCAGATCCGCACGGACGGAAAGCGTGGTCTGGCTGCCGGTTTGCTTTACGGACAGGTGCGGTCCGTACCGGGGCGTAAAGACAGCGGTCGCTTCTTGCGTCTCAAAGGTCAGTTCGCGCGTTTCCTGCATGAGAAAACGGCAAAGAGACGTTTCAAAGCCGGACAGGAAGCCGGACAATTGCCGGCCGTCCATGGCGGCGGCCCCCATCCACTGTACGGATTTACCGCTTGTGGAAGGAAGTTTGCCGGCTAAACCGTCGGTGGATTGGGTGAATGCCTGCACGCTGTTTTCCTTGCCGGATTGCTGCTGATCCCCGGCGCTCAAACCGGTCAGTGCCAGAAGCGCGTCCTGATAGCCATTATCCAGTTGCGTGTGCACCCGGATCAAAGTGCTGTCCGGAATGTAGCCCTCCTGCAGTGCGGTTTCCAGCGTGCTGTCGATGTATCGGCTCAGGCGAGTGCCCACGACAGCCTTTTCGGCTGAGATCACATCCTCCGCCTTTCCCTCACATACGCTGACTGCCGTTTGGCTGCGCATGCCGTCCACATGGCTTAACTGATACAGAAGGTCTGTGTGATGCAGCAGCACATCGCTGCTCAGCAAAAGCTGACGCGTCTGGCTGTAGTTGAGGGCGCGCGGAGCGGTTGCATGGAGCAGCGTCAGGGCAGACGAAAAATCAGGTGTGGATGCGGTCAGGGTCAGATAGCCGTCAGAGGATGAGGCGGAATTGCCGTCGCCGCCGGATGAAAAACTGGGAACTTTGGCGATGACGCGGATATTGCCGTCACTTTCCTGATCGACGCCCAGCAGCACGACCATCATCTGTTCCTCGGTGCCGTAGCTGGCACAGCCGCCCAGCAGCAGGCAAAGCAAAAGGCAGCACAGGATTTTCATGCCGTTTTCCTCCTTTTCCCGGCTTTGATCAGTGCGCCGATTGACGCCAGCGTGAGCGCCGCAAGATAAGGAAGTGCGCGATAGGGGAGCAGCAGGACCAGATAATCCTGCACGTCATGTGCGTAGAAAAAAGCACAGGGAAGCGATAGCAGGATCAAAACCAGGATCAACAGATCGGACGGATGATCCTCCTTGGTGCAGCTGCCGTGCAGAAAGGCAGCGCTTCGGCTGATCAGACCGGTATAGCATACAAGCAGCAGCAAAATGAGGCTGCACACGTACAGTGACCAACCGGGAACGGAGGATGAGATCTGCACCGGGAGCAGCAACCGTTCGCCCATGGAAAGCTGCTCCGTCAGGGCGTAGGGCGGCAGGAGGTAGGTGTACATCGCAATCACAAGCAGCGCATACAGCGACAGCAGAAAGAGAAATCCGCCTCCGCGGCGCTTGCCCTTTTGCCGCATGCGGGAAAGGCTTTCCTTTTCTCCGGGGATTAGCAGGGGGAGGCAGGCACAGCCCAGATTGCCGCACAGCCATAAGGCTCCCTTGCCAATAGATGCAGGACCGCTGCCCAAAAGAGGAAAGAAATGATGAAAGTGCCCTTCCTTCAGCGCCGGAGCGGCGGACAGAAAAATGCCGATCAGCAGCGGCAGAAACAGAAAACCTGACAGCCGAAGCAGGGCAAAGTGCTTGTTGCGCAGCATCGACAGAAAGCAGAAGGCGCCAATCAGCGGGACGATCATGTAACGCCGAAGGGCGGGCAGCATTTCGCCCAGCAGGGAGGCAAGGCCGCACAGAAGGAAAACCGCGTCGCAGAGCAGCGACAGGCCGATCAGGCACTCCATCCCACGTCCGAGAAAACGGGGAAGCAGTGCAGTTAACGTACTGCCGCCCTCTGCTCTCCTGGAAAGAAAAAGGCAGACGCCGTGCAGCACCGCAAGCGGCATGAGAAACAGCAGCACGCTGAGATAAGAGGGCGTGCTGACGCGGTCTGCAAGAAACAGGCTGTGGCTGAGCCAGAGCAGAGCAAGCAGGCACAGCGCGGACAGCTTGTATTGATCGGATACATAGGCCTCCCAGCGCTGGTGGAGCTGTGCGGGCTGGGAATGCACCTCGGTGGTGGTTCTGAACAGATTCACGAATGCCTCCTGTCATCCCAGGCGCGCATTTTGCCCCGGGTGCGGTCTATATGGTCGGGATTGCTCAGTGCGCCGCGCAGACGCTGCCGCCAGATGGGCAAGCGCAACAGATCATCGGGATTGGCGGGACGCGCAGGCATCAACGGCGCATTGGCAGGTCTTCC
This sequence comes from Clostridiales bacterium, assembly GCA_015056175.1. Classification (GTDB taxonomy): domain Bacteria; phylum Bacillota; class Clostridia; order Christensenellales; family Aristaeellaceae; genus SVGT01. The sequence goes on along the minus strand of SVGT01000004.1, from coordinate 54,003 downwards.
CAGGCTGGTCATGGCTGCTGTACGCATGAGCAAAAGAAACAGCCCGCCGATCAGCCCCAGAAAACCGAACAGACCGGCCAGGATCAGCAGCAGGAACTGTGCGAGGCGGATGGACAGCGTCAGGCTGTAGCTGGGCGCAGCATAGCTGCCCAGACCGCTGAGCGCCACCACAATGATCACCAGCGGGCTGAACAGATTGGCGGTGATGGCGGCCTGGCCCAGGATCAATCCGCCTACGATGCTCAGTCCGCTGCCCAGCGCGCCCGGCACGCGGGTGCCGGCTTCATTGATCAGGCAGAAGATGAACAGCATGATCATCATGGACGGGAACAGCAGCAGCGGTACCTTGCTCTGCGTTTCCAGGATAGAGGTCATCAGCGTGACGGGCAGACCTTCCGGGTGGAAGGTGGTCAGCGCCACGTACAGCGCGGGCAGAACCAGTGCCAGCAGCAGGCCGCACATGCGCAAGAGGCGCAGAAAAGAGCCGTATTGCCATCGCATGGCGCTGTCATCCGGCGCGTGGAGAAGGTGGGGGAGCCCTGCCGGCATGGCCATGGCATAGGGTGCGTTTTCCATCAGCACCACGATCTGCCCTTCGAGCAGAAAACTGCAGGCTCTGTCCGGGCGTTCTGTGTGGACGGCCTGAGGCAGCAGCGCGTAGGGATCGTCCTCTAGAAGCTGCTCCAGCGCGCCCATGCTGAATACGTAATCCACATTGCAGCCCCGGATACGGCGGCGCATTTCTTCTACGGCGTCATCGGGGGCGATATCCTTGAGATAAAGCAGAAACAGCTGCTTGGGGATTTTGTTGCCAACGGAAATGGGCTCTGCGATAAGCGCCGGGGAGCGCATCAGACGGCGCATCAATGTCAGGTTGTTTTTCAGCGTTTCGGTAAATCCCTCATGAGGGCCGACGATCACCGTTTCGTCCGGCGGCGGAGCAATGCCGCGGGAGGCGTAGCCCTTCACATCCAGCGTGATGACGCCGTCAATGCCGTCGATGACCATCAGCGCATCGCCGCTGAAAAGGGAAGACAGCGCCTGCTCCAGTTGACAGGTGGTCTGTACCACGCCCACAGGCAGCACAACGGACAGGAGGTGATCAAGTAGCTCCTCGCCCTCCGGGAGTTGCGGGGCTGTCTGGCAGGGGAAGAGAATATAGCGGGTCACCTGGGAGGCGTCGGCCATGCCGTCGATGTAGAAAAGCGTGGCCTCATGCCCCAGCACGGAAAAGGCGCGTACCTTGACGTCACTGCTCAGCTCAGTATGACAGGCTGTTCTGAGACGGGTACATTTTTCTGCATACGCTCCCGTGAGCGCTCCTTTGGCTTCCCGGGGCCATACGGGATCCGGCATGCACACACCCCCTTTTTACCTGTCAGTATGGGAAAACGGCCTGCTCTTTATACGGTTTCAGACAATAAAAAAAGCCGCCCGAAGGCGGCAATGGTGCGTTATGCGGGAAGCGCAAGGACCTGACACAGGGGCAGCAGCATGGACAATTGCTGCACAAAGCCGCTGCGGTCGGTACCCAGGATGACGGCTTTGGCGTTGTGTTCCTTGGCGTATTGAACGATGGTGGGGAGAACTTCCGTGCTGTAGAGGATGTTCATTTCGGCATCTGTTTCCCGTGCCAGGGCGTAGAGGTGGTTGAGTGCGTCTGCGGCGTCCGGATTGCCAAGGTAGGCCTTGCCGGTATTGACGTGGATAATGTGCAGCGGCAGGTGATGGGCTTGTGCCTGGGCATGGCCATGCCGGATGAGCCGCTCACATTCCCTTTGTACAGTTACGCACACCAGGATGCAGGCAGTTTCTGTCATGGGTGCTCCTTTCATACGGTGCGTATACGTTTAGCAATTATACGCCCAGTTGCCAATGGATTTATCATGAATGACGAAGTTCAGGCTGTCGCCGATCTGCCATTGGGGACGGGAAAGGTTGGCGTCGAAGTACAGAAGACGGTCGTCTTCCTCATCGTCCATGCGGCCGACGTTGACGATGACGGGGTAGAATTCCACGCCGTCGCGCAGCACGCGGTTGTCTTCCAGCGCCTTGAAGGCGGCGGTCATGGTGTGGGTGCGACCGTAGAGCACGTCGTGCAGGTGACGGCCGTAGGCGATGACGGGGAACAGGAGCATGCTGTAGACAAACAGGCCGCACACGCACAGAATGATGGTGGACAACATGGTCAGCCACTTGATTCGGATCACGAAGGAAGCAATGACCACGGCCAGTAAAAGAACGGCCGGAATGCCCGCGGCGATGAGACGGTTGGTCAGCTGTTTGCGGTTGGCCTGATAATCCTGTTCGGTATACATGCAGATGCTCCTTTTAGCTGTTGTTTACATATCTATCATACCCCAAAAAGGGAAATCTGTACAGAGAAAAAAGATGGCGTTTTTGTGACAGCATTCGTCTTACAGCAATATGCAGATCATGCCGCCGTCGCCTTCGTTGAGCATGCGGGAGAGCGCCTGCTGCACTTTTTCCTGGGTGTCCATGGGCATGCGGCCGATTTTGCCGCTGAGCCCCTCCTGCACCAGCGTTTGCAGGGATTTGCCAAAGAAATTGGTATCCCACAGAAGCTTGGGGTCCTGCCGGTATTCCTCGGAAAGGAAGCGGATAAACTCCTCGCTCTGCTCCTGCGTGCCAAGGACAGGGGTGATCTCCGTTTCCACATCGGAGCGGATCAGGTGCAGCGTAGGGGCGCTGGCCCGAAGACGTACGCCGTAGCGGCTCCCCTGCTTCATCAATTCCGGTTCGTTGAGGGATACATCCTCCATGGAGGGAACAACCAGACCGTAGCCGGTCTGCGCCACGGCCTTTAGCGCACCGGCCATGCGGTCGTATTCCTTTTTGGCCCGGATCAATTCCCGCATCAGGGACAAAAGCTGGGCGTCGCTGGAAATATCGGCGCCGCATTGCTCACTGAGCACCTGATTGAAAAGTCCGTCCTGTACGGACAGCGTATATTCCACCTTGCCGCAGCCGGGCAGCGTGGCGTTTTCCGCAGGAGGATTCAGGTAAGGCGATGCGCTGAAGGCGCTGAATACCCGTTCCTTATCCCGAAGCCTGCTAAGCGTTGGCGCAAACTCCCGCAATAAGGTCAGGATGTGGGCGGGCAGCCAGTGATCGCCGGGCAGCGCTTCCACCCAGGCGGGAAGATCGAAGTGCATTTCCCGAAGCGGGAATTCCATCAACACCGAATGGAGCATTTCCCGGATGTCCTCCAGCGTCATATTTTTTGCGCTGAGCAGGGACACGGGCACATCGTACTTTTCCGACAGCGCTCGCCTGAGAGCAAGCGCCGCATCGCTCTGGGGCGATGCCGAATTGAGCACCAGCAAAAAGGGCTTGCCGGAGGCCTTCATATCGCGGACGGCTTCTTCCTCCGCGCTGATGTAATCGCTGCGGGGCAGATCGGAAATGGTGCCGTCGGTAGTGACCACAACGCCGATGGTGGCATGATCCTCCATCACCTTGCGGGTGCCGATGCGGGCGGCCTTTTCAAAGGGGATGGGGGCGTCCTCCCAGGGAGTGGATACCATGCGGCTCTCTTCTTTTTCCAAAGCGCCGGGGATCAGATAGCCCACCGAATCCACCATGCGCACCCGTGCGTGCACATGACCGCCCAGGTCGATATCGCAGGCGCCCTCGCCGGGGATGAACTTGGGCTGAGTGGTCATGATGCTGCGGCCGGATGCAGACTGCGGCAATTCGTCCTGCATGCGATCCAGCCTTGGAGAAGGAGGCAGAAGCGGCAGCACCAGTTTTTCCATAAAGGTGGTGATGAAGGTGCTTTTGCCTGTGCGGACAGGGCCTACCACGCCGATATACAGATCGCCGTTGGTGCGGTTCAGGATGTCCTCATAGATGGAATAGGGCTTCGCGTCCGGCGCTGCGGATTGGTTTTGCGGAACATGAGCCGCCTGATAGACAGCGGATTGGGTCATATGCTGCGTCCTCCCTTATGTCTGTGGTCAGGAAAAGGTATGCGCCCGGGGCAAAATATATGTAAAATTCGCACAAACGGCAGCAGATGAAAAAATTGTGCCTTTTATGTTTGCGGAACTTATGCTATAATACATACCGTGGGTGTATGCCCGCCGGGAACGCCTTTGTTCCCTTGCATGAAAGGAGATTTCCATGCCGACCCAGAGATCACGCCAATTTGGCCGTTATAATAAAAAAGATGCGCGCATTCCGTGGATTGTGGCGCTTGGCGCGCTGATGCTGCTGCTGATTCTGGTATTGCCCAAATCCCCTGTGGTGGTGGCGGTCAATGCCGGCGCAGATGCGGACAAAGAGCAGGTGACCACCCATCAGGGGCTGCGCATCAGCGAAGTGATGAGCGACAATACCAGCGCCCTGCCGGATGAGAACGGCAGCTTTGGCGACTGGGTGGAGATCGTCAATCAGTCGGATACCGCGCTGAACATGAAAAACGTGGGCCTTTCCGACCGTTCCGACCGCATTGCCTTCCTGTTCCCCGAAGTGGTGCTGAACCCCGGGGAAAGGATGATCGTCTTCTGTGACGATCAGAACAAGACGGAAGTCAATCAGCGCCTGCATGCCAAATTCAAGCTTTCTTCCTACGGCGAAACGCTGTTCCTCTTTGATACCAACGGCGTGGCCATCGATCAGGTGACGGTGCCCGTGCTCAACGCGGACGAAAGCTATTGCCTGACCGACGAGGGCATTTACGAAAAATCCCTGGACTATTCTCCCGGCTATGAAAATTCCGCTGCCGGTCACAGCCGGTACCTGCAGAACTATACGGTGGAACTGGGCGTGCTGGTGATCAATGAAGTGATGGCGTCGCCCCGCTCCGGCCTCCGCGATGCGGACGACGAGCTTTCCGACTGGGTGGAATTGTTCAACAGCGGCGATACGCCCATCTACCTTGCCAATTATGCCCTGAGCGATGACGAGGGCAAGCCCGTCAAGTGGGTGTTCCCCCAGAACGCGGTGATCCCCGCCGGAGGCTATTATCTGGTGTTCTGCTCGGGCAAGGACAAGGTGGAGGAATCCACCTTCTATCCCCACACCAACTTTGGCATCAGCTCCGAGCACGAAACGCTGGTGCTTTCCACCCTGACGGGCCAGTTGGTGGATCGGGTGACGGTGGATAATCTGGGCCGCGACGTGTCCTACGGCCGCGACCCCAACTCCATGGCATGGCAGACCTATACGCTGGCAACGCCCGGCGTGGCCAATAACCAGGCCGGCGCCAACAAGGCGGATGAATATCTGCGTGCCATCAACCCCACCGGTGTGTTTATTTCCGAAGTGGTTTCCTCTGCCGACCAGGTTACCCCCCTGGCCGGCGAGGACGCCTCGGACTTTGTGGAGATCTACAATTCATCGGCCCAGAGCTGGGATATGTCGGGCTGGGGTCTGTCTGACAACATCAACTGGCCCCGTAAATGGACCTTCCCGCAGGGCACCATGATCTATCCCGGAGAATACAAGATCGTGATGCTGGATAAATCCGAAACGGCAGGCACGGACGGAAGCAGGCTGCACGCCTCCTTCTCCGTTACCCGGGTGGGCGGCGAAATGATGACGCTGTCCGATGCAACGGGCCGTGTGCTGGACAGGCTGTACCTGCCGGAAATTCCCAGCGACACATCCTATGGACGTACGCTGGGCGCCAGCGGTTTTTTTTATTATGATGTGCCTACGCCCGGCACGGCCAATGGCCTGGGTTTTTACGGCTTTGCACAGCAGCCGTCCTTCTCTCTGACGGGCGGATTGTATGAGGGAACCGTCACGGTGGAAGTGTTTTCCGAAAGCGGCGCCACCGTCCGCTATACCACGGACGGCAGCATCCCCACGGTGGAGAATTCTGCGGTGTACACCGAGCCCTTTGTGATCTCCAATACCACGGTGCTGCGCATCCGTGCTTTTAAGGAAGGGCTGCAGCCCTCGTCGGTGGCATCGGCCAGCTATGTGATGAACACCTATCATACGCTGGACGTGGTATCCCTGATCATTGATCCCGATGAACTGTACAATCCCCAGGACGGCCTTTTGACGGTGGGTGAAAACGCGATCTGCGAAAAGATCCCCTACAAGAACACCGTGTACCGCGAGTTTGGCAAGATCGCGCGGCCTGCCTATGTGGAAGTGTTCAAACAGGAAACCGGGGAAACGGTGATCTCCCAGGGTGCCAAGCTGGATCTGATGGGCGATTACTCCCTGGATATGCCCCAAAAGAGTATGAAGGTGCGCGCCAATGCCGCAACGGGCAGCAAGTATTTTGAATACCCTCTCTTTGAGGACAGGGAGTTTGAAAGCTACAAATCTTTCACTCTGCGCAACAGCGGCAACGACTGCGTGTGGACCCGCGTCAGCGACGGCGTGCAGACCCGCCTGATTGAAACCTACATCGATACGGATATCATCACCCTGGCCTGGAACCCGGTAGTGGTGTATATCAACGGTACATACTGGGGACATTACAACATGCGCGAGCGCAAGGATGAATACTGTATCGCGCAGCATGAGGGCCTGGACGTGGAGCTGGCGGGCGATATCAACATTGTCCGCGGCAATTCCAGCGAGGTGCAGGGCACCAACGACGCCTATCTGGAGATGCGCAACCGCATCAAGGAATCTTCTCCCAATATCAACCAGGAGGATCGGAACTACCTGGATGCCAATATCGATATCCATTCCTACCTGGACTGGTTTGCCATCAAGATGTTCTTTGGCGACAGCGACCCCGGTAACATCATGTTCTACCGTCTGCCCACCGAGGACAGCAAGTGGAAGTGCATCATCTTCGATATGGACTACGGCATGTTCTCCTCCTCCTTTGACAGCCCCTGGTCCTATCTGAAGGAAAAGGGCATGGGTCAGCAGAATATCAACAACGTGATCTTCCGCAAGATTCTGGAAGTGGATGAATACCGTGATCTGTTCCTGACCAAGCTGGGTCTTATCTACCAGCGCATCACGGTGGACGCCATGCAGCAGATGCTGGATGAATGCGTTTCCATGATCGAACCGGAAATGCCCATCCACTTTGAACGCTGGGCAGAGCTCAACGATAAGAAGATCAACTCCGATTCGCCGCTGAGTGCGGACGGCGCCATGCGTTACTGGCGCGAGCGTATCCGCCGTATGCGGGAGGAGACCATGGTCATGCGTCCCTACAACCTGTACGGCTTTGTGCAGACCCAGTTCCAGCTGTCGGATGAGGAAATGGTCTACTATTTCGGCGGGCCCAGACCTGAAAAGCCCGAGATTTGACGAAAAGACAAAATAGGTATACTATTAAAGGTACATAACAGGAAGGAGCACTTTTATGAACGCCATCGCGCTGCTGACCAACGTGATCAATACACAGGACATTGTATCCAATTCCACCTTCTCGGACTGGTTTGCTTCCCAGCTGTCCAACTTCACCCCCCTCAACGTGGCCATGGTGCTGCTTGCGGGTCTGGTGGTGGGCTTGATCATCTCTCTGGTGTATAAGAAGACCTACCGCGGCGTGCTCTACAGCCCCACCTTTTCCCTGACGCTGATCATGCTGACCATCGTCACTGCCCCTGTGGTCATGGCCATCGGCTCCAACGTGGCTCTGTCCATGGGTATGGTGGGCGCCCTGTCCATCGTGCGTTTCCGTACCGCGGTGAAGGATCCTTTGGACACGGCCTACATGTTCTGGGCCATCACCATGGGTATTCTGCTGGGCGCCGGTCAGTACCTGATCGCGCTGGTGGTGGTGATGGGGATTTCCATCATCATGCTGGCGCTGTCCTACAAAAAGTTCAGCGCGCCCAACAGCTATCTGCTGGTGCTGCATTATGACGAATACGCTCAGGACGATATCGAAGGCGAGCTGCGCCGCAGCGTGCGCTTCTACCGCATGCGCTCCAAGACCGTCACCCGTTCCGGCGCCGAAATGACCATCGAGGTGCGCATGGATCAGCGCAGCGATCTGGTGGGCCATATGCTGGATATCGACGGTGTGCACGATGCGACGCTGGTTGCCTGCCAGACAGAGGCGGGTGCGTAAAAAATGGCACTTCCGCTTCGCCATGAACTGAAGTTTTACATCACCCGTACCCAGTACGAGGTGCTGTCCCGTGTGCTGCGCGGCACGCTGAAACTGGATCCCCATGCGGCCAAACGCGGCGGGGAATACGCCATTCGCTCGCTGTATTTTGATACGGTGTTTGACGATGCGTATTATGACAAGATCAGCGGCGTGAAGGACCGCGACAAGTACCGCATGCGCATCTATAACTATTCCGATTCCGAGATCTTCATGGAATGCAAAACCAAGGTAGGCTCCTACATCTCCAAGCGTTCCCAGAAGATCCCAAGGGATCTGGCGGATCAGTTGATCGCAGCCGATCCCACCGGCGTGGAGAATACCGCATCCGGTCTTTTGCGCGACGTGTACCGCGAAATGCGCATCAATCTTCTGCATCCGGTGGTCATCGTGGACTATAACCGCGAGGCTTACCTCCATCCTGCGGAGGACGTGCGCATCACCTTTGACAAGCAGCTGCGCTCGGGGCTTGGCTCCATCGACATTTTTAATCCCTACGTGCCTACAATCCCGGTACTGGATCATGACCAGACCATTCTGGAAGTGAAGTATAACCGGGTGCTGCCGCCGTATATTGCGGAGATCCTTACCTTTGCATGCCCGGAGGCCGTGCAGAGCGCCATTTCCAAGTATACACTGTGCCGCCGGTACGAGGGCAAGGAACAGTAACACAAAAACCGTATGCCGCAGCCATGCAAACGGCGCGGCATTTTCGGTATCGGGACAAAAGCGGACCGCAGGAGGGACGAACGTGAATTTACCTCAATTACTGGAACAACTGAAAAATTCGCCGTCGTTCATGGAAAATGTGACGCGCTGGCAGGTGATGCCAAAACGCGAGGCACGTTTTGCCCCCTATCCCGAGGGCGTGGATGCACGGATCCCTGCGGCGCTGGAAAAGCATGGCGTACATAAACTGTACACCCATCAGGCGCAGGCCTTTGCCGCTGCCAAACGGGGCGAGGATCTGGTGGTGGTCACGCCCACGGCGTCCGGTAAAACGTTGTGCTACAATCTGCCTGTGCTGAACGAAATTCTGCACAATGAGGACGCCCGTGCGCTGTACCTGTTTCCCACCAAGGCACTGTCTGCCGATCAGGTCAGCGAACTGTACGAGCTGATCACCCTGATGGACGTGGACATCAAAACCTTTACCTACGACGGCGATACGCCCGGCGCTGCCCGCCGTGCGGTGCGTCAGGCAGGGCATGTGGTGGTCACCAATCCCGATATGCTGCATAGCGGCATATTGCCCCATCACACCAAGTGGGTGAAGCTGTTTGAGAACCTGAAATATATCGTCATTGACGAAATCCACAGCTATCGCGGCGTGTTTGGCAGCAACCTGGCCAATGTGCTGCGCCGACTGCTCCGTCTGTGTGAATTTTACGGCAGTCATCCCCAGTTTATCCTGTGCTCCGCTACCATCCAGAACCCCAAGGAGCTGGCGGAAACGCTGATCGGAAGACCTGTGACGCTGGTGGACGATAACGGCGCGCCCAGCGGCGAAAAGCATGTGATCTTCTATAATCCGCCGGTGGTCAATCAGCAGCTTGGCATACGCAAGGGCGTGATGCCGGAGACCCGCTCCATTGCCTCCATGCTGGTGAAAAACGGCGTGCAGACCATTGTGTTTGGCAAAAGCCGTTTGCAGGTGGAGGTGCTGACGCGACAGCTGAAGGAACTGGTCAGCGATCCGCTGGGCTATTCCGGCAAGGTGCGCGGTTACCGCGGCGGCTATCTGCCCTCCGAAAGACGCGAGATCGAGCAAGGGCTGCGAAGCGGCAAGATTCAGGCCGTGGTCAGCACCAATGCGCTGGAACTGGGTATCGATATCGGCGCGCTGGAGGCTTGCGTGCTTTGCGGCTATCCCGGCACCATTGCCAGCACCTGGCAGCAGTCAGGCCGTGCAGGCCGCCGTCACGGCGTATCGGCCACCTTCTTTGTGGCCTCTTCTTCCGCCATCGATCAGTTCATTGTGACCCATCCGGACTACTTCTTCAGCCAGTCGCCGGAAAACGCGCTGCTGAACCCGGATAACCTGTACGTGCTGCTCAACCACTTCAAGTGCGCAGCCTATGAACTGCCCTTCAAGGACGGCGAAGGCTTGGGCAATGCGGCAGGGGCGGAGGAGATGCTCTCCTATCTGGAGGACGCCAGTATCCTGCGCCATGTGGGCGATACCTTCTACTGGTCTGCGGAGGATTTTCCGGCCAGCGAACTGAGCCTGCGTACGGCTATGACGGAAAACTACCTGATCATCGATATCACCGATCCTGCCCATCCCCGGATGGTGGGCGAAATGGATCGCTTTACCGTTCCCATGCTTTTGCATGAGAATGCCATTTACATGCACGAGGGTCAGACCTATCAGGTGGAAAAGCTGGATTTTGACGCCTGCAAGGGCTATATCCGCAAGGTGAATGTGGATTATTACACCGACGCCGATCTGAACGTGAGCCTGAGCCTGCTGGACATCGAAAAGGAAGAGGAAAACGCTTCCTACGGCGAAGTGAAGGTAACGGCGCTGGTCAAGATCTTCAAAAAAATGCGTTTTGATACGGGCGAAAATCTGGGCTTTGGCCCGGTGCGTCTGCCCGAAACGGATATGCACACCACCGCCATGTGGATGACGCTGCCCGATCATATTGCCGCTCGATACGAAAAGGATGCGCTGCAGGGCGGTATGCTGGGCATTTCCAATCTGCTGCGCATCGTGGCGCCGCTGTATCTCATGTGCTCGCCCAGGGATATTGCCGTCAGCTATCAGGTAAAGTGTCCCTTTACGGATAAACCCACCCTGATCATTTACGATAACTGCCCCGGCGGTGTGGGTCTTGCGGAAAAGGCTTTCCGCATGCGCAGAACGCTTTTGCAGCATTGCCTGATGCTGGTCAGCGATTGCGCCTGCCCCGGCGGCTGTCCTTCCTGCGTGGGCCCGGTGGGCGAAGTGGGCAAAAGGAAAAATGATGGCCCGAAAGCTGCTTGAGGATATGCTTGCGGAAGAAGGAGGCAACTAAATGCCCAGCCTTGAAAAATACAGCCGGGAGCTGGATTACAGCTACACCCCCGGCGTGTTCCCCTCCATGGAAGCGCTCACCAAGCGCCCGGACAGCGTGCGCCGGCTGCTGATCAGCGAAAAGCTGGAGGGCGAAGGAAAGGAAAAACTGCTGGATAAGTGCGCGCAGCTGCGCGTGCGGGTGGAAGTGGCGGATAAGGCCCTTTCCCGCATTTCCGGCAAGGAAAACTGCTTTGCCGCCGCTGTGGTGGAAAAACACTATGAAACGCTGAAACCCGGACGGCATGTGGTGCTGCACCATATTTCGGACGCCGGCAATCTGGGCACCGTGCTGCGCACGGCGCTGGGCTTTGGCTATCGGGATATTGCTGTGATCCGCCCTGCGGCGGACAGCTACGATCCCCGGGTGATCCGGGCCAGCATGGGCGCCATCTTTTCGCTGCGGCTTCGGGAATATGACAGCTTTGCGCAGTACCGGGAGGAATTTCCCGGGCAGATGCTCTACCCCTTCATGCTGGACGGCTCTGTGATGCTGGAGGAAGCGGTGGGGGATAAGCCGCCCCATGAAAGCAGCCTGATCTTTGGCAACGAAGGCGCCGGTTTGCCTGCGGCGTTTTCTGCGATGGGCAAGCCCGTGCGAATTCCGCACAGCGGGGATATTGATTCGCTGAATTTGTCCATCGCGGCGGCTATCGGCATGTACGCGTTTATGAATGTAGGAGGAAAATGATATGAACAAGCAGGAGATCACCGCGCAGGTGCAGACCGCCCTGAACGTGGTATATGAAACAGGCCGCATGGAAAAGGGCGACCAGATGGTGGTGGGCTGCTCCACCAGCGAGATCGCCGGCGGCCGCATCGGCAAGGCCAGCGTGCCGGAATTGGGCGAGTGGGTAGCTGAGGCTGTGCTGAGCTTTTGTTCAGATAAGGGCATTGTGCCCATCTTTCAGTGCTGCGAGCATCTGAACCGCTCGCTGGTAATGGAAAGGGAAGAGGCTGTCCGCCACGGCTATACCCGCGTCAGCGCCGTTCCCCAGCCCAAGGCCGGCGGCAGCGTGCCTGCTGCAGCATGGAAGATGCTGAAAAACCCTGCGCTTGTCATGCAGGTGCAGGCAGAGGGCGGCATCGACATCGGCGATACGCTGATCGGCATGCATTTGAAGCCCGTGGCCGTGCCTGTGCGCAGTGATGATGTGGACAAAGTGGGCTATGCTAACCTGGTGATGGCCTATACCCGACTGCCCTATGTGGGCGGCAGCCGCGCCGTGTACGAATAAAAATGCTTTTTCCATGTATTTTCCTTGATTTTTATTCCTAATGGTGTTATGATAAGAAAAAGCGCGGAAGCGCAAAAACATGTGGAGGTACCATTATGGCTCTGAAGATTACTGCTGAATGCATCAGCTGCGGCGCTTGCCAGGCTGAATGCCCCGTGGACGCCATCAAGGAAGGCGATGGCCAGTACGTCATCGACGCTGATAAGTGCATCGAATGCGGCGCTTGCGCCGACGTGTGCCCCGTGGGCGCTCCCCAGGCTGAATAATCCTGACGGAGTAAAGAAGCGTGTGAACATCACACGCTTTCTTTTTTTGCGTTTTTCTCTTCCATTTCGTCTTTGTTTGCAGTATACTGGTGAGGTTTACGGAGGGGATCAACATGGGTGCATTATGGATTGCCGTATTCGCCTGCGCGGCGATGATCATACTGGTGTTTGCGGTGCCGTCGATCAAGATCGGCAGGCACTACATCAGCGCATACTGGATGGCGCCGGTGGCGGGCGCACTGCTGCTGGTCATGCTTGGCTATGTGACGCCTGTGCAGGTGTGGCAGGGCCTGACTGCGGACAGCGACGTAAATCCGCTGAAAATCCTGGCGCTGTTTTTGTCCATGACGCTGATCTCGGTGTTCCTGGATAACACCGGTTTCTTTGGCAAACTGGCCATGTCCGCGCTGAAAAAGGCGGGCGGCAGCCAGTATGTACTGCTGCTTTCCCTGTACGCGCTGGTATCCGTGCTGACGGTGTTTACCTCCAACGATATCATCGTGCTGACCTTTACGCCCTTCATCTGCTATTTTGCCAGGAACGCCCGCATCAATCCGCTGCCGTACCTGATCAGCGAATTTGTGGCGGCCAATACCTGGAGTATGGCGCTGGTGATCGGCAATCCCACAAATATCTATCTGGCGGGCACAGCACAGATCGGCTTTGTGGAGTATGTGCAGGTGATGATTCTGCCCACGGTGATGGGCGGCGCGGCCTCGCTCCTTGTACTGATGGTCATCTTCCGCAAACAGCTGAAGGAAAAAATCGTGCCCCGGGAATGCCCGGACGTGCGCGTGGATAAACCGCTGATGGTACTGGCGCTGGTGCACCTGGGCGCCAGCATTGTGCTGATGACGGTATCCGGCTATGTGGATCTGCCCATGTGGATCATTGCGGTGCTGTTTTTCGTATCGCTGTATCTGCTGGCCTTCTGCTACCTGATGATCCGGCACAAGCCCATTACGCCGGTGTACAAGGCGCTCAAGCGTGCGCCCTTTGAGATCATCCCCTTCATTTTGTCCATGTTTGTTATCGTTTTGGCGCTGCAGCAGGCTGGGGTGACGGAGAAAGCCTCCCAATTGCTGGAGGGCGGCAGCGTGATCTGGAAATACGGCATCGCATCCTTCCTTGCCTGCAATGTGGTCAACAATATTCCCATGAGCGTGCTGTTTTCCGCCATCATTGCACCGCTGGAGGGTGCGGCCCGGACAGGGGCGCTGTATGCGTCCGTGGTGGGCAGTAATCTGGGCGCCTTCCTGACGCCCATTGGCGCGCTGGCCGGCATTATGTGGATGGGTCTGCTCAAAAACCACGAGGTGAAACTGTCCTTTGGGAAATTCATCTGTTACTGCGCGCCTGTTGCGCTGGCGGCGCTTGCCGCAACGCTGGCAGGGCTGACTTTGATCATTTAAACTGCAATAAAAAAAGAGGACTGCCTTCAAGGCAGTCCTTTTGATTTGCTTTAGCCGTTGCTGGTATCGTTCACGGTCTTGATCTCCACGCCGTCGCCCAGACGGTCGGAGCCCTTGTCCACAAATACCATACGGTAGCCGTTAAGCATCACGTCGGGATCGTCGGTGACGAAGATCATCCAGCGGGTGAATTCGGTTTCCAGCCCCTCGTCGATGCGCTGGAGGATGGCGCCGGTCTTGTAATCGCCCAGGGCGTCCAGCGCTTCCTGACCCAGCTCTGCGACCAGCGCCTTGAGCGCCTTATCGGTAGCTTCTTCCAGGGTCATTTCGCCTTCCCGGGGCAGGGTATTTTCGCCGCCAAACACTTCCATGCGCACGCTAAGCGGCCAGAAATAGTTATTGAGGCCGTATTGCTCCTGAGCAATTGCGGCTGCGCTCAAATCCGTCTGCTCAGGCGCGACAGCCAGGTGATACTGCTTGTAGGCCTCCTGCATTTCGGTAGGCATATCGTCCAGGGTTGCATCCGGATGCACGTAGAAGTACAGGTCAAAGTCGTACAGGCTGCTCCAGGTCTTCATGATCTTTTCTTCAGACTTGGCTTCGTCCTCATAATAGCGGATGCATTCGCCCTGTTTATCCAGCGAGATGGCGTAGCGGGACAGACGGCGGTCGATGGGCCAGAGGGAAACGCGCCACTGCACGTTGGCAGGATCATCGCCATAGTTGTAGAAAAGCGCCCAGGTGATATCATACCAGTCCAGATCAGGACGGGCGTCGCCGTTTTCCACGATGATATCCAGCGTCTTTTGCAGCGCTTCCTCGCAGGTCAGATCATCCTCCGTGGGCAGCACGTTCACGTCCATGCCCTCGGCGATCTGGTTGTAATCCAGCGTCAGGCGGCTGTACCAGGCGCGCTGCTCCATGGTCCACCTGGATTTTTCATCGCCGTAGGTCTGAAATGCCTGCTCGATGAGCCGGTTATAGATATCCAATTTCTTCTGATCGCCCAGCAGGTCTTGATCGAAGAAGCCTTCAAAGCGGAACAATTGGTTGTCAAACAGTTTTTCAGCCTCCGGGGAGAGGGTGGCGTTTTCTTCCTTCACATAGCCCGTGGTCGCGCCGACCTGCACATGATACCAGCCGCACTGACGGCCGATGAGCTGCAGCGCCGTACCTGCCTGATAGGCATTGACGGGAATGGAATCGGCGGAGCGATCTGTAAAGACGGATACAAAGCCCGTGGGATCGTCCGTCTTGAGCGTGATGGTGCAATCGGGAGCATCGGGCTTGTCCAAAGACAGGAACACCAGCGGAATGTAGCAGTACAAATCCTCATCGCCCAGCAGCTTTGCTTCGGCATAGAACATGCCGCTGTCCTCGGTGTAGCCCTGGATGGCGCCTGCGGTGTGAATATAGCCGATGATCTTAACAGGTACGCCGGGCAGATACTGACCGTCCGGCATGGACCAGCTGGTGGGGCCGTTGCAGGCGGGAATGGCAAAATCCAGGGGATTGTGGGTGTAGGCGATGATGGGGGCGGGCAGTGTACCTTCGCCCGTTTCGGTGGCGTTCATGGCGGTCACAAGCGCCTGATAGGAATCGGAATGGACGTACAGTTCCTCCGGGGCGAGATAGGCGGGCGCGGCGTCAGGCGTAGCATCCTCAGCGTAGCCAAAGGTAAACAGGGTGGCGGAAGATGCGGTCAAAATGATCACCAGCGCACAAACCAGCGCGCCCAGACGCTTTTTGCCGGCGTCCATCATGGTCAGAATTCGGTTTTTCATACGTTTTTTTCCTCCGGAAAAATGGGTGCTCAGGGCACTGCGGCATCTGGCCGAGCGCCTGAGGGATGAAAGAATGGCAGTGGTATACCGCTCCACATCCGTCCAGGAGGCGTCATGCAGCACCTGCTCGTCACAGCTGGTTTCGCAATAGTATTCCAGCTGCCTGTGTAGAATATGGCACAGGGGGTTGAACCAGTTCAGGCACAGACTGACAAGGGATAAGAGCTTGAGAGGCACGTCCCACCGTTTCAGATGGATCAGCTCATGGCGCAGCACCAGACGCAGCTCCCGATCGTTCAGGCTTTCATCCGGCAGCAGAATGCGGGGACGCAAAAGGCCGTAGAGCATGGGGCTGCTGACCGCTTCGCACAGGTACATGGACGGTGCTTTGCGGACGCCAAGACGTGCACATTCCTCATCCAGGATCACCTGATAGCAGCCCAGCAGTCTGTCGCCCTGCCAGCGGCGGACTAGGCGCGCAAAGCGTATAAGACGCGCGATGTGCACCGTGCAAAACGTCGCTGCGCCGAGCATATACAAAAGGGAAAGGAACTGCGCAGAGGTGAACGCCGGCGTGCTTTTAGGGGGCAAAATCAGCGACATGGGCACGGCGGCGGGATGGGTGTAAACTCTTTCCTGGGTGGACGGGGAAACGGTTAAAACGGAAATATCGCCGTCCGAAGACGTTTGCTCATTGGTATTTGTACGGGCAAGTACGTCCGAGGCCTGCGTATGGGTTGGCAAGGGATCGGCCGCGGCTTCGGGGGCTACGGTCACGATTTCCGGCGCGGGCAGAACGACCACGGATGCAGGCAGCGTGGGTCTGAAGGGCATGACCAAATAAGCCGCCGTCAGGATCAGCATGATGCCGTAAAGGGTCTTTTGACGGTAGCGCCTGGAAAGCATTGGCGCGCACAGCAGCACAGGAATGGCTGCAATGCTCAGGGACAGGGCGCCGCTGAGCAACCGCTGCAGGAATGGGGACACGTTACTTGCTCCTCTCTCGCATGGTGCGGATCAACTTTTCCAGTTCGTCGATCTCGCTGTCGGTAAGGTTCTCATCGGCAAAGGCAGCCAGCAGGCTGGCCGGGCTTCCCCGGTGCAGTTGGTTGGCAAAGGATCGGGTCTCCCGTTGCAGATACGCTTGTCTGCTGATCAGGGGATAAAATGCTTTTTCCCGGCCCAGGGTCTTTTCGCCGGAGAGGAAGCCCCGGGAACACAGGCGGGAAAGCAGCGTCAGAAGCGTTTGTGCCTTCCAGCCCTTTTGGCGACCTACGGCGTCCATCACCATGGCCGAGGTGACGGGCGGCGTCTGCGACCAGATATAGTCCATAATTTCAAATTCGGCGTCGGGGAGTCTGGATTGATCCATACAGTCGTTCTCCTTCCGGTGGCGGGATTTGCGCAGGCCACGGTAATAGCTATCACGATTACATTCTACAGCGTGTAGAATAAAAAGTCAATACCTGAAGTTGTAAACTCTTTACCCATAGAACGGCAGGGAAAGGGGGATTGTTTCCAAAAAAACAAAAATAATTGGATTTTCCCCTTTTTTATGAGGGGGAGATGTGTTATAATAGGGATTGGTTAAAAAACCTCTTATTTTCATGTAAGGAGGAAGCAGTTCCATGCAATATTCCCGCGAAGTGGAAGAAATGGTATGCGTGAAGAAGGGCCCCAACCACGGCCCCGCTCCCATCCCTGAAGAAGGCAAGTGGATCCAGGCGAAGGAGATCAAGGATATCTCCGGTCTGACCCACGGTATCGGCTGGTGCGCTCCCCAGCAGGGCACCTGCAAGCTGACCCTCAATGTGAAGGAAGGCATCATCCAGGAAGCGCTGGTGGAAACCATCGGCTGCTCCGGTATGACCCATTCCGCTGCCATGGCCAGTGAAATTCTGCCCGGCAAGACCATCCTGGAAGCGCTGAACACCGACCTCGTGTGCGACGCCATCAACACCGCCATGCGCGAGCTGTTCCTGCAGATCGTGTATGGCCGCACCCAGAGCGCTTTCTCTGATGACGGTCTGGTCATCGGCGCAGGTCTGGAAGACCTGGGCAAGGGCCTGCGTTCTCAGGTTGGCACCATGTACGGCACCCTGGCCAAGGGCCCCCGTTACCTGGAAATGGCTGAAGGTTATGTGCTGAAGATCGCCCTGGATAAGGACGACCAGATCTGCGGCTATCAGTTCCTGTCCCTGGGCAAGATGATGGACGCCATCAAGAAGGGCATGACCCCCAACGAAGCGTACGAAAAGAACATCGGCACCTACGGCCGCTTTAAGGCCGAGGACGGCGCGGTCAAGTGGATTGACCCCCGTAAAGAATAAGAAGGAGGTGCGCTGAATAATGGCTCTGTTTGAAGGTTATGAACGCCGCATGCCCCAGCTCCAGCCCGTGCTCGACAAGTACGGCTTCAAGGATTTTGAAGAGCTGAAGGCTTACAACAATTCCAAGGGCGTGGACGCCTACAAGATCGTGGAAGGCATTCAGCCCATCGCTTTCGAAAACGCCAAGTGGGCCTATGAACTGGGCGCCGCCATCGCGCTGAAGAAGGGCGTGAAGACTGCTGCTGAAGCCGCCACCTGCATCGGTGAAGGCCTGCAGGCTTTCTGCATCCCCGGTTCCGTTGCTGACCAGCGTCAGGTTGGTCTGGGCCACGGCAACCTGGGCGCCATGCTGCTGGACGAAAAGACCGAGTGCTTCGCTTTCCTGGCCGGTCACGAATCTTTCGCCGCCGCCGAAGGTGCCATCGGTATCGCCCGCAACGCCAACAAGGTCCGCAAGAATCCCCTCCGCGTGATTCTGAACGGTCTGGGCAAGGACGCCGCCATGATCATCTCCCGCATCAACGGCTTCACCTATGTGGAGACCAAGTATGACTACCTGTCTGCCGACGTGAAGGAAGACCATGCGCTGACCATCGTGAATAAGACCGCTTATTCCGACGGCGAACGCGCCAAGGTCAACTGCTACGGCGCTGACGATGTGCGTGAAGGCGTGGCCATCATGTGGCACGAGGGCGTGGGCGTTTCCATCACCGGTAACTCCACTAACCCCACCCGCTTCCAGCATCCCGTGGCCGGCACCTACAAGAAGGAAATGACCGAAGCCGGTAAGAAGTACTTCTCTGTGGCCTCCGGCGGCGGCACCGGCCGTACCCTGCATCCCGACAACATGGCTGCCGGCCCTGCCTCCTACGGCATGACCGATACCCTGGGCCGTATGCATTCCGACGCCCAGTTTGCCGGTTCTTCCTCCGTGCCTGCCCACGTGGAAATGATGGGTCTCATCGGCGCCGGCAACAACCCCATGGTCGGTATGACCGTGGCCGTGGCTGTTGCCATCGAAGAAGCCAGCAAGTAATCCG
This sequence comes from Clostridiales bacterium, assembly GCA_015056175.1. Lineage (GTDB taxonomy): Bacteria > Bacillota > Clostridia > Christensenellales > Aristaeellaceae > SVGT01. Next base: position 34,810 of record SVGT01000004.1, on the reverse strand, counting down.
TTTTTTCTGGGGACCTGCCAGTCAGGTCCCTTTTTTGTTGCCATAAAGAGAGGATGTACAAAAAGAAGAAGCCCTCCGGGAAGATTCCCGGAGGGCTTTGAGTTTGGGTTACTTGCTGATGGACAGCGTGGCCACGTTGGAAGTGACCGTGTTGCCGTGCTTGTCGGTAATGACGCAGTATACGGTACGCCCGTCCTTCTCAGCGCTCATAGCGGTGGAGTAGGTATTGATGGTGACAGAGGAGAGCTTGTAAGCTGTCATGTCAGCGTTCTTCCAATACCACGCATAGGTGAGTCCATCGCCGGTGGCAGTGACGGAAGTAGAGGCGGTGGCGCCGTTCTTCACGGTCACATTGCCGGGCTGCTTGCTGATTACGATGTCGGAGGCGATGTTCAGCGTAGCCACATCGGAGGTGACGGTGTTGCCGTGCTTGTCGGTAATGACGCAGTAAACGGTACGTCCGTCCTTTTCAGCACTCATACCGGTGGAGTAGGTGTTGATGGTGATCGAGGAGAGCTTGTAAGCCGACATGTCAGCGTTCTTCCAGTACCACGCATAGGTGAGACCATCGCCGGTGGCGGTGACGGAAGTAGAAGCGGTGGCGCCGTTCTTCACAGTCACATTGCTAGGCTGCTTGCTGATTACGATGCCGGAGGCAATGTTCAGCGTGGCCACATCGGAGGTAACGGTGTTGCCGTACTTGTCGGTGATGACGCAGTAGACGGTGCGTCCATCCTTTTCAGCACTCATACCGGTGGAATAGGTGTTGATGGTGATGGAGGACAGGTTGTAGGCCGACATATCCGCGTTCTTCCAGTACCACTTGTAGGTGAGACCATCGCCGGTGGCAGTGACGGAAGTAGAGGCAGTAGCGCCGTTCTTCACGGATACGCTGGCAGGCTGCTTGGTGATCTTCACAGAGGGCAGGATGCTCAGGGTAGCCACGTCAGAGGTGACGGTGTTGCCGTACTTGTCGGTGATGACGCAGTAGACGGTGCGGCCGTCCTTCTCTTCAGACATGGCGGTGGAGTAGGTGCTGATTGTGATGGAGGACAGCAGGTAAGCGTCCTGATCTGCATTCTTCCAGTACCATTCGTAAGTGAGCCCATCGCCGGTGGCAGTGACGGAAGTAGAGGCGGTAGCGCCGTTCTTCACGGATACGTTGGCAGGCTGCTTGGTGATCTTCACAGAGGGCAGGATGCTCAGGGTAGCCACGTCAGAGGTGACGGAGTTGCCGTACTTGTCGGTGATGACGCAGTAGACGGTACGTCCATCCTTTTCAGCTGTCATGCCGGTGGAGTAGGTGTTGATGGTGATGGAGGACAGCAGGTAAGCGTCCTGATCTGCATTCTTCCAGTACCACTCGTAAGTGAGGCCATCGCCGGTAGCAGCAACGGAAGTAGAGGCGGTGGCGCCGTTCTTCACGGATACGTTGGCAGGCTGCCTGGTGATCTTCACAGAGGGCAGGAGGCTCAGGGTAGCCACGTCAGAGGTGACGGAGTTGCCGTGCTTGTCGGTGATGACGCAGTAGACGGTACGGCCGTCCTTCTCTTCAGACATGGCGGTGGAGTAGGTATCGCCGGAAGCAGAGGACAGCAGGTAAACGTCCTGATCCGCATTCTTCCAGTACCACTGGTAGGTAAGGCCTTCGCCCTCGGCGGTGACGGAAGTGGAGGCGGTGGCGCCGTTCTTCACGGATACGCTGGCAGGCTGCCCGGTGATCTGCACAGAAGTGAGAATGCTGAGCGTTGCCACATCGGAAGTAACGGAGTTGCCGTACTTGTCGGTGATGACGCAGTAGACGGTACGGCCGTCCTTTTCTTCGGTCATGCCGGTGGAATAAGTGTTGCCGGTGGAGGAGGACGGCTGGTAGGCAGCCTGATCCGCATTCTTCCAGTACCACTGGTAGGTAATGCCGTCGCCGGAAGCGGCAAGGGAGACGGAAACCGTATCACCCAGCTTCACAGCCGCATCCTTGGGCTGAGAAGTGATCTGAGCCACGTAGATCACATGGAGCGTGGCCACATCGGAGGTGACGGAATTGCCCTTGCTGTCGGTGATGACGCAGTAGACGGTGCGGCCGGCCTTGTCGGCAGTCATCTGGGTGGTGTAGGTATCGGTGGTCACGGAGGAAAGCTGGTAATCAGCGGCGTCTTCGTTCTTCCAATACCATTCGTAGGTGAGACCTTCGCCAACGGCAGTGAGGGCGACAGAAGCGGTCTTGCCCACTGCAACGTAGACGTCTTTAGGCTGCTGGGTGATTTCCAGCGCGCTGCGCATGGAGATGGTAACGGTCTTGGTGCGGATGAAGGTGCCGTACTTGTCGGTGATGACGCAGTAGATGCGGCGGCCGTCGCGCATTTCGTTCATTTCCATGGCGTAGGTATCGGTTACGGTGGAGGAGGCGGTGAATGTGCTGGAACCTGCATTAGCATAGAACCACTGGTAGGTCAGTTCATCGCCGTTCGCCTTCACGGTGACCTCTACCATTTCGCCCTCAGCCACTTCGGTATCCACAGGCTGCTGGATGATCTCCAGCGTGGTGGCCATGGAGATGGTGGCAATGTTGGACCCGATGGAGTTGCCGTACTGGTCGGTAACGACGCAGTAGATACGGCGGCCGTTACGCATCTCGTTCATTTCCATGGCGTAGGTGTTGGTGATGATGGCAGACTCGATGAAAGTATCCGTACCTGCATTGGCGTAGTACCAGGTATAGGTCAGGCCGTCGCCTTCGGCCAGCACGGTAACTTCTGCGATATCGCCTTCGTACACGGTAACGTCTTCAGGCTGCTGCAGGATAGAGAGCGTGATCTCTTCACCCAGGTAGCTGTCGCAGTAGATGCACCATTCGGGATCTTCAGCACTGCGCTCATGGGCTTCCAGTTCGCCCAGCTGCCAGCACAGGTTGCAGTATGCCTTGTGGCCGTGTTCGTCGATGTAGTAGTAGCCGTAGAGCTCGTGATCGCAGGTATCTGCGTCAGCCTGGGGGATGGCGTAGCCGCAGGCGCACAGCTGCACCACGGTGCCGTCGTCCAGCGTTTCGATGGAGGCGACGGAGTGGTAGGTTTCCCATTCGCCGAAGGGACAGTTTTCGCAGATGTAGGAGTGGACGTTGTCGAAGACTTCGTAGCCCATCGTATGCTCTTCTTTGCTGAGCTCGCCTTCGCAGATCACACAGTAAGTGTAGTGGTAATCGTCATCGAAGTAGGAATACTTGGAGACGAAGTGCTCCACGCAGTCTTCGAAGGCCACGACGGGCAGCGTCTGACCGCACTCGAAGCAATCGTGCACGTTTTCGCCGTCCTCATTTACGTAGGAGCTACCCCACATATGCTCGCTCTTGTCGCGCTTGTATTCGCACACGGAGCAGGGCAGCCAGTGTTCGGCAGCGGAGTACTCGAATTCATCGGGGAAGTCGTGGGCTTCCTCTTCAAGCTGCATGCCGCAATCGGTGCAGTACTTGTAGTGTGCGCTATAGTGGTACCGGTAGTCTTCGGACACGTTGTGCTTGGCATACGTACCGGCGTGGTGGCACTCGGTACAAATGGCGTAGTGACCAAAGTCATCGCCAAAGACGCGGTCGCCGTAGGTGTGTCCGATCAGTTCGCCGGGCTTATAGCATTCGACACAGTAGTGATAGTGGCCGTCGACATGGGAGTCATAGTCTGTGGACCAGATGTGATCCACGGCTTCGCCAATGGCAGCGCACAGATTGCACACGGGGGCGTGCTTGCCGTCGTCTGTCTGGACGTACTCGCAGCCATTCCAATCATGCTCGCATTCGGGATCCACATTGACAATGGCATGACAGACAGAGCAGCGGTAGCGGCTGACGCCGTTCTCTTCTTCCAATACCGGCGTATGCGCGGTTTGGTTAAAGACGGAACCGCACTCAACGCACCGCATCATGTGGGAGAACTGGTTGTGGTAGTATTGGCCGTCGGAAACGTGAGGTTCATACCTAAGGGACTTGCGGCAGGCCATACAGACGGTGCTGTGACCTTCATGGTTTGTGCTGTACTTGTGTTCATCGGGCACATGCTCGCATTCGGTCGGATCGACCACCTTGCCGGTATAGCCGCAATCAATGCAATCGTGTACCTGTTCTCCGTCTGCATTGGTGTAGATACCATTCCAGTTGTGGAGGCCTTCGGTTTCCAGCATGCCGCATACCGTGCAGCGCTTGCTGTGCTTGTACTCCGTGACGGTGTACGCTTCGGGGATATCGTGCGCTTCCTCGGACTCGGAATCACGGTAGTTGCAAACACTGCAGGAGTAGGAGTGACCGTTGTTGGAGGGTTCGGGCTTCTCCTTCCAGATGTGAGGCAGTACTTCCTTCTGACGGTAGCAGTCGGTGCAGTAGAGCGTATGACCATCGTAGAAGCCGTCGTACTCTTCGCTCCAGGTATGCTCTTCATAGTCATAGTACATGTTGCATACCGTGCAGCGCTGGAAGTGGTATTCATTGTCGCTGCTCTTGTAATCGCGGGGAGTGTGCGCCACGACTTCGCCCTGCGTCCAGCAGACGGTGCAGAACTGAGCGTGACCTTCTTCGGTACGGATGTACGAATTGTCCCATTCGTGTTCGCAGGCGCCTTCCTGGGGCATGACGGTTTGCTTGCCACAGATACAGAAGCTGATGACCGTGCCGTCGGAAGAGGTCTCGGTGTGATCCACACTGTGTACTTCTTCCTCGGTATTCTTTCCGCAGACCGAGCACTGATGGAAGTGGACGGTGTCGGAGTAGTAGTATTCATCCCGGTAGGTGTGGGGCTGGATTTCGCTGATGCCGTTGCAGATGTAGCACTCAAGTGCGTGGCCGTTGTCATCAACGAAGTGATGGTTTTCCTTCCATTCGTGCTCACAGGTTTCGGGATCGATCACAATGCTGGTGTACCCGCATTCGAAGCAGGTGTGCAGCATGGTGCCGTCTTCACCCTCAAAGGCGCTGCCGTAGCTGTGATAGCCTTCGTAGATGTTCAGTTCGCAGATGGTGCAGTAGTAGCTGTGAGTATACTTGCCAATGACCCATTCATCCGTATACTCATGGTATTCATCGGTACCGTTCTTTTCGGTGCCGCAGACTGTGCAGCCAATGGCATGACGGTTGCCGAAATCCATGTAGCCATCGCTCCAGGTATGGGGTTCCGGATTGATGCTGGCATAGCATGCCGTGCACCAGAAGTTATGGATTTCATCGTTGGTGCCGTAGCTGTCGCTCAGGGTATGCTCGGTCACATTATTCTTGGCAGAGCAGTAATTGCAGTAGTTGTAGTGGTACACAGAATCGCTGGCGAGATTGGGATTCCACTCGTGACTTTCTTCATTGACCAGCTCCCAGCAATCATAGCAGGTATGGGCGTGGCCGTTTTCGGTCTCATACCAGATGCTGGAGATATTGTTATGGGGGCAGTCTTCGGGCGCCACATAGTTGGTGGTGTAGTTGCAGTAGATGCAGCTTACATACCAATTGCCGTCCTCATCCTCAAAGGGCGTGCCGGCGGTATGGGGCTCCACAAACTCCTGGTGACCGCAATCGGCGCAGACAGAAGCATGGGCAAAGGAGCCGTATTCGTAATCGCCGTTGTAGCTGTGCTCGGTTCGTTCAGTCTGCTTCTGGCAGATGAGGCATTCTTTCCAGTGATAGTGATCGTCCCAGTAGACCATGTCTTCGTCCCACACATGCTCGCAGGTTGCGGGATCGACCACCTCGGCGGTGTAGCCGCAGTCGTAGCAATCGTGCAGCCTGACGCCGTTTTCATCCGTGTAGGAGCCGTTCCAGCTATGGCGATTGGTATACATTTCGCCGCCGCACACGGAGCAGAGCATGGTGTGTTCGTATTCCGTGCTGACGTACTGGTCGCTTTCGGTATGATATTCTTCGGTGTCATCCTTTTCCCGGCCGCACTCGGTGCAGACGATGGCGTGATGGTCGCTGTTGGGGACGGGCTGGAAGTCTTCGCTCCAGGTATGCTCTTCTTCATAGCAGGCGCTGTTGCAGACCGTGCACATGAAGAAGTGGACGTCCGGATCCATGGAGTAGTTGTCTTCCGGAACGTGAGGTTCAAGCTCGCCGCACTTCTGGCAGTCAAGGCAAACGTTGTAATGGCCTTCATCGGTTTCGTAGAAGTATTCGCTGCCCCAGTTATGGTCGCTGGTGACGAACTTCCAGCACTTGCGGCACACATTGGCGTGGCCGTCTTCCGAATCCAGATAGGCGGAGGTGTCCAGCTCGTGCTCGCAGGTGTCGGGATCTACGTAGTTGATGTACGCATCGCAGGTTTCACATTCGACGGTGATGATGTTGCCTTCATCGTCAAAGAGATACTGCAGATCGTGAGGCTCGTAATCGGTTTCATAGAAGCAGACGTTGCACTGGTAGAAGTGGCAGGTCTCGTTGGAGGATGCACGGCCGAATTCGTGAGGCACCATGTTGGGATAGGTCTGGCAGATGTAGCAGAAGAAGGAGTGACCCTGATCGCCGAAGTGGTTCAGATGTCTGGTATCATACTGATGCTCGCAGGTTTCGGGATCGATCACATCTTCAATGCGTCCGCAGTCTTCGCAAACGTGCTGCAGCACGCCTTCTTCATTGGTAAACTCATTTCGCCAGATGTGGAAATTACTGTACAGCTTTCCGTCGCAGCCGGAGCAGGAATACCAGTGATAATAGGCGTCGCTTTCATAGGTATCGGAGATATCGTGCTGGGCATAGGTGCTGTGATCGACGGCGGAGCACACAGTGCACTTGCGGGCGTGCGCGTAATCATCGACCATCTGCATTTCATCCGACCAGGTATGCAGCTGACGGCGCTCGCCGTTGCCGCAGACGGAGCAGTAGCGGGAATGGCCGTTGTCGTCCCAGCTATAGGAATCGTTCCAGATATGGTCTTCCGGTTCGCTCAGCGTGCCGCACACGGTGCAGCTGACCATGTGAGCCTCATTTGACGTAACGAAGTTGTTTTCATCCCAGGTGTGAGCTTCCAATTCCTCCAGCGCCCAGCAGCGCATGCAGGCGCGCTGATGGCCTTCGTCGGTCACGGTGTAGAAGTAGCTCCATTCGTGCTGGCATTCTTCACCGCCGTTGACGAGGGTCTGTGCATCGCACACGGTGCAGGTGTACACGGTGTTGCCCCATTCATCCACAACGCCTTCGCCGTAGACGTGCGCTTCAGGCTCCAGAGAAACATGGCACACGGAGCACTGGGTCTGGTGATAGGGACCTTCGTTGCTGTAATTGGGATCGGGGATATGGGCCTGTGCGGGCGTATAGTTCCGGCAGGCCAGGCAGAAGCGCCAGTGGCCGACCAGGCCGTTGGTATAGTAGCCGCCTTCGAACACGGGATGATCGCAATCCTCAAAGTCGATCACGGTGCCCACGTATTCGCAGTCAAGGCACTGATGCTTGCGCACGCCGTTTTCATCCTCGGTGATTACGCCCCAGTTGTGGGGAGTGTTTTCGGCAATGCTGTCGCATACGGTGCAGTAGGTGGAGTGATAGTATTCGGAAACGATCAGTTCGTCCTGCGTCTGGTGGACATTCCAGGAGTTGTCCTTATGGTAACCGCAGGTGGTACAGATGATCGCGTGGCCGCCGTTGTTGTCATTTACGGGGGTATCGCTCCAGGTATGAGGCTCCATTTCGGAACCGGCGCCGCAGACAGTACAGTTGAGCCAGTGTGCGGCGGAATTGCGGGTGTAGTTCTCCTCCCAGGTATGAGTGGTGGGTTCGCTGTGTGTGTTGCAGTATTCGCACTGCTGCCAGTGACCGATGCTGTCGATCTCGGAGTAGTCGTAGGAATTTCTCCAGACGTGATCCGTCACCTCGGAGGTGGTGCGGCAATAAGCGCAGATCTGCACATGGCCGCCTTCCACGCCGGCATAACTGTTCCAGTAGTGGTCGCAGTCGCCCGGAGTTACATCGGCAAGATTACCGCAGACGGTGCAGACCTTCCGGTCGCCAACCGTTTCGCTCCAGACGTGAGGCTCGCGGGTAGCATCAAAGCCGCAGACGGTGCAGTGCTGCCAATGGGTTTCGTTATCCTGATAGGGTTTGGTAGTCCAGATATGCTCCGTCACTTCGGATGCGGCAGAGCAGACGGCGCAGATACGGTAATGGCCGTAGGTGCCGGCTGCGTCATAGTCGCTGTATTCCCACACATGCTCGCAGGTGGAAGCATCCTGCACGGGCGCGGTGTAGTCGCAGCTGTAGCAGCGCCGGATCAGCGCGCCGTTTTCGTCTTCGTAGGGGGAACTCCATTCGTGCATGTAGACATTCACATCATGATCGCAGACGCTGCAGTGCCATGCATGGGTGTATTCCGTGATCACCCGTTCTTCTTCAATGCTGTGATAAGCAAAGGTGGAGGAATCGGTGTATCCGCAGACGGTGCACTGATAGGCGTGGGCGGAGTCATCTACCGGCACCAGGCCGTCGGACCAGGTGTGGGTTTCAGGTGTGCTGCCGTATCCGCAGTCAATGCAGTACTTCTCGTGGACCAGGCTGTTTCCGTTGTAATCCTCGTTGCGATGCTCGGTGATTTCGCCCTTCGCGCCGCAATGGATGCATTCGTGATAGTGTCCCTCTGTGTTGGCAAACCAGTTCACGCCATAGACGTGCGCGGTTTCTTCGCCGCGGGTCCAGCAGTGGATACACACGGGCGCATGGCCGTTTTCGGTTTCCTCATAGAAGCTTTCACCTTCGATGGAGAACACGTGCTCGCAGGCGTCCTGTTCGGCATCAGCAGGGTGGCCGCACTCGCTGCAGTGGTTGCCTACATATTCGCCGTCGCCGGGGACGGGGTTATGGAAATAGGAAATGCTGCCGGTGCCGCAGACGGTGCACCAGTACATGTGGGTGTTGCCGTTATCGCTGGCGGCGCCCCAGATATGAGGCTGATAGGTGGTTTCGTACTGACGGCAGCGGATGCACAGACGGGCATGGCCTTCGGCGTCGCAGGAATAGCTGTCATCAGCCCATTCGTGCTCGCAGGTAGCGGGATCCACCACCTGGCCGATGTAGCCGCAGGTGTAGCAGCGGTGCACATAATCGCCGTTTTCATCGTGGTAGGGGGTATCCCAGTCATGCTTCTGGGCATACACGTCCAGATCGCACACGGAGCAATGCTGTGCGTGAGTGAAGGGGAACTGTACATAGTCCCCGGTCACCTGGTGATCGCCAAGAGAGGTTTCTTCCGCTTCGCCGCACACAGAGCAGATGCGGCCGTGGCGGCCGTCGTTCAGGTCCTGCATCTCCTTGCTGAAGGTGTGCGCCTGATAGGGGCTATAGTCGTTGCACACGGTGCAGATGCGGTAGTGACCGTACAAGGGACTGGAGGAATGGTACTCATCGTCCCAGATATGCGCTTCCGTTTCGGACTTGGCGTCGCAGTAGATACAGGTCTTGTAGTGACCTTCGCCGTCGGTGCCGCTGTCGGCGAAGTATTCGCCCCAGGTGTGGTCTTCGGAAAGGATGGTGGCGTGGCACATGGTGCAGACGCGCTCGTGCTGATCGCCGTTGATGTAGTAGTGGCCGGCCATGTAATCTTCATGGTTGTGGTCATCGGGACCGTATTCCATGTAGTGCTGGTAGCCGCACACGGTGCAGTTCACATAGGCGGGATAGACGCCGTCCTCGGGCAGGGTGAAGGTATGGGCGGTGTAGCTCTGACCCATGCCGCATTCGGAGCATTCCAGCCAGTGGCCGAACATGTTCTGGTTGTAGGAGCCGTCTTCATCCGTGGTGAAGCTGTGCGCGGTGGCGTTCACATAATTCAGGCAGAGCGCGCAGCGGCGGGAGTGGTAATGGGTGCTTTCAAAGTAATCGCTCAAACCGTCCACAAACACATGCTCGCAGGTGCCGGGGTACGCCATATCGGAAACATAACCGCATTCTTCGCAGCGGCGGAGGATGCAGCCGGTTTCTTCATCGGTGTAGGGACTGCTGTAGCTGTGCAGATTGATGGTCACGGTTTCTTCGCATACCGTGCAGTAGGTGGAATGGCTATACGCAGTGATGGTCATTTCATCGCTGAGGGTATGCTCGGTGTAATCGGCGGAGTTGCGGTAGCCGCACACGGTGCAGCGGGTGGCATGGCCGTAATCGTCAATGAGGTCCAGTTCAGCGCCGAAGGTATGATACACGGAGGGGGTGCTGTAACCGCAGATCTCGCAGAACTGATAATGGGTTTCGTCGTTGTAGAAATAGCCGCTGTTGTCATTGCCGCTGTTCCAGACGTGGTCTTCCGTTACGTCATGCATGCCGCACCGGGTGCAATAGCGGTAGTGGCCGTTCATCTGTACGCCGTCGCTGGAATAATTGTCGCTCCAGGTATGATCCTCGCTGGAGATGACCTTCAGGCAGGTGCAGCAGATGATCTGATGCTGCTGCGCGTCGCCGGTGATATCGTACCAGTCTTCGCAGTTGTGGTTGTCATACTCATACTGAGAAACAGAGCGGCTGTCTTTGCAGACGGAGCAGGTGATGGTGATGTTGCCGTTTTCATCCGCTTCGCTCACCACGGCGGTGTGGGCAAGGCCACGCTCAACATAGTCGCAGCCGGAGCACTTGCGGGCATGCACATTTGCGCTGATGCCAAGCTGGTTGCCGGGCATATAGTCGCCAAAGGTATGCGCCTGCACGCTTTCGTAGCTCAGACAGGCGATGCAGTAGCGGGCGTGGCCTGCCTGGGCAAAGCTTTCGGGGGTTTCGCTGCGCCACACATGGGTGCAGGAGGCGGGATCGATCAGTGCAGCCTCGTACTCACATTCGTTGCACTTGTGCATCTGCACGCCGTCCACCAGATAGGGAGCGCCCCAGGAGTGGTAAGAGGTTTCGATGTCCAGGTCGCACACGGTGCAGTGGGTGGCGTGGGTATAGGGATACTGCGAGTAATCCTCGGCATAGGTGTGATCCTGATAGGAAAGATTGTTAAAGGCGCCGCATTCGGTGCACTGATAGGCGTGGCCGTAGCCGTCGTCTTTCAGATCTTCGCTCCAGGTATGGGGCTGCAGGGCTTCATAGGCGTTGCACAGGGAGCAGATGTGCCTGTGGCCTGTGCTGTCGCGTTCCATATTCTCGCCCCACACATGCTCCTGCAGGTCGCCTGCATAGCCGCACACGGAGCAGACGGTGTAGTGATAGGTCGTGTCATAGGCGCCGATGTTGTAGTAGTTGTCGGGGGTATGCGCTTCCACACTCAGCACGGTGCCGCAATCGTAGCAGATGGTCTGATGGTTTTCTTCGGTGGGGAAGAGAGAGGTGTTGTTGTGTTCGCAGGTCTCGGGATCGGAGGAGAAGACCCAGACATTTTCACACACGGTGCACTTCTTCTGCGCATGGCCGTATTCGTTGACGCCAAAGTCCACATGGGTATGGGCTTCGGGGTTGCCCTGATAACCGCACAGGGAGCAGACGGACTCGTGATGGCCGGGGTTGCCGCCATTATAAGTAGTAAAAACATGCTCCTGCGTAGGTTCGTAAATGTTGCACAGCATGCAGTAGCGGCTGTGGCCGGCTTCGCCGTTGCTGTAGTAGGTGTCGGGCTTCCACTGATGCTCGCAGGTATCGGCATAGGGCGCCAGCGCTTCATAGTCGCAGTACGGGCAATTGTGGTACACCTGGCCGTCGTCCTTCAGGTAGGGGGTGGACCAGTTGTGCAATCCGATATGGACGTCCAGATCGCACACGGTGCAGTGATAGGCATGGGTGCTGTCTTTGATCACGTACTGAGAGTCGTCATAGCTGTGATCGGCATAGGTGGCATGGTTGGTATAGTTGCACACAGTGCAGACGTAGGCGTGGCCGGAACCGGTATCCACCAGCGCATCGGACCAGGTATGGCGGGCAACGGGTTCGCTGATGTTGCACACCGTACAGAAGCGATAATGGCCGATGTTATCATTATAATACGCATCGCTCCATACATGGTCTTGTGCAGCGCTGGGCAGACCGCAGACAGAGCAACTGTCCCAGTGGCCCGCATCGACACTGCTGTTGTTATACTGATAGCCGTTGTTCCAGGTATGCTCATGGGCGACAGGCTCGGTGGTCGTGTAGCACCAGTTGCATACATTGTACATGCCTTCAGCACCGTAGAAGGTGCTGGTGTAGGGGTGCTCGCAGGTATTGGGATCTGCGCTGATGGTGGTAGAGTAGAGGCAGTCCTCGCACTGATAGTAGGGATTGCCGTACTGATCCTGATCTCCGGTGAGCACGAAATTGTGAGGCTCTCTGACGGTGCTGGTATAGCCGCATTCTTCGCACACCTTCGAGTGCGTATAGCCGCTTTCGGCATACTTAGTCCAGGTATGCGCCTCGGCAGCTACATAGGTCTGGCAGAGGCGGCAGTAGGTGCTGTGCGTATGCTCGTTGTTGGAGATTCGGTCGGTTTCGTCCAGATCGTGCTGGCATTCGCCGTTATAGACGACGGGGGCTTCATAGCCGCAATAGCCGCAGGTGGCCATGGTCACGCCGTCTTCGCCCAGGGTATGGTCGCCCCAGGCGTGGAAGTACGTGAATACATCCAGCTGGCACACGGAGCACCAGGCAGCGCAGGTCGCTTCGTCCCGGTATTGGTATTCGAGCGTATGTTCGTTCGAGGTGCCCGGCTGGTAGGTCTTACAGCGGATGCACTCCTTGTAATGGTGGTAAATGGAGCCTTCGTACAGTTTCCAATCGCTCCATTCGTGTTCCATGGTGTCAAATACCACGCCGTGAGGGCAGACGAGATGACACGTAGTATCGTCTACGTACGTCCAGGTGGCTTGGACTACATCGCCGCAATGCTCGCAGAAGTTTATGTCCTCTGCGTGGGCGTGGGCGGCATGGTCGTGTTCGGCGGGCAGGCTGACGGGCTGGAAGAGCATCGTCAGGATGCACAGGAACGCAAAGAGTTTTTTCATACTTTCCCCTCCGATAGAATATTGACAAAGCGCAGTCTTACTTTACAGGCTGTGTTTGCATTGTCGGATAAATCCATTGTACCATAAATATGGAAATAATCAATCAGTTTTCAACATTCTTGATGTTTCTGTAATGGTTTTTTGCGCAAAAAAAGAAGCATAGAAGGCTTCACGGGAGCGGAAGGGGACATACAGCGATCGCCGGACAAAAGCAGGAAGGAAAAACGTCCCGGCAGCTGGAAAAAATGCGGCGCGTTGCACGCAGCCTGCTTGTATGCTATAATGTGCCATACGGAAAAACAAAGGAGCGATTTTTGATTATGGAATTGCTGAAATACCTGCAAACTGTGCGCATGCCCTGGCTGGACAGCGTGGTGGATGCGCTGACGTACCTGGGCGACGAAGTGTTTTTTATGCTGGTGGGTTTGCTTTTGCTCTGGTGCATCGACAAAAAATGGGGCTTCAGGCTTTTGTTTGTGGGCATGCTGGGCACGTCCTTCAATCAGCTTTTGAAGGGCATTTTTCTCATCCCCCGGCCGTGGATCCTGGACCCCACCTTTGAAATTGTGGAAAGCGCACGCGCCGGCGCCACGGGCTATTCCTTCCCCAGCGGGCACACCCACAGCGCGGTGAGCGTGTTTACAACGCTTGCCGTGTGGCAGAAGAAAAAATGGGTGACCGCAGGATGCGTGCTGCTCATGCTGGTGGTGGGCTTTTCCAGAATGTATCTGGGCGTGCATACGCCGCTGGACGTGGGCGTATCGCTCATCGCAGGACTGGTGCTGACGCTGGTGCTTTTGCACCTGTTTGAGCGTGCGGACGAAAAAAAGACGCTGCGCATCACCCTTTGCACCACCGTGTTTACGGCGCTGGTGCTGGCATACCTGTGCCTTGTGCCCAAGGGTGAAAAAAACATGCCCGAGTTTGATCTGCACGGCGTGGAAAGCATGAGCAAAATGCTGGGTGCGTCGGTGGGCGTGATGCTGGCGTGGTATCTGGACATGAAGTATGTGCACTTTGAAACCAAAGCGCCGCTCTGGGCGCAGGCGGTCAAACTGCTTGGCGGCGTGGCGCTGGTGCTGCTGGTCAAGAGCGGCATGAAGCCCGTGTTCAATTTCATCTTCGGGGACAACGCCATGGCCGACGGCGTCCGGTATTTTGCCATCGCTGCGGCGGGCGGCATCCTCTGGCCCATGACCTTCCGCTTCCTTGGCAAAAGGAACGGCGAAAAGAACTGACCGTAAGTGGAGGCGACCATGGAAGATATCATCATCCGCGGCGGATGGATCATAGACGGCACGGGAAAAGACCGCTACAAAGGGGACGTGGCCGTGAGCAACGGCGTGATCACGAAAATCGGCGATCTCAAGGGCTTGCAGGCTAGAGAATATCTGGACGCCGCAAACCTGATCGTGTCGCCCGGGTTTATTGACGCCCACGCCCATTCCGATACCTGCTTCCTCCAAGACGACAGCTGCGCATCCAAACTGTATCAGGGGATCACGCTGGAGGTGACCGGGCAGTGCGGAGACAGCCCCTTTCCAGGGCAGGAAGGGGATGGGGAATGGCAGACGGCATCCTTTGACGCCTTTGTCCGCAAGTTTGAAAACGAGGGACGGAGAATGGCTGTGCATCAGGCCATCATGATGGGGCACGGAAGCCTGCGCGCCGCAGTGATGGGCTATGAGGACAGAAAACCCACGGATGAAGAAATGAGCAAAATGAAAGCGCTGCTTGACGAAAGCCTTGCCCAGGGCGTCTGGGGCATGTCCATGGGTTTGGAGTATGCGCCCGGCTTCTTTGCAAACAGGGAGGAACTGGCGCAGCTTGGCGAAGTGGTCAAGCGCCACGACGGCGTGGTGACCTGCCACATGCGCAGCGAGGGCCGGCAGATCTTTGACGCGCTTGGGGAATTGATCGACGTGGGAAAGGCGTCCGGCGTTCGGGTGCATGCATCCCATCTGAAAATCGACCATTACAGCATGCACGGACAGGCGGACAAGGTCTGGCAGGTCATTGAAAACGCAAGAGAAAAGGGCGTTCGGATCACGGCGGACGTGTATCCCTTTACGGCGTCCTGCACATCCCTTACCATCCGCTGCCCCAAGTGGAGTCTGGACGGCGGCAATGAAGCGCTGCTTGCACATCTTTCGGGCGCACGCCGTCAGGACGTGATCGAGGGGATCCGCACCCATTATTTCAATGCGGAAAGAGCCGATACCTGTTTCTTCTGCGACGACGGAGGGCTGTGGCCCCAGATTGTGGGCAGAACGCTTCGGGACGTTGCGGAAAACGATCTGCACACCACGGATTATGCGTGGGCGGCAGCCGAAATCCTGATGCGCACCCGGGCGCGGGTCAACTGCATTTTCTTTGTGATGGACGAAGGGGATATGCTGTATTTCCTGGAAAAGGGCGTATCCATTGGCTCGGACGGCTGGGCGCTGTCCGGTGATCCAAAGAAAGTGGAGGGCAAGCCTCATCCCCGCTCCTACGCGGCGGTAAGTGAGTTTCTGCGCATTGCGCGGGAGAAAAAAATCTGCACCCTGGAAGAAGCGGTGCGCAGAATCACAAGCGCCGAGGCGGACGTGCTGGGCATGCGCGACCGGGGCAGACTGCTTGCAGGCATGAAGGCGGATATCACGGTGTTTGACGTGAACTTGATCGCGCCCCGCAGCACGTATATGGAGCCTGTTCAATTGTCCATAGGCGTGCGCCACGTGCTGGTGGACGGCTGCGTTGCGCTGAGAAACGGCGCGCAGACGGATATCCGGAACGGAAAATTTTTGAGGAAAATGTAACATAAACCACTGTGCCTTGCAGTCCGCAGATGGCTTTTTCGGTTGACTTTGCAACATAAAAGCGGTATGATAATCAAAAGACAAAACATGTGTCAATTTACATATAATACAGGAGGGTCTTTCCATGAAAATGACGTTTCGCTGGTACGGTAAGAATTCCGATCCCATTCCGCTTCGCTATGTAAAGCAGATCCCCGGCATGTCCGGTCTGATGGGCCTTCTGGACAAGCCTGCCGGTGTGGACTGGCCCGAGGAAGAGGTCAAGGAACTGGTGGACTATGTCCATTCCTGCGGCCTTGAACTGGAAGTTATCGAAAGTGTGAACGTGCACGAAGACATCAAGATGGGTCTGCCCACCCGCGATGAATACATCAAAAACTATTGCTCCACCATCCGTACGCTGGCCAAGTACGGCGTGAAGGTGATCGTGTACAACTTTATGCCCGTGTTCGACTGGCTGCGCACCGATCTTGCCCGCGAGATCGAAGAAGACGGCTCCAACAGCCTGTACTTCAACGAAGAGGATCTGGGCGAAATGGGCCCCATGGAAATCGTGCGCCGCACCGCCGAGGACAGCAAGGGCTTTACCCTGCCCGGCTGGGAGCCTGAGCGTCTAGCACTTCTGGAAACCACCCTCAAGCAGTACGAGGGCATCACCCCCGATATGCTGCGCGAAAACTACAAGTACTTCCTGGACGCCGTGATCCCCGTGTGCGAGGAAGTGGGCGTCAAGATGGCCTGCCATCCCGACGATCCTGCCTGGCCCATCTTCGGCCTGCCCCGCATTGCCCACAGCCAGGAGGATTACGACAAGATCGTCAAGCTCCATGACAGCCCCGCCAATACCCTGTGCCTGTGCACCGGTTCCCTGGGCTCCAATCCCGAAAACGATATTCCTGCCATCATCCGTCACTTTGGCGAAATGGACCGCATCGGCTGTCTGCACGTGCGCAACGTGAAGTACCTGGGCCACCGCCATTTCCGCGAGGCGGCGCATCTGTCCTCCACCGGCGATCTGGATATGTTCGCCATCATGGAAGCCATCTATGACACCTGCCCCGATACCTACATCCGTCCCGACCACGGCCGCATGATCTGGGATGAGAAGGGCCGTCCCGGCTACGGTCTGTACGACCGCGCTCTGGGCGCTACCTATCTCAACGGCGTGTGGGAAGCGTTGTGCCGCATGAAGGGCGACAAGTAATCAAAGGAGTTAATGGATTATGAAGCTTTCTTATCAGGGCATTCAGGACGCAAAGGGCTATGAACAGGCCGGCGTAAGGCTGCCTGCCTTTGATTGGCAGGAGATGGCCAACCATACCATGGAAAACCCTGTGTGGGTGCACTTTGGCGCGGGCAACATTTTCCGCGGCTTTATCGCCGCGCTGCAGCAGCGTCTGCTGGATGCGGGCATCGAAAAGAGCGGCATCATTGCAGCCGAGACCTTTGACTACGATATTATCGAAAAGATCTACGAGCCCCATGATTCCATGACGCTGATGGTAGCCTTGAGGCCCGACGGCTCCACCGAAAAAGAAGTGATCGCCTCCATCGCCAGGGGCGTGAAGGCGGATTGCGCCAGCGAAAAGGACTGGAATGTGCTCAAGGGCGCTTTTGCCAATCCTTCGCTGCAGTTTGCGTCCTTCACCATCACCGAAAAGGGCTATGCGCTCAAGAACCTGGCCGGGCAGTTGATGCCCGTGGTGGTAGCCGATATGGAAAACGGGCCTGATAAGGCCCGCCATGCCATGTCCGTGGTGGCTGCCATGCTGTTTGAACGCTTCAAGGCCGGCGCCCATCCCATCGCCATGGTGTCCATGGACAATTGCTCCCACAACGGCGAAAAGCTGCGTGCTTCCGTGCTGGAAGTGGTGCAGGGCTGGGTGAAGAACGGTTTTGTGCCGGCTGAATTTGCCGCCTATGTGTCCGATGAAAAGCAGGTTTCCTTCCCCTGGAGCATGATCGACAAGATCACCCCCCGTCCCGCCGACGTGATCCGCGATCAGCTGATCGCCGCCGGTTTTGAAGAGATGGAGCCTGTGGTGACGAGCAAGAACACCTATATCGCTCCCTTTGTGAATGCCGAAATTCCCCAGTACCTGGTGGTGGAGGATCGCTTCCCCAACGGACGTCCCCAGCTGGAAAAGGCCGGTGTGTACCTGTGCGACCGGGATACCGTGAACATGACCGAGCGCATGAAGGTGACCACCTGCCTGAATCCCTTGCATACCGCGCTCGCCGTCTACGGCTGCCTGCTTGGGTATGATTCCATCGCGGCCGAAATGAAGGATGAGGAGCTGGTGAAGCTGGTCAAGACCATCGGCTACACGGAAGGTCTGCCTGTGGTGACCGATCCCGGCATCATCAGCCCCAGCGCCTTTATCGACGAAGTGGTCACCCAGCGTCTGCCCAACCCCTTCATTCCCGACACGCCCCAGCGCATCGCCACCGATACGTCCCAGAAGGTGGGCATCCGCTTTGGCGAAACCATCAAGAGCTACCTGGCGTCCGATAAGCTGGACGTGCAGTCCCTCAAGGCCATTCCCCTGGCGCTGGCCGGCTGGCTGCGCTACCTGGTCGCCGTGGATGATGAGGGCAACGAAATGCCCGTGTCTCCCGATCCCATGCTGCCTGTGCTGCAGGAAAAGCTGCAGGGCGTGAAGCTGGGCGACCCCGACTCTGTGGACGGCAAGCTGGCCGGCATTTTGTCCAACGCATCCGTGTTTGGCGTGTGCCTGTATGAGGCCAAGCTGGCAGGCAAGGTGGAAACATACCTCAAGGAAATGCTGGCAGGCAAGGGCGCTGTGCGCGCTACGCTGAAAAAGTATCTGGCATAACAAAAAACAAGACCGCTTTCGGGCGGTCTTGTTTTTTATGGGTATAATCATAGAGAGTAAATATGCTCTTTTTGAATCGCGGGCGAAAAATGTCCCGACAGGGCTTGCCAAAGCAGAAAGCATCTGGTACAATGGATGTGCAGATGCATGACTGACGGAATTTTTGCGGGTCACCGCAGGGGAGTGCAGCTGCTGCAAAATGCCGACCGTCTGGGCGATTCAATTTGATCAAAGTTGAATTGCCCTTTTTTATTTCCTGAGGGCAGTTTGACTTGTACAGGAGGAATGTACAGATGGAACACAAGAATTGGACCGGTTTTAAGAGCGGCGTGTGGAAGGATGAAATCAACGTGCGTGATTTTATCCAGCAGAACATGCAGGAATATACGGGGGACGAAAGCTTCCTGGCGCCCGCAACCGAGCGCACCAAACAATTGATGAAAAAGGTGGAAAGTCTGTTTGCGCTGGAAAGACAGTTTGGCGGCGTATTGGATATCGATACGGCTACGGTCTCTTCCCTCACCAGCTTTTCGCCCGGATATATTGACAAGGAAAACGAGATCATCGTGGGTCTGCAGACCAACCGCCCCCTCAAGCGCGGCGTGAATCCCTTTGGCGGCATGCGCATGGTGCGTCAGGCCTGCGAAGCCTACGGCTATAAGCTGTCCTCCAAGGTGGAGGAGGAATTCCGCTTCCGCACCACCCACAACGACGGTGTGTTCCGCGCCTATACGGATGAAATGCGCCAGGCCCGCCGCTGCCATGTGATCACCGGCCTTCCCGATGCCTACGGCCGCGGCCGTATCATTGGCGACTACCGCCGTGTGGCGCTGTATGGCGTGGACAAGCTGATTGAGGAAAAGAAAAAGGACAAGGCTGCCCTTGCCCGCAGCGTGTTTGATACCGAGCAGATCCGTCTGGATGAGGAATTGTACCAGCAGATCGCTTTCCTGGGCTATCTGAAGGAAATGTCAGACATGTACGGCTGCGATATTTCCCGTCCTGCGGAAAACGCCCGCGAGGCCATCCAGTGGACGTACTTTGGCTATCTTGGCGCCATCAAGGAGCAGAACGGCGCTGCCATGTCCCTGGGCCGTGTGAGCACCTTCTTTGATATCTACATCCAGCGCGACCTGGATAACGGCACGCTGACCGAAGAGGGCGCACAGGAGCTGATGGACGATTTTGTCATCAAGCTGCGCGTGGCGCGTCATCTGCGCACCCCCGAATACAACGAGCTGTTCGGCGGCGATCCCATGTGGATCACCGAGGCGGTGGGCGGCATGGGCGAGGACGGCCGTACGCTGGTGACCCGCAACAGCTACCGCATGCTGCATACCTTGTACACCCTTGGCCCCTCTCCCGAACCCAACCTGACCGTGCTCTGGTCCAACAAGCTGCCTGATAATTTCAAAAAGTACTGCGCCAAGGTATCCATCGATACCGACTCCATCCAGTACGAAAACGACGATCTGATGCGTCCGCTCTATGGGGATGATTATGCCATCGCCTGCTGCGTGAGCGCCATGAAAGTGGGCAAGCAGATGCAGTTTTTCGGCGCCCGTTGCAATCTGGCCAAGCTCTTGCTCATCGCCATCAACGGCGGCTATGATACCACCAGCGGCATCCACATCGGCCCGCAGATGGAGGTGCTCTCCGGCGATAAACTGGATTATGAAACCGTCAAGGAGCGCTTTGACGTATATATCGGCTGGCTGAGCCACCTGTACGTCAATACCATGAACATTATCCACTACATGCACGATAAGTACGCCTACGAAAAAACGCAGATGGCGCTGCATGATACCCATGTGGGACGCTTTATGGCCTTTGGCATCGCCGGTCTTTCCGTGGTGACCGATTCCCTCAGCGCCATCAAGTTTGCCTCCGTCCAGCCTGTTCGCAATGCGGACGGCTTCATCACCGATTTTGATACCGTGGGCAATTTCCCCAAGTACGGCAACGACGATGACCGTGTGGATATGATCGCCAAGGATCTTTGCCACCAGATGATCACCGAATTGCGCAAGACCCGTACCTACCGCAATGCAGAGCATACCCTGTCCGTTCTGACCATCACCTCCAACGTGATGTATGGCAAGAATACCGGTGCTACCCCTGACGGCCGCAAGAGCGCGGAGCCCTTTGCCCCCGGCGCCAATCCCATGCACAACCGGGAGGAAAACGGCGCCCTGGCGTCGCTGAACTCGGTGGCCAAGATCAGCTATGACGATTGCCGTGACGGCATTTCCAATACCTTCTCCATTACGCCCGAGGCGCTGGGCCGCACCAAGGATGAGCGCAAGGACAATCTGGTGGCCATTCTGGACGGCTATTTCATGAAAAATGCCCATCACATCAACGTGAACGTGCTCAACCGCGAAACGCTGATCAAGGCGTATGAGAACCCCGAAGCCTATCCCAATCTGACCATCCGCGTGTCCGGCTACGCTGTGAACTTCAACAAGCTGAGCCGCGAGCAGCAGCGCGAGGTGATCAGCCGCACCTTCCACGAGGCGGTGTAAAGGCGATGGAAGCAAAGGGCCTGGTTCATTCCATCCAGAGCCTGGGTACGCTGGACGGCCCGGGCGTCCGGTTTGTGGTGTTTTTGCAGGGCTGTCCGCTCAGGTGCCACTGCTGCCATAACCCGGATACATGGGATTTGGCAGGCGGCACGGAATACGGAGCGCAGCAGCTTGTACAGACGGCGCTTCGCTACAAAAGCTACTTTGGGGAAAAGGGCGGCGTGACGTTGTCCGGCGGCGAGCCGCTGCTGCAGAGTGCTTTTGCGGAAAATCTTTTTGCACTGTGTCATCAAAACGGGCTGAACACCTGCCTGGATACGTCTGGCTGTATTCTGGATGACGGCGTCAAAAAGCTGCTTTCCCAAACCGACCGGGTGCTGCTGGATATCAAGTACACAAAGGCTGAACTGTACGAAAAGCATGTGGGCTGCAGTTTGGACAGCGTGCTCGCTTTCCTTGGATACCTGGACGGGCAAAAGATCCCCGTCACCCTCCGGCAGGTGATCATCCCCACGCTGAACGATGATGCGGACAATATCCTCCGTCTGCGTACTATCGCCTCGCAGCATGCCTTCGTGGACGGGGTGGAGCTGCTTCCTTTCCGCAAGATCTGCCAGACCAAATACGATATGCTGCATATGCCCTTTCCCTTTGGCCATCTGCCTACGCCTGCGGCGGACAAGATGGATGCACTCAAGAGGCTGCTGGGAGAATACGCAAAATAAAAGGAACCCCATGGGGTTCCTTTTTGTTTGACGGTTTATTGATCTTCCTCCAGCCAAAGATCCATATGCTCCACGATTTTTTCCTTGAGGAGCGGAATGGCGTCGCGGGAGACCCAGCTGGACCAGTTGGTGTAGCCGCCCAGCGTCTGGGTGCGGGGCGTTGCCATATAGCAGTAATAACCGTTCACCTGATCCACCGGGACGGTTTTGACGCCGGTAAAGGTGGAGCGCAGCCACACGGTCATGTCCACCAGGCTTTCGCCGGGCACGCCTACAAACAGATAATCGCCCAGCTGTAGCACGGACACACGGGTCATCAGGGTATGGCGGTTCAGCTCCTCTTCCGTACAGTGCAATTCGTCCCTGGCGTTGGTGGTTCTCTGCCAGGCGCGGTGTGCATCGTCGACGTATCTTTTCACTTCATAGGCAGGCGCATGGCGGGCGATGGCGTCCTGCAGCGCGATATGGGCCTGCAGGGCGAGGTCGTGCTGCTCCGGATACTCGGCCTGGGAATGGGGGAATCTTTCGTGCATGGGCAGTTCGACGGTGAACATGGCGGCACGGAGATGATCGGGATCGCCAAGGGACACGTGCTTTTTGTCAAATCGTGCGATCAGCATGTTGGCAAGCTCGGTGCCGATGCGCTCGCATTCCCGGGCGGACGCTTCATAGGTATCCATACCGTCCCAGGCCTTTTTGGTGGCCAGATCGCCGCAGGGGCCGTTCAGATACATGCTGGGCGCGTCAAAATGCGCTTCCAGCGTCTGGGAAAGATGGCCGGGCCAGTCGAAATGATAGTGATATTCATGCTTGCCGTAGCTTTCAAAGAGCACGGCCACGTCGGGATGGGCGGCGAAACGGCTGACAGTGCCGATCACGCGCCCCGCTTCATCCCGGAACACAAACAGGTAGGCCTTGGAATCCACGGTATTATCAAAATAAATGGGCTTGTCAAACACGGGAAGCTGGGGTTTGTATTCGCGCAGCAGCATGCGGCCCGGATCGTTGCAGTAGGGCTTGCCGTTTTCATCAAAGCGCATACCCGCCCAGATGGTCACGCCGCCAAGGCCTTCCACATACTGTTCCCGGTTCATGCTGTATTGGGTGCCCACGTCGGCCTCTGCCACCTCGCAGGTAAAGGGCACGGCGCGCTGCATCATGGAGATGGCTTCCTGAGAAACACGCTGAGCGATCGCCGGAACAGCGCTGGTCATCATGTTGCAGTCGGGTGCGGCATGGACCTGCAACTCATGGAACCAGATATTTTCGGCGGAAATGCCCGTTTTTTCGGATACCAGCTCACGGAAGCGTACTGCGTCCGCAGGGGCGGTGCACAGCGTATCCAGTGCAACCAGCAGCACCTGCGTATGCGCGTTTTCCACATACAGCATGCGGGCGTACAGCTCGGTGCCAAAGTCCCATTGCGCATCAAAAGCGCCGCGAAGAAGAATTTTACCAAATGCACATTTTGCCATGGTCATCCTCCGGTATTGGATCATTTTGCTGTGTTTATGGTATCACAACGGCAGGACAAAGTCCAGTTGCAAGCAATAAAACGATGGGAAAAAGGAAGCGTTGCGCAGCGGGGAAAAGTGTGCTACACTACAGAAAACGACATTTTGGAGGCTGTTTGTATATGCTGACGATGGATAAAGCCCGGGAACTTTTGCAGACCACCACCACAGAAGAGCATCTTTTTCTTCATGCCATGAACGTATCCGCCGCCATGAAGGGCATGGCCCGTCACTTTGGGCAGGATGAAGCCCATTGGATGGCGGTCGGTTATCTCCACGATTATGATTATGAGCAGCACCCCGAGGAGCATCTTCAGTATACCGAGGCGCCCCTGCTCTGTGCAGGCGTGACGGAAGAAGAGGTGCGCTGCATTCTGGCGCACGGCTACGGCCATTGCACGGATGTGGAGCCTGTTACCGATATGGAAAAGAGTCTGTACATGGTGGACGAACTGACGGGCATCATCCAGGCGGCTGCCCGCATGCGTCCGCTGGGCATCACGGATCTGGAGGTGAGCAGCTTCATGAAGAAATTCAAGGACAAGAAGTTTGCCGCCAAGTGCGACCGTGAACTGATCAAAAAGGGCTGCGAAATGCTGGGCATGGAAGTGAAGGATGCGGCGCAGATCGTCATCGAGGCCATGAAAGAGCATGCGGACGAATTGCATCTGGGCCCCAAGGAATAAAAAAGAACAGGCAAAAACCCCGGGAAGCCCCGGGGTTTTGATCATTTTGGGATCAGATGAAGGCAAATAGCTTGCACAGGTAAATGAGCAGGAACAAGGTGCCCATGGAGGTGACGGTGGAGAGCACCAGAATGCCGGCGGCCAGATCCTTATCGCCGCCCATGCCAACCGCCATGGGATAGCTGCTGACAGCCACCGGCGCGCCAAAGAGGATGATCAGCACGCCCAGGTCGATATCCCTGAAGCCCAGCAGCGCAGCGATGGCGATCATCGTGCAGGGGAGGAAAAGCTGGCGCACCAGGACGGTGAAGAACAGCTCCTTGCGGTTATCCCGGACGCCCTCCCAGCGCAGGCTGGCGCCCAGCACCAGGAGTGAAACGGGGGAGGACAGGCCGCCCAGCTGATTGATGGCTTTGCCGACGGCATTGGGCAGCGGGATTTTGAGGAACATAAACACAAGGCCTGCCACCACGGCCAAGATTAGCGGGTTGGTGACGATCTTGTACAGCGTCTGCCTTACATTCACCTTGCCGCCGGTGCCGGACAGGGCGATGACGGCCAGCACGTTGAACAGCGGGATCACGATGGGCATGGCCAGCGAAAAGGTGGCCATACCCGCTTCGCCGAACATGTTCATCATCAGCGCAGAGCCGAGGATGGCAAAATTGGTGCGGGAGATGGCCTGCACGATGACGCCGTTCTTGCGGGGATCGGGCACCAGGCGAGGGGTAACGAGCTTGGCGACGGAAAAGATCGCCAGTATGCTGACCGCCATGAAAACGGAAAGGCTGGCCTTGGGCGGGCTGCTCAGGTCCAGGGAGCGGATGTTGTCAAAAATCAGCAGCGGTAAGAATACCTTGAATACCAGCTGATTCATGCCGGAGGAGACCGGATCCTTCATGAGCCCCCATTTGCGCAGCAGCCAGCCCAGAATGAGCAAAAACAGGATGGGCAGCATAATATCCAGGGTGATCAAAAATTCCTGCATAACAGACTCCTTGCATTCAATAGGTCTATGATGGCATCTTAGCACGAAAGGATGCGTTTGTCACGCAAAATAAAGGACGCCTGAGCGTCCTTTTGTACATTATGCCTGTTTGTTTTTGTGCCAGGGCAGGTGATAGCGCCAGCGGACGGGCGCGGCATGCAGCTGCTCCTTTATCTTTTTGCGGATCTTCTCCTGTTCGTCGATCTCCTTCACGTCCCGGTCGCGGGTGAATGCGCGCCAGTAGCGGACCATGATATAGCCCAGCGCCGTCATGAACAGGGCGCGCAGCAGCGTGGTAAACTGCACGGAGTACATGTCCATGCCAAGGAAAACGAAGGTGTTATCGCCCGTCAGGGACGAAACGAAGGTGCCCACCATCATGCCCAGGAATGCAAACAGGTTGCAGCCGATGGTGTTGAAGGCGATGTGGGCGGTGGAATTTTCCTCAGGAAGATTCATGTACAGGATGTTGGAATAGGAGAAGTTGAGCCCCACGTTCATCAGGTGCTGAATAAAGCACATGGGCAAATACAGCCAGGCATTGCCCGGATTCATGACGAACATGTAGAATTCTGTGGGGATAAAGAACAGGAGAGCCAGACCGAAGGTTTTGATCCAACCATACCGCCTTAAGATGCGCTGCCACACGGTATTGGTGCACAAAAGCACAATGGTATAGAGCACGGATACAAAGTTGAGCAGCGTATAGGAAAAATGCAGATGGTTGAGCAGGTGGAAATTCCACAGACCGTTGTTCAGATTGGCGATGAAGTTCCAGGCGAACATCATCAGCATGCAGAAGAGAAATTTGCGGTACTTGAAGGGCAGGGTGAACACGTGCCTGAGCTTCAGCTTGGGGGAAGGGGGATAGGGATATTCCTTGGCGCAGGCCTGCATGCCCACGTCCACAAGCACCAGTGCAAAGGCCACATAGCGCAGGATAAGGATCAGCGTTTCCTGGAAGGGGGAGCCTGCCACGGCGTCGGTCAGGATACCGCTGAGCAGCAGAATGACGCTGGACATGACGGAGGAAAAAATCTGGTTCAGCACAATGTAGCGGGTGCGCCGGTTATTTTCCTCGGGATAGAAGCGGTAGAACCACGCCGTCAGCCCCGGGCTGAAGAGCGCGTACACGGAATAGGCAAGGAACAAAATCACCACAAACCAGACGAGCCTTGCGTCCGGGTCTGTGACAAATTGCGGCATCAGCGTGGTAGCCACGATATACATGCCATAGAAGTATACCTTGGCTCCCAGCAGCACCCATTTGCGCTTTTTGATGCGCTCCAGGATGAAGGAGGAAAAAATGCTGAAGCAGCTGGCAATGTAGGGGATGAAGGTGACGATGCCCACGCCGGTAATGGAGATGCCGTACATGGACAAAAAGCCGGTGTAGAAGATGCCGGTGATAAATACGTTGTAAAACGCGGCCACAAGCGCGCTGCCCAGCGAGATCAGGCGGCCCTTGGCTTCATCGTTTTTCGTGGAGTAGATATCACCCATGGATGTTTTGATCGCCTGAAGGTCAATGAATCTTCTCAGCTTCATGGGAAGAAGTCCTCCTTGCTTTTGCAGCATGACATCAGTTTTATTGTAGCATAACGGGGGGTGAAAAACAACGCTCTTTTGCAATTCTCACCTGCCTAAAATGCTGTGACAGAATGTGTGAAAAATGAATAAAACATTGAAAAAGGGATAGGCAGAAAAACGGAAATATGTTATAATGGATAAGTTGATTGTTTTACGGAGGTTTACTGGTTTGATGATGCAGAAGATCAAAAAAATGTTCGGCGCGCAGGATATGACCGTGGGCAGGCCCATGAGCAACATCCTGGCTTTTTCCGTGCCGCTGCTGATCGGCAATCTGGCGCAGCAATTGTACAACACGGTGGACTCCATCGTGGTGGGCCAGTATGTGGGTGACGCCGCTCTTGCTGCCGTGGGCGCCAGCGGCCCCATTCTTAACTTGCTGCTGCTTTTGTTTATGGGCATTTCTACCGGCGCGGGCATTCTGGTTTCTCAGTACTTTGGCGCCAAGAAAAAGGCGGAACTGACCGGCACGGTGGGCACCTGCCTTGCGCTGACCTTTATTGCGGGCATCGTGATGATGGCGGTGGGCCCGCTGCTTTCGGGTCCGTTGATGCGTTTGCTGGATACGCCCCCGGACGTGTATGATATGGCAGTCAGCTATCTGCGGATCATTTTCCTGGGCATGCTGGGCAGCGGCTTTTACAACATCGTATCCGGCGTGCTGCGCGGCATGGGCGATAGCGTAACGCCCCTGCTTTTCCTGATGCTGGCGTGTCTGCTCAACATCGTGCTGGACCTTCTGTTTGTGGTTGTTTTCGCAATGGGCGTTGCGGGCGTTGCCTGGGCGACCATCATCGCACAGGCTGTTTCCGCGGTGTTCTGCCTGTGGCGCCTTACCCATATCAAGGATACCCTGGTGCTGACGCGCAAGTCCCTGATCCCCGACAAAATGATGACTCGCCAGATCGTCAGGCTGGGTCTGCCCTCCGGTCTTACGCAGGCGATTTTCTCCATGGCTGCCATCGTCGTGCAGGCGCTGACCAATTCCTTCGGTACCACCGTGATGGCCTGCTCCATTGTGGTGATGCGCGTGGACGGTTTTGCCATGATGCCCAACTTTACCTTCGGCATGGCCATGACCACCTTTGTGGGTCAGAACGTGGGTGCGCGTAAAATGGACCGTGTGAAGGCCGGCGTCAAGGACGGTGTGAAGCTGGCGCTGATCGTATCCACCTGCCTCACCCTGTGCATCCTCTTCTTTGGCAAGTACCTGATGCGCATGTTTACCAACACGGAAGAGCTGGTTGATCTGGGTGTGCACATGATGCGCATCCTGGCGGTGGGCTACATTGCCATGAGCGTGACCCAGTGCCTGTCCGGCGTGATGCGCGGCGCGGGCGATACCATGACGCCTATGTGGGTATCCATCCTGACCACCGTGGCCATCCGCGTGCCCATCGCATATACCTGGGCGTTCCTCAGCCGCAGCGAACAGATGCCCCAGGGCAATCCCGACGCTATTTTCGGCTCCCTGCTCATTTCCTGGGTGCTGGGCGCTGTGATCACCGCTTTGTGCTACAAGCGCGGCAAGTGGCGCGAGCGTGCGGAAAATGCGGCGCAGTCCTCTGCCGTAGGCTAACAATTCAACGTCCCCGACCGGGCTTCGGGGACGTTTTTTATGCGCTCCTTGCATTTGGACAGGGATGTGTTATAATAAGCGATATCCGGCAGAGGTGACGAAACCGCCTCCGCCGGATATCCTGAAGAAGTATATTTTTTTCTTTGATTTTCGGAGGAAATATCTGTATGCGGATATTGATCGTGGGGGACGGCAAGGTAGGCCACGCGGTGGCCGAGGAGCTAATCCGGGAAGAGCACGACGTGGTAATGATCGATAACGACGAAAGCGTGCTGCAGCGCACGGAGGATACGCTGGACGTATTGTGTGTGCACGGCAGCGGCGCCGACGCAAGAACGCTGATGAGCGCAGGTGTGAGCAGGGCGGACATTATCATCGCTGCCACCCACAGCGACGAAACCAATATGCTCTGCTGCCTGATTGCCAAAAAACTGGGCGCGCATTATGCCATTGCGCGTATCCGTGACCCCGAATACAACGAAAGCCTCAACATCCTTCAGCGGGAGCTGGATATCGATATGGCGGTCAACCCCGAACGGGCAACCGCCCTTGAAATCGGAAGGCTTCTGCGCTTCCCCTTTGCCACAGGCATTGAATCCTTCGCCCGCGGCCGGGTGGAAATGGTGGAGTTCCGCGCCCATGAAGAGGACGCCATTGTGAATATCCCCGTCAAGGATATCAACCGCAAGCTGCACGGCATCCCGCAGGTGTTGTATGCCGCCGTGGAGCGGGATGGCGAAGTATATATCCCCAACGGCGATTTTGTGATCAAAGCGGGGGATAAGGTGCATGTGGCGGCGGATATGGTCACAGTGACCGCTTTTTTCCGCTACCTTGGCAAAAACAAAATGCGCGTCCGCGACGTGCTGATCCTGGGCGGCAGCCGAATCAGCTACTATCTGGCAAAGAATATCATGCCCATGGGCATCCATGTATCCATCATGGAGATCAACGAGAAAAAAGCGGAGATGCTCAGCGAATTGCTGCCCGAGGCCAATATCATCTGCGGCGACGGCACGGACCAGGATCTGCTGGAGCAGGAGGGCCTTTCCAACATGGACGCCTTTGTGGCGTTGAGCAACCGGGATGAGGAAAACCTGATGACGGGCCTGTTCGCATCCCGTCAGGGGGTGCCCAAGGTGGTTGTGAAAAACAACCATGTATCCTATCTGGGTTTGATCAACGATCTGGGGCTGGATTCCATTATCAGCCCCAAATCCATCACCTGCTCCACCATCCTTCGCTATGTGCGCGCCCGCGTGAGCGGCGGCGGCACCAAGGTGGAAAAGCTGTACCGCCTGATGAACGGCAAGGCCGAGGCGCTGGAATTTGTGGCCCGGCTGAACGATCCCTACATCGGCGTGCCGATTAGGGATTTGAACATCCGCCCCCATACGCTGGTTGCGGTCATCGTGCGCCGCGGCAAGGTGTTTGTGCCCTTTGGCAACGATCATATCGAGGCAGGGGACAATGTGGTGATCATCGCCTGCGAGGCGGGCATCAGTGATCTGAACGAGGTCATTCGCGTATGAATTACAAGCTGGTAATCAGAAGCCTGGGTGTGATTCTCCTCATCGAGGCTGCTGCCATGGCGCCCTCACTGCTGGTGTCGCTGCTGACGGGAGACGGTCAGTGGGCTGCGCTTGTGTGGTCGATGGCGCTGCTGTGCGCGACCGGGTTTCCTGCCTGGAGGCTGAGCAGGCCGGAGGAGAATAATCTGCGGGCCAGGGAAGGCTTCTTAACGGTTGCGCTTGCATGGATTCTGATGAGCTTCTTTGGCGCTTTGCCCTTTGTGTTCAGCGGCATGATTCCGAGCCTTACGGATGCGTTTTTTGAAACGGTATCCGGCTTTACCACCACAGGCGCCACGGTATTGACGGTGTTTGAGGGGCAGCCCAAGGGCATCATGTTCTGGCGCAGCTTTACCCACTGGGTGGGCGGCATGGGCGTGCTGGTGCTTTCGCTGATTTTCCTTCCCAAGATCTCCGGGCGCACCTCGCACCTGGTCCGGGCGGAAAGCCCCGGCCCCACGCTGAGCAAAATTGTGCCCAAGATGAGCGATACGGCAAAGATTTTGTACCTGGTGTACACGGTATTGACGCTTCTGCAGTTTGTGTGTCTCCTGCTGACCGGGCTTTCGCCCTACGATGCGGCGATCCATGCTTTGGGTACGGCGGGCACCGGCGGCTTCAGCAATTATGGCGGCAGCGTGGGTGAAATGAACAATCCTGCTGCCGAAGCAGTCATTACGGTGTTCATGCTGGTTTTCAGCGTAAATCTGGCGCTGTATTTCCGCATTATCCGCGGTGAATGGCGCGAGGCGATCAGGAGCGAAGAGCTGCGCTGGTTTTTGTGCATTGTGGCGGCTGTTATGCTGCTGGTGACGCTGAGCATATGGCCTGAATACGGCAACTTTTTCACGGCGCTTCGCCACGGCAGCTTCCAGGTGGCCAGCATCGTTTCCACCTCCGGTTTTGCAACGGCGGATTTCAATTTGTGGACGCCTGTGGCCAAGATATTGCTGCTCTTGCTCATGTTCTGCGGCGCGTGCGTGGGATCCACCGGCGGCGGTCTGAAAATCTCCCGTGTGGCCATGCTGGTGAAGTATGCAAGGCGCGAGGTGCGCCATGTGTTCCAGCCCCGCAAGGTGCAGGTGATCCGTTTTGAGGGCAAGGGCGTGGATGATGCGCTTTTGTCCCAGACGGCCATCTACTTCTTTGTGTATATGGCCATCACGCTGCTGGGCGCGCTGTTGGTTTCGCTGGAGGGCAGTTT
Source organism: Clostridiales bacterium (assembly GCA_015056175.1). Lineage (GTDB taxonomy): Bacteria > Bacillota > Clostridia > Christensenellales > Aristaeellaceae > SVGT01. The sequence continues at coordinate 3,884 of SVGT01000004.1, read as the reverse complement.
TGATCTGGAAACCAACCTGACCGCTGCCATCACCTGCGCAAACAACGTAGGCCCCGGCTTTGGCGCGGTGGGCCCCATGGGCAATTTCAGCGGTTACAGCATGTTTTCCAAGCTGGTGCTCAGCATGCTGATGCTGGCCGGCCGACTGGAATTCTACCCCATCCTGGTATTGTTTTCCCCTGTGATCTGGCGCAAAAACTGATAATCTGGAGGCAAGTATGAGCAGACTGGGCGATTTGATCAAGCTGGAACGCACCCGTCAGGGCCTGACCCACAAGCAGGTGGCCAAGAAGTGCGGCGTGAGCGATAAGTATCTGATGGAAGTGGAGGCCGGTACCCGCATCATCGGCGATGATCAGGCACGGCGTATCCTGAAGACCATCGGCATGAAGAGCCATACCGAATCCGAATTTACTTTGGAGGATATCGCCGCTACGGTGGATCTACAGTCGGCCGTTCCCCAGCTGCAGCGCGCGGCGGAGCCCAAGAAAGCTGAAGCCCCCAAGCAGAAGAAGGACGACGGCGCGGTGGCAGGCTCCATCTGGCTGGACGCCCTCAGCGGTGTGCTCAAGCGTGTGCCTGTGTACAACGTGGTGATGAAGGAAGTGGACCACCGTCTGCTGCCCATTACCGGCGGCAAGATTATGGGCGCCAATGCCGACAAGGTGTACTATATGGTGGCGCCGGACAACGACCTGCGCGGCTTCCGTGTGCAGAAGGGCGATTATCTGCTGGTGGTGCCTGCCCAGGCGCCTGTGGATGGCGCCATCATGCTGGTGAAGACGCATGTGGGTCTGGTGCTGCGGAAGATCAAGGTGCTGCCCCGGTTCCAGGCTATGCTGCAAAAGTACGATAACGAACTGGAAAGCGATATCAAGAACTTTGCGGATCTGACCATTGTGGGCCGCTGCGTACGTCTGGAAGCAGACCTGTAAAATGACAAAAGAAAAAAGGAAAAGATAAACAGCCTGCACAGCGAGATGGATGAAAAGGCCTAAGCTATTCTTCGTGATGGCAGCAAGTGATACCCATTGTGTTGCTTGCTGCTTTCGTTGTTCTTTGGTGGTATGAGCACGCTGAAACCGAATTCGAATAACCGTTCGAACGGGAACCGCTGCCCCAAGAGGGTGCCTCTCCCTTCGTGACCTTTGGCACATCACTGGCCGGATCAGCCGGAAGTGAAATCCAATTATGACAGCAAAGGCGTTCACTATGATGAAAAAGAAATTCTCCCTCTCCACAACGCATGTGATCATGCTAAGCTTTTTGGCAGTGATACTTGTTGGCAGCCTTCTTCTGTCCCTGCCGGTCAGTTCTGCAAACAGCAAGGCAGTTCCGTATCTGGATGCCCTGTTTACAGCCACAACAGCCACCTGCGTAACGGGGCTGGTAACGCTTCCCACAGTAACAACGTGGAGTGCGTTCGGGCATGTGATTATCCTGGCACTGATCCAGGTCGGCGGCCTGGGCGTTATAACGATTATGTCTGCCATCATGATCCTGCTGCAAAAACGAATGGGGATCAACAGCCGGCTTCTGCTGCAGGATGCATTTAACCTGAACAGTCTTTCCGGTATTGTTCGCTTCGTGAAACGTGTGCTGCTGGGCACCTTCTTGGTGGAAGGGGCCGGCGCGTTGCTTTACATGATCGAATTTGTGCCTGAGTATGGTCTCAAAGGGATCTGGATATCTGCATTTACGTCCATCTCAGCCTTTTGCAATGCCGGTATTGATATCATTGCAGAGAACAGCCTGTGCAACTATGCGACCAATCCCCTGATTAACGCCGTCACCGGGTTGCTGATCATTTTCGGCGGCATCGGTTATGTTGTGTGGTGGGATATCATGGGATTTGGCAAAAGAACTGCACAAAAGAAGTGCATGCGGTTCCGCAACCTTTCCCTGCACAGCAAGATTGCTGTTGTGACAACTTTGATTCTGATCTTTGGCGGCGGAATGCTCATCTTGCTGTTTGAGTATGATAATCCGCTGACTATTGGAGAAATGTCCGTTTTCGACAAAATCCAAGTCTCTCTGTTCCAGTCCATTTCCACGAGAACGGCCGGTTTTGCAACTGTTCCGCAGCAAAATCTGACCAATGCTTCCTCGATCCTTTGTCTGCTGCTCATGTTTATTGGCGGTTCTCCTGTCGGTACTGCCGGCGGAATAAAAACGGTGACTGTTGCTGTATTGGTAGTATCGGCAATTGCAACGATCCAGAACAAGCAGGACGTATCCATGTTCAACCGCAATATTTCCAAACAGATGGTGAACAAGGCAGTGGCTGTTACCCTGATGTCCTTTTCGATTATGATCACGTCCACCATACTGCTTTCTGCTGTATCCGGTGCGGATGCCCTGGATATCCTTTTTGAAACGGTCAGCGCTACCGCAACGGTGGGTTTGACTCGGGACCTGACACCGTATCTGAATCCCGCAGGGAAAATGATCATCATCGGAACCATGTACCTTGGCAGAGTGGGGCCGATCTCGCTGGCGCTTGCATTGAATTCCGGAAAGAAGCATCAAAACATCATCAAGAATCCTACAGAAGAAATCAGTGTCGGATAAAGGAGCGTTGATTTGACCATGAAAAAAACATATGCTGTATTTGGTCTGGGGCGGTATGGGATCGCTGTAGCCCGTGAGCTTGTCCGTCACGGCGCAGAGGTGATCGCTGTGGACTCCGATGAAAGGATCGTGAATGCGGCTGCAGACGAACTGCCGATCTGCAAATGCGCTGATGTTACCGATCCTGACGTCATCCGGGAGCTGGGCATTTCCAACGTGGATGTGGTCATCATTTCAATGGCTACCAATCTGGAAGCCAGCGTGATGGCAGTAACCCTTTGCAAAGAGATCGGTGTAAAGACTGTGATCGCCAAGAGTGCAAATGAAATGCATCAGAAGATTCTCCTTCGTGTTGGCGCGGACACGGTTGTGTTCCCGGAGAATGAATCCGGCATCCGCTTGGCTAAAAATTTGCTCAGTTCCGGTTTCGTGGACATGGTTTCTCTGGCGAAAAATGTATCGATGGTAGAACTGGATGTAAAACCGGAGTGGGTCAATAAAAACCTGATTGAGTTGAATATGCGCAAAAAGTATTCCGTCAATGTGGTGGCTATCCACAAGGGGGAAGCTGTCAGCGTGGATATTGATCCCCATGCGCCGCTGCAGGCAGATGACAAACTGATTGTGATTGCGAATACGGAGAAGCTGTCCGAATTGTTCTGATCGAAGAGAGGCGGCACTGCAGGCAAGGCGTATTCGAAACGGCGATCGTCAACCGGAACGCGTCAACGACCTGATCCCAATTTGTGAGCAACCGAAAAGCAAATCGCCACCGTTGCAGGGGGCGCAATGATCCGCCCGTATCCGTGCGTTGTATTCATACGGGTATATAAGCAAACGAGCATCCGGCATGTCACCGGATGCTCGTCTTCTTATGTTGATGGATAAAGTGTTCCTTCACAGTTCGCTTGCCGGGAAGCTGTTTTTTTGTTCAGTCCAAAGGCTTGTTGCTTTCTTCCAGGAACTTGTACAGCTTGCGCTTCACGCGCTGGAGGGCGTTGTCGATGGATTTGACGTGGCGGCCCAGCATTTCGGCGATCTCCTGATAGCTTTTGCCGTCCAGGAATGCGGAGAGCACCTGCTGCTCCAGATCGGACAGCAGTTCGCCGATCTGGTTCTGGATGCTGCTCAAGTCCTCCTGGCTGATGTAGAGATCCTCCGGGTTGGTGACCCGGCCCTCGATCACATCCAGCAGCGTACGGTCGCTCTCCTCATCATACAGAGGCTTGTTGAGGGAAACGTAGCTGTTGAGCGGGAAGTGCTTTTGCCTGGTGGCGGTCTTGATGGCCGTGATGATCTGTCTCTTGACGCAC
>SVGT01000029.1 GCA_015056175.1 Clostridiales bacterium | reverse complement strand
CCAAAGATGCAGAAAAGCTCCGCGAGTTTTTCGCAGAGCGTCAGGAACCGGCTGCGCTTGAAAAAACTTCAAGCGCAAGCTAAAAATTTTTGTCGTGTGCTTGACATACGGGTGGCGCAGATCATGGAAGCGGTGATCTTCTATCTGTGCTGCCTCCAGCGCTTTTTTATAGTGCCGTGTGAGTATTTGATAACTAAGCGGAGCACCTGTAGCGCCGGTGAATACCAAGTCTGGAAAACCTTCATCATTCCATATAGCACCAAGACGAAGACGTTCAGCCATCTGCTTGATTTTGTGCTTTTTCAACATGTCCATTACATACGGCGCGGGCTGGATTTTGCGAGGCTTATCGTTTTTTAGGGAAGCAAGGCGATATGTATCGCCCTTTTCCCGTGGGTGCGTCATCTGCTTATTTACCAGGATAATACCGCGGTCAAAATCCACACAAGACCATTGCAACCCCAGCAGCTCCCCTTCGCGCATGCCGGTAAACATGGCGGTTTTGATGATCGTTTCGTGCTCCGCACCTTCCAATGCTTGCAAAGGCGCGTATTATGGCGATCCGTGATCCAGAAGAGCGCATAAAGCAAATTCAGCAGCATTTGGAGCTTTTTAGATAAAAGCCCATTGATGGCTGCTGAAAACCTGACAAAACCTGACATTTTCCCGGTATATGCGTTTGGGCTGGTATCAGCCTAAAAACAGCCCGATCCGTGTGTGCTGGAGGATGGCTGATGTTGCAAACAACGAAATAACAACGAAAGAGGGGGGAATAAACCCTCTCTTTTTGTTTGCTCCTCCAGCACAGAACAGCGAAAAAACAGCGAACCACGGGCGAACTTCGGCAGAATAGAGAATAAAGCGGTGGCGAAGCGGGATGCCTTTTTGATGATGCCGCTGGAGGGACGGGCGATAATACGAAAAAATACTAATCTTTTGCGCCTTAATCCGAGAAAAATAAAAAGACGGCTTTTACCGTCTTTTAATGTGTCACTTGATATATGACCGCTCTAAACGTACCCATACATGATAAAGCAGACCCTTGTCGCTGATGCGGTCAATGATATAGTGCAGGCATTTCCGGATGTGATCCACGGTGTATTTTTCCATGTTGTGACCCTCCTTAAGCATTTTTAATGGCGTATTTGCAAAGGCCTACGGTTTTTCCCTCCAGCACGGCGATCCCGGCGGCGTCGCAGGGGATCAGCAGCGCGGCGCGGAGGATATCGTACTTGTGCTGATCGTGAATGTCCCGGATCATACCGGCCAGCTTCACCAGGTAGGCGGTGATCTGGGCGCGGGCGTTTTCCAGATTGTAGGTGTACACCCGTTCGCCCTTTGCCATTGCCCAGGCGATCTTCAGCGCCGTCATCATGGTGTAGCCCTTTGCCTTGCGCATTGCCCATGCTTCCTTCATGATCGATGCAAGATTGTACTTCATAACCGTTTGCCTCCCTTTTTTCTTCCGGGTGAGGCCTGGGCGCCTTGCCTGACTATTGCTGTTGCTGCGATGTGGCTCACTCACAGGTACGGCCGCCCCAGACTTGTGAAGCATTGTCTTGCTTCCCTCACCCTGCGATACCATTATACACTATTATTAGTGTAATGTCAACAGGGAAAATGGCAAAAATACACTTTTTTTAGAGGAAATTTTTCGATTTTGCATTGTTTTTAGTGTAGTGGCATGCTATAATGCAGGAGCCGGGACAGCACCGGCAGAATGGAGGGCGTATAAATGGGGCTGAAATACAGGATCAATCTGCTGGAGGAACTCAAGGCCAGCGGCTACAATACGAACAGGATCAGGAAGGAAAAACTCATGGCCGAGGCCACGTTGCAAAATCTCCGCGCCGGAAAGCCTATCTCCTGGGCAAATATCGAGCGCTGCTGCGCTATGCTGAACTGCCAGCCGGGGGATATATTGGAGTATGTGCCGGACGAAGAAAAAGAGGGAGAATAATCCCTCTTTTTTGTTATTTATATCGCATATAGAATCCTGTAAAGGGTAAATTAAAGGGTAAAGTGCCGTTATTTGACACAAAAAAAGCCCGGAAACGCTTGTGTTTCAAGGCTTTTATGTTGGTGCCGAAAACGGGACTCGAACCCGTACGGTCAGAGACCGGGGGATTTTAAGTCCCCTGCGTCTGCCATTCCGCCACTTCGGCAACATACGTATTATACATGAAAGGGCCCCCTTTTGCAAGGGAGCCCCTTTTTGATGGGATGAAAAAGGGATCAGACCACGATGAAGGTGCAGCTGCGGGGCGCGACCTCCACCTGTCCCTGAACTTCCATGCCTTCCATGACGGGCAGCGCGTCGTTTTCGCCCAGCACCAGCTCCCTGCCGTTGAGCAGCATGGTGCGGCTGCGTTCGGAGCCGTTGGGGGTGAGTGCATACACGGTGGCGGCGCCGGGCAGGGAAACGGTGGTGGTTTCCGTGCGGGAGGTGTTGATGATCAGGTAGCAGGCGCCGGGCTTGCCGTCCCTGCGGGAGTGGGCGTATACATGTGCGCCGGGGCGGATCTGTTCGCCGGCGTCATAGCACACGTCGCCCATCAGCTGCTTCCACAGCAGCACGGAAAAATAGGAGGGACGGGGCATAAAGGTGCCGTGCTTGAGCCAGCCGTAATCTGAGGAAGCCAGAGTGTTATGGAAAATGACGCCGTTGGTCACGGTGGCAAAGGCGCCGATCTCATTCAGTGTGCGGGGCACCTCCAGATAGGTGGAAGCCCAAGTGTGGCCGCCTGCGCCGGCGTCGCCGGATTCGGTGACCCACATTTCACCGCCGGGGCAGTATTTATCGCGGTACGAGCTGAAGCAGCGGGCGCTGTGACCGGCTGCTCCCAGATATTCTTCGCTCAGCGCGCCCTCGGCGGGGGTGAAGGCACTGGGCATCATGGGCGCCATGCGCTCGGATACGCCGTTGTAGTAGTGGTAGCTGAACACGTCCAGCTTTTCGGTGCAGCCGTCCATCAGATCGGCCGTGGAGCAGTAGGCCATTACGGCGGCGATGCCTGCCGTATCCATGCCGCCTGCATTGGCCCAGGGATGGGGCTTGCCCCAGGCGTCCACGCTCATGGCGCCGGGATCGGTATCGCTGGGGCCGACGATGAGGCATTCGGGATAGTTTTTACGCACCCACTTATGGAAGATGTCCTGATCGCGGCGGAAATCGGCGGCGGTATAATCCTTGGGGAAGCCGGTGGCCTTGAGCATATTGGGCTCGTTGACAAATTCCACGGCCTCAACAGGCACGCCCATTTCCTTGCTCAGCGCAAAAATCTTTTCTGCCTGGGCGGGATGCCAGGGCTCGTCATGGGCATGGAGGCCGTCGCAGTTGGCCACGGAGATCTTCAGATGGCCGCCCACAGCCTTGACAAAGTTCAGCAGATTGATCCACTGCTGCTTTTTGAGCACGTTCTGATAGCCTTCGGGCGCGGTGCCGGCGGGATATTCATCGTCAAAATCGTAGTAGGTGCGGGTGGCCCAGGTGCCGCTGACGCGGATCCAGCATTCGCCCAGCGCGCGGGCCAGCTTGATCAGGCGGGGGTTGGTGGTATCGATGGGATCGTACCACTGGTGCATGGCGCCCATGCCCTTGGAAAGATCGGGCGGGGGCACCTGCTCGGTGCCGTCGATCTGGGCGTCGGTGTAGGCCTTCCAGAAGGTGCCGCCGGTGACCTCGGTCATTTCCACGTTGTAGGAAATGAGCCTGGGGTTCATGCAGCGGAGCTTTACCAGCTTTTCGGGGTTCAGAACAACGTGTTCAGCCATGGTGATGCAATCCTTTCTCGGTGGTTTCCTATGGATGATTGATTCAATGATCTTTCTTCCGGGAGGGCAGGCGGACGGGTGCATCCTTGATCAGACCCATATAGAACAGACGCGCGGAGACGCTATTGTTGTTTCAATATTACATCATTCCGGTACGGGATTGCAAGGGGAGTGGAGCAAAGAAAGAAACACAAAAAAACGCATTGCCTAAGCAATGCGTTTACTGGAGGCGTCACCCAGACTCGAACTGGGGAGTAAAGGTTTTGCAGACGCTTGGCTGACGCCAAGTAGGTTTCGTGAAAGCCTTGTGGTATAAGGGTTTGTGGGTTTCCTGCTTTGAAAAAGCACGTTCAACTGCCGGTTTTGAGACCATTTTGAGACCAATTCAGGTTCCATTTCTCACATCTTGCCATAAGAGTGATATCTAAAGACAAACATATACTCAAATGGCACACTATGTAAAAAACAGCACCGTTTGGTACTGTTTTATTGATGTATTCATTGTTGAGATGCCAGAATCAGGCGTTCCACCTCGGCCATAGCCACATCATGCGCCATAGTGCCGGTCAAATGATATATATCGTTGTGCTGTACCCATGTGTAAGTAGCCCAGTCAACGTTCATACCGCACAGGACTTCAACACCATGGATATCCACCGCAGTTTGGGAGCTGCTTGACTCATAGGACATGGAGGCATCACCCGTGTCTGTTACATACGATACTGTATATAGTGCCCCTTTCATGTCGCCATCTGTCTGCTCCGGAACAACCAAAGGATATTGGTAGGAGATTACCATCATGATATCAAACGGACTGACGAATGCGCTGTACCAGTATTCGACCATGCCCAGTTCCTCAGCAGAAGGACGGATAGGCTCAAAACCAAGGAAATCAACTGAAGCTAAAACTGCGAGTTATTGGTACGGCAGATGCGGCTTACAGCATTTTCTGTCCCTATCCCATGCTGATGCAAGCATTTGAGGAAGTGTATGCTGCATTCTCTGCCGATTCGCTGTCTTTTACTGTGAAAAACAACAGGGAAATTGACAAACTGCGTAAGCAATGATTATCAGTACGCAGAAAACATGGTGCTTCTGCGCGTCAAATGCGAAAGCGATATCCAAGACAATGTAAACAGTTATTTACTTGATATGAACGTGCTGGAGGTACTTTGGGCTAATGATCCTGCTACCGTGACGGATACACTTTTTACTCAGTGTTTTGTGTACGGAAAGCAGGGCGAAATCCTCCTTGAAAAAGGAAAGACCTATGTGGTGATGGGCAGGATATTCCCTAAGGAAACGGTGAACCTGGGCTCTATCCGCACGATCAAGGGAAACACCAAAAGTCGGATAGAGGAGATTCTGGGGCCGGCCATGCTGCAAATTAGCTTCACCATGTTTGAGGGTGATACCCTCAAGATCCAGCACGATGAATATGGGGAAGTATCCCTGTATCTACAGGATGAGAACTTTCCGCTCATCGTGGAGGAGGGGGATTCCCGGATTGACGTTATGAAGCAACTGGTGCGCAACAACAGCGGTCAGCTTTGGATCTCTGCGGTACAACAATTGGAATATGTGCCATATTTTGCTACAGGTGATGCATACATCACGCACGGCAGGACCTTTACTGCGGAAGAAAATGCTTCGTCTGCGCAGGTATGTGTTGTCAGCGGCACATTTGCACAGAAGAACAAGCTGAACATCGGCGACCGCATTGATCTGACATTTTTTGACAACTTTACAGCAGAAGGAAATCACGGCAGTGCCGGCAACTTCTGGCAGATATATCCCTATGATTCCATTCCGGAAGCAGCGGGTCAGGGAACGTATGAGATCATTGGCTTTTACAATGCGCCTGAATGGCAGTACGGACTCTCCTGTTTTTCTCCCAATACGATTTTTATTCCCAAGAATTGCTTAAGCTGCATCGCCGATTCGACCCAGCACAGAATGTCCTTTACCAACAGCGTCATTCTGCACAACGGAAAAACACGTGAATTCCTGAATGACGCCACAGCAGCAGGTATGGAAGGCTGGGCATGGCGTGTGTATGATAACGGATATACATCTTACATGAACGCTCTGGAGAATATGAAGCAGGATACTTTGCTTGTGCTGCTGGTATGCATACTGGTGTTTATCGTTCTGGTGCTGTCTGCGGTGGGAATCATGTCTCGGCACCTGCATCAGGATGCACAGATGATGTACCGGATCGGTGCGACGAAAGGGCAGACATCGGCCTATATTCTGGCCTGTCTCCTGCCTGTACAGATCGTTGATGAGCTGCTGAATATCATCTCTGGAAACGCTGCCGAAGTTCATTTTACCCAGGCGGGGAAAGAGGTGATTTTGGATTGATCCTTCCAGACAGTCATAGGACAGGGGCTTCAGTTTCTGGAACTGGTAGGTTTTGAGCCAGTATTCGAAGTAGTCCTGAACGGAGAATTGAATGGGGGAGAGCATATCGTGTTTTCTTTGTTCGTTCTTAAAGGATCGCAGTTTTTGCTCTGCCTCTGCTTTCGTTCTGGCACTGAACCGTTTTGTGATCGGTTTTCCATCGGGACCGGAACCAAGACTAACTTTTACAACCCACCGATTATCAGAGGTTTTGTACAGGCTGCCGTTGCCGTAGGGTCGGGGCTTTTTCTCCATGTTTTCCTCCTGAAAGATTGGTCTCAGGATGTGAAAAAAATGGGACCAATTTGAACTTCCAAAGCGCCTCAAAAACCGACTTTTACTGCAGGTTCCTGCGTCCTTTCCAAAACGAAAAAACACGTGAAACCCTTGATTTACAAGACTTTCACGCGTTTCTTACTGGAGGCGTCACCCAGACTCGAACTGGGGAGTAAAGGTTTTGCAGACCTTCGCCTTACCACTTGGCTATGACGCCATTTACCGGAAAAAGCTCCCGGTAAAAAATGGAGCGGTAGACGAGGCTCGGACTCGCGACCTCCACCTTGGCAAGGTGGCGCTCTACCAACTGAGCTACTACCGCATAATGTGGTGCCTTGGGGCGGAATCGAACCACCGACACATTGATTTTCAGTCAATTGCTCTACCGACTGAGCTACCAAGGCGAATATGGCGACCCGGAAGGGGCTCGAACCCTCGACCTCCAGCGTGACAGGCTGGCATTCTAAACCGACTGAACTACCGGGCCATGTTGTGGTGGGAACAACAGGGCTCGAACCTGTGACCCTCTGCTTGTAAGGCAGATGCTCTCCCAGCTGAGCTATGCTCCCGCTTTACGGGAACTTCTGATCCCGCTCGCACCGCTTGCGCGACGCATGATATATAATACAGCCTTTTATCGGGTTTGTCAACCCTTTTTTATTCGTTTTTTTCATTTTTTTGAGATTTTTTTCGCGCTGCATTTTTTGTACGTTATGCATGGTTTACAGCAGGAATTTTGTGCGCTGCGTCGAATACTTTTTATACAAGGCCAAAACTTCATATAAGGAGGATAGATCATATGAAGATGACCATCAATGCAAAGAACATGGTTGTAACTCCCGGTATCACCAAGCGTATTGAGCAGAAGACCTCTACCATGAAGAGGTACCTGAAGGCGGATACCGAGTTGATTGTGCGTCTGCGCAAGGAGCGCAACCAGCGTATCTGCGAAATTACCGTGCCCATGGGCGGCGGCGTAACGCTGCGCGCCGAATCTGCTAGCGAGGATAATCTTTTCATGGCCATTGACCATGCGCTGGCCAAGCTGGAAAGGCAGATCCTGCGTCACCGCACCAAGCTGGAAAAGCGCCTGCGCGAAGACGTGGATATGACCGAAACGCCCGAATTTATCGAAGATCCCGCTGTGTACGGCGAAGGCGCCCGTCAGGTGGTGCGCAAAAAGACCTTCCCCGTGCGTCCCATGTCCGTGGAGGATGCGGCGCTGCAGATGGAATGGCTGGGCCACAGCTTCTTCGTATTTGTCAACGTGGATACCGACCGCACCAACGTGCTGTATCTGCGTAAGGACGGCAACCTGGGCCTGATGGAGCCGGAAGCTTAACAGCATCGTTAATATTTTTTGTGGATCGCGGTGATGCGCGTGATCGTTTTTTGCGCCGGGGAGAGATCCCCGGCTTTTTTGATGGGGATGCATAAATTTTCCGCCGTTTACACATCCTGCATTCCGAGGTGATGAATATGGTCAATCTGACCCCCAAGGAAATGACGTGGATCAACGATCTGAAGAGCCAGGAGAAGCTGTGCATCGAAAAATACCGCCAGTATGCGCAGCGCGCCTGCGACAACCGTTTGAAAACGCTGTTTCAGGAATTGGAGCAGAACGAGCAGAGCCATCTGAACTGGCTGGAGGAAATGGGACGCGGTCAGGTGCCTGCGCAGGTCAGCGGCACGCAGGGCAATCAAAACAAGCAGGCACAGCAGAACCGGCAAGAAAGCTGCACGGACTGCGGCGGCGAAAACATGTGCTCACAGCAGGACTGGCAGCAGGATCAGTTCCTGTGTCAGGATGCGCTGAGCATGGAAAAGCATGTGTCCTCCGCTTACGATACGGGCATTTTTGAGTTTGCCGATCCGCAGTTCCGCCAGGCGCTGAACATGATCCAGAAGCAGGAGCAGGAGCACGGCGAGAAGATTTATCAGTACATGGCGCAGAACAATATGTACCACTGAGCGTGATCATAAAACCGCCCCCGGGGGGCGGTTTTTGTGTGCAAAAAATAAAAAATCGGAGAAAATTTCTTTCTCCGACGGTGCTATATTACCACAAAACCGGGATTTTTTCAAGTCTTGTCATTCATCCGGAAATGGTGTATTAGGTATAAGAACTTGGAAAGGAGCGATGCGGATGACCCAGGTAAACTGCAGCTTGAACCGGATGAACGCCGCGTGCGGCAACAGTGCTGAATGCAAGGAGCGCAAGCGATGCTTTTTTGACCGCTACGGCGGCCTGTGTGGTGAGGAATGGCGCGATATGTTCCTGCGGGAGCTGGAAAAAGAGATCGCCGATCTGCACATGCCGGGGCTGCCCAGGATTGAAAACTGGAAGATCGCAAGAGGGAAGGACCTGAACATGGTGTTCTTTGGGCCGGACAGGCGGGCAGGATGGTTTCTCTCCCTGGACTGGATGTACCTGCATGCGCTGGTACCCTGCGAGTTTGGCGAAGGCCGCTGTTACCGGGTGGCGGCCGGCATGGACATGATCCTCATCGCTACCTGCGAACAGGACGGCTCCTGGCCGGAAGTGATGCTCTACAAGAAAAGATAAGCAGCAAAAAACCTCCGTATGGCTACGGAGGTTTTTGCAAACAGCATTATTCTGCGTCCTTCCAGGGGTTGAACACGGCCTTGATCACATTGCCCTTTTCGATCTCCTCGAAAATGTGGGTGATGCCCTCCACGGAGAACTCGGGACGGTGGGTGACCATCTTATCGATGTGCAGACGGCCGGCTTGCTTTTCGCGCAGCATATCGCTGAGGGCGCGGGTGACGGCGTTTTCGCTGCGGTAGTGCACGCTCATGCGGCTGGCGCTGGTGCTGGAGTGGACCTGCAGACCCTTGAAGTGGATGTAGCCCCAGTCGATGAGCACGGGGGTGCACAGCGCGCCGATCTGTACGATGGTGCCGTCGCACTTGGTCACATAGGGCATGGTCTGGATGGCTTCGGGGCTGCCGGAGAAATCAAAGCACACGTTGACGCCCTTGCCGTTGGTCAGCTTATCGATCTCTTCGGTGATGTTCTGCGTGGTGGGATCCAGCACCACGTCGGCGCCGAATTCCCTGGAAAGCTCACGCTTGAAGGCGATGGGCTCAATGGTGATGATGCGGCCGGCGCCCATCATTTTGGCCAGCTGGGTGCCAAACAGGCCCAGCGCGCCTTGACCGAAAATGGCGATGGTATCGCCGAACTTGACGGTGTTGGAGCAGGGCCCCCATGCCACCATCCAGGGTTCCCACAATCCGCCCTCGTCATCGGTCAGGCCGTCGGGCACCTTGTTCACGTTGGCGGGGCACACGGCATACTGGGACAAAGTGGAATCGCACAGCACGCAGACCCTGTCGCCCACCTTCACCGCGCGGGAGGCGGGCACCTTGTCCAGTTCGCCCACTTCCACCACCACGCCCATGGCTTCATGTCCCATGGGGGCGGGGTAGGGCTTGAGATCGGGCATATCGTAATTGTAGTACTTGGCCAGCGGATCGCCCTCCAGGCGGTTATCCCAGATGCGCAGATGGTGGGGGAGACCTCCGTGGTTCTGCACTTCATGCGGGGGATGCAGCGCCTTGATGGAGTTAAGATCGGTCTGGTTGCAGATGGAGGTGGAGGTGATCTTCACCAGCACCTCATCGCGCTGAAGCTGCGGGATGGGCTTTTCCACCATCACCCAGGGGCCGCCCTTCTGGGAGAGTACAAGCTGTTTCATGGTACCTTCCATAAATAAACCTCCTTGCGGAAATGTATGAGATTGTGCATACCTGATAGTTCCATTTTCCATACAGGAATGAGCCTTGTCAAGGGCATGGAACAGGACGTGGAAAATAGCACAAAAATTGGTTTGATTTATGAAAGGAATGTTCTATGGAGCAAATCAGAGCATGGCCTTGACAAAGGGGCTCATATCGCTCTGGAAGCGCAGGCAGGTATTTTCCTCCGGGGCGGTGGCCAGCACGGCAAAGATCAGCGTGCGGTGTTCACCGTAGAGGATGCCGGCATCGTGGCTGATATCACTGAGGCCGCCGGTCTTGTGGGCAGCCTTCTGCTCCGGCATGGAAGCCATGATCAGTTCCTTGTCATGCTGCTGCAGCAGGATGGGAATAGACGTATCGCACACAAAGGGAGAAAGCTCCTTGTGCTGATAGATGAGACGGTACATGCGGGCCATATCCCGGGCGCAGGTCAGGTTTTCCCGTCCCTGCCTGCCCGCTTCATAATCCAGCATGCGGCGGCGCAGAAGGGTATCCGGCATGCCGATGCGCTTACTCAAGGCGTTCACGTCATCCATGCCGAAATAATCGATGAGCACGTTGGTGGCGGTATTGTTGCTGTGGGTGATCATGTAGTACAGCAGTCGGTGCAAGGGAAGCTGGCTTCCCTCCTTCAGAAGGGCGCCTTCGTCCAGCGTGTAATGGCAGGGCGGCACGGGGATCAGGGTGTCCAGCGTAAGCTTTCCCTTTTCCACCTGCTCCAGGGCGTTGAGCATCATGGGGGTTTTGATCAGGCTGGCGCTTTTGAACACGGTATCCGGGCGGTGGGAGACGAGGGTTTCGCCGGTATCGGCGTCCAGGATCACGCAGGCCGCCATGCAGCCGGGCTGCGCTTCATAGGCACTGATCAAATCATAAAGAGACATAAAAGGCCTTCTTTCGTTTTTTTCTTTGATTATAGCACACCGGTGCGCAATATGCAAAAGCGGGCGGCAGGCCGTTTGCGGGGCTGCAGAACGGTAGGATAATTCTTGAGTTCTCGCTGCGGGGATGGTAAAATAAAGAGACTTGGTCAGTATGATTTCAACGGAGGCGATCGTGACGATGAAAACCAACAGGGTTCTTTGCATTATATTTGTAGCGGCAGCTTGCTGCTTTTTTGCAGGCACCGTCAATCATATCATAAACACCCATGAAGGTTGGGTGTCTTCGCTGTTGCTGACTGCCGGATGCTTATGCGGAGCTGTTGTTTTTTACAAAAGGAAGTAAGCCGATTTCGGTTGATCGATCGAAAAACATTGCTGTATACTGTGTTTGCTGAAACAGAAAGCCAGGCTGCGTTTGTCAGCCTGGCTTTGCTGTTATTCTGCTTCCACAAAGGCTGCGCCTGCTGCGTACCGGATGAACCGGCGTATCCACGCCTGCAAACGGGCGGATGCCCTTGCGCACCCGCTCCGGCTGCCGCACAAGGGCGCAGGCGTCCGATCTCATTTGATCCCGGAGGCGGCGCCGTATAGATTGGCGATAAAAACCCCTCCGCAGGGGAGGGGAGAAAGGATTATGCTTCCAGCAGTTCAAGAAGCGCGCGCTTTACGTCGTTGTAATCCGTCCAGCGCAGGGAGAAGGGGCGGTCCGGGCGGAGGTTTTTGTAATCCACACGGAAGGACTGCAGACTGTCTGCGGGGATCAGCCGGTACAGAAGGGGCAGTACCTGCGCTTTGCCGGCTTTTCCTTCCGCAAGGTGCAGCAGCTCATAGTCCATAATGCCTCGCTGGAGGTTTTTATACCGGAGGGAGTAGATCGCGCTGCCGTCCCTGCCGGGGTAGACCAGGAAAGGATCGCCGGCTTCAAATTCGCTGTAGCGCACCTCTTTCCGGGGGTCATGAGGCCAGCAGGTGAAGGCCCAGCGGCCAAAGCCGTCAAAGCCCATATAGTAGGTGAAGGGGCCTGTGACGCGGCTTTCGATCAGGTTGGTGCGGATAAAATGATTGGGAAAATCGTCGCCGCAGCAGATGTACCACTGCAATTGGATGTGGGGATGCTGCTTTTTATAGTCGATGAGAAAATCATACTGCTCCAGACAGCAGCTCAGATGCGGCGCAAAGCCCTGTAATTGATCGCTGAACTCCCGGATAAACTCGGTGTGGTTGATGGACACATGGATGCGGAAGCGGGGACAAAGCTCCCTGAGCGTGTTTAAGGAGTGGCGGAATGTTCCAATATCGCCCGGCTCGTCCGCACTGATGAACACCTGGTCGATTTGATCCGTTTCCACAAAATAATCGTGCACGGCGCGCACATAATCCCGGATGGCGGCGTCAGAACGCATATACTTCATGCAGCCGTCCTGCTCATCCAGATAGCGCAGGCGCAGCGCTTCCGGGTATTCCGGGCAGAAGGGCTCGGGCGTGAGGATGGGCTTATCCCATACGTTGATCAGTCCCATCACCTCAATGGAGGGGCCTACGCCGTGCCTGCGGCAAAGGTCGATATAGCGCTGCATGACGGAAAAATCGTAATGGAAAAGGCCTTTTGCATCCTTGCGGATGCGGATCATGGAAAACTCGTACAGGTTGCCGGTATAGAGCTTGTCCATAAAGCAGCTTTGCCCGCGCCAGGGAATCTCGCTGACGATGACGGTGATGCTCTTCTGGCCCAGATCAGACAACGCTTTGATGTAATTTTCCAGCACGGCAAAGTGGGCGTCGCTCCACAGGGGCACGTCATGCTGCCTTGCGATATTGGAGGAATGCTGCCAGAGAGAAAAATCCATGGAAAAGTCTTTGGCCTGAGGGAGCAGGACATTTTTGACCTCTACCTCCAGCGTTTCACGGCGGATCAGCGTTTCATCATCGTTATGGCCGGATGCGTATACCAGTACTTCGACGGGGTAAACGCCGGGCAGGGTATGTTCATCGGATATAAATTCCACATAAACCGCAGTGGGCATGTGGGCATTGCTGTCCTTATAGGGGATGGGGAGCAGGGCGTCCGCTTTGCGCAGTTCATCGTCATCGGTATGCAGATCTTCCACATACATGCGTACGGGCAGTGCGCATCTTACTTCCACACGGAAGCGCTCCTGCAAGCCAGCCTGCCAGTTGAACACGGACAGACGGTCTGTGGTATCCAGCTGTACGCTGTAATGATGATCGCTCTGCAAAAGGATCTGGAAGGCGCAGGCGTCCCGCTTGCCCATGACGGGACGAACAACCTGCTCCGGCTCCTCCATAGGGTTTTTCAGCACCAGACGGTAGCTTTCCGGTGCGATGCGGAAGTAATTGAGCATATGGTGAACTCCTTTTAACGGAATGGCTTGTTTTTTTCATTATAGCATGGGGAAAACGGCGGAACAAGAATCGCTTTATGCCGATGTACTTTTGCCGCATTTTGGTTGAGCGGCGTGGAAAAACATGGTATACTGCAACTATCATCCTTTACAGATGAAAAAGGAGCGTGAACATATGGGACAGGAAATTCTCAGGCAATTGAATGCGCCGCTGATCTACCTGGTGGTGGCCGTTGCCATTTTCTGCGTGGTGGCGATGTGCGTATTCTTTATGGTCAAAAGCTGGCGGGCCGGCGTCAGGATCGGCATGGATAAAAAGGTGCTGCGCAAGGTGGTCGTATCCAGCTGCACGTTTACCGTGCTGCCTGCGGTGAGCATTTTGCTTGGCGTGATCACGCTGTCCGGCAGCATGGGCATTCCTCTTCCCTGGCTGCGGCTTTCCGTGATCGGCAATCTGCAGTATGAAGTAAACGTGGCGGATATCGCAGCCCGCAGCGTGGGTCTTGGCGGCCTTTCCATCAGCGAGATGACGCTGGAAGCGTACGTCACCATGGCGCTGGTGATGACCTGCGGTATTCTGGGCGGCGCGCTGCTGTGCCTGTTTACCCTTAAGGGCTATGCGGGCAAGCTGGCCGGCAAAAAGCCGGTGCCTCAGGGCGAAAAGAGTAAAAAATCCTTTGGCGATTTTGCCATGATCGCCATGTTCGTGGGCATGTGTGCCACCTACATCGGCTCCTATGTGGGCAAGGCCGCTCAGGCGGATTTCCTGCCTATCATCACGGCGCTGCTTTCCGCCGCATTTATGGCGGTGTGCGAGTGGCTGGAGCGGAAGTATCACATGAAGGCGCTGGAGAATTTTGATCTGGCGCTGTGTATGCTGCTGGCCATGGCCGGTGCGGTTTTGATCGCGCCGGTGCTGGGATAAGGAGGTGGCCTCAATGACGGAAAACAATCAGATCATGATGAACGAAGAGGAAAAGCGGAGCTGGTTTGAACAGTACAACCGCGGCGTGCACCGCCAGGGCAGGCTGTGGCTGCTGGGCAACCTGATCGTGCTGCTGCTTCTTCCCTTTGCACTGGGACTCATCCTGCATACCGCGCCCAACATGAACGGCTTCATCAAGGGCTTCCTGAACGTAGCCATCATTTATTTCCCCTCCAGTCTGGTGGAATATCTGATTTATGTGCCCATGCTGGGTTCGGGCGCAAGCTATCTGAGCTTTATTACGGGCAACCTTTCCAATTTGAAGATCCCCTGCGCCATCAACGCCCGCGAAATGGCGGGCGCGCGCACCGGCACTCCGGAAAATGAGATCATTTCCACATTGTCCGTTGCGGCAAGCTCGCTGGTCACGGTGCTGGTCATTGCCGTGGGCGTGCTGCTGCTGGCGCCGCTGCAGGGCGTGTTCTCCTCGCCTGCGCTGCAGCCGGCCTTTGAAAACGTGGTGCCTGCGCTCTTTGGCGCGCTGGGCCTTAAATACTTCATCAAGGGCAAAAAGTTTGCGGCCATCCCCCTGGTGCTCAGCGCCGCCGTTTGCGTGCTGGTGCCCTCGCTGATCGCGCAGACCAGCGTGCTGCTAATCGCTGTGGGCGCGCTGACCATTGGCATTGCCTGGCTGTTCTATAAGAAAGGAGCGCTGGAATAATGGGTTGGATTTTGCTGATGCTGCTGCTCATCCTGGCAGCGCTTGCGGCTGTATGCGTGTACCGTGCCCGCACGATCGCGCCCACCGAGGCGCTGCAGGTAACGCCGCCTGCCGTGGACGTGAGCCGCGCCAAAGTGTATGGAGAAAAGCTGTCCCGCATGGTGCAGTTCCCCACGGTTTCCTCCCGCTTTGATCAGGACATGGAGCCCTTCTATGCCTTCCGCGAGAGTCTGAAGGACATGTTCCCGCTGGTGCATGAAAAATGCCGGGTGTCCTATCCCGGCGATGCGCTGTTGTTCCATCTGCCCGCCCGGGGCGATGCGGTCAACGAGCCGGTGCTGCTGATGAGCCATCACGACGTGGTGGCGGCGCCTCAGGAGGGCTGGGAGCATGATCCCTTCAGCGGCGACGTGGATGAGCAGGGCCGTGTGTGGGGCCGCGGTACGGTGGATACCAAGGGCAGTCTGATGTGCGAATTGCAGGCGCTGGAGGAACTGCTGGAAAAGGGCTGGGAGCCCGAAGCGGACGTATACATCGCCTCCTCCTGCACCGAAGAATGGAGCGGCCCCAGCGCGCCCATGGTGGTGGAATACCTGAAAGAGCAGGGCGTGCATCTGGGTATGCTGCTGGACGAGGGCGGCATGATTCTGCAGGAGCCCATCGCCGGTGTCAAGGGCCGCTACTGCATGGTGGGCGTGCTGGAAAAGGGCTACGGCGACGTGAAGTTCATCGCCCGCGGCAAGGGCGGCCATGCCAGCGCACCGGGCAAAAACACGCCTCTGGTGCGTTTGGGCAAACTGATGTGCTCCATCGAGCGCCATTCCCCCTTCAAGGCGCAGCTTTCCCCTTCCGTGCGTGAAATGTTTGCGCGCCTGACCCCCAATATGTCCCTGCCGCTGAAAACGGTCTTTGCCAATCTGGATATCTTTGCGCCGCTGCTGAAAAAGGTGATGCCCTACATCAGTCCCGCCGCTGCCGCCATGATGCAGACCACCTGCGCCTTTACCACCTGCAAGGGTGCGGACGGCCTCAACATTCTGCCCACCGAGGCGTATGTGACGGCCAATCTGCGCTTCATCCACCATCAGGCCAATGAGGAAAGCCTGGCGCTGCTCAAAAAGCGGGCGGACAGGTACAAGATCGACATGGAAGTGATCTATCAGGACGAGCCCTGCAAGGTGGTGGATTATACCGCCCGTCCCTTCCGTGCACTGGAGGAAGCGGCCCATCAGGTGTACCCCGGCTACGGCGTGGTGCCTTATGTGATGACCGGCGGTACGGACGCCAAGTTCTACAACGATATCTGCGAAAACTGCCTGCGCTTTGCGCCCATTGAGATCAACAAGCAGCAGTACGAAAGCATCCACTCCGTCAACGAAAACGTGGACAGCGCCGCCCTGGTGCCTGCGGTGGATTTCTACAGCCTGCTGCTGCAGAAATGGTGCGCATCCCAGGTGGAAGCGTAACGCTTTTTTCCGGGAGCATGCCCCTGTCGGCATGCTCTTTTTTTGCCGCAAAAAATATTTAGGCGCCGATTGATTAGGTGCCTTGACAATGCCGTACATATCCGCTATAATCCTTAGGTGCCTAAAATTGTACGTATTTCCGGAAAGGAGATCCCACGGTGGACGAGCATTACAGCAGCGGGCCGGGTATGGGAACTGATACGGCAGAGATGGATCTGGAACTGATGCGCCACATGCGCTGGTGCAGCCATCTTCTGTATCACCGCCACAACCTGAATTTTTCCCGCAACAAGATCCTGTATCTTTTGCACACGAAGGGCGCCATGACGCAAAAGGCGCTGATGGACGAATTACGTATTCAGGCCGGCAGCCTGAGCGAGATGCTGTCCAAACTGGAGCAGCAGGGGCTCCTTGAAAAGGCCCGCTGCCCGCACGATAAGCGCAACTGCCAGTTGACGCTGACGGAAACGGGTCGGGAGCAGGCTCTGCTTTTTGAAAAGGAAAGGCAGGATCTGGCCGAATATCTGTTTGCCCCGCTGACGAATGAGGAAAAGATCAGCCTGATCGATATGACGCACCGTCTGATGGATCACTGGAGCAAAACGCCGGAAGCAGATACTGCCGCCGGAAAGGAGAACAACCATGCTTAAACGTTTTCTGGCCTATTACAAGCCCCATAAAAAGATTTTCGCCTTGGATATGCTGGCTGCGCTGCTGGTGTCTTTGATCGGTATCGTATATCCTGTGGTGACCCGCACCATGCTCAACGATCTGATCCCCAACCGCAATTACCGCATGGTGGTGGTCTTTGGTCTTACGCTGCTGGTTTTGTATTTCTGTAAAATGGCGCTGAACTATTTTATCCAGTACTACGGCCATGTGATGGGCGTGCGCATGCAGGCGCAGATGCGTTCCGATATGTTCAACCATCTGGAAAAACTGCCCTACAGCTATTTTGACAACCATGAAACGGGCAAAATCATGTCCCGCATGACCAACGACCTGATGGACATCAGCGAACTGGCGCACCACGGCCCGGAAAACATCATCATCTCCTCCCTGTCCATCATCATGTCCTTCTGCTATCTCTCCAGCATCAACATCTGGCTGACGCTGATCGTGTTTGCCTGCGTGCCCTTCCTGCTGATCATCTCCATGACGCTGCGCAAGCGCATGAAGAACGCTTTTATGCGCAGCCGCACGTCCATTGCCCAGATCAACGCCTCGCTGGAAAGCAGTATCTCCGGCATCCGCGTGACCAAGGCCTTTACCAATGCCGACAAGGAACGTGAAAAGTTCGAGGAAGGCAACGAAATGTATGTGGACGCCCGTAAGGATTCCTACAAGGCCATGGGTCAGTTCCACTCCGGCAACACTTTTGTTACCGATATTTTCAACGTGGTGGTTTTGATCGCCGGCGGCCTGTTCCTCTACAACGGCGATATTCAGTTTGGCGATTACAGCGCCTTTGTGGTATCCATCCACATGTTCATCGGCCCCGTGATGACGCTGATCAACTTTATGGAGCAGTACCAGAACGGCGTGACCGGCTTTGAGCGCTTCCTGGAGATCATGGACGCCGATCCCGAAGCGGATCCGGAAAACGCCGTGGAAGCGGGCAAGCTGGACGGTCACATCGAGTTCCGTAACGTGACCTACACCTATGACGGCGAAAAGGACGTGCTGCGCAACGTATCCCTGACCATCGAAAAGGGCAAGAAGTTTGCCTTGGTCGGCCCCTCCGGCGGCGGTAAGACCACCATCTGCCACCTGATCCCCCATTTCTACAACGTGGAGGACGGCCAGATCCTCATCGACGGCAAGGAGATCCACTCCCTGACGCTGGATTCCCTTCGCCGCAACATCGGCATTGTGCAGCAGGATATTTACCTGTTCAACTCCTCCATCAAGGAAAACATCCTCTACGGCCGTCTGGACGCTACCGACGAGGAAGTGTACGAGGCAGCCCGACGGGCCAATATTCATGATTACATCATGTCTCTGCCCGAGGGCTATGATACCCAGATCGGCGAGCGCGGCGTGCGTCTGTCCGGCGGTCAGAAGCAGCGCTTGTCCATCGCCCGCGTGTTCCTGAAGAACCCGCCCATCCTGATCCTGGACGAGGCCACCTCCGCGCTGGATAACACCACCGAGATCCTCATCCAGACCGCGCTGGACGATCTGTGCCACGGCCGCACCACGCTGGTGGTGGCCCACCGCCTGTCCACCATCAAGAATGCGGACGAGATCGCCGTGGTTTCCGGAGGCAGGATCGTGGAGCAGGGTACGCACGACGATCTGATCAAGCAGGACGGCATCTATTCCGATCTGTACAAGCTGCAGTTCCGCGCCAACAGCATGCTGTAAGAGGCGCCGCCCCTACCTCTGTGAGGGTGCCGAGCGCCCTTGCCCCGCCGTGTTCGGCGTAAAAAACGGATTTGAAAAACACCTTCCGGATGGGAGGTGTTTTTTGGTAGGGTTGATGAAGGAGAAGATGCGCGATGCAGCGAAAAGAGGGGAGAGGTGAAAGTATGGACAGAGAAAGTGCGTGGAGGCAGGCGGGCTTTTTGCCGCTTGCTGAGGGGTTGTTTTATTTTCCCTGCGGAGATGCGCCCCTGTCCGCCGAGGTTTTTCTCATTCCCGGCAGGGAATGTACCTGGTTTTTTGATTGCGGAAACGGCGAATATGCGCTGAACGCCCTCCGTGCCGTGCCGGGCAGGAAGCGGGCGGTGATCTCCCATTTCCATCCCGATCACATGGGCAATGTGCATCAGGCGGATTTTGAACGGGTGTATCTGGGCGATTTTGCGTATCGCAAAGTCGGGGACAATGGGCGTGCCGTGGCTGTTACGGCGCGTATAGCGGCAGAGGACGGGACGGACATGCACATTTCACCGTTGCCTTCCTGTCATGCCAAAGGCTCGCTGATGCTGGAATGCGGCAGGTATGTTTTTCTGGGCGACGGCACTTATGCCGCCCACAAGAACGGGCAGCGGGCATACAACGCCACCGTCCTTTGGGAAACCATCCGGGCGCTGGAGGGCGTATGTGCGGAATATGCCGTGCTCAGCCACCGGGCGCCGGAGATCGTCCCGTGCAGGGACGTGCTGGCGGAGCTGAGAGCGATCTATGCAAAACGGGAGAAAAACGCAGCCTATGTCCTCTTGTAAAGCGCGCTTTTTCAAGGTAGAATAAGAGAAGATCAAATGCAAATAACGGAGGAAACAGCCCATGAAACGCTATCCCCCTGTGATTTCCGGTTTTCCCCACATGATCCACGGCGCGGACTATAATCCCGAGCAGTGGCTCAAATGGAAGGATGAGATCTGGAAGGAAGATATCCGCCTGGCCAAAAAGGCCGGCATGAACAGTCTGTCCGTTGGCATTTTTGCCTGGAGCATGCTGGAGCCTGAAGAGGGCGAATTCCATTTTGAATGGCTGGACGAGGTGATGGATCTGCTGGCGGAAAACGGCATGAAGGCCGTGCTGGCTACGCCCTCCGCCGCCCGTCCCAACTGGCTGGCGGAAAAATATCCCGAGGTGCTGCGCATGAACGATCAGCGCGTGCGCAATCTGTTTGGCGGCCGGCACAACCATTGCATGTCTTCGCCCGCCTACCGGGAAAAGGTGACGATCATCAACACCAAGCTGGCCCAGCGGTATAAGGATCATCCTGCGCTGGGCATGTGGCATGTGTCCAACGAGATCAGCGGCGATTGCCACTGCCCTCTGTGCCAGCAGAATTTCCGCATCTGGCTCAAGAAAAAATACGGCACGCTGGATGCACTCAACGAAGCCTGGTGGACCACCTTCTGGAGCCATCGCTACACCAGGTGGGAGCATATTGAAAGCCCCACCCAGAACTGGATGGGCGAAAGGGACGTGCACGGCTTGAAGCTGGACTGGCTGCGCTTTACCACCGATCAGCATATCGATTTTTACCGGGTGGAAACGGCGCCGCTGAAGGCCATCACGCCCCATATTCCCTGCACCGCCAACCTGATGGCGGATCATGAGGGCATTGATTATTATGCCTACGCCAAAGAGCTGGACGTGGTCAGCTGGGATAACTACCCCTGCTGGCGCGGCGATGAAAAGGGCGATACGCCCATCGCCATCCATGCGGCCTTCTGCCATGATCTGATGTACGGCCTCAAGCGCCGTCCCTGGCTGCTGATGGAATCCTCTCCCTCCTGCACCAACTGGCAGCCTGTGGCCAAGCTCCACCGGCCCAATAACCTGCTGCGCCAGAGCGTGCAGGCTGTGGCCCACGGCGCGGACAGCGTGCAGTACTTCCAGTTCCGCAAGAGCCGAGGCTCTTGCGAAAAATTCCACGGCGCAGTGGTCAGCCACGAGGGCACGGAAAAGACCCGCGTGTACAAAGACGTGTGCCAGGTGGGCGACGCCCTTGCACAGATGGACGATATCGTGGGCACCGTGAAGGACGGCAAGGTGGCGCTGGTATTTGACTACCAGAACAACTGGGCGCTGCAGGATATGCGCGGCGCGCTGCAGGAGCGCACCAATTACCGCGGCGAGATGGAAAAGCACTATGCCTCCCTGTGGAAAAAGCAGCTGCCTGTGGAGATCATTGACCAGAGCTGCGATTTTAGCGGCTACAAGGTGGTCATCGCGCCCATGAATTACATGGTGCGGGGCGATTTTGCCAAGCGCGTGGAGGAATATGTGGCGGCGGGTGGCACTTTTGTGACCACGTATCTTACCGGCTATGTGGACGATACCGATCTGTGCTTCCGTCACGGATTCCCCGGCCCCCTGCGTCAGGTACTGGGCATCTGGGCGGAGGAACTGGATTCCCTTTACCCCGAGGATGAAAACGCCATCCTGTGGAACGGAAAAAGCTATCGCGCCCACAGCCTGTGCGAGCTGATCCATCCGGAAAGCGCGCAGACGCTGGGTACGTACGGCAGCGATTTTTATCAGGGCATGGCGGCGCTGACCGTCAACCATTTTGGCAAGGGCAAGGCGTACTATATTGCCGCCCGCACGGATGAGGATTTCCTTGACGATTTTTACGCCTTCCTGCTCAAGGAAACGGACGCCGAGGGCGTGCTGGGCGATGCGGCCTATCAGGGCGTCAGCGTGCAGAAACGCACGGACGGCCAGCACGAATACCTGTTCCTGATGAACTTCACCGCCGAAGAAAAGCAGATCTGCATAGACGGACAAACCCATACGCTGGAAAGCCGCGGCGTGAAGATTGTCACCCGATAAACAAACAGAGCGCCTGACCGAAAGGTCAGGCGCTTTTATGATGATATGAAAAGAGCGCCTGCCCCGAAAGGCAAGCACTCAAAAGGAGTTTAGCCATTACCACCGCCTTGCTCGGATAGGAACATGATATCCTCCACAACGCCCGTTTCCAGGTTCATATAAACGGTGTACGTTCCTTCTTGTTCTGTGTTCTCGGAAGTGAACTCCCCAACGAATATCCAACAACGATAACAGAGCGTTCCATCCAGCATTACATAAGCGGAATTTTCATCCACATCAATAGTAATTAATGAAGCCTGCTGGGCAGTCAAGTGGTATCTTTCGCAAACGGCCTTCTTTGCAATCTGGACAAACTCTTGCGTGGTGAAAAGCTGGCTTTCCTTAGCCTTCTGAAAATCATCGCCCTGCAGAACAACTACATAGTTTTCATTTGCGCTATC
>SVGT01000060.1 GCA_015056175.1 Clostridiales bacterium | reverse complement strand
AGATGACCGCGCCGTTGTCAAAGCGGATCAGAGCGGTGGCCAGATCCTCCACGTCGCAGACATCGGTATCGCTGGTACGGCTGGCGATATACGCCTTGCCGCCCTTCACATCCGGGCGGTTGCCCAGCTTGCGGAAGGTGGCGCCGTATACGGATACGGGCTTGGGGCAGCCCAGCAGGTAGCGGGACAGGTCAATCACATGCACGCCAAGGTCAATCAGCGGGCCGCCGCCGGAGCGGGCCTTGTCGCCGAACCAGCCGCCGGGATTGCCGTTGCGGCGCAGGTAGGTGGCTTTGGCATAGTAGATTTCGCCAAACTGATCGTTTTCGATCAGATCCTTGAGAATATCGCAGTCGTTGCCGTAGCGGCGCACAAAGCCGATCATCAGAAGTTTGCCGTTTCTTTCGGCGGCTTCCTTCATGGCCAGGGCTTCCTGCGTGTTCATGGCCATGGGCTTTTCGCACAGCACATGCTTGCCCGCGTTCAGCGCGGCGATGGTGCAGGGGGCGTGGGCGCAGTTCCATGTGCATACGCTGACCGCGTCTATCTCGGGCAGCCGGACCATATCCTCGCAGCTGGTAAAGGTTCTTTCGGCAGGCACGCCGTATTCTTCGGCGCGCTTTGCCAGAATGTCCGGGTTGATATCGCAGAGTGCGTAAATTTCGACATGGGGATTTTTCCGGTAAGCATTCAGATGCTCGCGGGCAATGTTGCCTGTGCCGATCACGCCGATTCTGATTTTATCCATGGTGCGTTCTCCTTTCAAGGAGGGTCAGCGCAGGTGATCCTTCAGGAAGTTCACAGCCAGCTCGATATCGCCGTAGGGATTGCCGCCTACTTCGCGCTCGATGGTCAGGAAGCCCTTGTAGCCAATCTCCTCCAGCGCGGCCAGATAACCGGCGAAGGGAACGCTGCCCTTGCCCAGCGGCACCTCTTCAAAGGCGGCGTCGGTCACGATGGCGTCATCCGGCACAACGCCGTAGATGATTTCGGGGTTCTTGTCAAACAGCTTCACGCCGTCCTTGGCATGGGTGTGAACGATGTAATCCTTCAGGTTGTGCACAGCGCCCACGGGATCGTCGCCGGTGACCATCACCAGGTTGGCGGGATCCAGGTTTACAGCCACGCCGGTGGAGTGCAGGCCGTCCAGGAAGCCCTTGAGCACGGCGGAGGTTTCGGGGCCGGTTTCGATGGCAAAGTGCGCGTTCAGGCTGTCGGCATACTGCGCCAGCTGGCCGCAGGCATCCTGCATCACGGCATAGCGGGGATGGGCAGGATCGGAAGGCACCACGCCGATGTGGGTGGTGACCACGTCGGTTTCCAGATCCTTGGCCAGATCCAGAATGCGCTTGGACTTTTCAATCAGCTCGGGGTTGAGTTCGGCCTTGCCGAAGCCATGGCCCAGATCGCCGCACAGGGCGGAGATCACCAGACCGTGATCCTTCACCTTCTTGAGGAACTCACGGCGCTTTTCAGCGGTCATGTTTTCGGGCGCGCGCTCGCCGCGGGTGGCATACACCTGAATGCCCTGTACGCCCAGCTTCCGGGCGCAGGCCAGCGCTTCATCGGTGGGCAGACGGAAAGACTCCAGCATAACGCCAATGGGGAACTGATACATATATGGGACCCTCCTTGGATGAAAGTTTTTTCTGATGAATTTATTATACCATATTTATGCCGGAAGGGAATACGCAAATTGCAATGGGAAATGAATATGGATAACAACCGACTTCCTTAAGAAAGTGAGTCGGGCTGGCTAAGGGTCTGCTTCGGCAGATGAATTGGGATTTATCGGATAGCCAAACAAGTGGCTTTTCACCTCATACGACCCTGTGCTCACCCGCTTCTCAAAAAATGAACAAATGGCGAAGCGTACGCCTTGCCTCCCCTCGTGAGAGGGGAGGTGGCTCGCGAAGCGAGACGGAAGGGTAGCCCCTTTAGTAACAGGGAAGTCAAGCAACAGAAGGGCTACCCCTCAGTCAGCCGTAAGGCTGACTGCTCCCCTCTCACGAGGGGAGCCAAGGCAACCTTCAGCCATACTATGTGCTTCTAAAAACAATTAGCGTTTTCTTAATGCGAAGTTCCAGCTTGTTAGCCTGACGGATCACTCGTGCAGCCCGCGCTTGCGCAGATAATCCAGCGCCTTTTTGGGGTCGTTGCAGGTCAGCAGCTTTACGCCGTTGGCAATCGCGCCGTCGTAGTATTCCTCCTCGTCGCCGGGGAAGTAGCACCACGGCTCCACACCGGCGGAGGCCACAAAGTCAAAGTCCTCTCTGGGACGCACAGGCGTGGGCAGGTCCTTGCCGAACAGGCACAGGCAGTGCATGTAGCTGAGGGGATCGCGCGACCATGCGCCGTGCATCAGCGAATAGGGGAAATAGCCGTGCAGGCGGTAGCGGTGGTTGTATTTTTCATCAATGTATTCCAGAATTTCAGCGCTCCAGCAGTTGATCCAGATGCGGTCGGCGATGCCGTATTCCTCAATCAGCGCAATGGACTTGTCCGCCGAAATGCGCGCCCATTCGGGATCCTCGCGGGGATAGTCCTTGAGTTCCACATTGACGGTCATTTCGGGATAATCCCTGAGCATTTCCAGAAATTCGATGAAGGTGGGAATCTTTGTGCCTGCAAATTTTTCGCCCTTCCAGCTGCCTGCGTCCAGCTCCTTGAGCTGGGCAAGGGTGAAATCGCGCACGCGGCCGGTGCCGTTGGTGGTGCGGTCCACGGTGTGGTCGTGCATCATCACAATGTGGCCGTCCTTGCACATATGCAGGTCGATTTCCAGCTGGTCAACGGGCAGTTCCAGCGCGGAACGGAAGCCGATGAGGGTGTTCTCCGGATAGTATCGGGAATTGCCGCGGTGGGCGGCAACACGGACTGCGTTTTTGTATGTATCCATGGGTGATATGCTCCTTTCGGGCGGACTTTGGCCTTTGCCTGCATTATGGCACGCATGTGATAAAAAAACAAGTAAAATATTCAACTATTTACAGGAAATCCGCTGAAAATGATGTATAATATCAGTGGTACTATCATACCATGATCCGGTTTTTCAATTTGAACAGGGAGGCTAATGAAAAGATGCTGTACCCAAGGAAAAATGATCCGGTTTTGA
>SVGT01000028.1 GCA_015056175.1 Clostridiales bacterium | reverse complement strand
GGCCGGTGATTCTGCCGGAGTTGATGACCAGAATGCGGTCGCACAGATCCAGCAGTACGTCCAGATCCTCGCCCACAAAGATCACGGCTACGCCGTTTTCCTTCTGCTTGTTGAGCAGATGATAGATGGCGTAGGAGGAGTTGATGTCCAGGCCGCGCACGGGATAGGCAGCCATAAGCACCTTGGGTGCAAAAGCGATCTCGCGGCCCACCAGCACCTTCTGCACGTTGCCGCCGGACAGCTTGCGTACGGGGGTGTTTACGCCGGGGGTGACCACTTCCAGCTCACGGATGATCTCGTCAGCCAGCTGACGGGGCTTTTTGCGGTCTACAAAGCCTGCGTGGCCTTTACGGTAGGAGCGGAGCATCATATTATCGGTGATGCCCATGGAGCCTACCAGACCCATGCCCAGACGGTCTTCGGGCACAAAGGAGAGACGCACGCCCAGTTCGCGGATCTCAAGGGGCGTTTTATCGCGCAGGTTCATCACTTCGTCTTCCTTGAAGAGCACCTTGCCGCTTTCCACCCAGCCGCGGATCTGCTTGTTGCTCATGCCGTTAAAGGAGATGGGGTTGCCGTATTCGTCGTGGAAGGCTTCCTGTGCATCCAGCTCCTTGACGCGTTTGAGCGATTTATGGAAGAAGGTAACGGGCTTATCCTTTTTGGGGTTGTGGAAAATGATCTCGCCGCCGGTCAGGGGCTGCAAGCCGGCGATGGCTTCCAGAAGTTCCTTCTGACCGCTGCCGGCGATGCCGGCAATGCCCAGAATTTCGCCGCCGTTGACGGTGAAGGACACGTCCTTGAGCACCTGAATGCCTTCCGGATCCACACAGTTGAGGTTCTTGACAAACAGGCGGGGCTGAGGATTCTTGGGTTCGGTGCGGTCGATGTTCAGGGTGATCTTTTTACCTACCATCATTTCGGTGAGGCTGCTTTCGGTGGCATCCCTGGTTTCCACGGTGGCAATGTGTTCGCCCTTGCGGAGGATCGCCACGCGGTCGGAAACGGAGAGCACCTCGTGCAGCTTATGGGTGATGATGATGATGGACTTGCCGTCTTCCTTCATGCGCTTGAGCACGGCAAACAGGCGGTCGATCTCCTGAGGCGTCAGCACGGCGGTGGGCTCGTCCAGGATCAGGATATCTGCGCCGCGGTAGAGCACCTTGATGATCTCCACCGTCTGCTTTTCGCTGACGGACATATCATAGATCTTCTTTTTGGGGTCAATATGAAATCCGTATTTCTCTGCGATCTGGGAAACACGGTTGTTTACGGTTTTCAGGTTGTAGGCGTCGTTTTCTTCCACGCCCAGCACGATGTTTTCGGCAGCGGTAAACAGGTCCACCAGCTTGAAGTGCTGATGGATCATGCCGATTTTCAGGTCAAAGGCGTCCTTGGGGGAGCGGATCACCACTTCCTGGCCGTCCTTGTAGATCTTGCCCTCATCGGGGAAATAGATGCCGGAAATCATATTCATCAGGGTGGTTTTGCCGCATCCGTTTTCGCCCAGGATGGACAGAATTTCTCCCTGATACACGTCAAGGTCAACATGGTTGTTGGCAACAACGCTGCCAAAGCGCTTGGTGATGCCGCGCATGCTGAGAGCAATTGACTTATCCACGAAGGTTCCCTCCGTCATTATCGGTAAATGGTCTTGAATATGCAAATTGCTTGGACTGCCCCTCCCGGGAGAAGGACAGTCCAAGCGTGTGTTCAGGCGCAGGCCTGAAAAGAAACTGTGGGAAAATTAGTACATCTGGTTCAGCAGTTCGATACCGTCGATGCGCACATCGAAGTAGGGAGCAGAACGCTTTTCGGATTCATGGAAGTAGCCGTCGGCCACAGCTTCGGTGTCGGGAGTGAAGTCGGCATCGGTGTCCACGTCGGCCATGTAGGTGGTCAGCGCTTCGCCGCCCACGGTGATGAAGCCTTCGGTGGCGGTGTCAAACACGTGCTTGGTGCCGGCAACGAATTCCTTCTTCAGGGCTTCCAGCGCGTCAGCGGTGCCTTCAGCGGCAGCCTTGGTGTTCACATCGGTCAGAACCACGGAACCGGTAGCGATGGTGCAGGTCCAGTCGGTAGCGATCTTTTCACCGTTCTTGGTCTGGTTCACAATGTATTCAAAGTAAGGAGCCCAGTTGATACGGGAAGCCACGATGAAGGTGTTGGGGCAGCTTTCCACGGTGGAGCCGTTGTAGGAAACGTTGGGGATGTTGGCGTTTTCGCAAGCGGTGGGAGCACCCATGGAGTCAGCATGCTGGGAGATCAGGTCGCAGCCGGCAGCGATCAGAGCTTCGGCAGCAGCCTTTTCTTCCTTTTCGTCATACCAGGAACCGGTGAACTGCACCTTCATGGTGACGTCGGGGCACACGGACTTGGCGCCCAGATAGAAAGAGGTGTAACCGGAGATAACTTCAGCATAGGTGAAGGCGCCAACATAACCCATCAGGGGAGCTTCGCCCTTCAGCATGCCGGCTTCCTTGATTTCGTTCAGCTTCATGCCGGCAGCCACACCAGCCAGGTAGCGGCCTTCGTAGATGGAAGCGAAAGCGTTGTGGAAGTTGTCCAGACCGGCGGTGTGAGCCATGGTGCCGGTGGCGTGGCAGAACTGCACTTCGGGATGCTTCTTGGCAGCTTCCATCAGGTAGGTTTCATGGCCGAAGGAGTTGGCGAAGATGATGTTGCAGCCATCGTCAACCAGGTCCAGAGCGGCATCGGTGCATTCCTGAGATTCGGGAATGTCGCGGACCAGGATCACCTGATCGTCGCTCAGGCCCAGATTCTTCTTGGCTTCCATGACGCCGTTGATGAAGTTCATGTCATAGGTGGAGTTTTCGCTGTGCAGCAGAATGACGCCCAGCTTCACCTGCTTGGCTTCTTCCTTCTTGGGGGCGGAGCAGCCAGCGAACAGGGACACGGTCAGCACGAGGACCAGGACCAGAGCCAGATACTTTTTCATGGGGTTTTCCTCCTTGGTAGGATGTGGTTGTGTTTCCGGCAATGCCGGATGTATTGGTTCAACCGTCGTTTCGAAGGGTGATAACACCGTCTTCGATTTTATCGACGATTGCCAAAGACAAAAGTTTGACGCCTGCATTGCGCAGATATTTGCCGCCGGGCTGGAAGCCTTTTTCCACGCCGATGGCGACACCGACAGGGGTGCAATTCGTCTGCCTGCACAGTTCCATCATGCCGTTTACGGCCTGGCCGTCCGCCAGAAAATCGTCCACGATGAGCACGCGGCTGCCTTCGGGCAGATACTTCTTTTCCACGCGGATCATGTTTTCGGTCTTGTGGGTGAAGGAGTAGACCTTGGCCTGGGCGACCGTACCCGTCTGCACCACTGTTTTGCCCTTCTTGGCAAATACCACGGGGATATCGCCCAGCGCGTGGGCGGCGGTGATGGCAAGGGCGATGCCGCTGGCTTCCACCGTCAGGATGAGATCGGGCTTGTCTTCCGCAAAGTAAGCGCCGATCTCGCTTCCCATGTCAAAAAGCAGCTTGGTTTCCAGACGGTGATTGAGGAACATGTCCACCTTGACGATATCGTTTCCGATTCCTTTGCCAAGCGTCTGAATGGCTTCGTGCAGCGCTTTCATCCCGAAGCTCCTTCCTTCGGCAAAAGCCGAACATTAAACAAAAATTCACCTCTATTGTACATAAAATGACCCCGAAAAGCAAGCCTTTTTCCGAATATTTTCTTTCAGAAAGTTCATGCTTTTTGAAATTTGACCTTCCTGGTCAAAAAGCGGCAGAATTCGCCATGTACAAAATACCAGCGTGATTTGGGCGTTTTGGGCCACAATAGTGTTGACCTTGAAAAAGGGAGGTGAAAAGGATGAAAAACGGCAATAAGGTGAACGTGCCCGAGGCCCGCGCAGCGCTGGATAATATGAAGTATGAGATCGCCCGGGAGCTGGGCATCAATTACAACCAGGGCTACAACGGCAACCTGACCAGCCGCGAAAACGGTTACGTGGGCGGCTACATGGTCAAGCGCCTCATCGAGCAGGCGGAAAAGCAGATGGCCGGCAAGTAAAGCGCCGATCAATGAAATGAAGCAGGAGTGAAGGATTATGTATCAGCAGAATAATAACCAGAACGCGCAGAACCAGAACAGCCAGAACACCCAGAACGGCAGCACCAACAATTCCAACCGTCCCAATGTGCCCGAAGCCCGTCAGGCGCTGGACAACATGAAGTATGAGATCGCCGGCGAACTGGGCATCAACCTCAAGCAGGGCTACAACGGCGATCTGCCTTCCCGTCAGGCCGGCTCCATCGGCGGCTACATGGTCAAGCGGATGATCGAGCAGCAGGAACGTCAGATGAGCGGCAAGCAGAACTAAACCTGCCCTGCACGGGAAAAGGCATCCCCGAAAGAGGATGCCTTGTTTGCGTGCGGATTATATTTCTTCCGTGATGACGGGCGCAGTGAGAATGCCAAGGGGCAGCACGCGGTAGCTTTCCGTCCACCAGCTGCCTGTGGTGCGCCAGGCGTCAGGACCCGTCCAGGGCGCGGCAAGATCCGCCCGGTGCAGGGGGCCAAAGCAGTTGTGGCGGTGGCCCAGGAGGGTCAGTTCCACGTCATGTTCGCCCGCGGGGAGCCCCGGGATTTCAAGGGTATTGGGGCTGAATACGATGTGTCCCTTTTCTTCGCCGTCCACGCTTACGCGGATGCCGGCGCCTGCGTACTGGGGCACATGCACCTTCAGCGTGCCGCCCAGGGTGCTGACGGGCACATGCCAGGTAATGCAGCCGCCGTAATGGGGCATCTTCTGGCGGGTGATGCAATCGTAGCCGATTTGTTCGGGCAGCGCAGTGATGGTGCGGCGGGCGCCCGACAGCTCCACGCCGAAGAATCCCAGCAGGTAGCACCATTCAATGTTGGTGCGCTTGCCAAAGGGCAGTATGACCTCGATCACGCTGTCCCCCGCAGGCAGCGGTGGCAGCGGCAGCGTGCCGATGGAAAGATCGGTAAAGTACCCGTCGGGGGCGGCGGAAAAGGGCTGACCGTTGACGGAGACAAGAGCCTTGTCCGCATCCTCCAGCGCCAGATGAGCGTTTTGGACGGGGATCGCGCTGTGGACGGTAAAGCGGAGGCGGGCGGTGTGGGTGATTTTTTCTTCCTCAATCACCCAGGGCTGTGCCACGGCGGACTGGCGGCTGGGGAAGCCCAGCTGCTCCCGCATCACATTATCAGCCTTCAGCAATTCGCAGGACGGGCGGTAGGGCTCCTGATCCAGCGCAAATTCCGCTTTGTCCAGCAGCAGCACGTTAGGCTCGGACAGGGTGTAGGCTGCCGTTTCCGCAACGGAATGCGCATGCACGGCGCGGACAGGCGTCGCTTTTTGCTGCACGACGGAGGGCGCATCGTCAAAGCGGAGCAGCAGGGAATCATGGGCGTACATGCCCCGGCGGATCACGGTGTAGCCGTTTTCATGGGTGCAGGGGAGAGGGAAGGTTTTGCCGCTCATGGTATCGTACAGCGTGACGGCGTATTTTCCCTTCATATAGATACGGATATCGTCGCACTCGGGTACGTCGGGAGCCTCGGGCATGCCGCTGTGAGCCAGGAACAGCCACAGGCTGCTGCCGTCCCGGCGCAGCTGGTGCACATACTTGTCGCTGCGGCCGCCCGAAATATGGCGCACGTCCACAAGCCGGTCCGCTTCCAGCATATCCAGCACGGCGTTCTGCTCAAAGGCGGTGTGGAGAGAATTGTCATACAGCTTTTGTCCCCGCGGGGAGGGGCAGGCGTTTTCAAGGACAGGGGCGCCGCCCAGGAAGATCAGTTTGCCGCCGGCTGCCCGGAAGGCTTCCAGCCTGTCCAACGTGGTGGAGCGCAGCGTTTCGCAGGCGGGCACCAGGATGGTATCATAGGCCATTTTTCCCACCTGCAGGGGAGAAGACGCCTTGGGGCACTGGGCAGGCAGAAGAGATTCGCTGATAAAGTCAAAGTCGATGCTGCCCTTGAGCAGCCAATTGGTAAGGTTCTGGAAATTCATGTCCATCTGGCTGCGGACGCCGTGGGTCTGGTCGGAGGGCCCCCAGTGGAGCCAGAAGCTTTCCACCGGATGGATGACGCCCACTTTGGCGATGGCTTTGCCGCGGGTGAGCGCGGTATTGACGCGGGCAAAGTGATCCTCCACCACGTGGTAATCCTGCCACCAGGCGCTCTGGTAATTGATGGCGGCGGGATAATCGCGCTTGGCTTCGCCCTTCATGGACACCCAGGCCAAATGATGCACGCGCACCGTGACGCCCAGCGCCGCCTGCCAGTCGCCCTGCAGCTTGTGGCCGCGGAAATCGTAGCTCCAGCCCGTCACGCCGTAAAGCTCGCTGAGCACGCCGTCCCGGCCGTACTGGCGGCAGGCGGACTGGGCTTGCTTGGCGGTGGTAAACTCAAACCGGTTGCACAGCATATCAATGCCGGGCAGCTGGAAGGAACGGTAGGAGCGCATACAATCGCCCAGCGCCGCCGTCTGGCTGTGGAGCGTGGGCTCCTCCATCATGTGGCCGGTGAGCATGATGCCGTGCTGCTCGCACCACTTGCCCACGGTATCCGCAAAGGCGCAGGCAAAGCGCTCGGCGATATGATCGTGATAGCGGTAGCGGGTGACGGAAGCTTTGCCTCCGGGCAATTCCCACAAAAGCTCGGGCAGACGGTCCAGCAGATCCTCGCCGTAGGCGGCTTTGTAGGTATCCGGCACGTCGTCCGTCCAGGGCAGGGATACGTCCCTGACCTCCTGGGCAAAGGAAAGCGTCTGCTTTCTGGAAAACTGGGGTTCGTCGGTAAAGATGGCGGGCACGGTTTTGCCAAATTCGTCGCCCACCGTTTCCAGATACCGGTCGTGGGTGATGTGCACAAACTGCTCGATGGCAGCCTGATCCAGCGTGTTGGCGTAGGTCTGGTTGTTGTACCAGGGGGAGGGCATATCCGTTTCCACATAGGCGTACCACTTGCGCCCTGCGGCTTCATCCCCTTCATCAATGCGCCTGCCGCTTTTCAGGCAGCCGTTTTCATCCAGCACCACGTCATAGCAGGCGATGAGACGGCCATTCTCGCTGCGCAGACCTTCGGCACGGGAATCGATCCCGTGGATCACGTCGCCCTGACCGTAGGGGGTGGCGGTGAGCAGCAGGTGGCGGGCGCGGTATTTTTCATCTTTGGTCAAAAGGCCGCCGGCGGCGCCGGAGGGCCAGCGATCCTCATCGTACAGCCAGGCCAGCATGTTTTCCTTTTTGCATTTATCCACGCAGGCGCGGATGAGGGCCATGTATTCGTCGCTTAAGTAGGGCGTAGCCATGCCGGTGCGCACGTGCATATGCGCGCCGCCCAGGCCCATTTTTTTCAGCACGTCCAACTGGCGGAGCAGTTCGTCCTTTTCCAATTGGCAGTTCCAGGCCCAAAAGGGCGTGCCCCGGTATTCGCTGCCGGGGTTTTCAAACACTTCCTGTTTCAAAGAGGCGTCCTGATTGTGAGGATATAGCACGAAAAACCCTCCTGTATGTACGCTTTTTCTTTATTGTACTGTGTTTTTTCATGAAATGCAATCATGAAAAAAGGACGCGTCAGCGTCCTTATTTGATGTATGGAATTATGTGCGGGACATTTCTTCCTGCTTGCGCAGCCAGACCATCAGCACGGCTACGTCCGCAGGGCTCACGCCCGGAATGCGGCTGGCCTGGCCAAGGGACCGGGGCCGCTGGGCCATCAGCTTCTGCCGGGCTTCTAGGCGGAGCGCATCGATGGCTTCGTAATCGGCGTCCGGAGGCAATTGCTTTTCCTCCATGGCGCGCATCTTTTGCACCTGAGCTCTTTCCTTATCCAGATAGCCTTCGTAGCGGATGGAAATCTCGGCCTGCTCCCGGGCGCCTTCGGTATAGTGCCAATCTTCGGGAAGCACAAGGCGGCTGCCGGGCTGTTTGAGCGCCTGGATTTTGCCCTCCTCCGTCAGCCTGCGGATGATTTCCCTTGTTTCCTTTTCCTTTTGCTCCACCCGACGCATGCGCGCGTCGGTGGCAAGGCCGATCTTGTGGGCGCGTTCGGTCAGGCGAAGATCGGCGTTATCCTGACGCAGCAGCAGACGGTATTCTGCACGGCTGGTCATCATGCGGTAGGGTTCGTCCGTGCCCTTGGTGGTCAGATCGTCCGTCATGACGCCGATATAGGCCTGATCCCGCAGCAGAATGAAGGGATCCTTTTCCTGAAGATACAGCGCGGCGTTGATGCCGGCCAGCACGCCCTGGGCGGCGGCCTCCTCATAGCCCGAGGTGCCGTTGACCTGCCCTGCAAAAAAGAGGCCGGGCACGTTCAGCGCATGCAGCGCGGGGGAGAGGGCGGTAGGATCGATGCAATCGTATTCGATGGCGTAGGCAAGACGGGTGATCAGGCAGTTTTCAAGACCCGGAATGGTGCGGTACATTTCACGCTGCACGTCCTCCGGCATGGAGGTGGACATGCCCTGCACATACCATTCGGGATAGTCAAGCCCTTCCGGCTCCAGAAAGATCTGGTGGCGGTCCTTGTCCGCAAAGCGCACCACCTTGGTTTCAATGGAGGGGCAGTATCGGGCGCCGGTGCCGGTGATGGAGCCGGTAAACATGGGGGCGCGGTGCAGATTTTCCCGGATGATGCGGTGGGTTTCCTCATTGGTCCAGGTGAGATAGCACTTGGCCTTGTTTTCCAGCTGCCTGTCCGTCAGGAAGGAGAAGGGCACTACCGGATCATCGCCCAGCTGCTCCTGCATTTTTTCAAAATTGATGCTGCGACCGTCCACACGGGCGGGCGTGCCGGTCTTGAACCTGCGGATGGAAAAACCCAGGTCCAGTAGATTTTTAGACAGCCCGTTGGCGGGCAAAAGCCCCTGGGGGCCGCCGTCCCATGCCGCCTCGCCGATGATGATGCGGCTCTTGAGATATACGCCTGCGCAGACGATGGCGGCGCGGCAGGGGATAAGGGAGCCGGTCAGGGTTTTGACGCCCGTTACGCGTCCGTGCTCCACCACGATTTCCGTCACCTCGCCCTGCAGCACGGTCAGGTGCTCCTGCGCCATCAGTGCGGAAAGCATGCGCATCTGGTAGGCGCGCTTGTCTGCCTGGGCGCGGAGGGAGTGCACGGCGGGGCCTTTGGCGGTATTGAGCATGCGGCTCTGCAGCGTCACATCGTCCGCAGCAAGACCCATTTCGCCGCCCAGCGCATCCACCTCGCGCACCAGATGGCCTTTGCCCGTGCCGCCGATGGACGGGTTGCAGGGCATCAGGGCGATGGATTCCATATTCAAGGTCAGCAGACAGGTTTCATGCCCCATACGGGCGGCTGCCAGCGCCGCTTCGCAGCCTGCATGGCCTGCGCCGATCACACATACGTCGAACATCCCAAACTCCTTGCGGTTAAACAAATCAGAACGTGAGCATTATAGCACAGATTTGGCGGATTGAAAAATAAAAATGCAGGAATATGCAAAGAAATATGGAAGATAAAGTCATCTGCGGCCGTTATATGGTTATCAAGGCAAGGGAAGTGAAAATATGAAAAAATGGCTGGCGCTGATCCTGATCATCTGTTTATTGCCGATCTATGCTGTGGCGGATACGGAAATGGCGTCCTATGCGCTGATCGCCAGCGATAAGCCTACCGACCGGCTCAACCTGCGGGAAAAGCCGGACAGCCAGTCGGAAACGCTGGGCCGCTTTTACAACGGCACGCAGGTGGAAGTGATCGAAAAGGGCAATGTGTGGTCCTATGTGCGGGTTGGAAACAGGCTCTGGGGCTACATGATGAACGAGTATCTGGTGTTCTATAACGATCCGGACAGCTTTGTGTACGGCCGCGAAATGCAGGGAAGAGATACGGGCGTTTTCCGTGCATGGCTGGAATACGGCGGCGGGCTGTACGATTTTACCACGGACAGGGAGCCCTTCCGCGTAAGCACCGGGGAAGAGGTGGTGGTGCTGGGCGATATCAACGACGACTGGCTGATGGTCACCCAGTCTTTGTATCCTTCCAATGTGGCATGCTACGTGCGCAGGCAGGACCTTGCCTCCCGCTATACCCACGGCCTTGCCGTGGTGGTCAGCAAAAACGCGGAGGATTGCCTCAATCTGCGCAGCGAGCCCCGGGACGATGCCCGGGTGCTGGGCAAATACTACGCAGGCACTGTGGTTGCGGTGCACGATACGCAAAACGGATTTGCCAAGGTGTCCGTGATCGGCGAGGGACGCAATTATTCCGCCTCCGATCCTCAGGAGCAGGCCGGCTTCCTGCAGGGCTATATGAAACTGGATTACCTGCGCCTTGGATCAAGAGCCGACTGGATCGGGACGGACAATTGCCTTCCCATGGCGCATGTGCAGAGCGCGCAGGCGCATGTGTATGATATTAATAAGGAAAGAAAGGGAACTCTTGCCCGGGGCATGAACATGCTGGTGCTGGGCACCTTTGGTAACGGCGATTTTCTGCATGTGGATACGGGAGAGGCAGATCCCGTGCTGATCCGCGCTGCGGACGTGAAGATCGATTACAGCGCTCATACCCCCGGCGATATGCCGGTGATCGGCTACGGCGTGATCCGGGATCTGGAGGATTATGAAGTCAACTGGGGCTTTGTGCCGGTGTATCCGTTCTGCGAAAAAACGGACGCAGTTGGCGAGCTGCATGACGGGCAGACGGTGGCGATCACGTCCCTTGGCGCTACCTGGGCGCAGGTGAACTGCCGCGGAGAAGACGGCTATCTCCCCGCCGAAAACCTGGAATGTTATCTGCTGGACGATATCATCGGCGACAGGACGGCGGAAAGCGGCAGCTATCAGGTGGGGCAGGATATGAAGAGCGGTCTGTACACCTACCGCTGCGGCGAAGGCGAGCAGATGCAGGTCACGCGGAAAAACGGCCTTGTGACGCAGCTGGGCGGCGACGGGGGCGAGTACACGCTGTACCTGAGCGTAGGCGACGGCATCGAATTGCAGGGCGGCACCATTGCGCCCATGCAGGAGGATCGTTGGTTTGTTGAGCCTGGCAGGATTACCTTTTCCGGCAGCGGTCGTTATCTGTGCGGCGAGCATCTGCGCTCTGCCTCCTACTGGGAGTATCAGGTGCGCCCGCTGGATCCTGCCAGGGAAGCCTATTACGAGATTGCTACCCTGGCATACGACGCCCACGGGGACGGCGAGTGCACCCGTGTGACGGTGACGGATGAGCCCGGGCAGTTTTTCCTGGTATATGACGGCGAATTGCTGGAATTCCACAACTGCGTGATCACCATCCATTACGGAAACGGCTGATCCCAATCCTGTGTACAGAAAACCGACCCCTTTGGGGCCGGTTTTTTTGTGGAAAGCTATTGACAAGGAATTGTCGAAACGATATAATTTCAATCAGAAAGAAATTAAAGGAGGGGCCGGTATGGCACGCATTACCCGTGATCTGAGGAGTGAAAACCGTGTGCATATCTACGAACAGCTGCAGAATGCACAGATCACTTCCCGTACCGAGCTGAGCAAAATGACCGGTATCAGCGCGCCCACGGTGCTCCGTATCGTGGATGAGCTGATGGAGCTGGGCATCGTCCGGGAAACGCAGCTGGATAACCATTCGGTGGGCCGTCCCTGTGTGGGTCTGGCTTTTCAGGCGGATTATGCCTGCACTGCCTCCATCCTCCATGAAGGCAGCTGGGTGACCGCGAGCCTGATGGATATGAGCGGCAAGGTGTACGCCTCCAAGCAGGAGAGCGCCAACGCCGATTTTGAGCAGCTGGTGCGCAAACAGATCCCCGCTTTGATCGACGATCTGCTCAAGCAGTGCAATATGCCCGTCAAAAAGCTGGCCGGCATCGGCATGGGCTTTCCCGCCGTGCTGGATCCCTACGAAAATGTGATCGAATATGCGCCGCTGATCCATATCAACGAGCCTTTGGATATTTCCGCATGGATCGGCGAGTTGGAAGCGCGTTATGACGCCTTTGTGTGTATCGAGAACGACGTGAACGCCCTGGTGATGGGCGAGCATGCCGCCCGCAAGCTGGAAGACCGCATGGACATGGCCTATGTGGCGCTTGGAACCGGTATCGGCGCCGGGCTGATGCTGCGGGGCAAACTGCGCCGGGGCAAAAACAACCGGGCAGGTGAAATCGGCATGTCGTTGTGCCACGATGGCAGAAGTTTGGAAGAACACATCGG
The DNA here is from genome assembly GCA_015056175.1 of Clostridiales bacterium. GTDB lineage: Bacteria > Bacillota > Clostridia > Christensenellales > Aristaeellaceae > SVGT01. Next base: position 11,642 of record SVGT01000028.1, on the reverse strand, counting down.
CAACCGGGCGCTGGAAGAACGCTTTGGCGGGGAAAACGATCCCCAGGGCGCTATGACGGAATACATTGTGGATACGCTCAGCCACCATCTGGTCAATTACGCGCTGGGCTTTGATCTGGATCTGATCGTGCTGGGCGGTCACACGGTGAATCGCCTGGGCAAGAGCCTTGCCTCTGCCGTCCGGGAAAAGGTCAACGCGCTGTCGCCGCTGCCCATCCGCATTGAGGAGGGCGTATCCGAGGAACCTGGCCTGGAAGGACTTGGACAGTTGCTGCGCAGCCGGTTGATCCAGCAGCTGCACAAGATCGGTCTTGACGCCATCAGAAAGTATTTGTGAGGCTGCGCGCCCACACAAATAGAACGTTTTATTACTAAAAGGAGGAAACCCCATGAAGAAGCTGTCCAAACTGCTTGCTCTGGTTCTGGCGCTGATGCTGATGATGTCCTGCGCATCTGCCGTGGAACTGGATCCCGACGCCGAACCCAAGTACGATCCCTTCGGCAAGTACGATCCGCCCATTACGGTCACTTCCGTGCATACGGCCAGCGATAACTATTTCTGGTTCTATGAAGAGGGCGACGATATCTCCAACAACGTTTACACCCGCCGCTGGGCCGAACAGCTTGGCATCAACTATGAGTTCCTGTGGACTGCTCCCATGTCCCAGGGCTACGAAAAGCTCAATGCGCAGATCGCTTCTCCCGAGCTGCCCGATTTCTTCCAGGTGAGTACCACCCAGTTTGAACAGCTGGTACAGGCCGGTCAGCTGGAAGACCTGACCCAGGTCATCCAGGATTATGCCACCCCCGTCACCAAGAAGTTCATGACCGGCGAATATGCCGGATTGCTGGACGCTGTGACCCGCGACGGCAAAATCTACGGTATCCCCAGCGGCACCAGCTATCTGGATACCGCCTATATGATGTGGATCCGCGCCGACTGGCTGGAGAACGTGGGCCTGGATGCTCCCACCACCATGGCGGAACTGGAAGAAGTGATGGACGCCTTCGTCAACAAGGATCCTGACCAGAACGGCGAAAACGATACCTACGCCATCGCCACCTCCAGCTATGATATTCCCTACAACATCGCCATGTTCAACATGTTCGGCGCCTATCCCTATGTGTGGACCAAGGACGGCGAAGATAAGCTGCAGCAGGGCATGTTTGGCCCCGATTACCGCGATAACCTGGGTCTGGCCATCGAAACCCTGGCCAAGTGGTATGACAAGGGCTACCTCCATCCCGACGTTGGCACCTATGACGATACCATGAAGGAAGACGACATCTATGCCGACAAGTGCGGCATCATGTTCGGCGATGCGTGGCCCAGCTACTGGCCTCTGAACAACCACGTGCTCATCAATCCCGATGCCAAGTGGCGTCCCTTCCCCCTGGTTTCCGCTACCGATGAACCCGCCAAGATCACCGCTACGCTGTGCAATGTGGACGTAGTCGTGGTCGCCCGCAAGGGTGTGGAAAACCCCGAAGCGCTGGTGAAGATGACCAACCTGTATCATGAGCTGAACACCTATCCCGCTACCGAGTTTGAAGTGTTCAACACCGATCCCATCGACAACAACAACGTGTTCCTCATGTACCCCCTGTACGTGTACAACCCCGCTTTCAACTATGAAGGCTATCTGGTCATTTCCGACGCCATGGAAAACGGCCTGAAGGGCGAAATGAGCCCCGGCTACAAGCTGTACTACGATCAGGCCATGGCCTATCGCGATGAAGGCGATCCCAACGGCTTCCCGCCCTATGCCGCCTACAGCCCCGAAGGCGCCTTCTCCGTGCAGGAATACTATGTGGAGAACAAGCTGATCCAGGTCAACGAGTACACCGCGCCCTATTCTGAAACGCGTGCCGCCGCCGACCCCGTGATCGACAAGGCCTTTGTCACCATGATGCTGGATATCGTCACCGGCGATGGCGACATGACTAAGTTTGATGAATTCACCGCGCTGTATGACACCGTGTATGCCGACGCGCTGGCTGAAGCCGCCGAATGGTTCCAGGCTCAGGGCTGCTACAGCCTCCAGGATGCCTTCGACGCCGAATAATTCCCATATCATCCCGCAGGAGTGTCGCTTCGGCGGCACTCCTGCATCTTTCAGAGGCAAAGGAGGAACTGCCGGATGAGCAGGGCCGTTATCAAGAATGAAAAAAGGCCGTTTATCAGCCGCAAATCGCTGCCTTTTTATCTGATGATCCTCATTCCCGTTGTGCTGACGCTGATCTACAATTACGGCCCCATGTTCGGTCTGGTGATGGCGTTCCAGAACTATAACCCCGCCATGGGCTTTCTCAAGTCCGAATGGGTAGGCCTTTTGCACTTTGAGCGCATGATGGATATGCCGGATATCCAGGAGATCATCATCAACACGCTGCGCATTTCCATTGGCAAGATCGTGGTGACTACGCTTGCGGCCATCGTTACCGCGCTTTTGCTCAACGAAGTGCGGAATTCTTCGCTCAAGCGCTTTGTGCAGACCAGCATTTATTTTCCCTATTTTCTGTCCTGGGTCATCCTGGGCGGTATCCTCAAGGATATCCTGGCCCGCGAGGGACTGCTGAACCAGTTCCTGGGCCTGTTTGGCATGGACCCCGTCATTCTGCTGGGCGACGCCAAACGCTTCCCGTGGCTGCTGATCTGGTCCGAAACCTGGCAGCAGACGGGCTTTAACACCATTGTGTATCTTGCTGCCATTTCCAACATCAACCCCAACCTGTATGAAGCGGCTGCCATTGACGGCGCCGGAAGACTGAGGCAGACCTGGCATATCACCCTGCCCGGCATGTCTACCACCATCATCCTGATGGCCATCCTCAGCATGGGCGGCATCCTGAGCGCGGGGCTGGATCAGATCCTGATGCTCTATAGCCCGGCTGTGTATTCCACTGCGGACGTTATCGATACGTGGGTGTACCGTGCAGGTCTGAGAAGCGCCCAGTATTCCCTGGCTACGGCCGTGGGCCTTCTGCGCTCCATCGTATCGTTTATCATGATTTCCCTGTCGTACCTGATCGCCAATAAAACCATGGGCTACAGACTGTTCTGAGGAAGGAGGGACAGAAGATATGATCGATCGGTCGCCCGCACGCAAAGTTTTTCGCGTGGTGAACGCCGTGTTTCTGGTGGCGATGGCGCTTTTGTGCCTGCTGCCCATGTACCATGTGCTGTGCCTGTCCTTTTCCAAGTCCACGGCGGTGCTGGCGGGCAAGGTAACGCTGTGGCCGGTGGAGTTTACCACCAAATCCTATGAATACATCATGGGCAAGGAAGCCTACTGGCGCGCCATGGGCATGTCCTTCCTGCGTATTGCGCTGGGTGTGCCGGTGAGCATGCTGTGCATCATCCTGGCCGCTTACCCGCTGAGCAAAACCAAAAAGGAATTCCCGGCTCAGCCTGCGCTGATCTGGTTTTTCCTTTTCACCATGCTGTTTTCCGGCGGCATGATTCCTGCGTACATGGTGGTGCGCAACACAGGGCTCATCAACAGCATCTGGGCGTTGATTCTCCCTTGCGCCATGAACACCTACGATACGCTGCTGCTGATGAACTTTTTCAAGGCCATCCCCAGCGATATTGAGGAATCCGCCCGTATCGACGGCGCAAGCCAGCTTCGTATCCTGTTCCAGATCTACGTGCCCCTGTCCCTTCCTGCCATGGCCACGCTGGCGGTGTTCATCGTGGTGGGTCACTGGAACAGCTGGTTTGACGGTATGCTGTACATGAACTCCGAGTCCAAGTACCCGCTGCAGACCTATCTGCAGGCCTCCCTTGCCACCAACAACAACGTGCGATTGATGACCAAGCAGCTGGCTATGCAGCGCAACGCCATTTCCGACCGCACGCTGCGCTCGGCTGAGATCTTCATCGCGGCCGTGCCCGTGCTGCTGATCTATCCCTTCCTGCAAAGATATTTCATCTCCGGCATGACGCTGGGCGGTGTGAAAGAATAATTGAAAGGACGAAACGATCATGAAAAAGCCTGAAAAACTGAAGTTTGTTATCATCGGCGCCGGCAGCGTGTGCTTCTGCCCCGCCACGGTCGCGGACATCCTGCTGAATGAAAACATCACGTCCGTGCCGCTGTCCATCGCGCTGATGGATATTGACGAGCGTGCACTGCGCGCCAGCGAGACCTTTGCCCGGGAAGCCATTCAGGTAAGCGGCAAGGAAGTGACCCTGACCGCCACCATCAATCTGCGCGAAGCGCTGGTGGATGCGGACTTTGTCATTTCTGCTATTGAAGTGGATCGCTACTACTACTGGTCCATGGATTTCCATATTCCGCGCCGCTACGGCTTCCGTCAGGTCTACGGCGAAAACGGCGGCCCCGGCTCCATGTTCCACACCCTGCGCAATTTGCCGCCCACGCTGGAAATTGCCCATGCCATGGAGGAGATCTGCCCCGATGCCTGGCTGCTGAATTACACCAATCCCGAAGCCAAGCTGGTGGAGGGCGTGCTCAAGGGCAGCAAGATCAAGGCGGTGGGTCTGTGCCACGGCGAAGGCATCGGTCTGGATCAGGTATCCCAGATCCTGGGCGTGCCCCGGGAGGATATTGATGCGGACGTTGCCGGTCTCAACCACTTTGGCTGGTTTACCCGCCTGACGAAAAAGAGCACCGGCGAGGATCTGTATCCTCTGCTCAAGGAACGCGAGGGCAAAATGGACTGGCTTGCCCATTGGGACGAACTGGGTCTTTCCCGCCTGATGCTGCGCACCTACGGCTTGTTCCCCTATCCCGGCACCAACCATGTGGGCGAATACATCGCCTGGAGCGACGCCATGCTGGCCAGCACCCAGATCCAGTATTTCCACGATCCGGTGCGCAACGATCCCTGGTCCAAGGGCGGCAAGGTGCCGGAGTTTGTGTACAATTTTCAGGATAATCCCACCGGCCGCGAGCTGTTCCCCGTGGAGGAGGACTGGTACGAGGGCGCCTTCCATGTGCATGACGGCAAGCTGTACGGCTCCGGCGAATACGGCATCCCCATTGCGGAAGCCATCGCCTTTGATATTCCCCGCCACATCGGCGCGGTGAACGTGCAGAACTTTGGTCTGATTCCCAACGTAATGGAGGGCATGGTGGTGGAAGTGCCTGCGGACGTGGACGGAAACGGTATCCATCCGCAGAAGTGCCCCGAACTGCCCGGCGCCGTGGCCGCCATGATCAACACCCAGGGCGCCATCCACAAGCTGGTGCTGGAAGCCTACCATGAGCAGAGCCGCAACAAGCTTTTGCAGGCCATGCTGCTGGATCCCACCGTTTCCAATTACAACAACGCCGTGGCGCTGATCAACGAAATGTGTGAGCGCCAGAAGGAACTCCTGCCCCCCATGCACTGGTAAGGTGAAAATGTAAGGAGCGAGGAACTGTATGGAATTATTTCGATTGCTGCGCTTCCTTGGGGAAAACAAGCCCCATCAAAGGGCGGTTTTCGGATTTGATGCATTCATCGACCAGATCAGCCGGCGTGTATCCGGCCTGGGCGACGGGTGTATGGAGAGCATAACCGACTTTGGCCAGAGGCTCATCAGCCGCGACGGCAAAAGCGGCGCGGTATTTCTGGAGGAGATGGAGGAATCCATCGGCGGCAACGCACCCAACACGGCGATGACGCTGAGTACCCTGGGCGGAGATGTGACCTGTATCTGCGCGCTGGGGTATCCCCGGATCAAGGATACCTTTCTGCCCATGCAGAGCAGCTGCCGGCTGATCTCCTATGCCGATCCCGGTACCTGCCTTGCGCTGGAATTGGGACAGAACAAGCTGTTCATCGGTCATAACGGCGAGATGAGCGATATCTCCTGGGAGGATCTTTCAAACCGGGTGGGCAGGGAGCGTCTGCTGGCGGAGTATCGGCGGGCGGATCTGATCGGCCTGTTCAACTGGGGCGAACTGGGCGCCACCCAGCGCATCTGGGAAGGGCTTTTGCAGGATGTGTTTCCGCATTTGTCCGGCACGGAGCGCAAGCTGTTTTTCGATTTTTCGGATATCTCCGCAAGGAAGCGTGAGGAGATTGCCCTGCTGAAGGATACCCTGCACAGATTTCGTGCGTACGGAAGGGTGTATGTATCCGTAAATCAGTTGGAGGAGCAGCTTTTGCAGGCTGGAGAGTGGGTAGAAAAGGGTATTGCCGACGTGGTGATCATCCACGGCAAGCAATGCTCCCGCATGATCGCAGACGGTGCGGCGCACACGCTCCCCACCCGCTATCAGGCGTCGCCCAAACGGGTGACGGGAGGCGGAGACAGCTTTAACGCCGGCTTCTGCTTTGGCCTTTTGTGCGGTTTGCCTGAGGAAAACTGCCTGATGATCGGCAATGCAGCCGCCAACTGCCTGATCCGCACGGGAAGGGCGCCGGACAAAACGGAATTGTGTCTTGAACTGGAAAGATCGTGTCCCCTGTGGGAATGTGAGGAAAATGCATGAACGTAATTGTATGTGAAAGCATTGCTGCGCAGTGTGAGCGCGTGGCGCAGGATTTGAAAGACTATATCCTGACCCATCCGGGCGCACTTTTGTGCCTGGCCGCAGGCGATACGCCCCTGCCTGCCTATGAACGGCTGATTGCCATGCAGCAAAATGGGGAAGTGGATCTGAACAGCGTGTACTATGTGGGCCTGGACGAATGGGTGGGGATCGGCGGGGAAACCCGCGGCTCCTGCCGTCAGGTGATGCAGGACGTGTTCTACGGCCCCGCCGGCATCAAGGCGGATCACATGGCGGTGTGGGACGGTCTGTGCACAGATCCCCACGAGGAGATCGAACGCATCATGGATTTTATCAATGCGCACGGAGGTCTTGGCTATACCCTGCTTGGCATCGGCATGAACGGCCATGTGGGCTTCAACGAGCCCGGCGTGGGGCTGCCCGAGGGCGGCATCCTGGTGGATCTGGACGAAACTACGGTCAGCGTATCCGTCAAGTATTTTGATACGGCGCTGCCGGTCCGGCAGGGGCTGACCCTGGGCGCAGGGGAACTGAAAAAGGCGGGCATGCTGTGCCTGATGGCCAATGCCGCCCGCAAGGCGCCCATCGTAAAAAAGGTGCTGGAGGATGGGCCGGACGCGCAGGTGCCTGCCAGTTTGCTGGTAGATCACGAGAACGGCTATTTCTATCTGGATGCGGAAGCTGCATCCCAATTGAACGGATAAACCAAACAGGCCCGGCTGCTTTGCACCCGGGCTGTTTTTCAAGGAGACAGTATGGATCATCAGACTGCAATGGAGCGCGCCAGAAAGCTGGTTGCGCAAATGACGCTGGAGGAAAAGGCGTCTCAGCTCAAATACGACGCTCCTGCCATCGAGCGGCTGAATATCCCGTCCTACAACTGGTGGAGCGAGGCGCTGCACGGCGTGGCCTATGCAGGCACCGCTACGGTGTTTCCCCAGGCCATCGCCCTGGCCGCCGCCTTTGACAGCGAGGGCGTGCAGCGCGTGGCGGAGGTCATTGCCACCGAGGGACGTGCCAAATACAATGCGGCCCGCAGCCACGGCGACCTGGATATTTTCAAGGGTCTTACCTTCTGGAGCCCCAATGTGAATATTTTCCGCGATCCCAGATGGGGACGCGGTCAGGAAACCTACGGCGAGGATCCGTACCTGACCGCCCGCACCGGCCTTGCCTTTGTCCGAGGTCTGCAGGGCGATCCCGATGCGCCGTACCTGAAGGCGGCGGCCTGCGCCAAGCACTTTGCCGTGCACTCCGGCCCGGAGGGCAACCGCCACAGCTTCAATGCCAGGTGCAGCAAAAAAGATCTTCGCGAAACCTACACCTATGCCTTTGAAAAGCTGGTTCGGGAGGGTGATGTGGAGGCTGTGATGGGCGCCTACAACTGCTATGAAGGCGAGCCCTGCTGCGCCAATCGGGAGCTGATGTCCCTGCTCCGGGATGAGTGGGGCTTCAAGGGCCATTTCCTCAGCGACTGCTGGGCTATTGCGGATTTCCACACCAATCACCATGTGACGGATACAGCGCCCGAAAGCGCAGCCCTGGCGCTGAAGCGGGGCTGTGACCTGAACTGCGGCAACACCTACCTGCACATGCTGACGGCTTATCAGGAGGGCCTGATCACGGAGGAGGATATCACCCTCGCCTGCGAGCGGCTGATGGCCACCCGCTTCCGTCTTGGGATGTTTGACGAGGATTGCGAGTACGACAGGATCACCTTGGCGGACAACGATACGGAAGAAAACAACGCCCTGGCGCTGGAGATGGCGCGCAAGAGCATGGTGCTGCTGAAGAACGACGGCATCTTGCCACTGGATCCCAGGACGATCCGCTCCGTTGCGGTCATCGGCCCCAATGCGGACAGCATCGCCGCGCTGGAGGGCAATTACTTTGGCACCTCGTCCCGGTATGTGAAATTCATCGACGGTATCCGTGCCGAGTGTGAAAAGCACCATATTAGGGTGTACTATTCCAAGGGCAGCCACCTGTGGGGCGACCATAACAGCGATCTGACCGCGCCGGATGACCGTCTGGCAGAGGCGGAAGCCATGGCGGAACTTGCCGATCTGGTGATCCTCTGCGTGGGTCTGGACGCCCAGCTGGAGGGCGAGGAAGGCGACCAGAGCAACGAATATTCCTCCGGCGACAAGTGGGATCTGGATCTGCCCAAATCCCAGCAGCGTTTGGTTGCGCGTATTGCAAAAACCGGGAAGCCGGTGGTCACCCTTCATGCATCGGGCAGCGCCATTGCCATCGAGTTTGGCAACGCCATTTTGCAGACCTGGTATCCCGGTCAGGCAGGCGGCAGGGCGGTGGCGGATATCCTGTTTGGTCATGCGGCGCCCTCGGGCAAGCTGCCGCTGACCTTCTACCGTAGCCGGGACGATCTGCCCGATTTTGAGGATTATGCCATGCATAACCGCACCTACAGGTATTATGAGGGAACACCTGTGTACCCCTTTGGCTTTGGTTTGAGCTACACCCGCTTTGCTTATGCAGATCCCGCATTCGAAAACGGGAATGCGTATGTGACGGTCAAAAACGTCGGCAGTGTGGAGGGAGAAGCGGTGGTGCAGGCCTATATGAAGGCGGAGGAATGCGTACATGCGCCGCTGCATCCCGTGCTGTGCGGGTATGAAAGAGTGCTTCTCCGCGCGGGCGAAAGCAAGCGCATCACAATCCCCGTGAACCCCGATGCGTTTACGGCGGTCAATGACGATGGCGAACGCGTATTTGCCGGCAAGCGCTTTACGCTGCATCTGGGCGGCGGTCAGCCGGATGCGCTGACCGAAAAGCTGACGGGTGAAAAGACGGTTTCCGTTTCCATCGATCGATAAGGAGGGCAATATATGGCAATCTGGAATGATCAGGGTGAACTGTACCACCTGGGCCTGAAGGAAGGCGACGTGGGCCGCTATGTGATGCTGCCCGGCGATCCCGGCCGCGTGCCGCTGATCGCCTCCTTCCTGCAGGATGCAAAACCGGTGGGCCATCATCGGGAATATGTGACCTGGACAGGCACGCTGCTTGGCGAAAAGGTGTCTGTATGCTCCACCGGTATCGGCGCACCCTCTACGGCCATCGCTGCAGAAGAACTGTTTGCCATCGGCGCGGATACGCTGATCCGCGTGGGTACGGCGGGTATGCTGCAGGATGAGATTCTGGATGAAGATATTGTGGTGGCCACCGGCGCCGTCCGCGACGAAGGCACCAGCAGACAGTATATCCCCCTGGCATATCCTGCCGTGGCGGATTTTGAGGTGGTCAATGCGCTGGTAGACAGCGCGCGCGCCCTGGACGTGGGCTGTCATGCAGGCATCATCCAGTCCAAGGACGCATTCTATGGTGAACTGGAACCCGAAAGCATGCCTTCCGAGGCGCTGCTCCGGTATCAGTGGGAGGCGTGGCAGCGGGGCAATGTGCTGTCCTCCGAAATGGAGGCGGCGGCGCTGTTTGTCATCTCCTCCATCCGCCGCAAGCGCGCCGGCTGCGTGCTCAATCATCTGGGAAAAATGGAAAAAACCATTCAGGTGGCCGTGGGCGCCATCGAGCGGCTGATTCTGAAAGACCGGGAAAAATAAGGCTTTCATGCGGCTGTTGCGCCGTATCTTCCGGCAAGGCGCCGCTGTTTGCATTTCAAAAGGACGCATGGAAAGCCGTGCGTCCTTTTCAATTTCAAACCCGGAAAAAATGCAAATTTTCCCCTTGCATTTTTCCCGCTCCTGTGCTATACTACTTGAGCACTTGGGGCATTAGCACAGTTGGTAGCGCGCTACATTCGCATTGTAGAGGTCAGCGGTTCGAATCCGCTATGCTCCACCACGTAACCAGTCAGAAATGACTGGTTTTTTATTGTTGTGGGGGCAATTTAGCAGGATAAGAGGTGTAAAGGCTTCATTTTGGTTTGGCTTTTCCTTTACGTACCGCAATTCATACCGCAATTGAGGATGAAAATCACAGGAAAGAATCCATTTTTTCCAGTTCTTTTTGCTTGGTTTCCATGCTGGAATGGGCATAGAGTTGAAGTGTCAAGGAAACTTTTGCGTGCCCCAGGATTTCGGAGAGCGTCCGCACATCCATTCCGGCTTCCATGGCACGGGTTGCGAAGGTGTGCCGAAGGGAATGGACGCCCATGGTTTCAAGCCCCACTTGCTGGAGGGTGCGGTGGAGAACACGGTTCAGGTTCCGTCCTTCGTAGGGTGTTCCGATGTCGGTGCAGAAGACCAAATCGTTTTCCTTCCATGCATTTCCGGCAGCAAGACGAAGGATGGACTGCTCCCGGCGATGGGTAAGCAGAAGTTCCTGCATCTTGGGGGAGAGGGGAATGGTGCGGCGTCCTGCTTTTGTCTTGGGCGTTCCTGTTTCCAGAAAGGTGCGGGTGGCGGCGTCTTCGGAGAAATCACGGTTGCGGCGTATGGTTTGAGCAATGGTGAAGTAATTGCCACGAATATCCGACCAACGAAGTCCTGCCAGTTCCTCAACACGAAGTCCTGTGCCCAGAATGAAGTATAGTGCTCGTCCTGCCGTTCCTTCTGGCAATGCGGCAATGAATGCCCGCTGTTCTGCCAGAGACAGAAAGCGGATATCCTTCTGTTCCAGTTTGGGGAGGATGGTTCGGTTACTGGGATTATGCATAAGCAACTGATTGACAACTGCCTGTTCCAATGCGGAGTGAAGAATGGCATAACGAGATATTTGATAAAGCGAATATTGATTTCTATATAAAACCTCATTACGATGAGCGGGATTGTGCGCCAATAAAACTTAGAGTTCATTGTAGTCTTATGGACGATGTTATTGAGAGATACGGAACAGATATCAAGACCTCGATAGTAAATGATGAGTATGTTATAGTTGAAATCTATGATTGTGTTTCGCCAGATTTTCATGCTTGGATACTCTTTGACGAAGCCTTCACCGGCTACGATGAAGATACCAATATCGCCGACATGCAGCTGATCTGTTTCTTGCACCAACAGCAGATCACCGTCACGGAAAGTGGGCATCATACTGTCGCCGTTGACGCGGACAACACGATCGGCGCGGCTACTGTCGCGGGTAACGCGGACAAAGATGCGTTCCTGCTCGGTATTGTCACCCAGCGGTTCACCAAGGCCAGCACCCATGGCGTAAGGAGCAATGGACAACGGCATAAAAGTGTTGCGGCAATAC
>SVGT01000059.1 GCA_015056175.1 Clostridiales bacterium | reverse complement strand
GGAGGAAGTGATCTACAAGCAGGGCCAGAACATCGTGGTCAAGGGCGAAGGCCGCATCACCGCAGGGCAGATCGCCATGCTGTCGGCGCTGGGCCTTTTAAGCAACGATTCCTTCGACCTGAACATGTACCTGGGCGGCGGTCTTTTGACGCTGCTGGTCATGCTGCTTTTCATCCTGCTCATCAAGCGCAAGGATTTTGAGGTGTACGAAAATACCCTCAACACCCTGCTCACCTGCATCATCTTTACCGTTACGCTGGGTCTTTGCATCCTGGCGCGTTTTGTCAATGCCTATCTTGCTCCCGTCGCCCTGTGCGCCATGCTGGTCACGGCGCTGGTGGGCAGCCGCACGGCGCTTTTGTGCTCTGCCGCCCTGTCCGTGCTGGTGGCCTCCCTGGCCGCCGGCGGCAACGAAGCGTTTGCAGAGCAGATGGTGCTGTCCATGGTCATCTACATGGGCACCTCCACCCTGGCCGTATGGCTGATGGCGGATAAATCCACCCGTCTGCGCGCGCTGCTCACCGGTCTTCTCATGAGCGCAGCCTCCGCGCTGCTGCTGCTTGCCTATAACCTGATGACCAGCAACGATCTTTCCGGCACGCTGCGCTCCAGTTTGTGGTGCCTTGGCGGCGCGCTGCTTTCAACGCTGCTCTACATCGCCATTCAGCCCATTCTGGAACTGGCCTTCAACCTGCCCACGCCGCTTAAACTGCTGGAGCTGAGCAACCCCAACCAGCCCCTGCTCAAGCGCCTGCTGCTGGAGGCCTCCGGCACCTATCACCACAGCATCATCGTGGCCAATCTGGCCGAGGCCGCCGCAGAAGCCATCGGCGCCAATCCCTTGCTTGCCCGCGTGGGCGGCTACTATCACGATGTAGGCAAGCTCAAGCGTCCCCTCTTCTTCCGTGAAAACCAGATCGGCAACGTATCCGGTCACGATCAGGCGGATCCCGAGGTTTCCGCCGCCATTATCACCTCCCACGTGCGGGACGGCGTGGCGCTGGCCAAGTCTTATCGGCTCCCCCAGGCGGTGATCAACATCGTCTCCGAGCATCACGGTGATACGCCCGTCATGTTCTTCTACCACAAAGCCGTACAGCAGGCAGGCGACCGGGAGATCAATATTGACGATTTCCGTTACGAGGGTCATCCCCCCACCACCAAGGAAAGCGCCATCATTATGATCTGCGATACCATCGAGGCTGCCGTAAGAACGCTGAAGAACCCCACCCCCGAGGACGTGGAAAACTTCATCGTCAAGCTGGTGCGCGGCAAACTGGAGGACGGTCAGCTCAGCGATGCGCCGCTGACCCTCCGCGATATTGACAAGATCTGCACCGCCTGCACCACCGTGCTCTCCGGCGTGTTCCATGAGCGCATCGAGTATCCCGAAATGCCGGAAAAGAAAATGCGCATGCACCGCCCGGCTGCCAATCAGGAAGTACAGCCCGAAATGACGCCGGACGAAAAGGAAATCGTGCTGCCCGATGCGCCGGACGCGGCTCCCGCCGTGATCCCGGAGCCCGCCGTGGAAACAAAGGAAGCCCCTCTTCCCGAAGCGCCCGCCAAGCCCGCGGAAGCCGTTAAGCCCGAATCTGCCCCTGCCCCGCTCTCCGTGCTCCCCGTCAAGGAAGAGCAGAAAAACGTAGACGTGGTACCTCCTGCCGCCGATCTTGCGCCCGTGCTGCCCGAGATCACCCCGCCTCCTGCCATCGCGCCCGTGCAGGTGGAGGATCTGCTCAGCGTGGAACAGGCTGCCGAGCTTGCCGCCGAGATCGACGACGAGGATATCGACATTCCCGAAAGCGGTGACGAAGAATGAACGTAACGCTGGATCTGGAAATCGAAACCGCATGTCCTCCGGATGCAGAAGCGCTGATGCATAAAGTCGCTGCGGCCTGCGCCCGCACGGAAGGCGTTGCGCTTCCTCTTGAAGTGCACATTCTGCTCACGGATAACGAAGTAATCCGGGAGATCAACCGGGAATACCGGCAGATCGACCGCGCGACGGACGTGCTCTCCTTCCCCGCCATTTCCTATGCCGCAGGCAAAACCGCCGGGCAAAGCGAAAAGCGTATTTCCCGGGAAAAGGATGTGGACACGGGCTGCTGCTTCTTGGGCGATGTGATTATCTCCATCCCCCGCGCACAGGAGCAGGCGCAGGAATACGGCCATTCCCTGACCAGGGAGCTGGGCTATCTCACCGCCCACGCCATGTTCCATCTCATGGGCTACGACCATATGGAGGAAGACGAAAAAAGGAGGATGCGCGCCATGGAAGAAAAGGCTCTGGCCTCTGTTGGCATCAACCGCGTCACCGATCAGGAGCTTTTGGAAAAAGCCCGCGAGATGATGCAGTTTTCCTACGCACCCTATTCCAAGTTTACCGTAGGCGCGGCGCTGCTTGCTGCGGACGGCACGGTGTACACCGGCTGCAACATTGAAAACAGCTCCTACGGCCTTACCATCTGCGGCGAGCGCACGGCGCTCTTCAAAGCCGTCAGCGAGGGCAAGCACGATTTTGTGGCCATCGCCATTGCCGGCAACAACGCCATGCCCTGGCCCTGCGGTGCCTGCCGACAGACCCTGTACGAATTTGCCCCTGACCTGCGCGTGCTGGTCACGTGGAACGGTCAGGTGGAGGAAACCACCCTTTCCCAACTGCTCCCCAATGGCTTTGGCCCCAAAGGCCAGGCGATCAACTTTTTAGGATGAGGCATCACACATGAAAACGAACGAAAAGAAATTCACTTCCGGCTTTGCCGCCATCGTCGGCCGTCCCAACGTGGGCAAGTCCACCCTGCTCAACGCCATGGTGGGCGAAAAGGTCGCCATCACCTCCAACCGTCCCCAGACCACCCGCAACCGCGTGATGGGCGTCATGAGCAATGAGGACAGCCAGGTGATCTTTGTGGATACCCCCGGCATGCACACGCCCCGCACCAAGCTGGGGCATTTCATGGTTCAGTCCATCCAGGACGCCATGGAGGGCATCGACGCCCTGCTGGTGCTGCTGGACGTGACCGCCATCGGCCCCCATGACCGCTCCATCGTCAAGGATCTTTCTTCCCGCAAGGTGCGCAAGATTCTGGTTTTGAATAAAACTGATCTCAAGGAGCCCAAGGCGCTG
>SVGT01000003.1 GCA_015056175.1 Clostridiales bacterium | reverse complement strand
CTTGGCGATGGGGCCCAGCTCATGGGTGGGGTACAGTTCGCCGTTGCGGTTGAGGAAATTGTGGAGACGGTAGTGGCGGTTCTTGTCGCCCCAGCCGATCTCATCGCGCAGATCGTGCTCATAGCCGCCCTGGCAGTGCACCAGTTCGCCAAACACGCCGGCACGCACCATGTTGAGCAGAGCCATTTCTTCATTATTGTAGCAGCAGTTTTCAAGGAGCATTACGTCCTTGCCGGTCTGCTGGGCGGTACGCACCATTTCCCAGCACTCGTTGACGGACGCAGCGCCGCCCACTTCCATGGCCACGTACTTGCCGCAGCGCATGGCGCGGATGGCCAGGTCGATATGGGTTTCCCAGTCGGACATGATGACCACGGCCTCGATATCGGCGCGCTCCAGCACTTCCTGATCCACCAGGGTGCCGTCGATGGGATAATCCACCAGGTTTTCCTTGTGCAGGTACTCGATCATGTTATCCACACGATCCTGATGCTTATCGCAGATCACCTTGATGCAAACGTCCTTCATCTGCGCCAGCACTTCCACCTGGCCCCAGCCGCGACCGCCTACGCCGATCACGCCCAGATTGACAGTACGTCCCACTTCGCCCATTTTCATATGCAAAACACTCCTTATCCTGTGAATGATTGTTTCCATCTGTTAGCATACACCAAACAAAAACCCGCCGTCAATGATCACATTGTGCAGCGGGTAAACAATTTCTGCAATTACCAGAGTTCCTCCGGGGGCGGCATATCAAAGGGCGCCCTGGGCGGATCGCGGAAGGGGCGGTGGGGAGAATCACCCGCGCCGAAATCCACTTCCATATAGGATTCGGGATAATCCCGCACGTCCTCTCCGTACACGCCCTCCAGCGCGCGGCACTCGTTCATCACCCGCAGCGCACGGATGAAATAATGCTTCATGTGCACAAGGGGCACGCAGGTATAGAGCAGCGTAATATAGTAGGAGGATGCGCAGAGCGCGTCGCACAGGCCGTCCAGATTTTCCTCAAAGGAGTCCTGGAAATGAAGGGCTTCCTTCAGTTCATCGTACATGATGCTGCGGTTCAGCCATCTGCGGCAGTCCAGGGTGATGCGGTCGTACTTGGTGCGGGATTTAGGAGGACGGAACAGAACGATGCCGCCTGTTTCCGGCGCGCCCTCCGGCAAAAGGGCATAATCCGGCACGGTATCGTTTTCATCCCGGCACATGTGGTGCACGGTGACCTCCCTCCGGGGTGCAGGCAGATACGCACCGATCCTGCCGGCATCCGGCGGCGTAAAGGTAAGAACGGTCACAGGCTTTGTGCTTGCCATACTCATTCCTCCGCGTAGATCAGTTCAAAGCTTTCGTAATGATCATCGGTATAGTAGATGTACAGATCGCCCTCCACGGTGAACACCAGACGCTCTGCGCCGCGGCTGCCGCCGTCGTAATCGATATCGCACTCCCGGTATTCGCCGTCGGGCAAAAGCCCCTCGTAATTGCCAAAGTAATCGCCGCCGATGGACATGCCCTCGGCCACGTCCCACAGATTCCCCTCCTGCTGCACCCAGCCCAGGCTCTGGGCCTCGCGCTTGGTGATGTAATTGTCCGGCAGTTCATCGTAGGTGATGAGATAGGCCATGACCGTATCCACATCGTCATACCAGCCATCCTCCGTGACATAGGCGGCATAATCTTCTTCATCCGGCTCAAAGGGCAGCGGTTCCGTATCGGTATGGGTGGCGCCTTCCTCCTCCAGGAGCAGCGTCAGAACGTCCCCGGTCAGCTGCAGGGCGGCTTCTTCATCCAGCTCGCAGCCGGTAAAAGCAAAGAGAGAAACAACAATCAGAAGCAGAGCAAGCAGCTTTTTCATATAAGCCTCCTTGACATCAGAGGACGGCGGGGCAAGCCTCCGCCTCCATACAGTCGTATACAATGATCAGGGACAAAGCAGCGAAGCATGCTGCCGGCGTCACACGGACGCAGACAATTCTTCCAGGATCTTTTCCAGCGCGGGGATCAGCTGATGCATGAGTTGGGGCACGGAAAGCCTTCCGTCGCGGAAGAGCAGCGCCGCATCCCGTCCGGCGGAAAAGAGCAGGCGCTTGTCCGCCTCCATGAGCAGGGGGTACATCTGCTCCACGGGCGCGGAATTTTCCAGCTTCATGACCAGGGCGCCTGCATGCCAGTTGACGCGGCTGATATGCAGCCTGCGGCACAGCGCGCGCAGGTGCGCCACTTCGATGAGCGTCATCACGCTCTCCGGCACGTCGCCAAAGCGGTCGATGAGCTCCTCGATAACATCCTCCCTGTCCGCACGGGAGCGGATGTAGGAAATGCGGCGGAACACCTCCATGCGCTGGCTTTCGTCATGCACATATTCCATGGGAAGATAGGCGTCCACCTTCAATTCCACCCGGGTATCGGGCAGGCTCTGCTCGGACACGGCGCTTCCGCCGCCGGAGGCCTCGCGGACGGCTTCCTCGATCATTTTACAGTAGAGATCGTAGCCCACCGCCGCCACATTGCCGCTCTGCTCGGGGCCAAAGATATTGCCCGCGCCACGGATTTCCAGATCGCGCATGGCGATGCGGAAGCCGGAGCCGAAGGCGGTGAACTCCCGGATGGCGTTGAGGCGCTTCTGCGCCGTTTCGCTCAAAGAGCGGGAGGGGCGCACGGTAAAGTAGGCAAAGGCCGTGCGGTTGCTGCGGCCCACGCGTCCGCGCAGCTGATAGAGCTGGCTTAAGCCGAACATGTCCGCATCGTAGACGATCATGGTATTGGCATTGGGCACGTCCACACCGTTTTCGATGATGGTGGAGCACAAAAGCACATCCTGCTTATGCTCAAAGAAATCCAGCATCACATCTTCCAATTGGCCTTCCTTCATCTGCCCGTGCGCCACGGCGATGCGCACGCCGGGCAGCATTTTGCGCAGATGGGCGGCAAACAGATCGATATGCTGCACATGATTGTAGAGGAAGTACACCTGACCGCCCCGGCTTACCTCGCGGTTGACGGCGTCGCGGATGACGGCGTCGGAATAATCCATCACGTAGGTCTGCACGGGATAACGCTCCTCGGGGGGCGTGGTAAGCAAACTCATATCGCGCACACCCACCATGGACATATGCAGCGTGCGGGGAATGGGCGTGGCGGAAAGCGTAAGCACGTCCACCTGCTTTTTGAGGTTTTTGATTTTTTCCTTGTGGGCAACGCCAAAGCGCTGCTCTTCGTCGATGATGAGCAGACCCAGATCCTTGAACTGCACATCGGAGGACAAAAGCCGGTGGGTGCCCACCAGCACGTCCACCTTACCCTCCTTGACCGCCGCGACGGTGGCCTTCTGCGCCTTGGGCGGACGGAAGCGGGACAGCACATCCGCCTTGAGGGGAAATTCGCCAAAGCGCTTGAGCATGGTGTAATAATGCTGCTGCGCCAATATGGTGGTAGGCGCCAGAATGGCGCACTGCTTGCCAGACATGACGCACTTGAAGGCGGCGCGGAGGGCCACCTCGGTTTTACCGTAACCCACGTCGCCGCACAGCAAACGATCCATGTTGGAGGAGGATTCCATATCGTGCTTGATATCCCGAACCGCCGTTTCCTGATCCGGGGTCAGTTCGTAGGGGAAGGCGTCCTCAAACTCCGTTTGCCAGGGGGTATCGGGCGAAAAGGAGAAGCCGGGGGTGTTTTTGCGCTCGGCGTAGAGGCGAACCAGGTCAAAGGCCAGCTTCTGCAGGGAGGCGCGCACCTTTTTCTTTTGCTTATCCCAGGTGGAGGAGTTAAGGGAGTTGAGCTGGGGCGGCTTTTCCTCGCTGCCGCCGATGAACTTCTGCACCCGGTCAAACTGGTCGGTAGGCACGTACAGTTTATCGTGCCCCTGATACTGGATGAGCAGATAATCGCGCCAGGTGCCCTCGGTCTGCAGCCTGGTGGTGCCCATAAAGATACCCACGCCGTGGCTTTCGTGCACCACGTAATCGCCCACGGACAGATCGGTAAAGGCCTCAATGCGCTCGCCTGCGCCCCGGCGCTCCCTGCCCTTGCGCTTGACATGGGAGGCGCCGAAAATATCGCTGTCTGCAATGACGGCGATCTGAAGGGCTGCAGACACAAAGCCCTGGGAAAGGCTTTCCGGGCGGATGAGCAGCTGGGGATGGGCGCCCTGACCCAATTCCTGCAAAGACGCTTCCAGACGGGAAGCGCGGTTGACGCCGCCGGCACAGAGGATGACGGTGTACTTTTCCTCCAGCCAGCGGGCGATATCGTTTTTCAGATCCTGCATGCGGGAAAAATACTTGCCCGCCGCATTGCCCTCAAATTCGCACAGGAGCGTGGGCTCCAGCCCCGCCATGCCGCGGAGAAAATCCTGACAGGTGACGACAGGAAGCTTTTTCAAAAGAGGCAGCAAAGCGTCCCAGGGGGTCAGCAGCGTCGCCTGCGCGCCTGCCGCATCGCCCCGCTCCAGCGCCAGCTTCAGATCCTCCTCAAAGCCCAGCATGCGATCCAGGCACTTGTCCCGCACCTTGTCGGGGGCGTCCAGCACCACGATGGGTTCCTGATCAAAATAATCCCACAGGGGCGCGGAGGGGAGCTTCAGCGCGCTTGCCCACAACGGCAGGGACTGGGGCACCATACCCTCGTCCAGTGCATCGCAATCGTCCAGTGTGCGGCGCAGGGTCACGCCGTATTCCTGTTTGCCGCCCAGATGGGAAAAGAGGGTATCGTCGCTCTCCTCATCGGCGGAGGCTTCCTCCGCTTCCGCCTGCATGCCCAGTTGGGCGCGGATCATCTCCCGCCAGGCGGAAGACACGGACGCATCCTCGCACAGCCACAGGGCGGCGGGAGGCAGTATGATCTCATCGGTCTGGTCGGTGGAGCGCTGGGTGAGGGGATCAAACAGGCGGATGATATCCACCTCATCGTCAAAAAACTCGATACGCACAGCCCTGTCCAGATCCTGAGGGTACACGTCCACAATATCGCCGCGCAGGGCGCACTGACCCTTGCCCTCCACCATGGGAAGGCGGCTGTAGCCCATTTTGACCAGATCGCGGATCAGATCCTGCGGCTCATAGACGCTGCCCGTCCGGAGCGAAATGCGTTTGCCCCACCAGGTTTCCCTGGGCATACAAAACTGCATGAGCGCATCCACCGGCACGCACAGGGCGCGGATCTGTCCCCGCGCCATACGGGAGAGCATATCCAGATAGCGGCTGACGCTTTCCTGACCGGACACGGCGCGGGTAAAGAGCACGTCCATGGCGCCCAGGGACGCGCACACGCCCTTGGCGCCCAGGTACATGTCCATATCCGCGGCGGCGCGGGCGGCCAGCGCCTCGGAGGACGTGACGTACAGCACCGGGCGGCCGGTGCTCTGCTGCAGCGCGGCGGCCAGCAGCGCACGCTGGGGCGCGCTGGTATTGTACACCGCCGTCACCTGACCGGGCGCAGTACGGAGCGCATCCCCAAGCTGCCCGGAATGACACATTTTTTCAAGAAGGATCTTCAGCATATACGTCACCTCCCGACAGAAAGAATCAACAGAAAAATAAGCATATACAAAGGATCAGCGCTTGTTGAAGAGGTTCATGGCCTTATCGATGCCCTGGGTGACAAAGGCCTTTGCGGCGTCCGCGGCATACTGATAGGCCTCGAACATCACCTTGCGCTCTTCCTCGGTCTGGTACTTGCTCAGCACCCAGTCCGCCAGATCCCAGCCCTCGGGCTTCTGGCCCACGCCCACGCGGATGCGGGGGAAGCGGTCTGAGCCGGTGAGGTACACAATGTTGCGCAGGCCGTTATGGGTGCCCGCGCCGCCGTGGGGGCGCAGACGTACCTGACCCAGCGGCAGATCAATATCGTCCACGATGATGAGCACCTCTTCCGGGGTGACCTTATACCAGTTGAGCACCTCCACCACCGTCTGGCCGCTCAGGTTCATAAAGGTCTGGGGCTGCACCAGCACCACCTTTTCCCCGCCGATCATCCCTTCGCCAAGCAAAGCGTGGCACTTGAGTTTTTTGAGCGGAATATTTTCCTTTTCCGCCAGAATGCTCACCACATCAAAGCCCACATTATGGCGGGTGCGGGCGTACTTATCGCCGGGATTGCCAAGACCGATGATCACGCGCATGAAAATAACCTCCGGTAAGATCGCTTATATAATGTAGGAACAGAAGCCTGCACAGTTTTGCGCTTTAGCATATAAAAGCATAATAAGGCGCACCGGGGCCCCATCCTTCCTTTTCTGCCGGGGAGGGACCCAACCTTTATATTATAGCACTCCGGCGCTGTATTAGGCAACAAAAATCCTGACCGTGCCGGTGATGGGACGGCAGGCGCCGGAACACGCGCCGGAATGTGAAAAAAACTTTGAAAAAATGTGGAAAAAGCATGTCGGAGCTCTTGACCTCGTAACAAAATCGCAATATAATGTAACAGAATGATTAGATTTTTACGTGGGGGCGGTATACCCATTTTTGACACGCCCGCGCATGCTACTACACGTGGAGGGACCTTTATGAACAGACACGACTTGAAAATCCGGATGCTGAGCGCGATCATGGCCGTCATGATGGTGCTGAGCCTTGTGGGCACTGCATTTGGCGAGGACGAAGAAAGCGTGCACTACGGCCGCCTGAACGCGGATAGGGTGCGCTTCCGCAAAACAGCCTCCTCCTCCGCCTCCTGGTGGTGCTACCTGGATACCGGCTGGGTTGTGGAGATTTCCGAGGAAAAGGGCGATTACTATAAGGTTCGCTGCAACATCCCGGACAATATCGACCGCAACTACATCGGCTATCTGATGAAGGATTATGTGGACGTGATGGACGCCAACGAGCAGCTGCTGTGGCTGGAAAACCCCCTGCAGCCCACCGGCGACAAGGCCTACGTGTCCAAGGACGTGACGGTGGTATCGCCCACTGCCAAGCCTACGCAGAAGCCCGCAGAAACGGACGATGGAAACAACCCCACCCCGGCCCCCGATGGCACGGGTGTGTTTGGCTACGTGACGGACGATAATGTGTTCTTCCGTCAGGCCCCCGGCAGCGAGATCTACTGGTCGCAGCTGCCCTCCGGCTGGATTCTGGAAGTGCTTTCCACCACCGATAAGGACGCAAACGGCGTGACCTGGTACGAAGTGCGGGGCGGCATTCCCTCCAACACCTCCGGCTCCTACAAGGGTTACATCCACGGCGATTTCTTCAAGGTGCTCGCAGACGGTGAAACGGCTGTTGTGCCCACCCAGGCGCCTACCGCCGGCATGACCCCCGCCGCTACCGAAAAGCCCACCCAGGCCCCTGCGCAGGATGATGACGCCGTGTACGGCTACATCAACTCTGACAAGGTGTTCTTCCGCTCCAAGCCCAATACCAGCGCCATGTACTGGTGCTTCCTGCATACCGGCTGGCAGCTGGAAGTGACGGGCGAAGTGAAGAACGGCAAGGGCGACGTGGAATGGTACAAGGTCAAGGGCGGCACGCCTGCCGACCCCGATCATACCTATCACGGCTACATCATGGCCGATTATCTGACCGTGGGCGGCACGGTATCCAAGCCCACCGCCACCCCCAAGCCCACCGACGGCGAAACCTACAGCAATTACGGCCTGATTCTGGTCAGCGGCACCAACGTGCGCGAAAAGGCGGATTCCACCAGCACCGCGCTGACCGCCCTGGCCACCGGCACGCTGGTGGAATGGATCTCCGAAAGCGGCAATTATGTGAAGATCAAGACGGGCAGCACCACGGGCTATGTGGGCAGCGCCAATGTGCGCCGCCTGACCGCGGATGAATATGCCACTCTCTCCGGCGCAACCGCCATCCCCACCGTGAAGCCCACCCAGAAGCCTGCCGAAAATCCCGACGGCGAACTGGGCTACATCAAGCTGATCAAGGGCGGCGTCAACGTGCGCAAGACCCCCAACGGCTCCACCCTCACCCCCACCAGCGATCTGTGGCTGCCCAAGGGCACGGTGATGGCTTACTATGCCGCTCCCGTGGGCGCCGGCTCCTACGACTGGATCAAGGTGAGCTACAACAACGGCTGGGGCTACATCCGCTCCGACTGCTATGAAATTCTCACCACGGTGGAAAAGCCTGAGGAGACCCCCGACGTGGATACCGAGGCCACCGGTTATATCCGCCTGGTGAAAGGCGGCGTGAACCTGCGCAGCGAAGCCAGCCTCTCCTCCAAGCAGATCTACGGCCGCGAGGACGTGGACACCGTGATGCCCTACTTTGGCAAAAAGATCAACGAAAAGACCGGCACCACCTGGTACTATGTATACAGCGAAAAGCATCAGGTGTACGGCTACATCAGCGGTGAATACGCCGTGCTCAGCAAGGCTGACGGCAGCGATATGGCCGGCGACGCCGTGGAAGGCGTGGTAACGGGCTATGCCATCACCACCGCGGGCAAGGTATACGTGCGCAAGAGCACCTCCACCTCCTCCGCAAACCTGACCCAGGTGCCCAAGGCCGGCACCGTGCTGGAAATGTGGGCCGACCCCGTGAAGGTGGGCCAGGTGACCTGGGTGCCCGTGACCTACGAAGGCTACAGCGGCTACATCCATGGCAAGTATGCCTATCAGCTGGGCGACTGGCAGCTGGATGAATTCAACCAGACCGGCGTGATGCCCACGCCCACCGTATCTCCCACCCCCGTGCCCACCGGCGACAGCACGTACATCATGATCACCAAGGACAATGTGTGGGTGCGCTCCGGCGCAGGCACCAGCTATGCGCCCATCGGCAACAAGACCCAGGTGGACCAGGGTGAAGTGTACAAGTTCACCAAGGTGGTTTCCGGCGGCGGCGTGGACTGGTACCGCATCCTGTATAATTCCTCCACCATCGCCTACATCCACAGCAGCTATGCCCGCGTAATGACCCAGGTGGAATACCTGCAGTGGGCCGAAAAGCAGACGCCCTCCGCCAACGCTACCGCGACTCCCGATATTGAGATCAACCCGCCCAGCGAGTATGTGGTGCTCAAGCTTGGCTCCTCGGGCGAGGACGTGCTGGAACTGCAGAAGGCTTTGCACAAACTGGGCTTCCTGGCCAAAGACGATATCTCCGGCGAATACCTCGCCTCCACCGTGGATGCTGTGAAGGCCTTCCAGAAGGCCAACAAGATCACCGCGGACGGCATTGCGGGC
Organism: Clostridiales bacterium; assembly: GCA_015056175.1. Classification (GTDB taxonomy): domain Bacteria; phylum Bacillota; class Clostridia; order Christensenellales; family Aristaeellaceae; genus SVGT01. The sequence goes on along the minus strand of SVGT01000003.1, from coordinate 103,451 downwards.
AAGACCACCCAGAGCGAGATCTACCGCATCGTCACCGGCGGCAACAACGCCGGCTCCTCCATCAACGGCGTGACGCTGTACCCCGTGGAAATGTCCGACTGGGATAAGGGCGACATTCAGAAGGTGTGGGCCAAGGGCGAAACCGCCGTGGTCACCGACGTGTACACCGGCATCTCCTTTGTGGCCCGCCGCTGGAGCGGCTACCTCCACGCCGACGTGGAGCCTCTGACCGCCAAGGATACCGCCGCCATGTGCAAGATCTACGGCGTGAGCGACGCGCAGGAGATCGAGGACCGTACCAACGAGCTGCAGACCTGGCGCCGCCGTCCCCTGTGGGTGACTGTCGACGGCCGCACCTTTGCCGCCTCCATGTACGGCGTGCCCCACAACTATCCTGCCGGCGACACCATCAAGGATAACAACTACAACGGTCAGTTCTGCATCCACTTTGTGAACAGCCGCGTGCACAAGAGCGAACAGATTGACGTGGACAACGCCAAGAACGGCTACTTTGGCCACCAGAGCGCCATCAAGTACGCCTACAAGCACTCCATCAGCGGCACGAAATAATGGATAACACAAAAAATGCCCCGGACTTTCGTCCGGGGTTTTTTTGTTTGCTTTCAGACGGCGACGGTTACGGCAAAGCCATCCTCTGCGGCATCCACCAGCAGCGTCTGACCGGGCAGCACGTCGCCGCGGATCAGGGCGCGGGCCACCGCCGTTTCCACCTTGCTCTGGATCACACGCTTCATGGGACGGGCGCCGTACACGGGATCGTAGCCCATGGAAAGGAGCTTGTCCATGGCGTCCCTGGTGACCCTGAGGGACAGCTGCTTATCGGAAAGGCGCTTGCGCAGCCTATCCAGCTGCAGGTGGGCGATCTTTTCCACCTGATCGCGGGAAAGGGGCGTAAAGAGCACGGTATCATCGATACGGTTGAGGAACTCGGGACGGAAATGGGTACGCAGCAGCTTCATGACCCGGCTGCGGGCGTCCTGGCTGAGGGCGCCGTTTGCATCGATGCCCTCCAGGATCTGACTGGATCCCAGATTGCTGGTCATGATCAGCACGGTGTTTTTGAAATCCACCGTTCTGCCCTGGCTGTCGGTGACGCGGCCGTCGTCCAGGATCTGCAAAAGGATATTGAACACATCCGGATGGGCCTTTTCCATTTCGTCAAAGAGCACCACGCTGTAGGGATGGCGACGCACGGCCTCGGTCAGCTGACCGCCCTCCTCATAGCCCACATAGCCGGGAGGCGCGCCGATGAGGCGGCTGACGGAGAATTTTTCCATGTACTCCGTCATATCGATACGGATCAGGTTCTTTTCATCGTCAAACAGGTTTTCGCACAGCGCCTTGGCCAGCTCCGTTTTGCCCACGCCCGTGGGGCCCAGGAACAGGAAGGAGCCGATGGGGCGGTTTTCATCCGCCACGCCGGCGCGGGAGCGCAAAATGGCCTCGCTGACCTTTTCCACAGCCTCATCCTGGCCGATGACCCGGCTGTGCAGCATATCCGCCATGCGGAGCAGCTTTTCCTTTTCGCCCTCCATCAGCTTACGCACAGGCACGCCCGTCCACTTGCTGACCACCTGGGCGATCTCATCTTCCGTGACCTTATCCCGGAGCAGGGTGCTTTCGCCCGTGTTCTGCTGCTCGGCTTCCTCCAGTTCCTTTTGCAATTGGGGAAGGCGGCCGTACTTGAGCTCGGCGGCGTGGTTGAGATCATAGGCCCGCTCGGCTTTTTCGATCTCCTTGTTCAGCTGCTCCATTTCCTCGCGGAGGGACTGCACCCTGCCGATCTGGGTTTTTTCGTTATCCCAGCGGGCCTGCATTGCGTCAAAGCGGCTGCGCAGATCGGAAAGCTCCTCGGTCAGCATGCGCAAACGCTCCTGAGACAGGGCGTCGCTCTCCTTTTTCAGGGAAACCTCCTCGATTTCGCACTGCATGATGCGGCGGCGGATATCGTCCATCTCGGCGGGCATGGAATCCATCTCGGTGCGGATCATGGCGCAGGCTTCATCCACCAGATCGATGGCCTTATCGGGCAGGAAGCGGTCGGTGATGTAGCGGGAGGAGAGCACAGCGGCGGAAATCAGCGCCGCATCGTGAATTTTGACGCCGTGGAACACTTCATACCGCTCCCTGAGGCCGCGGAGGATGGAAATGGTATCCTGCACGGTGGGCTCCTCCACCAGCACGGGCTGGAAGCGGCGCTCCAGGGCGGCGTCCTTTTCCACATATTTGCGGTATTCATCCAGCGTGGTAGCGCCGATGCAGTGCAGTTCACCCCGCGCCAGCATGGGCTTTAAGAGATTGCCCGCATCCATGGCGCCGTCCGCCTTGCCTGCGCCTACGATGAGGTGCATTTCGTCAATGAAGAGGATGATGCGGCCCTCGGCCTTCTTGATCTCGTTGAGCACGGCCTTGAGGCGCTCCTCAAACTCGCCGCGGAACTTGGCGCCTGCGATCAGCGCGCCCATATCCAGGGAAAACACCGTGCGGTCGCGCAGGGAATCGGGCACGTCACCGCGGACGATACGCTGGGCCAGGCCCTCTGCAATGGCCGTTTTGCCCACGCCCGGCTCGCCGATGAGCACGGGGTTGTTCTTGGTCTTGCGGGACAGGATGCGGATCACATCGCGGATCTCACTGTCCCGGCCGATAACGGGGTCCAGTTTGCCGTTTCTCGCCAGCGCCACCAGATCGGAGCCATATTTCTGCAGCGCATCGTAGGTGCTTTCCGGATCCTCGCCGGTCACGCGCTGGGCGCCGCGGACGGAAGACAAAGCGGAAAGGAACGCGTCCTTTTCGATCGAAAAGGTATCCAGCAGCTTTTTGACCGTGCGATCCGCCACGGCAAAGAACGCCAGGAACAGATGCTCCACGGAGACATATTCATCCTGCATGGATTTGGCCGTATCCGCCGCCTGGCGCAACAGCTTATCCACATCGGCGGATACATAGACCTTGCCCTCTTCCCGGGCGGACAAGCGCACCTTGGGAAGCTTATCCATTTCCCTTTCCGTTTCCTGACGAACAGCCGATACATCGCGGCCCATTTTCTGCAAAAGCTGGGGTATCAGGCCGCTTTCATCCTGCAAAAGGGCATGGAGGACATGAATCTGCTCCAATTGCTGCTGGCCGCGCTCCTGGGCGCACTGCTGGCTCATCTGGATACATTCCATGGTTTTACGGGTAAAATTCTGATTGGACAATACGATCACCTCGATCAACAGGATTTACACACGGGTACAAAACCATACGCGGAAGGTCGGTTTTGTGGTTTGACTTTCTTTGACCTTCGTACACATTATATACCCGTCCGCCGTCTGTGTCAATCAAAAAATATGTCACCGAAGTGACATATTTTTGTTTTGCATTCAGTTTTTCAGAAGACCGAAGCCGGTGCCGATGCCCTTGCCGGAGAGCAGATGCTTTTTTACGTCCCGGCGCAGGGAGGTATCCTCGGGCAGATCCTCAAAGGGCGTATCGGAAGCCACGCGGAAGAGGAAGTGGATGCAGTCCTTGCCCTCCTCCTCATGCTCCACGATCTTATAATCGCCTGCAAAGCGGCGGATGCCGGATTCTGGCTTGAGCAGATCCAGCAGCGCAACGGAGAGCAGCCAGGTATGGCAGATGATGCCCTGAGGCTTTTCGCCGCCGCCGTACCACAGGAAGGGACGGTCTGCAAAATAGGTGCGGGCCAGGGCGTAGGAAGCATCCAGCGCCTGACGGCTCATATCCGCGCCGCAGGGGATGTGCACGGACAAAACGGCCTTGCCCTCCTCCAGGCCGGTAAGACCGGCCACGCGGGCGCTGAGGGAGGGCAGATATTCAAACTCCAGCGTGCCCAGACGCAGAATCTGTCCGCAGCACTGACGCCATACCCAGAAGCCTTCCTTGAAGCCGATGTGATGGAGCTGCATTTTGTACTCGCCCATCATGCGGTTGAGGGCGCAGAAGGTATCCAGCAGAATCTCCTTGCTGACGCCCAGGGGATAGAGCTTTTCCGCCAGCAGATACATGGAGGCGGCAAACACCCACACGCCGCACAGGCCGTGGTGGGCGGTATCCTGCTGGCGGATCAGGTCATAAAAGGCGTTCTTGGCCTCTTCCGCAGTGGCGGGATCGATGAGCCTTGGAATGATGGGGGCGACCGCTTCCCAGTTTACATCCTCGCCTGCGGCAAGGAGCAGGGACATTTCCTCCTCGGTAAAGGGCTGGGCGGAAAGCACCTCCAGTGCGTGCTGATAATACATATGCTTCATTGTACATCCTCCTGTCTTGCGATCTTCACATTGACGCCGTTGACCTCCACGCCCTCGTCGGCGCGGATGAGAATATAGCTGAACCCGTCGATGACGCGGGTGGTGACCAGCTCGCTGCGGTCGGGATTGACCTTGATGACCACGTCCGGGGTACGCACCTCGAACTGCTTGGGGGAAAGCATATTGACGGCGCTGATATGGGCGCGCTCGCCGAAGGTTTCCTCATATTTATCGTGGAAGGCGTCGATCTTTTCCTCGCTGACGCCCACCTGCCGAAGCGCATCGCCCACGTCCTCCCGGGTCAGCGTCAGCGGCGGGGCCTCCTTATCGTTTTTCACTTCCTCCATGCGGGCGCGGACCACATCCTGCACGCTCTGGATCACGTCCAGAGAGCATTCACCCTCCAGCGCCTCCTCCAGCACCTGGGTGAAGTTTTCCTTCTGCTCCCGGGCGGGGGGACACACGGAGGCGCCCATGACGGCAGAGGCAAAATCCTCATGGTTATCGCCGGCATCGCGGGTATAGGTGAGCGCGCCGTAAATATTGCAGGAGCGATTTTCAAAGGCGGGGAAGAGGAAGCCCATTTCGGGAGCGGACACTACCCATTCGGCCTCCTTGCTGTGGAACTCGCCGTCCTCATGGACATAGGTCAGGGCGGGCTTGCTCAGCTTCACCGGGCACACGGCGCACAGGATATAGCGGAACACCTCATAGCTCTGCTCGTGATCCACTTCATCGTTCTGATTTTTGAAGGGCACGTCGTACCCATCGTGCAAAAGCAGGATGAGATAATTTTCCTCCATGTGCACGGAGGTGATCACCTTTTCGTAGAACAGGCGCACGCTGTTTTCGTTGCCCAGTTCGCTGTTCTTCATCTCGGTAAGCAGGGCATGCTCCACGCCGTCCATCACCTGCTCGGGGGTAAAATCGATGGGCAGCAGACTCTGACCGATCTCGCCGGACAGCACCTTTTTGAACAGCGCCAGGTATTTTTCCGCTTCCTCCCGGGGGAAGGCGTGCAGGGAATGGTTGAATTCGGAAATGACCTCGCCCTTGGCGGATACGTAGCAACCGCGCAGGCAGGTGATGGTGTTTTTCTGGTAATTGAGCCGCTTGCGAATTTCGGCCACGTCGCGTTTATTCATGCTTTTCTCCTTGCTTTTCAGGGACTGCCTGCGTTACGGTAAGCGCCGTTCCCTGTACAGTAAAACGGATATTCATGCCCGCATAGGCAATGCCGTATTCCCGTCCGTCCTCGTGGTAATGCGGCCGGGGATCGCCCCGGAGCACGTCCACAAGCGCCTGACGCTTATCCACGGGGATACGCGCCAGCATGTCATCCGGCACGGTGACGGAAAGGGGATCGCCCAGCACCTTTTCACCAAAGCCGCCCACCGCATCCGGATGGCTGTCGGCATAGGGAAGATAGGGCTTGATATCGTAAATGGGGGTGCCGTCCATCAGATCCGCACCCAGCACATGGATGACGGGGCCGTCTGAGCTATCCCACTCAATGCGGTCGATGCGCACGGAGCTAAGACCGATGGGATTGGGCCGGTAGGGCGCACGGGTGGCAAACACGCCCATGCGCTGATTGCCGCCCAGACGCGGCGGACGCACGGTGGGCGACCAGTGCTGCTTCCACTCGGACAGGGAAAAGCCCCAAATGAGCCACAGATGGGAAAAATCCTCCATGCCGCGCAGGGCGTTTGCATCCCGGTATTCCTTTTCAAAAACAATGCGGCCCCTGACCGATTCCACCAGGCCGCTCTGGCGCGGCAGACCAAATTTTTCCGGAAAATCGTTCCGGATGCGGGCGATGACCTTGAGCTCCATATCCGCGCCTCCCATCTGTATATCGGACTTCTATTATACATGGATTTTTGTCCCGGAGCAAGAAACAAAATGAACGGTTGCCCAAACGGCGCAAATCGGGTAAAATAAAGGAAAGACAAACCTACATATCATCCGGGAGGGATCCTTGTGTACGTACTGGCCATCGACATCGGCGCAAGCTCGGGAAGGCATATATTGGGCACCGTGGAAAACGGTCATCTGGCGCTGGAGGAAATTTACCGCTTTCCCAACGGCGCAGCCATGCAAAACGGCATGCTGTGCTGGGACCGGGAGGCGCTGGAAGGGCATATCCTTGCGGGCATGAAAAAGTGCAAGGAGCTGGGCAAGATCCCCGCCTCCGTGGCTGTGGATACCTGGGGCGTGGACACCGTGTTGGTGGACCATCAGGGAACGCCTATCTTTCCCATGGCGGCCTATCGGGACAGGCGCACCGAGCAGGTGACGGACAAAATTGACCAGCGCCGGCTCTATGCCCTCACCGGCATTGCCCATCAGCCCTTCAACACGGTCTATCAGCTGATGGCCACGCCTGCGGACGTACTGGAAAGGACGCACCGGTGCCTGTTTGCGCCGGACTATTTCCATTATTTCCTGTCCGGCGTGATGGCCAACGAATACACCATTGCCTCCACATCGGCGCTGCTCTGCGCCGGGAAAAATGCGTGGAGCAAGGAAGTACTTTGCATGGCAGGCATCCCGGAGCACCTGTTCCCGGAAAAATGCAACATGCCGGGGCATATACTGGGGGATCTGAAAAAGGAGATTGCGGACAAGGTTGGCTTCAACTGCCAGGTGATCCTGCCCGCCAGCCACGATACGGGCAGCGCCTACATGGCCGTACCCGCCCGGGACGAAAATGCCGTGTATCTGTCCAGCGGCACCTGGAGCTTGCTGGGCATCGAAACGGATACCCCCGTCACCGACGAAGCGGCCAGAGCCTACGGCTTTACCAACGAGGGCGCATACGGCGGCAAGGTGCGTTTGCTGCGCAACATTATGGGCCTGTGGATGCTGCAATGCGTGCGGCATGAACTGGATGACCGCTATTCCTTTGCGCAGATGGCTAAGATGGCGGCGGAAAGCTGCTATCCCCATACCGTGGACGTGGGCAGCAACCGCTTCCTGGCGCCCGCCAGCATGACAGAGGAAGTGAAGGCGGCGCTGCGCGAAGAAAACAAGCCTCTGCCGAAAGGAGAGCACGATCTTTTCCGCTGCATCACCCAGAGCCTGGCGGTATGCTACGCCCAGGCCATCCGCGATCTGGAGAAGCTGACGAAAAAAACCTTTACCTCCCTGAACATCGTGGGCGGCGGCAGCAACAACGCCGTGCTGAACCAATGGACGGCCAAGGCTACCGGCCTTCCCGTGTACGCAGGCCCTGCGGAGGGCACGGCGCTGGGCAACTGCATTGCTCAGCTCATCGCCCTTGGGGAAATTCCAGATCTCCCCACCGCAAGACAAATGATCCGCAAGGATTTTGACATTCAGGAATATCTGCCCTGACAGGGAGGCATTATGACGTTACAGGAAATGCAAAAGGCGGTCTATCAGAACAAGCTGGACCATCACTTCAATGTGAAAAACGTGGAGCTGGAGTTTCAACTGCTGCAGGGCGAGGTGGAGGAAGCATGCGAGGCCTGGAAGGAGCAAAAAAGCGACCTTGGCGAAGAGCTGGCAGACGTAGCCATCTACCTGCTGGGGCTGGCGGAAATCCTGCACTTTGACCTTGGAAAAGAGATCGAGCGGAAAATGGAGATCAACAGGAAACGCAAGTACCAGATGGTTGACGGCGTATTGAAAAAGGTACAGGAAGACCAATAAAAGAAGCCCCCCTTGAAGGGGGCTTTTGATTTGCAAAGCACAAGCTGTCAGCCGTTGGCGGCCACCACGGAGGAGAAGACAAAACCCCAATAGGTTTGTCCATCGCAGACTACCCGGACCAGCACCCAGTCGGAGCCAAGCTCCGCCATGAGATACACCTCCATATCGCCATCCAGGGTATAAACGGGCGCGGCCTGCCCCAGCGGATCGTCCGTCAGGGTGATCTGAAGCTCCTCGCCCTGCAGCACCAGCGCATCCATCCATTCCAGCGTGTGCACCTGTGCATCCCTTGGCAGGCAGCTCTCTTCGATCCAGCCGATGCGGAAGCGATGCTCGTCCAGGCCGTACTGGATCAGCACATAGCCCTGATATTTACCCAGCACCTGGATCCAGCCGTTGGTGCTGACGGCAGCCTTGCCGTTTGCCGCCCGGCCGTATGCATCGCCCGGGCCCCGGTAGACGGGGAATTTCTGATCCCCGGGGAATGTAACATCGCACATGCGGATACCGTTTGCCGTTTCGTCAAAGACAAAAACGGGCGCGCCGCCCGCTGTTCTTTCCACAGCCTGGCGGTAATGGGGCAGGTTTGCAAACACCACCTTGTTTATCTCCCTTTCCCAGGACGCGTACAGCGTGCCGTCGTACCCATCGCCGATGTTGGAAAAAACCACCTTGTCCTCCAATACATACGCGAAGGTGGAAATATCGCGGGTGTATTCGTCCAGCAGGTACTGTCCGTCCCGGAAGCTGTACTGCACCCTATCCACATAGGATTCCCCGTTGCTGGTGGTGATGATGATATTGAGCCCGTCGCTGACGGTGGGCGCATCCAACGCTTCCAGCCCGGACATACGGGTATACACCATGCCCCTGGGCAGATTGCCAAGGAAAGCGGGCAGATCGCCCTGGGGGACAGGGTTGGAGGCATCCATAAAGCAGTGCCAGGTATTCTCTTCATCCAGCCGATAGCCCATCAGATACCGGACGCTGTTTTCCTCCATCAGCAGGAACAGATGATGCCCGTCCGTCGTATCCCTGACCAGCTGCACGCCCGTCACCGTGCCGCCGGGATGCAGCACAAGCGCGGATGCATACACATTTTCCGGCGTCCGGCTCTCTGCGGACACGGGGATATCCCAGTTCAGTCGGTATACCGCCCGCTTTCCGTCCGCATCCAGATACAGCGCATCCTCATACAGGGATTCGCCGGGCTGATAGGTGCAGGTGAACACCTGCTCCTCATCGCCTGTGCGGAACGTAAGCGCATCGCCGTCCAGCCACCACTCTCCCCGCAAGTCGCGGGGCACAAGCTCCTTCTTCTCCGCATCCGCAAAATCGTAAAACGTCGCCGTATGATCGGCATGGAGGCAGAAGGAAGCCATGCCCTCACCGTTTGTCAGCACAAAACAGTCCATGATCCTGCTGTCCGTCCGCTCCTCTGAAAAGGCCGATCCGAAAAGCAGCAGCAGACACAAAAGCCATGCGTATTTTTTCATTGCTGTGATATCCTTTAACGTATTTGCCGCTTCCACTATATCATGACCCGCCACACGGGTCAACCGGACGGACAAGTTTTACACACTTCACATAATACAATATTTATGCAAGGATGCATATTGTATTTTGATGCAGTACGTGGTATACTTGCATAGACGGAGCGTGAATATTTGTATATAGATTTGTCAAAAATGGTTATCATTATTCCATACTGACAAAACACAGCCGGACAACCCGCCGCGCTGTATGCAAAAAGCGCTGTTCCAGGATGAAAATTTATTCATCATATATATGGGAGGTACCTGTATGAAAAACGCGCGTCAGGCCGCCATACTGGCCATCATCGAGCATGATGAGATCGAAACCCAGGAAGAACTGGCGCAGGCCCTTCGCCAGCGCGGGTTTCAGGTGACCCAGGCCACCGTATCCCGCGACATTAAGGAATTGAAACTGCTCAAGGTTTCCACGCCCCGGGGCGCCTACAAATACGCCACCTCCGGCCGCGCCGAAACCAGCCTGAGCGACCGCTTTGTGCGCATCTTTACCCACGCGGTGATCTCCATCGAATACGCCCAGAACATTGTGGTGATCAAGACCTTGTCCGGCAGCGCCAACGCCGCCTCCGAGGCCATTGACAACGCCCATTTCCCCGAGGTGCTGGGCACCATCGCCGGCGATAACACCATCCTGGTGGTGGTGCATGACGAAGCGGAAGCCCAGGACGTGTGCAGCAAGCTGCATGCCATGATGCAAAAGTAACGGGAGGCAGGCATGCTCACATCGCTCTATATCCGCCATATTGCCCTGATCGATGAAATGACGGTGCCCTTCTTTGCCGGGCTCAACGTGCTCACCGGCGAAACGGGCGCAGGTAAATCCATCATTGTGGACGCCATGGCGCTTTTGCTGGGCGGACGCGCCGACAAAGCCCTCATCCGCGACGGAGAAAGCCGCGCGCTGGTGGAGGGCTTGTTTGACCTGCGCCTCTCCCCGGACGCCAAAGCGCTGCTGAAGGAAATGGACATTGAATCCGACGGGGATGAAAACGAACTGACGCTGAGCCGGGAAATTACATTGTCCGGGCGCAGCGTTTGCCGCATCAACGGCGTAAGCACCAATGCAGCCCAGTACCAGAAGCTGACGGCACTGCTCATGGATCTGCACGGACAGCACGCCCATCAGAGCCTGATGGACGATAAAAACCACGTAAAGCTGCTGGACGCCTTTGGCGATGAGAAGCACCTGCTTTTGTGCAAAGAGACGGCGGAAAAGCACCGTCTGTGGCAGGAAAGCCGCCGGCATCTGGACATGCTGCTGGAAAAGAACCGCCAGAAGCAGGATCGGGAGGATATCCTCAAATTGCAGCGCAAGGAGCTGAAAAACGCGCACCTGGTGCGGGGCGAGGAGGAGGAGCTGCAAAAGGAGCGGGACCGCTTCCGCAACGGCGAAAAAATCACCTCCGCGCTGGAAAGCGCTTACGACGCCCTGTATGACGGCCACAGCGCGGCGCTGAGCGCCCTGCAGACGGCCATGAACGCCCTGGAAAAGATCGCTCCCATCGGGGAGGAATTTGAAAAGCTCAGCGAGCGGGCGTCCTCGCTCTATTATGAATGTGAGGATATCGGCCTGCTGTGCGGCCAGTATCTGGATGAAAACGGCAGCGATCCCGAGCGTCAGGAGGAGGTGCTGGCCCGTCTGGACCTGATCAAGCGGCTCTCCCGCCGTCACGGCGCCACAACAGGCGATATGCTGGATAAGCTCCAGGCTATCGAAGAAGAACTGGAGCAATTATCCGGGCTGGAAGCCGATCTGGACGACGCCGAGCGGGACGAAAAGAAAAAGCTGGACGCGCTCAAAAGCGTATGCGAAAAGCTGACCGCGTCCCGCAAAAAAGTGGCCGCCGCCTTTGAAAAGGCTGTGGAAGCGCAGCTTTCCGACCTGAACATGGCGGGCACCCGGTTTGTGACCGAGTTCACCCCCCACGCGCCGGACAGCCAGGGCGCAGAAAGCGTGCTGTTCCTCATCGCGCCCAACCGGGGCGAAAAGCTGCAGTCCTTGAGCAAAACGGCCTCCGGCGGCGAGCTGAGCCGTCTGATGCTGGCCATCAAGGCGGCTGCCGCCGAAAAGAGCCTGATCCCGGGCATGATCTTTGACGAGATCGACACCGGCATTTCCGGCCGGGCGGCTCAGGTGGTGGCGGAAAAAATGCAGCACATCGCCAGGAGCCATCAGGTGCTGTGCGTCACCCATCTGCAGCAGATCGCCGCAGCCGCCAACCACCAGTACCTGGTGGAAAAGAGCTTTGACGGCAGCCGCACGGTGACCGCGCTTAAAAAACTGACCGATGAAGAGAGAGTAAGCGAAATTGCCCGCATGCTGGGCGGCGACAGGGAAAGCGCCGTGACCCACGCACGGGAAATGCTGAAAAAAGACTGATAGAATTTGATCCGTACCTCATATTATATTGATCGGAGGTCGTTTCCCATGAATCTTTATCACAATTCCCGCTCGGAAGCCTGCCGCAAGCCTCAGGGCGCGGTGAAGGCCGGCGAAAAAGTAACGCTGCGCATCCTGGGCGCCAAGGACGCAGAGAGCATCCATCTGCGCCTGTGGGACGGCAAGGTATCCTACATCCCCATGGACAGGGTGGAGGAAAGCACCTTTGAAACGGTGATCGAAACCACCAAACCCGGGCTCATCTGGTACGATTTCCGCGCCAGCGACAAGGACGGCCGCGAGCATGCCTACGGCAACGCCCCGGACTGTCTGGGCGGCGAAGGCAAGGAGCAGGATTGCCCGCCCGCCTTCCAGATCACGGTGTACGATCCTCTGTGGCACACGCCGGACTACATGCATCACGGCGTGATGTACCAGATCTTCCCCGACCGCTTCCACCGCAGCCGCATCCCGGAGGATCCCAGGGACGGCCGCTTTATCCATAAGAACTGGGACGACCGCCCCATTCTGATGCCCGACGGCAAGTATGACAACACCGCGAGGGACTTTTTCGGCGGCGATCTGAAGGGTATTGAGGAAAAACTGGACGATTTGATGGAGCTGGGCGTGACGGTTTTGTACCTGAACCCCATTTTCCAGTGCCGCTCCAACCACCGCTACGATACCGGCGATTACCGCAAGGTGGATCCCATGCTGGGCACTCAGGAGGATTTTGACCGTCTGTGCGAGGTGGCCAGGCAAAAGGGCATCCGCGTGGTGCTGGACGGCGTGTTCTCCCACACCGGCGACGACAGTATCTATTTTAACCGCTTTGGCACCTATGATACCAAGGGCGCCTATCAGGGCAAGGAATCGCCCTATTACAACTGGTTTACCTTTGAGAAATTCCCGGACAAGTTCAAGTGCTGGTGGGGCATTGATACCCTGCCCACGGTGATCAAGGGCAATCCGGAGTATACCGAATTTATCTGCGGCAAAGAGGGCGTTGCCCGCAAATGGCTGCGCGACGGCGCGGCGGGCTGGCGTCTGGACGTGGCGGACGAGCTGCCCATGAGCTTTTTGCGCACCCTCAAGCGGGCCGTGCGGGACGAAAAGCACGATGCGCTGCTGCTGGGCGAAGTGTGGGAGGATGCAAGCCACAAGGAAGCCTACGGCGAGGTGCGCTGCTACTGCACCGGCGATACGCTGGACAGCGTAATGAACTACCCCCTGCGGGAGGCGCTGATCCGTTTCCTGACCGGCAAGGGCACCAGCCATGATCTGGCACGCCTGATCCTCTCCCAGCAGGAAAACTATCCCGTTCCCTTCTATTATTCTTTGATGAACCTGCTGGGCAGCCACGACCGTCCCCGCATCATCAACGTACTGGTCAACAAGGATTTTGAAGATATCCCCTACAAGGAGCGCCACAACGGCAAGCTTTCGCCCGGCGAAATGGTGCTGGGCAAGGAACGCTTCCTGAAGATGCTCAGGATCATCTGCGCGCTGCCCGGCACACCCTGCGTGTACTACGGCGATGAAGCCGGCCTCTACGGCGGCAGCGATCCCTACTGCCGCGGCACCTACCCCTGGGGACATGAGGATACCGCCCTGCGCGATGAAGTAAAGGCGCTTATTGCAGAGCGCCATGCCAGCCCTGCGCTGCGCACGGGGAAACTGAGCATCGTCACCCCGGATAACGATACCATCCACCTGATCCGCACCATTGAAGGCGGCAAGGACGTGTTTGGCAAGCGTTATCCCAACGAGACCAAGGTGGTTGTGGTATCCCGCTGATGAAGTAAAAGAGTGAGGAACAGTATGCTTCGCGTCAGCAATCTGAAACTGAAAATCGGCTACACGGACGCGGACGTGAAAAACGCCTGCGCAAAAAAGCTGAAACTGAACCCCGCGCAGATCCTGTCCTGCCATGTATACAAGCGCAGCGTGGATGCGCGGGACAAAAACGACGTGCATTTTGCCGTCGCCGCCGATATCAAGGTCAAGGACGAAAACGCCGTTTTGCAAAAGGCGCCAAGGGGCGCATGCAATACGGTATCGGCCTACAAAGCGCCGGAGAGAAAACCGCTTGCCTTTACGCCTGAACATCCGCCCGTGGTGGTGGGGCTCGGGCCCTGCGGTTTGTTTGCCGCGCTGGTGCTTGCCCGTGCAGGCGCATGTCCCATTGTGCTGGAGAGAGGCGAATGTGTGGAAAAACGCCACCGCACGGTGGAAACCTTTTTTCTGGACGGCACGCTGGATGAGGACAGCAACATTCAGTTTGGCGAGGGCGGCGCAGGCGCGTTTTCCGACGGCAAGCTGACCACCGGCATCAAGGACGCAAGATGCAAGGAAGTGCTGCATACGCTGGTGGAATTCGGCGCGCCGGCAGAAATTCTGCAGGAAGGACGCCCCCACATCGGCACGGATAAACTGCCCTTCACGGTCAGCTCCATCCGCAGGGAAATTGAGCGTCTGGGAGGAAAGGTCTATTTCCGCACCAAGCTCACCGGCATCAGGACGGATAAAAAGCGGCTTTGCGGCATCACGGCAGTGCAGGACGGACACACCATGGAAATCCCCTGCGATAAACTCTTGCTGGCCATCGGTCACAGCGCCGACGATACCCAGAAAATGCTGTTTGAAAGCGGTCTGGATCTGGTCCAGAAGCCTTTTTCCGTGGGCGCGCGCATCGAGCATCCGCAGGCGCTGATCAACAAAAGCCAGTACGGAAAATTTGCCGCATCCGGTCTTTTGCCGGCAGCGGAATATCATCTGAACACCCGCCTCAGCGACGGACGCGGCGCCTATACCTTCTGCATGTGTCCGGGCGGCACGGTGGTGGGCGCGGCCAGCCGCAAAAACGCCGTGTGTACCAATGGCATGAGCCCCTTTGCCCGTGACGGCGAAAATGCCAACGCCGCATTGCTGATTGACGTGCGCACGGAGGATTTTCCGGATACGCACCCCCTGTCCGGCTATGCGCTGCAAAGAGTCTGGGAGGAAAAGGCCTATCGCGCAGGCGGCGGCAATTACAAGGCGCCCTGCCAGCGGGTGGAAGATCTGATCTGCGGCAAGGATTCTATGCACACGGGAAGTCTTGTGCAGCCCACCTACAGACCCGGCGTGACGCCCGGCAATCTGCAAAGCGTACTGCCACAGTTTGCCTATCAGGGACTCAAGGAAGCGGTGCAGAAATTTGACCGCATGCTGCACGGCTTTGCCCATCCGGACGCGCTGCTTACAGGCGTGGAGGCCCGCTCCTCCTGTCCGGTGCGCGCTGTACGCGATATGTTTGGCGAAGGCACCGTCCGCGGTATTTACCCCTGCGGCGAGGGCGCAGGCTATGCCGGCGGCATTATGAGCGCCGCGGTGGACGGCATCCGGGGCGCCGAGCATGTGCTGCGGGATATCAGCGAGGAACGTGCATAAAATCCATACAGAGCAGCATTTTTTCCTTCCATAACAGGAAAAAACATGGTATAATATTTGGGTGGGTTTCACGTCAGCCGCTTTGACGGCTTGAGAACGCACGGGGAAACATTTCGTCCTCTTTGTGGAGAACTTTTGGAAATGTTTCCGCCCATCCCTTGAAACCCCTTGCAAACACTGGGTTTTGTTATCCACAATGCGGTGGAAAGCGTCTTGTGGATATTGTGGAAAACCTGCTTTTCAAAGCCGTTTTTGTTCCGGAGTGGCAGCCATATTCCTTGCCGCATTGACCAAAATGCAAAACGGGCGGTAAAATGCGCATCACGTGACGCTCCGGAATACGTGCATCAGCGGACGATCCGTCCTTTTCCACAGGTTATCCTTTTTAATTCCCACGTTTTCCACAAGGGAAAATTGCCAAAAAACCCTGATAAAACAAGGCGTCTGGCCGTTTATCCACAATATCCACACGCCTACTACTACTACGATCTATATATTATTCTGCTGCTACTACCCACAGCGGGGGCGACGCCTTCGCGGAACAGGAAAGGAATGTGATCTGATGCATTTTCGTGTGCTGACGGATGAAATGAATCGCGGCATGGGCATGGTGGTGCGCGCACTGAGCGCCCGCCCGCTCAAGCAGGTATATGACGGTGTGTTCATCGAAACTGCGGAGGAAGGGCTGATTTTGACCTGCACGGACGGCGAGATCACCATCCGCGCCACGGTGCCCGCCACCATTGAGGAAGACGGCAGCGCGCTGCTGCCCGCCCGTCTCTTTGGCGATATGATGCGCCGCCAGCCTGCGGGCGAGGTGGACGTGAAGGTGGATGAAAAGGGCCGCGCCAGGATCAAGTCCCTGGGCACGGCGTCCTCCATGGCCGGCATGGATGCAGACGATTTCCCGGACGTGTATGACGTGAGCGGCGAAAACGTGGTGCTGCTGCCCGCCGACCGGATGCGCGACGCCATCGGCAAGGTGATGTTCGCTGTTTCCACCGACGAGAGCCGCAAGATTCTGACCGGCGTGCTGATGGAAGTGTATCCGGAGGAAACGCTGTTTGTGGGTCTGGACGGCTTCCGTCTGGCGCTGCAGCGCATTGCCCGCCATAACGATCTGCCTGCCAAATCCCCCAACCGCATCGCCTGTGTCACCCCCGGCCGCATCATGAGCGAAATCGGCAAAATGCTGCCCGATGATCCGGACGTGGAGGTGAAGGTGGTTTTCAACGACAGCCATGTGATGGTGCAGTTTGACAATACCAAGGTGTTTGCGACGCTGCTCACCGGCGAGTTTATTGATTACCAGAAGATCCTGCCCAAATCCTGGACCACCGAAGTGGCTGTGGAAAGAACGCAGTTCTCCCACGCCATCGAGCGCTGCAGCCTGATGGCCAGAGAAGGCAAGAATAACCTGATCTACCTGAAGATGCAGAAGGACGCTCAGCTGGAAATGACCGCCAACGCAGAGCGCGGCGACGTACACGAAGTGCTGGACATCGGTTTTGAGGGCAACGAGCTGGAGATCGCCTTCAACAGCCGGTATCTGCTGGACGTGATCCACAATATTTCCGGCGATCGCATCTGCATGTGCTTTAATTCCAACGTATCCCCCTGTATGATCAAGCCCCCGGAAGGCAAGGATTATGTGTTCCTGGTACTGCCTGTCCGTATCTTCGGTCGATAAAACCAAAAACGGCGCCGCATTTGCAGCGCCGTTTTTTTTGAAAGGAAATACAGGATGAAGCCGCTTGTTTCCGTGATCGTACCGGTTTACAATGTGAAAAAATATGTGGAAGCATGTCTGGACAGCCTTTGCGCCCAGAGCCTGGAGAAAATCGAGATCCTGGTGATCGACGACGGCTCTCGGGACGGAAGCGGGGAAGTTTGCGACAGGTTTGCGCAAAAAGACAAACGCATCCGGGTGATCCATCAGCAAAATCTGGGGCTTTCCGCAGCCCGGAATATTGGGATCGAACTTGCGCAGGCGCCGTACCTGATGTTTGTGGACAGTGATGATACGGTGCACAGGGATTTTTGCCGCATCCCCTATGAAACGGCCTGCCGTGAAGCATGCGACGTGGTGATCTTCGGACATCTGATCAACGGAAAGATAGCCTATGATGCTGAAACATGCGGCATTCAAAGCGGCGTGCAGAACAAGGAAGCGGCGCTCCGGGCAGGACGGCGGTACATGGGCAATTATGCATGGAACAAGCTGTACAAAAGGCAATTGTTTGATACGATCCGCTTTCCGGAGGGTAGGCTGTACGAGGCCATCGGCACCACGTACCGCATTTTGCTGAAGGCGGAAAAAATCGTGTATACTCCGCGGCATCTGTATTTTTATCGCAAGCGCAAGGGTACCATTTCCACCAATCGCAGCAGACAGAATTTTCTGGAGCGGATCAGCATGATGCAGCAGTACGCCGACGGGATTGCGGCTGCCGGATTTGAAAAGGAGGCCCGGGACAGCGCCCTGACGCTGGCCATGCTGGCTGTCAGGCGTCTGGGAACAAAAAATCAGGCCGTTCAACGGTATGTGAACGACCTGAAAAGGACAGATTATATTCCGGAAGAATGGAGTCGGGCGCAAAAATTCCTGCTGGAGAGGATCAAGCGATCCAATCTTCAGTTTAACGTGTGCAGACGTTTGCTGGATGTAAGAAATCAGACGATCCGGGCATATATCGCCGTGAAAAGACGGTTTAGCCGAAAATCTTGAACCATTCCACCGCCTTGCGGGCGCCCTTGTAAAGCACGTTTTCCATATCGTCAGCCGCTTCCTTCAGCTTCTCCCGAATGGGCAGGTGCTGGGGGCAGTGGCTTTCGCATTTTCCGCAGCCGATACAGTTGCTGGCGGCGGTGGAATCCTTACGGAAGGCGGTGCACATGGCGTATTCGATGAGCCCGCGGGTCTTATCCTCGGTATGGCGGCGGTTGTAGGCGGCAAAGGTACCGGGAATATCCACGTGCTTGGGGCATGGCATGCAGTAGCCGCAGCCGGTACAGCCCACCTTCATGCGGGCGTTGATGGCAGAAACTACGCTTTGGAGCATGGTCTGATCCTCCGGCGTCATTTCGCCCACCTTCGTATCCTGCGCGGTCTGCATGTTTTCTTCCAGCATAGCCATGGAGTTCATGCCGCTGAGCACGCAGGTGACTTCCTTTTGATCCCACAGCCATCTCAGCGCCCACTGGGCGGGCGTACGCTGAATGGGCGCGTCACGGAACAGCTTCGTGGCTTCTTTGGGGAGATTGCGCACCAGCTTGCCGCCCCGCAGCGGCTCCATGATGATGACGGGCAGGCCCTTTGCGTGGGCATAATTCAGCCCTTTGCGGCCGGCCTGGCTGTTTTCGTCCATATAGTTGTACTGGATCTGGCAAAAATCCCAGTCGTAGGCGTCCACCAGCCGGCAGAACATATCGCTGTTGCCATGGTAGGAAAAGCCCACCTGACGGATCTGGCCGGACTGTTTTTTCTCTTCCAGCCATTCCTTCACGCCCAGGGCGCACATTTTGTCCCAGGTGGCGGTATCGGTGAGCATGTGCATGAGATAATAATCCACATGATCGGTACGCAGGCGGCGCAATTCCTCCCGGAACAGCTTTTCCATGCCTTCCCGGCTGCGGATCAGGTAATGGGGCAGTTTGGTGGCGATATACACTCTGTCGCGCACATGGTTTTTGCTGAGGATCTCGCCCAGCGCGCTTTCGCTGCCGGGATAGACGTAGGCGGTATCAAAATAGTTTACGCCGCCCTCGATGGCGCGGAGGATCTGCTTTTCCGTTTCCTCCATGTCAATGCGTCCCAGCTTTTGCGGAAAACGCATACAGCCAAAGCCCAGTACGGAAATGGGCGTGCCGTAGCGGTCCGGACGGTATTGCATGTAAATTCCTCCTTACAGCTTCCTGAACTGTATCCTAACACAGGTTGCAAACGATTGCAAGCAAGGGAAAATACAGGAAAGCTGCGTGTAAAAATTTTAAGGGGGATACAATTTGTTCATTGCAGAACAATGAAATTATGCTATACTATAGGCTGTGGAAGATTCTTAAATTTTGCTGATATATAACGATCAGAAGGCAGGTGTTTCCTCTGAAGACGGAATGGAAAAACTTCATCCGTGCGGGCGTGACGCTGTTTTTGCTGTATTTGTGCATTCATCACTGGCCGGATGCGCTCAAGGGCGTAGGGATGCTGTTTAACGCGCTCAAGCCCGTGGTGATCGGCTTTATTCTGGCCTATATCCTCAACATCCTGCTTTGCTTTTACGAAAAGCATCTGTTCCGTTTGAAGACGAAAAGGGAAAACAAATGGACCGTGTTTATGCACAACCGCAGACGCGGCGTATGTGTTTTTCTGGCGGTGTTGACGCTGGTTGTGCTGATCACGGTGATCCTGCTGCTGGTCATTCCGCAGTTGGTGGCCTGCGTGGAATTGCTGATCGAAAAGCTCCCCGGCGCGCTGGACAACATGATCCAGTCGCTGCTGCAGAACCAGTGGCTGCGTGAAAAGGGCTGGATAGACGAAATTGAACTGTTCATTCATGAGTTTGACTGGCAGGCCCGTCTGCGGCAGTTCTCCTCGGTGATCACGGGCAGCCTGGGCAGCGCGGTCACCTTCCTGACCGCGACCATCACCACCACGGTGTCCGGCGTGGTGACGGGCTTCCTTGCGTTGATCTTTGCATTCTACATGCTGGTTGGCAAGGACAGGCTGCTGCGGCAGGGCAACGCCGTGCTGGACCGGTTTGTGAAGCCCAAATACTGCGGGCGCATCCGCTACGTGCTGCATGTGCTCAACGATTGCTTCCATCGCTACATCGTAGGCCAGTGCACCGAGGCTGTGATCCTGGGCGTGCTGTGCACGGTGGGCATGATGGTGCTGGGCATCCCCTATGCCACCATGATCGGCGCCCTGATCGCTTTTACCGCGCTGATCCCCGTGGCGGGCGCGTATATCGGCGCAGGCGTGGGCGCGTTTATGATCCTGACGGTCAATCCCGTGCAGGCGCTGATCTTCCTGGTCTTCCTGGTCATTCTCCAGCAGCTGGAAGGCAACCTGATCTACCCCCGCGTGGTGGGCTCCTCCATCGGCCTTCCCGGCATGTGGGTGCTGCTGGCAGTCACGCTGGGCGGCAGCCTGATGGGCATTTCGGGCATGCTGCTGTTTGTGCCGCTGACGGCGGCTGCCTACCGTCTGATCCGCGAAGCGGTGGAAAAAGGCCCCGGCGTGGCGCTGGGTGAGGATGCATAATGGGCGATTATGCCAAATAACCACCCGTTTTGCCATTGTAAGCGCCTGCCGCAATCGATATAATAATTATTGGTATTTTTGATTATTGATGCATTACAGGAGAAGCAAAATGAAGACGGACGCACGAATTATCCATACCCGTCAGGCGCTGCGCTGCGCGCTGCTGAGTTTGCTCCGCAATAAAACCGTAGACGATATTACCGTGAAGGAAGTGTGCGAACAGGCCAATGTGAGCCGCGCCACCTTCTACAAGCATTATAAGGACTGTCACGATCTGCTCAAGCAGATAGAACAAGGCATGCTGGAAAAATACCTGCGTGCGCTGAACATCACCAACCCTGTGGACGTCAATCAGCTGGCGGATTCCGTGTACGACATGGTATCTGAAAATGCCGAGCTGTTCCGTCTGGTGTATGCCAACCAGCGCAACGAGCAGCGCATCCAGAACCTGATCCAATTGGCCCACGATCCCACCATCAACTGCTGGAAGAAGCTTCTGAACGGCATCTCCGATATGGAAGTGGAGCTTTTGTTCAGCTTCATTGCCAACGGTCTGGTCAACACCGTGGCCACCCATTTTGATACCATGGCGCGCAGCGAAATGCTTTCCGTCATCCGGGATATGATGCACCGCTGCATGGCGCCCTATTTGTAATCAAAAACATAAAGACTGCCTGCGGGCGGTCTTTTTTTGTGCGCTTCTTCCCTTGTCAATGGCTCTTCCTGCAGGTATAATAAGGAAAAGCGCATTTTTGCGGAGGCATATATATGAACCTGTTTGATATTATCGGCCCGGTGATGATCGGGCCCAGCTCCTCCCACACGGCGGGCGCGGCGCGCATCGGCCGTATGGCCAGACGCCTGCTGGACGATGAGCCGGTGAAGGCGGATATTCTGCTGCACGGCTCCTTTGCCAAGACCTATCAGGGTCACGGCACGGACAGAGCGGTGATCGGCGGGCTGCTGGATATGTCGGTGGACGATCAGAACCTGAGAAACGCGCTTCAGATAGCAAAGGAAAAAGGTCTTGACTATACCTTTACCCCCACCGAGCTCAAGGACGCCCATCCCAACACCATCCGATTGCACCTGTGGGGCAAACAGGGCAGCGAGATCATCGTGCAGGCCGCCAGCATCGGCGGAGGCGAAATTCGGGTGGAGACCATCAACGGCCTGGAGGCCGGCTTCCGCGGCAAACAGCATACGCTGGTGATCTTCCATACCGACGTGCCCGGCGTGATCGCCGAGGTGAGCCGGGTGCTGGGACAGAAGAATTTGAACATTGCCACCATGCGGGTGTTCCGCGAAAGCGTAGGCGGCAGAGCCGTCATGGCGCTGGAAATGGATGATGAGATCTATCCCCACACGCTGGAGGCGCTCCGGGGCGTGCACGGCGTGAAGAGAGCCATCTCCCTGGAAAAGGTGTAAGGAGGCGACGGTATGGAAAATGCCCTGAAATGGTGGGAGGATACCTGCCTTGAAAAGAATATTTCCCTGCCGGAATTGGCCGCACAGGAAAACGACGGGGACAGGGAAACCGTATACCGCAAAATGCAGGAGGCGCTGGAGGTCATGCGCGCCTCCGCCGAGGAGGGCTTCCGGAAGGATCTGCGCTCCATGAGCGGATTGACCGGCGGACAGGCCTATAAGTACCGCAAGGCGCTGGAAGAGGGCAAAACGGCCTCCGGCAGCATGCTTTCGCGGGCAGGCGCCCGGGCGCTGGCCATTGCCGAGTGCAACGCAGCCATGGGCCGTATCGTGGCGGCGCCCACAGCCGGCGCCTGCGGCATTTTGCCCGCCCTGCTGCTCACCATGCAGGAGGAGTACGGCTATTCCGATGAGGAATTGTGCAGCGCGCTGATCGTCAGCGGCGTGGTGGGCGACGTGATCGCCGCCCGCTCCAGCGTCAGCGGCGCCCAGGGCGGCTGTCAGGCAGAATGCGGCAGCGCCGCAGCCATGGCGGCGGCAGCGGGCGTGTATCTCCGGGGCGGCACGGTGCACCAGATGTTTGACGCCGCAGGCTTTGCCCTGATGAACGTGATGGGCCTTGTGTGCGACCCGGTGCAGGGGCTGGTGGAAGTGCCCTGCGTGTTCCGCAATGTGTCCGGCGTGGCGGGCGCTCTGGTGGCGGCGGATCTGTCGCTCAGCGGCATTCCCTGTCCCATTCCCCCGGACGAGGTGATCGACGCCATGAAGCAGGTGGGCGATGCGCTGCCTGCATCCCTGCGTGAAACGGGCGAGGGCGGCTGCGCTGCCTGCCCCAGCATGTGCAAACGGTAAAGGAGCAGTTATGGAATACAGAAAGATCCGCGCAGATGAGCTTATCGCCTCCGGGCGCGTCATGGCTCAGGCCTTCCATGCCCAGGGCTTCCGGGAAGCGGAAAACGAAAGCGGCCATGAGCATGAATATACCTACGGCGCTGTGGATGAAAAGGGCTTCATGGCCGCTACGCTCTGCGCGCCGCCCCACAGCGTAAACTATTTTGGTCAGTATGTGCCCATGGCGGCTGTTGGCGGCGTGGCCAGCCTGCCCGAATACCGCAGGGGCGGTCACATGCGCAGGCTGATCACCTTTATGCTGCAGGATGCAAAGGCAAGGGGCGATAAGCTGGCCGGGCTCTACCCCTTCAGCCATATTTTCTACCGCAAGTTTGGCTTTGAACAGTGCTGCCGGGCGCAGAACCTGGTGATCCCCATGGACAAGCTGAAGCAGTTTACCTATACCGGTCAGGCAGTGCAGTTCTTCCCCGGCATGGACGAGAGGCCCTTTGCCCGCATCTGGAAAAAGTATGTGGAAAGGTGCAATCTGGCCTGCGATCGGGAGGGCCGGTGGCAGCATTACCTGAACAACGATCCCTATCAAACGCGGGTGTACACTTACCTTTGGCAGGATGAAACGGGCAGCCCGGAGGCGTTCATCATCTATACGCCCACCACCCATCACGGCGAGCCCGCCTATTCCGTGCGCCACCTGGCCTATACCTCCAAAGAGGCGCTTTTCGGGCTGCTGGGCTTTGTGCACAAGCTGTCGCCCCAGGGTTTTTACCTGAAGTGGCTTGCACCCATGAGTTTTGAACCCTATATGCTGCTCAAGGAGCCCTACGAAGTGGAGCGCAATATCCAGTGCCACGGCATGGCGCGGCTGGTGGATATCGTCTGGTGCATGGAAAACAGGCCCTGGAAGCAAAAGGGCGAGATCACCTTCCGGGTGCACAGCGACGTGCTGGAGGAAAACAACGGCGTGTACCGCGTGACCATCGGCGATACGGTGAAGTGCGAAAAGCTGCCCGACGGAGATTGTGATATGACGCTTTCTGTGCAGGCGCTTTCCGTATTGGCGCTGGGTGCGCAGACGGTGGATACCTGCCTTGCGTACCGGGACGATATCAAGATCCATAAGAACGGCGATCTGATCCGCGAAAACTTCCCGCTTTACAGCGTGCAATTGACCGAACCCTTCTGATATACGAAAGGAGCAGACTGATGATGCGTGCAGACGGACGGGCGAATGATGAACTGCGCCCCCATGAGATGATTGTTGATTTTGTTTCCACCGCAGACGGCAGCTGCCTGATCAAAACCGGCGGCACCAAGGTGATCTGCACCGCCTCCGTGGAGGAAAGCGTGCCCCCCTTCCTGCGCGGCAAGGGCGAGGGATGGGTGACGGCGGAATATGCCATGCTGCCCGCCTCCACCGGTCGGCGCAAGCAGCGCGACGGCATCAAGAAGGACGGACGCGGCGTGGAGATCGGCCGGCTCATCGGCCGTGCGCTCCGCCAGGCGGTGGACCGCAGGTGGCTGGGCGAAAGGACCATCACCATCGACTGCGACGTGCTGGAGGCTGACGGCGGCACCCGCACGGCAGCCATCACCGGCGGCTTTGTGGCGCTGGTGTGCGCGATTGACAAATTGATCCGTCAGGGCAAGCTGATGGAAAGCCCCATCGTGCACCAGATCGCTGCGGTGAGCGCCGGCATCTGCCGCGGCGAAGCTTGCCTGGATCTGTGCTACATTGAAGACAGCGCCGCCGAAACGGACATGAACTTTGTGATGGACGAAACGGGCGCTATGGCGGAACTGCAGGGCACCGGCGAAGGCAGAGCCTTTACCAGGGAAGAGCTGGAGCAGCTCTTGGACCTGGGCGAAGCGGGCATTGCCCGGCTTCAGGCGCTGCAGCGCCGTGCGCTGGGCGACAGGGCTCGCCACATCTGCCCCAAGCGCACGCTGGTGCTGGCCACCAATAACCGCCACAAGATCATCGAGATCAGTGAAATGCTGGGCGATAAGTACCGCGTTTTGTCCATGAAGGAAGCGGGCGTTACCGGCGAAGCGGTGGAAAATGGCGAGACCTTTGAGGCAAACGCTGCCATCAAGGCGGAATTTGTCACCGAGCAGACGGGATATGCGGCGCTGGCGGACGACAGCGGCCTGGCTGTGGATGCGCTGGACGGCGCGCCCGGCGTGCACAGCGCCCGCTACTGCGGCTGGCACGGCGATGACGACGCCAACAACCGGCTGCTGATGGAAAACTTGAAGGACGTGCCCATGCCCGAGCGCACGGCCCAGTTCGTGTGCGCCATGGCGCTGGCGCTGCCCTACGGCAAGACCCGCGTGGTGACCGGCGCCTGCCCCGGCATTGTGACCACTTCTCCCCGCGGCGACCGGGAATTTGGCTACGATCCCTACTTTGAGTATCTGGACGGCCGCACCTTTGCGGAAATGCCCGATGAGGAAAAAAATCAGATCAGCCACCGCGCCCGCGCCATGCAGCAGATGCTGCCTGTGCTGGAGGAAGTGCTGTAATGCGCATTCTGGTGCTCAGCGACAGCCACGGCTACCGGCAAAAGCTTGGCACGCTGCTGATGAAGGCGGAGAGCACAGGCGAATTTAACGCCGTGGTGCATCTGGGCGACGGGTATCTGGATATGAAGCCCTATGAAGAACATCTGCCGCCTTTGTACGTTACGCCGGGCAACTGCGACGGCGACCGGGGTACGGTGCTGTGTCCTGAATTTGACGGCGTCAGGGTGCTGATGACCCACGGGCATGCCCTGCACGTCAAAATGGGGCTGGATGCGCTGCTCATGCGCGCGATTCGGGAGGAAGCGACGGTGGCGCTCTTTGGCCACACCCACCGCCCCTTTTGCCAGGAGCAGGCAGGCGTGCTGCTCATCAACCCCGGCGCTGCCATGAACGGCCATTTTGCCGTGCTGACGGTGGAAAACGGCGGCGCTTACGCAGAAATGTATTGACGCAAAACAAAAACGCGTTCCGAAAACGGAGCGCGTTTTTTGGTTTGGTTATTTGCTGAACATCATGGAAAGGCGCATGCGGAAAAGCTGCCGTTTTGTGGCCTTTTTCATCAGCATACGCAGGGCGTTTTCCGCCGTGCGCCGGTCAAGGCGTTTGTCCTTTCCGTACACGCCGGCGCAGACCGCAGCGTACAGATGCTCCAGCGGCACGCCGCACTGCTTTTGCGCACGGGCAGCAAATTCCAGTAGCGTTTCATCGCTGCGGCGATGGAGCTTCATGGCGGCAAGCAGCTTTGTGCAGGCGGCAAAGAAGATATCGCCGGCTTTGTCCGGGCGTCTGGCGGCTTTTTTCTCCGGCGCGGAGGCATGATACCACAGGATGACCGCGGCAAGGAGCAGCGCAATGAGCAGCAGCCAGGGGAAGGGCGGCTTGTCCTCACGTTTCTGCTTTTCTTCCGGCTGCGGGGTTTCCCCGGGGTCGGGCGAAGGCGAAGGCGAGGGCGACGGCCGGCTGTTATCCGGCGTTTGGGTGGGCGAAGGCGAGGGTGTTGGCGTTTCCTCCGTTTCGGGGGAAGGCGAGGGCAAATCAGGCTCGGGGGTGGGGGTCACTTCCGGGGTGGGCGAAGGCGAGGGCGTCGGCGTGCTTTCCGGCTGGTTTTCTCTGTTGTTTTCGCCGTTCTCGTCGCTGTCGTCGCTTTCCTCCCAGTCCTCCTGATTGCCGGGGGTGGCGTCCAGGGTGATCCAGCCCACGCCGTTCAGATAGATCTCGGTCCAGGCATGGGCGTTTTCGCCGGACAGGGTGCACGTGCCGTTTGCATCCGTCCTGGCCAGATACCCTACCACATACCGGGCAGGCACGCCCGCCATGCGGCACAAAATGGTCTGTGCGGAGGCAAAATAGGTGCAGTAGCCGGCCTGATCCGGCCCCAGCAGGAAATAGGCGATAAAGTCCACCGAGGAGGGGGGCTCTGTGACGGTAAGGGAATAATCGTAATGGGTTTTGAGATAGTCCCGGACAGCCAGCGCCTTATCCAGGGGCGATAAGAGGTTTTCGGTGATGCGGCTGGCCATTTGCCGCACTTCCTCCTGGATGTGGCCGGGCACGGTGAGATACTGCTGCGATACCGCTTCCATCCGGGGATCGTGAAGCAAGGCGTTTTCCCGGATCATGGCGCGCACACTTTTTGTGCCCACGTTGAGGGGCAGGAAGGAAATGCTGTAGCGGTCGTCCTTTTGCAGGTTTCTGGTGATGTATACTTCGCCCGCATCGTTGAAATAGGGCACCATGCGGTCGGAGTGCATGGTGATCTCCCGCAGGCGCTGGGGAGTAAAGAGGGTGGTGGTATCGTCCCGTAGCAGCGTCACAGAGACGGAGGACAGGGGCGAATCATCATTCATGGGCAGCGCCATATCGAAAATATCGCTGCGCAAGTCCTCATACACCTGGGAGGAAAACAGATATCTGCGGCCGGACACGGTATCGTACCAGTTGAGGCCTGTGTACTCGTTATAGGAGGAGGCGCGCAGGTAATAGGTGGTGTTGGGATCACCCTCTATCTGCAGGACGGGCGCCGTGACGGGCTCCGCCGTGCCGCCCAGGCGGTTTTTCAGCGGCTGGTAGCCCGCCTTGTGCATGGAAAAGCTTTCGCGGGTATCGGTGAAGAAGAAATAATCCTCCACCATGTTGCGCAGATCGTCCGCCGCCTGTTCAAGGGGCGCATAGGTGACGCCCTCATCCGGCAAAAGCAGATACGCGCCCAGGGCGATCAGGGGGCAAAGCAGCAGCGCGCCCAGCTTCCGTCCTCCCAGGGAGGACATAAGCAAAAGCAAAAACAGCATGACGGGCAGCGCATACACAAGCCCTGCGCCGCCGGAAAGATACAGCCCGATCACCAGCAGGGTAAACACGCAACCGCAGGCAAAGCCAAAGGCGTCGTCCCGGCTGAGAAAAAAGCCGATCACCGAAAAGACGGCGGCAAAGCTTACGGCGATCTCCCGGGTATAGGGCAGCAATGCGTCCGTCACGCCGGAAAAATGCAGATAAATGCTGACAAAGGCTTGCACCGAGGCGTGGACAAGGCCGCTGCCGTTCAAATACAGCACGCATTCCAGCGCCAGGAAACCCATCAGCAGCGCAGGCTTTAGCTTGCGGGGAATAAATGCATCCGCAAGGCTGAAGGCGAGGGGAATGAGCAGGCTGCTAAGGGGCAGCACAAAGCCCGCGGCATCCAGCGGAAGCGCGGCAAGAAACACGCCGGAAAGGCCGTAGGCGCACAGGGCGCACAAAAGCGTGTTCCACAAAAGCTGGGGTACTTTACGCAGGCGTGACATAGCACACCTCCACCAGGTGATGCTGCAACTGGCCTACCAGGCGCTGCAGCGACTCCTGTTCGGGATCAAAGGTAACCAGATACACACGGATATTGGGGCCCATGCGGCGCATCTGGGATATGGCGTCCACTACCGGGGCGTCCAGATAGGTGGTGATGATGATGGCAGCGCCCGTGCGGCCCATGCGGCGCAGTTCCAGATGCAGCGTGCGGGCAAAATCCTGCGGGCTGTCAAAGGGCTGCAGCGCCAGCATCTCCTGCAAAAGGGGCAGGTTCTGGGCGTTATCGGATGCAAACTCGTTGGCGTGAGGGCCGTAGAAGGGGGCGCGGACGGGGCTCTGATCTCTGAGCTGCATGTGTGCCACGGCCACCGCCGTTTCGCACACGGCGTCCCGCAGGGAAAGGCAGCTTTCCCTGTCGCTGCCCACGGGAGCGCGCTGGTCCACCAGGATCAGCGTATCCGGCGGCGCGGGGGTCTCGTACCTGCGCACCAGCAGCTCCTTTTTGCGGGAGGACAGTTTCCAGTGTATGCGCTTCATGGCGTCGCCGGGAATGTAGGCGCGCACGTCCTCGGGAGAGGTATAATCCTCCTGGGTGCGGGAAAGGGCGGCCTTGCCCGTATCGCCGGGGGCAAACACGATATCCTCCACGTCAAAGGGCTTGGGCAGGGACAAAAGCAGATGGCTTTCTTCCGGTGTGATTTTGCAGCGGAAGAGGCCGAAGAGATCACTCACCTCCAGGAGCGACGCCCGGCACAGATAGGCGCCCACATGGGAAGCGGGCAATTCCATGCGCAGAACGCTTTCCTTCAGGGGCTTGAGGGGCAATTGCCGCGCAGCGGATACGTCCGCCATATCCAGCGTAACGCGGGCAGGGCAGACGGGCAGCGGGCAGCGGTTAAAGACGGTGAGGGTCAGGCAGGCGCTTTCGCCCCGGTGCACGCTCTGCACATTGAGGCGGGTGCTTGCCTGCAGGGTATGGCGCAGCAGCAGCACGCAAACAAGCCCGTACCCGAGGGCAAGGGCAAAGCAGATGGATACAAGGTAATAGATCCTGCTGCCGGTGGACAGGGCGCACAAAAGAGCCGTCAGAGCCGTGAGCAGCAGGGAAAACCCGCGGCGGGTCATGCCTTGCTGCCCGCAGGCACGGGCGTGGAGGCGATGATCTGGTGCAAAACCTGCTCGGGAACGATGCCCTTCATGCGGCTTTCGGGGGTGAGCAGCAGTCGGTGGGTGAGCACGGGCAGCGCCATGCGGCGGATATCATCGGGCAAAACATAATCCCGTCCGGCCAGCAGCGCCGAGGCCTGGGCGGCGCGGAGCAGCGCAATGCCGCCGCGGGGGCTGACGCCCAATTGCAGCGCGGGATGGCTGCGGGTGCCGGCCACGATCTGCGCCACATAGGAGCGGGCTTCGCGGCTGGCGTATACCGTACCCAATTGCTCCTGCAGCGCCACCACTTCCTCCGCGCCGCACACGCAGGACAGCGTCTGCATAGGGGTCACGGTGCCGGTGTAGCGCTCCAGCACGTCCATCTCCTCCTCAATGGAGGGATAGCCGATGGCGATCTTCAGCAGGAAGCGGTCCATCTGCGCCTCGGGCAGAGGGTAGGTGCCCACAAAATCCACAGGGTTCTGGGTGGCCATGACCATAAAGGGGCGGGGCAACTGGCGGGTAACGCCGTCCACCGTCACCTGGCCTTCCTCCATCACTTCCAGCAGGGCGCTCTGGGTTTTGGGCGAGGTACGGTTGATCTCGTCCGCCAGCACGATCTGGCTCATCACGGCGCCGGGCTTGAATTCCATTTCGCCCGTCTTCATGTTGACCATGGTAAAGCCGGTCACGTCCGATGGGGTCACGTCCGGGGTAAACTGGATGCGCTTGAAGGAGCACTGCAGGGACTTGGCCAGCGCGGAGGCCAGCGTGGTTTTGCCAACGCCGGGCACGTCCTCAATGAGCACATGGCCGCGGCAGATGAGGGCGATGAGCATCAGCTCGATGGCCTCATCCTTGCCCACGATGGCCTTGCGGATGTTCTGCTGCAGCGCATACACCAGAGGACGGGGCTGGCTGGGAGTATCATAGGGGATATTCTGCTCGTGCATGGCATGACGCGCCATGCGGCGGTTGCTGTTTTCCATGTTGAAGGGGTCTCCTTCCCGGGGATAAAATCAGGATGCACATCCTGCAAAACCAGTATACAGCGAATGTATTAAAAACGCAACTTTTCCGTAAAAAATTTGCAACTTTTCAAGGGCTTGGCGCGTTTGCAGGCAATGAAAAACGCCCCCGAAGGGGCGTGTGGGATCACTGCCTGACGGTGATTTTGCAGGGCGTTTCCGCATCCAGGATGATTTCGCCGATGGTATCTGCGGTGATGAAGCCGCTTTCCGGATTCTTGACGGAAAGGATGTGGCCGCTGACCGTGGCCTCCACTTCGCTCTTTTCAAAGCTCAGGTCGGTAGCCTCCATGGTGCAGTTGATAAGCTTCAGTCCCTTGCAGTAGCACAGGGGCTGGGTGCCGGAAATGTGGCAGTTGATGAGGGTCAGGTTCTCGCTGTACCAGCCCAGGTACTCGCCGCGGACGATGCTGTTTTCCACGGTGATGTTTTTGCCGTGCCAGAAGGCGTCCTTGGTGTTGAGCACGCTGTTTGTGATATGGGCGTTCTCCACGTACTGGAAGGAGTACTTGCCGTGGAGGGTAAAGTGATCCAGCTCCATCCCCTTCGTCTGGAGGAAGGCATACTCGGCGGTGAGCTCGGTATCGGCGATCTTCACGCCGCGGCAGAACCAGCCAAATTCGGGGCTTACGATCTTGCAGTTTTTGATCACGCTGTCATCACATTCGCGCAGCGCCTTGATGCCGCCAAGATCGCTGTCCAGGATGGTGACGCCCTGATCATACCACAGGGCGGCGCGGCAGGTTTCTGTCATGCGGCAGTTTTTGAGCGTGCCGTTTGTCACATGCCACAGGGGGTAGCGCAGTTCAAACAGACAGTTTTCCATATCCAGGTTGCGGGCTTCCTTCAGGGCGCTTTCGCCGTCGGCAGGGCCTGCAAAGGTGCAGTTTTCCACTCTGGCGCCGTCGATGCCGTACAGGGCGCGTTCTTCATCATAGGTTTTGCCGGTAAATAATTGCATGGTGGGTTACCTCTTGTTTGCTTGATAATAGGGGGATCAGATCGTGCCGACATGGGGTGCGGGCACTGCCCGCTCAATTTGGGTCAGGCATTGCTTCATGTCGTGGGACGGAGATTGAAGCAAGCCAAGTATGTCGACATGGGGTGCAGGCTCAGCCTGCTTAGGGCAGTTGGTTGCCGGCGGCGCGGTAAATTTCGTACCATTCGGCACGGGAAAGGGTCACGTCGGCAGCCTCTGCCATGTGGCGCACGCGCTGGGGGGTGGTGGTGCCTGCGATGAACTGGATGCCGGCGGGATGGCGCATGACCCATGCGGCCACCATGCCCTCGCGGGTAAGTCCTTTTTCCTCCGCCATGCGGTCCAGGGTGCGGGTCAGTTCATCATATGCCGGGTTTTCCCAGAACAGGCCCTGGAACATGCCCCACTGGAAGGGCGACCAGGCCTGGATGTGCACCTTGTTGAGGCGGGTGTATTCCAGAATGCCGCCGTCCCGGTCCAAAGCGCCGTCAAAACGGGTGTTGGCGTTGATGCCGGAATCGATCATGCCGGTATGGGCGGGGCCGAACTGCAACTGGTTGAAGAACAGGTGCTGCGTCAGGGCGCTCTGCAACAGCGCCATCTGCCCGGCGTTGAAATTGCTCACGCCAAAGTAGCGCACCTTGCCATCCTTCTGCAGCGCGGTGAAGGCCTCGGCCACCTCCTCCGGCTCCATCAGGGTATCCGGACGGTGGAGCAAAAGGAAATCCACATAATCGGTACCCAGACGCTTGAGGGAGTTTTCCACGGAGCTTACGATGTGCTCCCTGGAAAAATCGTACATGCCGGGGCGGATGCCGCACTTGGTCTGCACGGTCACTTTGTCGCGGGCGATGCCGTTTGCCTTCACGGCAGCGGCGAATTTTTCCTCCGAGGCGCCCTTGCCGTAAATATCCGCATGGTCAAAAAAGGTGACGCCGGAATCCATGGCGGCGGCGATGAGCTGATTCACCTGCTGCTGCTCCTTGCCTGCGATGCGCATGCAGCCCAGCGCCAGCTGCGGCACCTGCAAGCCGTTTTTCAGCGTGATAAACTTCATACAGACACTCCTCTGTCAAATAAAATGCATTCAATTGAGTTGATTATACCATTGATGGACGGAAGGCTGCAACCCCTTTTCAGCATTTGGGACGGAGAATAAAGCAGCGGCGGCGCTCCGTCTGCTCGTTGTTCCAGCCAAAGTGGTGAAGCGCTTCCACGGAAAAACAGTGGGAGAAAATGTCCGTCCATTCCTCGTCCGATCGGCTCACCAGGCGCAGGGTGCCGCTTATGTACAGGCAGTTGCCGTGGCGGATGGCGATGTTCTTTTCCGGCACGTCCTTGAGCTCCGCGTGATAGTTGAGGCCGATCACCAGCTTGCCTTCCTTTTGCAGGATGCGGGCAAACTGGGCAAGGATCTGCTCGCACACGTTACCTGGGATCACGTCCAGCACATTGGAGCAAACAATGCCGTCAAAGGATGCATCCGGCAGGGTGGACAGCCAGTTTTCGTCGATGACCAGGGGATGGAGCGCATCGCCGATCTGCAGCTTTTTTTGCACGGCTTTGACCAGCGCGACGGCGTTTTCCGCCATTTCGGCGCAGGTCACGTCCCGGCAGCCTGCCTGACACAAAAGCATGCCGGCCCAGCCCTCGCCGCAGCCGTAATCCAGCACTTTTTTCTGATCTTTTAAATTTTCCCGGATGATGGAAGCCAGCTTCTTGCTGGCGGCCAGCACGTCCGCATTGCTTTCGGGGGTCAATTGATCATAACGGTCGCTTTTTTCGTCCCGTGCGGCATAGGCGCTGTTCCAGAACTGCAGCGCATCCTTGTAATCCTTGAGAATTTCGCTCATGGAGGAGCCTCCCTTGTGGTCTTTTCACCAGTATACCAGTAAATGACATCCTTTTCCACTTAAACGCAGGCACAAATGCAAAAAATGTGATATGATAACAGCATCCCATCCGAAGGAGGCAAACAAATGAACTGGAAAATACTGATCCTGCTGCTGGTGGTCATCCGACACGGGCTGGATTTTGTGCTGGATTACGTGCGTTTCCGTTCCGCCAACAACGAAACGCCCGGAAACCTGAGGGACGTGTACGATCAAGATACCTACAATACCTGGAAAAAATACAGCGCGGAAAAATGCCGGCTGCATTTTGTGACCACGATCGTTTCGCTGGTTGTGACGCTTGCGCTGCTGATGTTTGACGTCCATGCCCGTGTGGCAGCGCTTTTTTACCCCAATGTGTACCTGCGCGGGCTGATGGTCGTCATTTTCCAGGCGCTGGTGGACGCCCTGTGCGCCGTGGGCGTCAATTACGCCGACAGCTTCAAGATCGAGGAAAAATACGGCTTCAACAGGTCTACCCGCAAGACCTTCTGGATGGATCAGGTGCGCTCGCTGCTGATTGAGGTGCTGCTCAGCGGTGCGCTGATTTGCCTTTTGTGCCTTTTGCACCGGGGCATGGGCGACTGGGTGATTTTGCTGTTCACCGGCGCGGTGTTCCTGCTGACGCTGGTCATTTCCTTCCTCTACCCCTATCTCAGCCGTCTTGGGAACAAGTTTGTGCCGCTGGAGGAGGGGGAGCTGCGGGACAAGCTGATGGCGCTGCTCACCAACCACGGCTATACCGTAAAAGACATTCAGGTGATGGATGCATCCCGCCGCACCACCAAGCTGAACGCCTATTTTGCAGGCTTTGGCAAGACCAAGACCATCGTGCTGTACGATAATCTTCTCAATGCCATGACGCCCGACGAGATCTGCGCCGTGTTTGCCCACGAGTTGGGCCATGGGCTGCATAAGGACGTGATGAAGCAGCAGGTGATGAATCTGGGAAATCTGCTGCTGATGAGCGTGGTGGTATGGCTGTGCGTGCGCACGCCCCAGATGCATGCCGCCTTTGGATTCGACGGGGTCAACTATGGCTTTGCCTACATCCTGCTGGGGGCGTATCTTTCCCTTCTGCAGCCGCTGACGGGCATGGCGATGAACGCCTACAGCCGCTTTGCGGAGTACCGGGCGGACCGTCAGGCCGTGGAGGAGGGATACGGAAAAGCCCTGTGCACCGCGCTGAAGGTGCTGGCCAGGGAGAATTTTGCCCATCTTGCGCCCTCGCCCTTGCTGGTGAAACTGGAATACAGCCATCCGCCGCTGGGCGACCGCATTGCGGCTATCGAAAAAACCATGGCGAAGTAAGCCCGGACGCGCTGCGGGCGTTGCTTTTTTCCGCAAATGATGTATAATATAGGTATCACTTTTATCCAAAGGAGCGTAAAGCAACATGAAAGTTTTGATCGAAACCTCCGCCCGTCACGTGCATGTGAGCAAGGCGGATCTGGAAGTACTCTTCGGCGAAGGCTATGAACTGACCGTGAAGAAGGAACTGAGCCAGCCCGGCCAGTATGCCTGTGCGGAACGCGTGGACGTGGTGGGCCCCAAGCGCACCCTGGCTGGCGTTTCCATCCTCGGCCCCTGCCGCAAGGATACCCAGGTTGAAATTTCCCTCACCGATGCCCGCGCCATCGGCGTGAACGCCCCCATCCGCGAGAGCGGCGATATCGCCGGCTCCGGCAGCTGCAAGCTGGTGGGCCCCAAGGGCGAAGTGGAACTGAAGGAAGGCGTCATCGCCGCTAAGCGCCACATCCACATGACCACCAAGGATGCTGCCGAATTCGGCGTGCAGGACAAGCAGGAAGTTATGGTGAAGGTGGAAGGCACCGGCCGTGCCATCATCCTGGATGACGTGGTCGTCCGCGTCAGCGACAGCTATGCCCTGGCCATGCACATCGATACCGATGAAAGCAACGCAGGCTCCGTGCCCGGCGGCTACATGGGCGAAGTCATTGTTAAGTAACCCAATCAAAAATCAAGGCGGAGCGGCCAAACCGCCCCGCCTTTTTTACAAACTGTATGAAGCAGAATTATGATCTGTGCATGCAGCAGGTGATCAAATCGCTGCAGGGCAAGCCCCGGCTGCTTTTGCACTCCTGCTGCGGGCCCTGCTCCAGCGCCGTGCTGGAAAGGCTGACGCCGCATTTTGAGGTGACGGTGTACTTTTTCAACCCCTGCATCCACCCTTCCGGGGAGTATGAAAAGAGGCTTTCCGAGCAAAGGCGGCTGATCCGGGAGGCGCATCTGCCTGTGAAGATCCTGGAAGCGCCCTATGAGCCGGAAAGCTACTTTGCATTGGTCAAGGGGCTGGAAAGCGCGCCCGAGGGCGGCGACAGATGCCTTGTGTGCTTCCGGCAGCGGCTGGAGGCCACCGCCCGGGCGGCAAAGGACAACGGGTTTGATTATTTCACCACCACCCTCACCGTCAGCCCCCACAAGAATGCGGAAAACCTCAACCGCATCGGCGCCGAAACGGCACAGGCGGCTGGCGTGCCCTTCCTGCCCTGCGATTTTAAGAAGCGCAGCGGCTACCTGCGCTCGCTGCAGCTGAGTGCGGAGTACAAGCTGTACCGGCAGGATTACTGCGGCTGCGTGTACTCCCGTCGGGATCAAGATACTGAACAAGCGTAAAACAAAACACCGCTTTTCATCCATGAAGGAGGTTATGACTCATGCCTACGCTCCATAACACTGCCAATATCGGCGATTTTGCGCCCACCGTGCTGATGCCCGGCGATCCGCTGCGCGCCAAGTTCATTGCGGAAACCTATCTGGATCAGGCCAAGCTGGTGAACAACGTGCGCGGCATTCAGGGCTACACCGGCTTCTACGAGGGCAAGCCCGTATCCGTCATGGCCAGCGGCATGGGCATGCCGTCCATCGGCATCTACAGCTATGAGCTGTACAATGTGTACGGCGTCAGCTCCATCATCCGCGTGGGCAGCGCCGGCCTGATCGACGAAAATCTCAAGATCCGCTCCATCGTGGCCGCCATGAGCGCCTACAGCAACAGCAATTACGGCGCCCAGTTCGGCTTCCACGGCAATCTGGCGCCCTGCGCCAGCTTTGAGCTGCTGGAAAAGGCAGTGGGCGTGGCCCGCGGCATGGGCGTGAACATGCCTGTGGGCGCGGTGTACTCCTCCGATACCTTCTATGATCAGAGCGAGCCCAACCGTATCCTGCAGAGCCTGCATGTGCTGGCCGTGGAAATGGAAACCTACGCCCTGTACCTGAACGCCGCCCGCGCCGGCAAGAAGGCGCTGTCCCTGCTGACTATCTCCGACAATCCCTACACCGGCGAAGGCTGCTCCCCCGATGAGGTGCGCACCACCTTCACCCAGATGATGGAGATCGCGCTGAAGATCGCCGAGTAACCAGGGGGCGTAGCCCCCTGGACCCCTACAAGGGGAACTGAGTTCCCCTTGACCCCGCAGTACCGGACAAAGTAGACGCATTATGTACAACAACTCCCCGGTGAAGCGGGAACTAACAGATAAATGATCCTTTTTTTTGTTAGGGGCTTTGCCTTTCTTGGGGATTCCATCCCCAAGCCCCTGGCAGGGGGATGATCCCCCTGCACCCTGCAATACCGGACATAAATGTATGGAAATGTACAGCAACTCCCCGGTGAAGCGGGAAAATGCAGCGAAGTTTGACAACGATCCGCCATTTTTCTCCGCAAACGGAGAAAAATGAAAACTTCTTTCAACCAAGAAGCGGAGCAAATGAATTTGCTCCCTTTCTTGGTGAAAGAAGTAAGCGCAGCCGGAGGCCGCGCCGGGCGGATCGTTTTCCGCATGCCGATTGAGAACAGACCGCAGACAGCTTCCTGTCGGGTGACGGAGAAATACTGTCGCTCAAGTCGGTCGAAAAATGAGGTCCAGGAGACGGGTCTCCTGGTCAGGGTTTGGGGCGGAGAGCCCCAAGACTCAGCCGGAGGCCGCGCCGGGCGGATCGTTTACGCATGCCGATTGAGAACAGATCGCAGGCAGCTACCTGTCGGGTGACGGAGAAATGCCGCCGCTCAAGCCGGTCGAAAAATGAGGTCCAGGAGACGGGTCTCCTGGTCGGGGTTTGGGGCGGACAGCCCCAAGACTCCGTCATCATAGCGGGCGGAGAGCCCCAAGAAAAGGATGTATCATGCGCAATATTGCCATTTTTGCCCACGTGGACGCGGGCAAGACCACCCTGTCGGAGCAGCTGCTCTCCCGTGCGGGCGCCATCCGCACCGTGGGCAAGGTGGATGCGGGCACAGCCCACACGGATCGGCTGCCCATCGAGCGGCGCCGCGGCATCTCCGTACAGAGTGCCGGGGCTGTTTTGCGCTGGAAAAATGAGGAGATCACGCTGATCGATACTCCCGGTCACAGCGATTTTGCCGCCGAGACCGAGCGCGCGCTGTTTGCGCCGGACGGCGCGGTGCTGCTTTTGTCCGCTGTGGAAGGCGTGCAGAGCCGTACGGAAAGCCTGTTTGACGCGCTGAAAAAGGCAAATATGCCCGCACTGATGTTCATCAATAAGACGGATCGGGAGGGTGCGGACCGGGATCGGGTGCTGGACGATATCCGCAGCCTGATGACGGAGGACGCCGTACCCCTGTGGGATGAGGATGCGCTCTATGCCTTCCTGGCAGAGCGCGACGATGACCTGATGGAAGCGTATCTGGACGGCGCTGCGCCGGACAAAGAGAAGCTGCGGCGGATCTTGATCCGCGAGACCCGCGCGCTGCGTGCCTATCCCGTGCTCAGCGGCTCGGCGCTCAGGGGCGAGGGCATCGAAGATTTGCTGGACGCCGTGGCAGAATTGCTGCCGCCGCCGGACAAGGGCAGCGAAAGCCTGGCCGCCCGGGTATTTGCCGTCAGTAAGGATGATAAAATGGGCCGCATCGCCCATGTACGCGTGTTTTCCGGCGCGCTGCATACCCGGGATGCGCTGAAAATTGCAGGTCTGGATGAGGAAAGGAAGATCACCCAGCTGCGCCGCTATACAGCAGACGGCAAGGGCGAGGATACCCAGGCGCTGCATGCCGGGGAGATCGGCATGGTGATGGGGCTGGACGGCGCGGTGCCCGGTACCGTGCTGGGCGATGAAGCGCTGCTGCCCCGTGCGGTGGACAGGGAAAGCCTGTCCGCGCCTACGCTGCAGGTGAGCGCGTCCGCCGGTAAAGGCCGGGAGCACGCGCTGTACCGCGCATTTCTGGAGCTGGAAAGCGAGGATCCCCTGCTGCAGGTGGGTTACGACAGCGTCCGCGGCGAAACGGTGCTCAGCGTGATGGGCGAGATTCAGCTGGAGATATTGACCGATACACTGAAAAGCAGGTACGGTTTGGACGTGACCTTTGGCGAAGCGCGCATATTGTACCGGGAAACGGTGAGCGCGCCGGTGGAGGGCTTTGTGGCGTATCTTGCGCCCAAGCCCTGCTGGGCGGTGATCCGCGTGCTGCTGGAGCCGCTGCCCCGGGGAAGCGGCGTGCAGTTTGTGTGTCCGCTGACGCCCAAGCAATTGCCCATCCGCTATCAAAGGCAGATCGAGAACGCCGTACCGCTGGCGCTGAAGCAGGGCGTTTTCGGTTACGAAGTGACGGACGTCAAAATGACCATCCTCTACGGCGAGCATCATGAGATCCACACCCATCCGCTGGATTTCATCGTGGCGCTGCCCATGGCGGTGATGGATGCGCTGGATAAGGGCCATAATCAGCGGCTGGAGCCGGTGATGACGGTGGATTTCCTGCTGCCCGGGCAGTTCCTGGGCCGCGTGATGAGTGACGTGGAAAAAATGCGGGGCAAGGTGCAGGAGGTAAGCCGCACGGCGGACGATCGCCGGGCGCGGATGCATTGCCTGATCCCCATGGCGGAGATGCTGCATTACGGCGAAGACCTGCGCCGCATGACCGGCGGTCAGGGCGGCATGACCATGCGCCTGCACGGCTATCAGGATGCGCCGGACAGCTGCACGGAAACCTGTCCCCGCCGCAGCGTGGATCCCCGCGATACCAGCAAGTATATACTGGCTGCCCGCAGCGCGCTGGAGGGCGGCATCTACGACAGATAAAGACAAGAACCGCCGTTATTTCGGCGGTTTTTTTGATGGCCTGACAGGACGCGGGCGGATTGTTTCACGTGAAACATCCGCGCGGCGGAAAAACGCATTGTTTCACGTGAAACAATGGCTATATAGGGTCAACGCGTCAAATCTATTGCGTACAAGTCGCCGGATATGGTACAATGAAGCAAGCAGTATAATGGGAGGTTTCCCCATGCGTATAGACAATCATCAGCTTTGGTACCGGCAGAGCGCCGCTACCTGGAATGAGGCGCTGCCCGTGGGCAACGGCCGGATCGGCGCCATGTTGTTTGGCGGCGCGGCGGACGCACGTATCCAGATCAACGAGGATACGCTGTGGACGGGCATGCCCATGCGGTATGAAAACCCAAATGCCCATCAGGCGCTGCAAAAAGCCCGGGCGCTGTCCCTGCAAGGCGATCAAAAGGGTGCGCAGGACGTGCTGGAGCAGGAATTCTGCACCGGACTCTGGTCGCAGATGTATATGCCCCTGTGCGATCTGCATATCCGCATGCCCGCCGCGGAGCATGTGACGGACTATACCCGCCGTCTGGATATGCAGCGCGGCGTGCATACCGTGCGCTTTACGCTGCCGGATGGACAGACGATCTGCCGGGAGACCTTCGTTTCCCATCCGGATCAGGCGCTGATCGTGCGGATCCACAGTGAAAATAAAGGAAAGATCACGCTGACGGCTGCGCTTGCGCCGGCGCTTCAGTTTACCGAGCTGCAAGCCGACGCGGAAAACGGTCTGCTGCTCACCGGTCACTGCCCGGTGGTGCATCACACCAAAGGCGTTATGCAGGGCGGCGGCGCACATGTTGATTACAGCGACGATCCGGCGCAGCAGGGCATGGGCTATGCGGCGCGACTGACTGCGCTCTATGAGGGCGGCAGCCTGTGTGTGTCGGCGGATGGCCTGAGCGTTCAGGATGCGGACGCCGTGACGCTGATCTTCACCGCACGCACCTCCTTTGCCGGATGGGACATGCATCCCGTACTGGAAGGCAGGGAATATGTGCAAAAATCCCTGCAGGACGCGCTGAATGTAAAAAAATGGCCCTTCGCGGCGCTTTTGAAGCGCCATGAGGCGGATCACCGGGCGCTGTACGATCAGATAGAATTGGATATCCCCGGCGATGACGAGATCGCCGCGCTGCCAACCGACGAAAGGATGCGCCGGCATCAGGCGGGTCAGCGGGAAAACGGCTTGTATGTGCTGTGCTTCAATCACGCCCGCTATCTCACCGTGGCCGCCAGCCGCGCAGGCACCCAGCCCATGAATTTGCAGGGCATCTGGAATGACAGCGATAATCCGCCGTGGCACTGCAACTACACGCTGAACATCAATACGGAAATGAATTACTGGCCCACGCTGCGGATGGGTCTTGAGCATTGTATGCAGCCCATGCTTTCGCTGATCCGGGATCTGACGGAGTCCGGCAAATGGTCGGCCGGGGAATATTATGACGCCGGCGGCGCCTGCGCCCATCACAATACGGATCTGTGGCGTATGGCCACCCCCGTGGGCGCGGGCTGTCATATGACGGCAGAATTCGCCTTCTGGCCCTTCGGTCTTGCCTGGCTGTGCCGCAGCGGCTGGGAATATTATCTGTACACCCGGGATGAAGCGGCGCTTGCGGATATTGTCCTGCCTGCGCTGCAGGCGTCGGCCCGCTTCCTGCTGGATACGGTGATCGAGGACAGGGGCGAATGGATCTTCTGCCCGGCCACGTCCGCCGAGCACTGGTACCGGAGCGAAACGGGCGATTGCCAGGTGGACCGCGCCTCCGGCATGATGCAGCAGATCACGAGAGACGTGTGGGAAATGTGTCTGGAAGCGGAGAAAGCGGCAGGAAAGTGCGCGCTTTCCGCAGAAATCATGGACAAGCTGCCCAAGCTTAAGGGTCTTGAGAAGGACAGCCACGGACGCATTGCCGAATTTGACGGCGACAGGCAGGACGGCGAGGATCAACACCGCCATGTGAGTCATCTCTATGCCCTGTTCCCGGCGCAGCAGATCACCCCGGACATGCCGGAGTGGACGGACGCCGTGCGCCGCACGCTGGATATGCGCGGAGATGAAAGCACGGGCTGGGCTATGGCCTGGCGCATCAATCTGTGGGCGCGCCTTAGGGACGGCAACCGGGCGCTGAAGCTGCTTTCCAATCAGCTGATGCTGTGCAGGGAAAACGACTGGCAGTCCGGCGGCACCTATTCCAACCTGTTCTGCGCCCATCCGCCCTTCCAGATCGACGGCAATTTCGGCGCGGCCAGTGGCATCATGGAAATGCTGTGTCAGGTGGAAAAGGACGGCAGCGTTACGCTCCTGCCGGCGCTGCCCGATGCATGGCAGGACGGCAGCGTCAAGGGCTTGCGGCTGCCCGGACGGCGCATTTTGAACATGACCTGGCAGCAGGGCCGGGTGACGCACAGCGAAATTCTGCAGGCATAAGCAAATGTTTCACGTGAAACAATGAACCTGACGGGGCAGCTCCCCGGGAAAGGCGGCAGTTATGCGCATCATTTATCACGGGCATTCGGAATTTTCCCTGATCGACGGCGCAGGCGCACGGATCCTCACCGATCCCTGCGATCCGGCGGTGGGCTATGGCAACAACGGCGCGGAATGCGATGCGGTGACGGTGTCCCACGGCCATCATGACCACAACTGGACGCAGAAATGCCCTGCCGACGCTATCGTGGTGGATAAGGCAGGAAAGTGCTCTCCGCTGCCCGACGTGCAGGTGGAGATGATCCCCTGCTGGCATGATGGGGATATGGGCGCCAGGCGCGGCAGCAATCTGCTGGCCAGGGTGCATATGGACGGCGTCACCGTGCTGCACTGCGGCGATCTGGGCCATGTGCCGGACAGAAAGCTGCTGGATGACATAGGCAGGGTGGACGTGCTGATGATCCCCGTAGGCGGCTTTTACACCATCGACGCCCGTCAGGCGGCGGAAACGGTGCGCCTTATCGGGCCGCGCATGGTGATCCCCATGCATTACAAGACCCAGGTCAACGCGGATTGGCCTATCGCCGCACTGGACGAATTCCTGGACGAAATGAACGCATCCGGGGACGAGCGCACGCCCATGCCCACCGTGCGGGTGACCCGGGGCGATCTGAGCGAGCAAAAGCGCATCTGCGTGCTGGAAATCAAACCGCACAGCGTATGAAGGACGAAAACATGATCTTTGATACCATCGTGTCCCGGGAATTGGTGGATAAAGGCTGGTCCGGGGACAAAAAATATCATGTGTACACCCGGGACGGCGGGGAATATCTGCTGCGCATCAGCCCCATGGAGCGGCTGGAGCAGCGCAGGGAGCTGTTCCGCGTGCAGAAAACGGCTGAAGAGACGGGCGTTCGCATGTGCGCCGCCGTGGAAACAGGCGTGTGTGAAGAGGGCGTGTACCTTTTGCAGACCTGGGTGCACGGACAGGACGCCGAGGACGTGCTGCCGGATGAAACGGAGGAAAGGCAGTATGCCCTGGGCATGGATGCGGGAAAAATGCTGCAAAAGCTGCACCGTATCCCGGCGCCTGCGGATCAGGCAGACTGGGAAAAGCGCTTCAACGCCAAGATGGACCGGAAGATTACCCTGCACCGGCAGTGTCCCGTGCAATATGCCGGCGCGGAGCACTTTATCCGCTACATCGAGGAAAACCGTCACCTGCTGAAAAACAGGCCCCAATCCTTCCAGCACGGGGATTACCACACCGGCAACATGATGGTGGAGGACGGGAAGATCGTGATCATCGATTTTGACCGGTTTGATTACGGCGATCCCTGGGAGGAATTCAACCGCATCGTGTGGTGCGCCCAGCTGTCGCCCGCCTTTGCCGGCGGCATGGTGGACGGATACTTTGACGGCCCGCCGCCGGACATGTTCTGGCGATTGCTGGCGCTGTACATCGCCAGCAACACCCTGTCCAGCGTGGCCTGGGCGGTGCCATACGGGCAGCAGCAGATCAACGTGATGCTCAAGCAGGCGGCGGATGTGCTGGCCTGGTATGACGATATGCACAAGACATGTCCGAAATGGTACCAACCAATACAAAAGATTGAGAAAAATTGAATTATTTTAAGAAAAATGTAAAAAAACACTTGCAAGAAAAATGTAAAGTGTTATAATAATCGTTG
Organism: Clostridiales bacterium; assembly: GCA_015056175.1. GTDB lineage: Bacteria > Bacillota > Clostridia > Christensenellales > Aristaeellaceae > SVGT01. The sequence continues at coordinate 60,021 of SVGT01000003.1, read as the reverse complement.
GTTGAAGCGGGTCTGTGGTTGAAAGCCGATGCCAGTCGCAGGCAAAACGGTCCACGTAATCCGGCCAAAGCGCCGGGGAGCATGGTGCGGCTTAGAAGTAAGTCCGGCCGCGTGTAAACGCGAGAGAGCAGAGTGGGAGCGCCAATGCGCTATGAGCAAACCTCCTGCCGGCGAGTGTGGGGTCAAAGACCAGGTCAGCCCTTCAAACCAAACATCATTCATCTCAGGGGGATTTAGACCATGTATCAGGACAAGACGCTGGTGTGCCGTGACTGCGGCAAGGAATTTGTGTTCTCCGCCGGTGAGCAGGAATTCTACGCCGAAAAGGGCTTCCAGAACGAACCCACCCGCTGCCGTGACTGCCGTCAGGCTCACAAGGCTGCGCGTAACAACGGCACTGTCCGCGAAATGCACGACGCTATCTGCGCGAACTGCGGCGCCGCCACCAAGGTGCCCTTCCAGCCCCGCGAAGACCGTCCCGTGTATTGCAGCGAATGCTACGCGGCCATGCAGCGCAAGTAATAACTTGAACTGACAAACGAACGCCCTTTCTCCGGAGAGGGCGTTTTGCTTTGCGGAAAAAATCAAACGTACTGTTTGCAGGATGCGGGGTCTGTGCTATAATAGCAGCAGATATCAACCACATAAGGAGGAAACACCCATGATCACCGGGATCCACCACATTGCGCTGCGCTGCTGCGGCGTTGCCGAATACGAAAAAGCCGTCCATTTTTACCGCGATCTTTTGGGCCTTGAGGAATACAAGCGCTGGGGCGGCGGCGACGCCCAGAGCATTATGCTGTCCACCGGCGCCGGCTGCATGGAAATTTTCTCCAACGGCACGGAAAGAATGCCCCAGGGCCAACTGCTGCACGTGGCCTTTGCCACGGATAACGTGGACGAATTGGTCGCCAAGGTGCGCGCGGAGGGCTTTGAGATCATCCGCGAGCCTGCGGACGTGGTCATCCCCACGGCGGACGGCTATCCCGTGCGCGTGGCTTTCTGCCTGGGCGCCGCCGGCGAAGAAGTGGAATTCTTTACCGAAAAATAAGCAAGCAAAAAGGACCCGACAGTAAGAGTGATAGAAAGGAAAGAGTTATCCTTCACTTTGCGCCAAGGAAATACCGAAACAGCAAGCCCACCAAGGCTTGCTGTTTCTTGTTCTGCGTGATAGAATGAAAGCGATAAACTCGAATTTGACAGGGAGTGTGATTGTATGAAAAGAGCAGTGATAGGTGGATTTCTTTCCCTGATAGGTAGCATTTGGGCTTTGGCGATTGTTTTTATCGCAGGCAACAATCTCGTTACCTCTTGGGACACTAAACTTGGAAGATTTTTGTCAACTATAATTGAGATGGACTTGACGTTGCTGTTTGCCTTCTCTGTTGTGTTTATTGTGCTTGGTATTATCTTAATGACAATTGAATTGTTCAGCAAAGAGAAGTGAGTAAAGTCCAATTTATCGAGCAGCCACAGACCACAGGAGGGCGCAATTATACGCACTGTACCAGTGCATTGCGTTTGTGGGGCCACATAAGCAAACGAGCATCCGGTATTCGGATGCTCGTTTTTCGCTATTGGATAAATGATTCCTTAAGACATCTCCTGCCAGGGGTCCTTTTTTATTTTTGCCGGATCAGCCAAAGAAGGGGAACGCGGGCAGGAAGGAGACGCCTGCGATCTGCAGCACCACCACGGTGACGCCCACGATGCCCACATACAGGGCAAACCAGTTAAAGGAAATGCGGTTGATCAGCTTCAGCATATAGCGGATGGCCAGATAGCCGGATACGGCAGCCAGTGCCACGCCTACCAGCACGGGGATCAGATTGGAGCTCAGCAGCTCCATGCCGCCGTTTTCCAGCACGTCCTTGCCCTCCACCAGCAGGCTGCCCAGAATAGCGGGCGCGCTCATCATGAAGGAGAACTTGGCCGCCTTTTCGCGCTTCATGCCGCTGAAGATACCGCCAAGCAGGGTGCTGCCGCTGCGGCTCACGCCGGGCAGGATGGCTACGGCTTGCATCACGCCCATGCAAAGGGCATGCTTGACGCCCACTTCGTCCTGGAGGTCGGTGCGGTTTTTCATCTTTTTGCCGATGTATTCGGTGAGCAGCAGGAACAGCGCGGTGATCAGGAAGGCCAGGCCCAGGAAGCCGCTGCCAAACAGGCTGTCCATGGCGTCGCCCAGCAGCAGCGCCGCAAACAGCGCGGGCAGGGATGCGATAAACAGCAGGCCCAGGGTTTTGCTCTTGAAGAGATGACGCAGGATATCCATCCAGTCGTTCCAGAACACCACGGCGACTGCCACCAGCGTGCCCACATGGAGCAGCACGGTGAGCAGCATCATGGAGGCGGAATTATCGCTCAGGCCCATGATGTGCTGGAAAAGCTCCAGATGGCCGCTGGAGGAGATGGGCAGAAATTCCGCCAGACCCTGTACGATGCCCAGGATGGCAGCTTCGAAAATGGTCATAACATCTGTCCTTTCTTACGGGAAAAAGCTCTTGTAACCTGATAAGCATATCATATTTTTGCAGGGCAGGCAATGATGACAAAAACTTTTTTACAAAAAAGATGGGGTCATAGACGGCAGGGAGGGCGGCATAGGCTGATACAAAAGCACAGGGAGGATGTTTATGGCAAAAACCAATTATTACGGGCGCAGGTGTTCCTTTTTGCAAAGCGCATTTGGGCGGTGGCTGAAGGGGCTGCTGCTTTCTGTTGCCGTGACGGCGGTGCTGGTGGTGCTGCTGGCCTTGATCGTGGGCATCACGGATGCGGGCGACGCCTTTATCCGCACGGCCAACCAGGTGATCAAGCTGATCAGCATTGTGCTTGGCGTATTTGCGGCGGTGCGCCGGGGTGAAATGCAGGGCGCGCTGCGGGGTGCGCTGCTGGGGCTTATGTACATGGGCGCAGGCGTGCTGATCTACGCGCTGCTGACCGGGCAGCAGCTGTCCCAGACAGCGTACCTGATGGATATCCTGATGGGCGTCAGCATCGGCGGGCTTGCCGGGCTGATCCGCCGGCAGCAGGCATAAAAAAAGGAGCGGATAACCGCTCCCTGATGATCAATTGTCGCCTTCCGCTTCCTTTTCGTCCTCTTCGCGGGGAACGATCTGGCTGCGCAGCACGGTGATGGTGGCCTTTTCCACGCGGTGGTCCAGAATTTTGTCCACATGCACATGGAGCAGGTCGCACAGCAGATCCTCTTCATCGTCATCGCCGTCGTATTCGGGCACTTCGCCGTCCGCGGTGCACCAGATGTCCACGTCGGGAGTGGCGCCGTCGTCGGGGATCACGTTGAATTTGCTGAAGATCAGGCCGCCGATGGTATCGTAATCCTCATCCTCGGGAAGGGTAAGATGCATTTCATCGCTGAGGGTGTCCAGCTCGGCGCTGCCCAGCACCTGCCAGCGATCCTCGCCCAGGGGGATAATTTCCTTTTCCTCCAGAGGATCAAACTCATCGTAGATATTGCCCACGATCTCTTCCAGCAGATCCTCCATGGTGACCAGACCGCTGACGCCGCCGAATTCGTCCAGCACGATGGCGATATGGGTCTTGGCGCGCTGCATGTTGCGCAGCAGCACGTCCGTTTTCACCGTCTTGGGCACAAAATAGGGCTCGCGCAGCAGATTGCGGATGGGCTGGGGCTTTTTGCTGCGGGAGTTGATGAAAAAGTCGCGGGCGAAGAGCACGCCGATCACGTCGTCAATGTCCTCGTCGTACACGGGCAGACGGCTGCGGCCGGATTCCTTGATGGTGGAAAGAATGGTTTCGTCATCATCGCCGATCCACAGGGCGGCAATATCCCTGCGGTGGGTCATGCAGTCCGCGGCGGTCATATCGGTAAATTCCAGCACATTGGTGATCATCTCATGCTCACTCTGTTCAATGACGCCGTTTTCCTCGCCGATATCCACCATGGCCAGAATTTCTTCTTCGGTGACCTCTTCCTTATCCTGGGTATCGTTGCCAAGCAGACGCAGGAACACGTCGCTGAGCCATACGGAGAATACGGCAAAGGGCTTGAGCAGCACGCACACGGTGACGATCAGCGGCTTTAGATGCATGACGGCGGAATCGGCATGGCGCTTGCACAGGCGGTTGGGCAGCAGCACGCACAGCGGCATGGCGATCAGGATGCACACGGCGGAAAGCAGCAACACGCCCCAGGGGCTGCGGGTGTGGAGACAGGCGATCTCCGCCGTGCCCGCCATGAGCAGCAGCGTTCTCAAGCCGCCCAGCGTAGCCAGGGGATATTTGTTGTCCCGCACATAGCGCATGATGCGGCTGCCGGCGGGGGCTACCTTTTCCTCGCTGGCGTGCTTCACGCCCGATTCACAGGCGCACAGCAGTGCGGAAAAAATGAAACAGATGCATGCGATGAGATAACTACCTAACGGGTCCTCCAAGAGACTCCCTCCAAACGTGAATATTGTGCGTTTCGCACCTGCGCCGGTCGCAGCCGGTGCAGTATTTTTCATTATAGCATCTTTCCTGTACAAGTGCAAGAGAGCATCGGCGCAGGGTGCATATTTTGCAGCGCCCATGCATATACTTGGTGCATGGGCGCGCCCAACGCGCCATGAAAGGAAGGGAAATACGCAATGAAACATGTACCTCTCTGGAAAAAGGCCGTGGCGCCCATGCTGTGCGCGGTGTGCGCCGTGATGCTGACGGGCTGCGCGGCCATGAACCCGCCGCAGGTCACCCAATCGCCTACCATGACCTCGCCCTCGCCCCAGGCACTCAATTCCCCTGCGCCTACCGCCGAAAGCATGTACAAGGACGGCGTGTATACCGCGCAGGCGTCTGAGGCGTATGCTGCGCAGAACGGCGGCTGGCAGGAATATGTGAAGGTGACCGTGACGGGCGGTCAGGTGACGGATGTGGAGTATGACGCCGACATGGACGGCAAAAAGAAGAGCGAAACCACCGCTGACGAATATCCCATGGATCCGCATCCTTCCAAGTGGATCCCCGAAATTGAACGGCAGCTGAAGGCTGCAGGCGAAAAGACGAAGATCGACGGCGTGACGGGCGCCACCCAGTCTTCCCGCATGGCAGAGCGGCTGTATGCCGCCGCGCTGAACGCTGCCCGCACGGGCAATACGGCCACCGTCACCCTGGCGGACGATGCGGAAAATGCAGCGCCTGACGCTGCGCAGACGGACAGCGCCCAGTAACATGAAAAGCCTTCCCTTCCGGGGAGGTTTTTTGGCGCAGTTTTGCGTAAAAAAGAAGGCGTCCCGTCACAGGGACGCCCTTGCGAAAGAGGATTTATCCAAAGCTTACGGCACCGAGGGTCAGTGGGTGCTCGTCAGCCAAGGAAACGTAGCACATCCTGGGGGTTGGTGTCCGCCTTCACCTTGGGCATCACTTTTTCGATCATGCCCTGTTCGTCAATGATGTAGGTGGTGCGCACCACGCCCATGGAGGTTTTGCCGCACATGGTCTTTTCCTGCCAGGCGCCGTACAGATCGGTAACGCGGGCGTCGGCGTCGGTGAGCAGGATGAAGGGCAGGTTGTTCTTTTCCGCAAACTTTTTATGGGATGCGGCGCTGTCGCGGCTGACGCCGATGACCACGGCGTTCTTCTCCGCAAAGCCGTTGTAGAGCGCGGCAAAGGCGCAGGCCTGCTTGGTGCAGCCGGAGGTGTTATCCTTGGGATAGAAATAGAGCACCACCTTTTTGCCTGCAAAATCGGCAAGAGATACGGGATTGCCGTGCATATCGGGCAGGGTAAAATCGGGGGCCTTGGTATGTTCAGTCAGCATGGCAGTGCCTCCTTCAAAACGGAAATAGCTTGTACGGAATATATATACCCTCCCCTTGGCAGACTGAAACGGCGCAAAATAAAAAGACCGCGAAAGCGGTCTAATTTGCATGGGGATCAGATCTTCATGGCATGCTCCACCGGCAGGGAATGGATGATGGCCTGGGCTTCCTTGCGCAGACCGTATTCCTTGTTGACGGCGTTCATAATGTTGGGCGCGTCCTTGCTGGGAGCCAGGATGAGCAGCAGTTCCTTTTCCTGGTGCAGTTCCTTGCCCAGCGTTTCCTCGGCGCTCTCGCTGCTGGCCAGACGGGCCTTGATCACCGTGCCGCCGCGGGCGCCTGCCTGACGTGCGGTGTGCATCACCTGATCGGTAAAGCCCAGGTTTACGGAAATGCAGATCAGGGAATTGTTGGCGTTGTAATTCATATTGGAGCCTCCCGTCGTTTCGGTCAAGGGGGTCTGCACCATCAGGGACAAAAGCTTGCTGACGGCGGTGGTGTTCAGCAGCAGGATGAGGCCGTGAACACGGCCGATGTGCAGAAATGCGCTGTGCAGATTGCCCAGCAGATCCCGGGCATGGGATTCGGTGGCAAAGGAGATGACCACGTCCTTATCGCTGGTGCCAAGACCCAGAATATCCAGGATCTCGGAGGGGGCGGTGCCGTGGCCTACGCACTGGTAGTGCACCGGTATGCCGGAGCGCTGCAGCTTTTCGATCAGCATCTGTCCGTGGCCCTGCCGGACAATGGACAGGATCATCTGGACCCGTTCACTCATACTGGGCACCTCCCATATCCTCGTAGTAGAGGATCACGTCGTCCTCGTCGTCCACCGCACGGCCGGCGGTATGCTTGAGATGGAGCTTGTGCCTGATCTCGCTGAACAGGCCGATCAGCTGGATGGTGATGAGCGGCGTCATGGCCACCATGGCCACAATGCCAAAGGCGTCGGTCATGATGTTGCCGCCCAGCATGCGGCATGCGCCCAGCGCGAAGGGCAGAATGAAGGTGGTGGTCATGGGACCGGATGCCACGCCGCCGGAGTCAAAGGCGATGCCCGTGTAAATGTGGGGCACAAAGAAGCTGATGGCCAGGGACAGAATATAGCCGGGAATGAGGAAGTACTGGATGGGAAAACCCCACACGATGCGGGCCATGCTCAGGCATACGGAAATGCTCACGCCGATGCTCAGGCCCAGGGAGATGCTCTTCTGGCTGATGCGGCCGTTGGAAACCTCGGCCACCTGCTTTTTGAGCACGTGCACGGCAGGCTCCGCCGCGACGGTGAAGAAGCCGATCACCGCGCCCACGGGCAACAGCCAGTACTTGGTGCCGCCGTCTGCCAGGGAGGAGCCCAGCAGCTGGCCTGCGGGCATGAAGCCCACGTTGGCGCCCGTCAGGAAGCAAACCAGCCCCACATAGGTGTAAAGCAGACCCAGGCAGATGCGCAGCAGCTGGTGCAGGGTATAGCGCCTGAACACCATCTGGAAGATCACAAACACGCCCACCATGGGAGCAAAGGCGATGAGCACCTCCTCCGCGTAATGGGGCAGCGAATGGGAAAACAGCTTGAACGCGTCCAGCGTGGTGGCGGCCTCCACCAGCACAGGCACTTCGCTGGCCGGCTGCGGATCGTAGAAGATGCTCAGCAGCAGTACGGACAGGATGGGGCCTACCGAGCACAGCGCGATGAGGCCGAAGGAATCCTCCCCTGCGTGCTTATCGCCGCGGATGGAGGCCATACCGGCGCCAAGCGCCATGATGAAGGGAACCGTAATGGGGCCGGTGGTCACGCCGCCGGAATCAAAGCCCACGGGCAAAAAATCCGCAGGGGCAAAGCAGGCGGCCACAGCCGTCAGCAGATAAAAGCCGATGAGCAGGTAATTGAGCGCCCAGCCCTTCAGCGTGCGCAGCATGGAGATGACCAGGAAAATGCCCACGCCGACGCCCACGGACAGGATGAGCACCATGTTGGGCACAGAGGGAATCTGCTCCGCCAGCACGGTCAGATCCGGCTCCGCTACCGTGATGAGCAGGCCCAGCGCAAAGCAGCACAGCAGCGACAGCCACACCTTTTTGCTTTTGTTCAGCTGGATGCCGATGCCCTCGCCCAGAGGCTGCATGGACATGCCTGCGCCCAGCGCGAACAGGCTCATCCCGCCGATAAGCAGGATAGAGCCCATGACAAAGACCACCATGACCCCCGAATCCAGCGGCGCCAGCGAGATGCTCAGTACCAGGACGATTGCGGTGATCGGCAGTACGGAATAAAGTGATTCTTTCAGGCGTTCCAGAAGCTGCTTCAAACCTTCACCTCCGCAGGGATGTGTATCTTGTCATGGGTGTGCATTTTGCACAAATGCACACACCTTCCTTCCTATTATAATGACATTATACAGGAAATTGAATGTGTATACAATGGGCAGAATAGGCAAAAATTGTATACAACAACGGCAAAAGATGTCATTTGGTGCAGAGGGTGTGAACTTTGCGGAGAAATTGGTCGATCTCTTCCTCTGTGCTGAAGGGGCCGGGGGATGCGCGCAGGGCGCCCCGGTCCAATGTGCCCATTTGGCGGTGTGTGCTTGGCGCACAGTGCAGCCCGCCCCGCAGCGCAAAGCCGGAGGCGGAAAGCAGATCCGCCGCCGCGCCGCTTTCCAGATCGCCGATATTGAAGGCGCATACCGCCGTGCGGGGCGTGGAAAGCGGGGGGCCGTAAAGCGTTACGCCGGGGATGCGGGCAAGGCCTTCGTACATTTCCCGGAGGAGCGCCTGCTCGTACTGGGCGATGGCGCCCATGTGGGCAAGGGCAAAGCGCGTGCCCTGCAAAAGGCCTGCAATGGCAGGCAGGGGCGGCGTGCCGCTTTCCAGGAGATCTGGCATCATGTCCGGCTGCTCCATGGATTCGGATACGCTTCCCGTGCCGCCCGTACGCAGCGGACGCAGGGTGATATCGGGGTGCACGTACAGCGCGCCCACGCCCATGGGGCCCAGCAGCCCCTTGTGCCCGGGCAGGGCGATCATGGCGGCGCCCGTATCCGAAAGATCCTCCACGCCGGCTGTCTGCGCCGCATCCAGCAGCATCGGAATGCCGTACTGCATAAGCTGTCTGGCGATCTCCCTTGCAGGCTGGATGACCCCCGTCACGTTGGAGGCGTGGCAAAGGACGCACAGCGCCGTTTTGCTGCAAAGGGATTTGGCAACGGATGCGGGATCGATGCGGCCGTTTACATCCGCAGGCAGCGTGCGGATGCTGATCTGCCCCGTCTTTTCCAGCATGGTCAGCGGGCGCATGACGGCGTTATGCTCAAAGGGCGATATGAGCACCTCGTCGCCCCGGTGCAGAAAGCCGCGGATGGCGGTGTTCAGGGCGTCGGTGCAGCCCATGGTGAATATGACGCGGCTGCTGTCCTTTGCGCCCAGCAGCCCGGCAAGACGGCTGCGGCAGTTCTCCATGATGCGCCCGCCTGCCAGCGCCCCTGCATGCCCGCCGCGCCCCGGATTGCCTCCGATGCGGTCGATCACGCCGGAAACAGCCCGCCTGACCTGCGGCGGCTTGGGATAGCTGGTGGCTGCATTATCCAGATAGATCATCGCGCCCACGCTCCTTCCGTGCATGATATGCGATCAGCCCTCTGCCTATGCCGCACGGGCGTGCAGACGCCTGCATACCATGAAGCAAAGGGGGCGTCATGGATGAATACGGAAAGGTTTATGATCGCATCGTTCCGCTCGCGGCAGGCGGTGCTCCGGGTGGACGGGCAATTGCGCCGCATGGGCGTGCGCACGCAGATCGTATCCACCCCGCGTGCGGTGGCGGTGGGCTGCGGCTTGTCCATCCGGTTTGATGAAAGGGATCTGAATGCCGTCCGCCGCCTGAGCCAGGCGGAAACGAGCACTTACCTTGGCATCTACCGGGTGGAAAACGTAAACGGACGGGTGCTGGTACAGCCGGTCATGTAGCATGCCGCAGCGGAATAAACAGGGAAGCCTTTTGCCTGTCCCGTGTCGGGACGGGTGTTTTTTTGCTGTTTTGTGCTTGCTTCCCTTGGGGCGTATGGTATAATGAACGTACTTGTACCATGCCGCGCACAAAGTGCATGGCATGAACGGCACCATTTCAAGTCAAGTACAAATATACTTTGTGGAAGGAGCGTTCTATGAATATTGAAGAATTTCTGCGGGAAGCAGCGGGTAAGCCCGGCGTAACGGGCATGGAGCTGCCGGCGGCGGAATTTATCGCCGACGCCTTCCGCCCCTATGTGGACGAGGTGCATATCACGCCGCTTGCCAGCGTGGTGGCCCGCCGCAAGGGCAAGGGCCCCAAGGTGATGCTGTCTGCCCATCTGGACGAGATCGGCATGATGGTGAGCAAGATCGAAGAGGACGGATGCCTGCGTATGCAGAGCGTGGGCGGCGTGGATCCCCGCGTGCTGCCCGGCATGCGCGTGCGCGTGTACGGCAAAAAGCTGCTCATGGGCGTGGTGGGCGCAACGCCTCCCCATCTTTTGTCTGCCAAGGATCGCCAGAGCAACTATAACTTCCAGGATACCCTGTTTGTGGATCTGGGTATGCCCGCCGAAAAGGTGCGCAAAGTGGTCAGCGTGGGCGATAAGGTGTGCTTTGAAAACCGCTTTACGGAGCTGAAGAACGGCCGCATCTCCATGAAGACGGCGGATGACCGCGCATGCGTGGCCATCATGCTCAAGGCGGCGGAGCTGCTCAAGGATATGAAGTGCGATGCCGACGTGTACTTTGTGGCCTCCTGTCAGGAGGAGATCGGCTGCATCGGCGCGTGGACCACGGGCTACGAGGTGGATCCGGATTATGCGGTGGTGCTGGATGTGTGCCATGCCCATACCCCCGGCGCGTCTCCCGCCCGCACCCACGAGATCACCGATCTGGTGGCCACCAAGGGCCCCTTCATCCATCCCTTCCTGCGCAAAAAGCTGGACGAGGTGGCAAAGGAGCAGAACATCAAGATTCAGAAGGCCATCGCCACCCGCGGCACCGGTACGGATACCGACAGGCTGTCCATCGTGCGCGGTGGCGTGCCCTGCGTGCTGCTGGAATTGCCCCTCAAGTACATGCATACCAACGTGGAAACCTTTGACATGCACGCCCTCACCGAAGGCGCGCGGCTGCTGGCGCATTACCTCCGCGCCATTGACGATACGTGGGAGGAACAGCTATGGAACTGAACAAACTGTGTGAACTCAACGGCGCGCCCGGTGATGAGGGCGCGGTGCGCAACGCCATTATGGCAGCCGCCTCCAAGGTGTGCGACGACGTGCGCATCGACAAGGCCGGCAACGTGATCGCCTTCAAAAAGGGCGTCAAGAAGAGCGGCCGCAAGCATATCATCCTCAACGCCCATATGGACGAAGTGGCCTTCATTTCCGTGGGTGCCACCGAGGACGGCATGATTCGCATCCAGCCTGTGGGCGGCATTGACCCCCGCGTATGCGTCAGCAAGCATGTGACCGTGGGCGAAGAGAAGGTCAAGGGCGTTATCGGCGCCATGGCCATCCACCTGCAGAGCGCGGCGGACCGTCAGCGCGTGCTGGATTTTGACAACCTGTATGTGGATATCGGCGCGCAGAGCAAGGATGAGGCGCTGGGCGCAGCGCCCGAAGGCACCTACATCTATTTTGACAGCAAGTATGAAAAGTTCGGCGACGGCTGCGTGGTGAGCAAGGCGCTGGACGACCGCGTGGGCTGCTATGTGATGCTCAAGCTGCTGCAGGAAAGCACCCAGAACGACGTGACCTACGCCTTTGTGGTGAAGGAAGAAATCGGCTGCCGCGGCGCCCGTGCCGCCGCCTTCAATACCAAGGCGGACGCCGTGCTGGTGCTGGAAGGCACCACCGCCGGCGATATGGGCAATGTGCCTGAGGTATCTCAGGTGTGCCGTCTGGGCAAGGGCGTAGCCGTCAGCTTTATGGACAACGGCTCCATCGTGACCCGGAAACTGTACAAGAGCGTGATCGATATCGCGGAAAAGAACGGCTGCCACTACCAGATCAAGGAAGCGGCTACCGGCGGCAACGACGCCTCTGCCTATCAGGCCACCGCCGACGCCAAGGCCACCTGCGTGCTCAGCGTACCCTGCCGCTATATCCACGGCCCCTCCTCTGTTGTGAAACTCAGCGACGTGGAAGACCAGCTGACCCTGGCCCGCCATGTGGTCAACAGCCTGTAAGGCCAAGAAAGGACGTACATTATGCTGCTTGAAACTTTGAAAACATTGCTTTCCGTATACGGCCCCACCGGCAATGAAACCCAGGTGGCCGAAGCTGTGAAGAAGATCGTCGCCGGCAAGGTGGATAACGCCAAGGTGGACGTGATGGGCAACCTGATCATCGAAAAGAAGGGTCAGGAGGGCGGCAAGAAGATCATGTTCTCCGCTCATATGGATCACATCGGCATGGTGGTGACCGCCATTGAAAAGGACGGCTTCCTCCGCGTGACCAACGTGGGCGGTCTGGGCACCAAGATGACGGATACCCGCCATGTGGTGTTTGGCAACGGCGTGCACGGCGTGGCCGTGTGCCAGCCTACCAAGGATACGCCCGGCATGGCCCAGATGTTCATCGATATCGGCGCGGAGGATAAGGAAGACGCCGAAAAGCGCGTGAGCGTGGGCGACGTGTGCGTGTTTGCCAACGATACCGTCATGCTGGGCAGCAACCGCGTGGCCGCGCCCGCCATGGACGACCGCTGCGCCTGCGCGCTGCTGGCCGAGCTGCTCATCCAGGTACAAAACCCCCGCAACACCATCGTGGCCGTGTTCTCCACCCAGGAAGAAGTGGGCATGCGCGGCGCCCGTCCCGCGGCCTACGCCGTCAACCCCGATATCGGCATCGGCGTGGACGTGACAGGCTGGGGCGATACCCCCGAAGTGAAGTATCCCGACATCAAGCTGGGCAAGGGCGCCGGCATCAAGTTTATGGACCGCAGCATGATCTCCACCCCCTGGGTGCGTGACGCGCTGATCGCCGTGGCCGAAAAGGGTAAGATCCCCTACCAGCGCGAAGTGCTGCCCTACGGCGGTACCGACGGCGCCGCTATTCAGCAGACCCGCGGCGGCATTCCCTCCTGCACCATCTCCATCCCCTGCCGCTATGTGCATTCCGCCTGCGAAGTGATCGACATGCGGGATATGGACAGCGCGCTGGAGATCATGAAGGGCTTCGTCAACGCCGAGCTGTAAGGGAGGGGCGCTGCCCCCTCCACCCCTGCCAGGAGGCTGAGCCTCCTGGACCTCGCAGTATTCGATGAGCCATGTGAAAAGAACGGCTGGCTTCCGAATGCAGCGGGACAAATCAACCGTATATGACCTCCCTGAAAGGGGAGGTTTTTTGTGTGGTTGAAAGACGAGTATGGTAAGACCGCTCCGGCGGCGCTTTGCGCCTTCATCATCAACCAAGAGCAGGAACGAATGCATTCGTTCCCTGCCTTGGTGTGATGATGTTTCGTTTTTCTCCGTGTGCGGAGAAAAACCCGGAGTGGTCATGCAGGTTGTCCTGTGCCATTGGGAAATGGTTTGACAGGGTGAATTGCCTGACCAATACTGAGGGTGCAGGGTATTCAATACCCTGCCTCAGGGTGTGGGGGCGAGGAGCCCCATGAATCTCCGTGTGCGGAGAAAAACCCGGAGCGGTCATGCAGGCAGTCCTGTATCATTGGGAAATTGCTGGATGGGATGATCTTTTTTGTCCAATACTGAGGGTGCAGGGTATTCAATACCCTGCCTCGGGGCGTGGGGGCGAGAAGCCCCCACGAACAGCCCCATGAATCTCCGTTCACGGAGAAAACCCCGGAGCGGTCACAGGCGAGTCCTGTATCATTGGGAAATGGTTTGACAGGGTGAATTGCTTGACCAATACTGAGGGTGCAGGGTATTCAATACCCTGCCTCGGGGTGTGGGGGCGAGAAGCCCCCACGAACAGTCCCAGGAAAACTTGCAAGTTGGCGATATCTGTGGTAATATTACCATGTATTTCTATGTTTGTAAGGATGGGATGAACGTATGGATATGCGTTTGAGCATTGCAGAACTGGTCCGGAATGCCATCGAAGCTGCCTACCCCGGCGCACAGGGCGTGCCGGAGGATATCGGCGCGCTGCTGGAGGTGCCGCCGGAAAGGGAAATGGGCGATTTTGCCTTTCCCTGCTTTAAGCTGAGCCGCGCGCTGCGCATGGGCCCGCCCATGATCGCAAAGAAGCTGGCGGAAAATATCAACGCCCCCGAAGTGGCTCGCGTGGAGTGCGTGGGCGGTTATCTGAATTTCTTTTTCAACCGAGAAAATTTTGCCCGCGATATTATGCAGGCTGTAATGGCCGCGCCTGAAAAGTGGGGCAGCGGTGAGGAGGGCAACGGCAAGACCGTATGCCTGGACTATTCCTCCATCAACATCGCCAAGCGCTTCCACATCGGCCATCTGAGCACCACGGTGCTGGGCAACGCCCTCAAGCGCATCTACGAGTTCCTGGGCTGGAAGACGGTGGGCATCAACCATCTGGGCGACTGGGGCACCCAGTTTGGCAAGATGGTGTGCGCCTACAAAAAGTGGGGCGTGAAGGAAGAAGTGGAAAAGCACGGCGTGGAGGAAATGACCCGCCTGTATGTGCGCTTCCATGAGGAATGCGAAAAGGATCCCGCGCTGGAGGATGAAGGCCGCGCCTGGTTCAAGAAGATCGAGGACGGCGATGAGGAAGCCCTCTCCATCTTCCGCTGGTTCAAGGAAGTCACCCTGCGCGACGCCATGAAGGTGTACGAAAAGCTGGGCGTCACCTTTGACAGCTACGCCGGCGAAAGCTTCTATGTGGACAAGACCGACCGCGTGGTGAACGAACTGCGCGACAAGGGGCTGCTGGAGGAATCCGAGGGCGCTTTGATCGTGAACCTGGAGGAGGATAAAATGCCTCCCTGCCTGATCATCAAGCGCGACGGCACCACCATCTACGCCACCCGCGATCTGGCTGCCATCTTCTACCGCAAGGATACCTACAACTTTGACAAGTGCCTGTACGTGGTGGCCTATCAGCAGGACCTGCATTTCCGCCAGATCTTCAAGGTGGTGGAAAAGATGGGCTACGATTGGGCTAAGGACGGCCTGATCCACGTGGCCTTCGGCATGGTCTCCTACGAGGGCCAGACGCTGGCTACCCGCAGCGGCCATGTGGTCTATCTGGAGGATCTGCTCGCCCGCGCCCAGGAAAAGGCGCTGGATATCATCAAAGAAAAATCCCCCAACCTGGAAAACAAGGAAGAAGCCGCCCGTCAGGTGGGCATCGGCGCCGTGGTCTATTCCACGCTGCAGAACAGCCGCATCAAGGACATCGACTTCTGGTGGGATCGCGCACTGAACTTTGACGGCGAAACCGGCCCCTATGTGCAGTACACCCACGCCCGCTGCGGCAGCATTCTGCGCAAGGCCCCCGAAAACCTGCCTGCGCCCGATTACAAGGCGCTGTGCGATGATGAAGCCCAGCACCTGCTGCGCCTCATCTCCCGCTTCCCCGAGGCGGTCAGCGAAGCTTGCCTGCGCAACGAACCCTCCATCGTCACCCGCGCCACCACCGAGATCGCCAAGGCGTATAACAAGTATTATTACGAGCACCGCATCCTGGACGGCGAACTGAGCGAAGTGGCCGCCCGCGTGGAAGTGACCCGCGCGGTGAAGGCGGTCATCAAGACCGGTCTGTACCTGATCGGCGTGGAAGCGCCCGAGCGGATGTAACCTGTTGCAAGGAACAGCATATACTGTAAGGACGACCCTGTAAAGGAGGATGCTTGCATGCGTTTTACCAAGATGCACGGCATTGGCAACGACTACATCTATGTGAACTGCTTTGAAGAAGTGGTGCGCGATCCCAGCCGTCTGGCGCTGGTGATGAGCAAGCAGCATTTTGGCGTGGGCGCGGACGGCCTGGTGCTGATCGAGCCCAACGAGAGTGCGGACTTTGGCATGCGCATCTTCAACAGCGACGGCAGCGAGGCCGAAATGTGCGGCAACGCCCTGCGCTGCATTGGCAAATATGTGTACGAGCGGGGCATGACGGACAAGACCGAGGTGACGGTATCCACCAAGGGCGGTCTTAAGGTGCTGCGCCTCCATGTTGAGGACGGCAAGGTGCACAGCGTGACCGCCGACATGGGCTCTCCCGAACTGAACCCCGGCAATATCCCCACCACGCTGACGGGCGATCTGGTGCTCAAGCACCGGCTGCAGATCCTGGGGCAGACCTACTTTATCACCTGCGTCAATATGGGCAACCCCCACGCCGTTCTGTTTGTGCGGGATCCGGAAGTGGTCAACGTGCCGGAGATCGGCCCCATCATTGAGCATCATCCCCTGTTCCCCCGCCGCACCAATGTGGAATTTGTCCGCGTCATTGACAGGAACATTCTGCAGATGCGCGTGTGGGAGCGCGGCGCCGGCGAAACGCTGGCCTGCGGCACGGGCGCAAGCGCTGCGCTGGTGGCTTCGGTGCTGAGCGGTTTGTGCGACCGCGAGGTGCAGATCAAGCTGACCGGCGGCAATTTGAACGTGTGCTGGAACGCGGAAGACAATCATGTGTACCAGACCGGCCCCGCCTCCTTCGTGTTTGACGGAGAATGGCTGGGAGACTGATGCGTTTGTGAAAATGGGGCTTCCATGTTCACGGCTTTACAGCTTTTATTGTATGATGACCAACGCCCTCCGGCGTTGGTTTTTTTGTGTATCTTTTTAGTGCAATTTGAATACAAAAGGGCAGTTGTTATTTTTTCTGGCTCTGATAAAATAAGGAAGCGGTTGATTTCGCAATCGTATTTTTTGTTTATTTTCGGAGGATATCAAATGAAGCTGAACCCTTATATTGCCGCCCTGCCCGCGGGCTATTTATTTGCGGAGATCGCCAAGCGCGTGAAGACCTATTCCGCCGCCCATCCCGATGCGGATATTTTGAAGCTGGGCATCGGCGACGTGACCCGCCCCCTGTCCCGCTATGTGGCGGATGAAATGGCCAAGGCTGCCGCCGCCATGGGCACCCCGGAGGGCTTCCGCGGCTACGGCCCGGACTACGGCTACGAATTTCTGATCAACGCCATTATTGAAAACGATTATAAGCCCTACGGCGTGAACCTGGACGTGGAGGAAGTGTTTATCTCCGACGGCGCCAAGCCGGACGTGGGCAATCTGCAGGAGCTGTTTTCCCCGGACGCGGTGATCGCCGTCACCGATCCCGTCTATCCCGTGTATGTGGATTCCAACGCCATGGCCGGCCGTCTGGGCCATTATGAGGACGGCAAGTGGAGCAAGTTGTGCTATCTGCCCTGCAACGCGGAAAACGGCTTTGTGCCCGAAGTGCCCAAGGGCCATGTGGACGTGATCTACCTGTGCTACCCCAATAACCCCACCGGCACGGTGCTGACCAGGGAACAGCTCAAGCCCTTTGTGGATTATGCGCGGGCGCATGACGCCATCATCGTGTATGACAGCGCCTACAAGGCCTTCATCTCCACGCCCCAGGTGCCTCACAGCATTTATGAGGTGGAGGGCGCGGACGAATGTGCCATCGAGTGCTGCTCCTTCAGCAAAACGGCGGGCTTCACCGGCGTGCGCTGCGGCTATATGGTGATCCCCAAGAAGCTGACGGGCGATGCGGAGGGCAAGCAGGTGTCCCTCAACAAGCTGTGGCAGCGCCGCACCTCCACCAAGTTCAACGGCGTCAGCTACCCGGTGCAGGTGGCCGCCGCCGCCGTGTACGCCCCGCAGGGCAAGAAGGAAATTCAGGAATCCATCGACGCCTATCTGGAAAACGCCCGCATCATCCGCGAAGGGCTGGAGAAGGCCGGCTGCACGGTATTTGGCGGCGTGGACTCTCCCTATGTGTGGATGAAAACGCCCGGCGATATGAAATCCTGGGATTTCTTTGATCTGCTGCTGACCCGGGCCCATGTGGTGGGCACGCCCGGCGAGGGCTTTGGCCCCTCCGGCGAAGGCTATTTCCGCCTGACGGCCTTCAATACCAAAGAGAATACCATCGAGGCGGTCAAACGCATTGTGGACGTGCTGTAAGCCAATCAAAAAACGGATGCAAAGGCATCCGTTTTTTCTTGATGGCAGCGGGTTATCGGGGCAAGGCGTATTCGGTCATACCGTGCCGACGCCGCTGTGGGTCTCTACCAGCTTGAGGATCTCCTCCTGCCGGAGCGTTTCGGCGTTGATGTAGACAAGATACTCGTCCTCCCGGTACGTTCCCCGAAATTCGTAGCACAGCACCTCCTGCGCGCCTTTGGGGATCAGGCACAGCCGCCCTTCGCTGACAGGGGAAAGCCTGCCGCTGAGCACGGCTACGGCCTCCTCCCGGGTGACGGATGGAACAAGGCCGCTGCGGGGGCGGTGATTGCTCAGGTAGCTGCGGCTCTCCAGGCCGATCACCTGGCCGTTGTCCATGCGCACCTGTACCTTCACCTGATCGGGGTAGAGCAGCACGCTGCCCTGAGTGGCGGCAAAGTTGATGACGGCCAGGCCTTCGTATACCTCAAAGTGCAGCGGCTCCATGGCGGCGTAGCCGTGGTTTTCCAGAAACGTCAGCGCATTTTGGCGGCAGGCTTCCACCGTCATATGCATGTCAAAGCCTCCGTGCTCGGGGAACATCCACAAGATCTTTCCGCCCTGTCGGGTCACTGCCATTTGCAGCGTTACGCCGTCCGCCTCCGCCGTCACGCCGTAGCAGGGAATGGGGCCGAAGGAATCCGTCCCCGGGGAAAGGGTGCGCACGCCGTCGCCCAGGAAATCCCGGGCTTTTTTGAGAGCCTCCTCCCTTGTGATCTCGGGGAGCGAGTTCAGTGCGGCTGCGGCATGCACCTGCTGCGCGTCGGAAAAGGGGCCGTCGTAGATCAGCGTGGGATAGACCACCTGATCGTCCGTCAGCGTGCGGCTGCCTGTGGTCACGCCCTCCGCATCCCAGTTGTCGCGGGCATGGGTCAGCGCCTGCATCAGCGCATCGCAGGCGTCGGACAGCTTTTCCAGCGTGGCGATCTGGCTGTCGCTTACGCCCTGCGCCACCGTGCCTTCCAGCATGAGGGCATAATCCTCCAATTGATTGGCAAATTTCAGCGCAGCGCTGACGCCGTCGTCCCGGACGGGCAGCAGCGCCATGCTCTGGCGGACGCCTGCGGCGCCGGAGGATACCTGGGACAGAAGCTGGGCGGATGCGCCGGTATCCTGAGATAACAGGGTTTTGTCGATATGCCATTTGAGATCGTCCAGGTGATGGATGGCGCTGAGCGCAGCGTTCTCGTACACGGCGCGCAGGGCGTTTTCCGCAGCACGGGCGCGCTTCACAGAGAAAAAATGAAGAAGGGTGATCAGCAGAAGCCCTGCGCACAGCAGGGCGGTGATCCAGATCCAGATCTTTTTGCTCATAGCGCCTCCTTATACCGCGAAGGCGTGCGCGCCAATGGTCAAACGCACCTCCCGCGTCCAGATCCAGGCGTTGGTGGCGGTGGCGGGATTGTAGTAGTAAATGCAGCCGTAGGTGGGATCCCAGCCGTTCAGGGCGTCGTGGGCGGCGCGGATGGAATCGCTGTCCGGCGTCAGCCAGATCTGCCCGTCCCGCACGGCGTCAAAGGCGCCGCTCTGGAAGATCACGCCGCTGATGGTGTTGGGGAACTGGGCGCTGCGCACCCGGTTGAGCACCACGGCGGCCACGGCTACCTTGCCGATGTAGGGTTCGCCCCGGGCTTCGCCGTGCACCAGCCTTGCCAGGGTGTAGATCTCGCTTTCCGTGCCGGAGCTGGCCTGCGCGCTTTCGTGAAGGGAAATGCCCAGCGCCGCCGCCGTGGCCGGGCCGATGACGCCGTCCTGGCGCAGGTTGTTGTTTTTCTGGAACCAGATCACCGCGTCATAGGTCTTTTGCCCGTATATGCCGTCCACGCTGCCCGAGTAATAGCCGTACTGCTTCAGCCGCTCCTGGGCGCGGCGCACGGTATCGCCCCGGTCGCCCCAGGAAACGGCGCTCTGCCCCTGCAGGGTGATGAGCACCAGCACGGCGCACAAAAGCAGCGCCATGCAGGTGCGCAGATGCTTGCGGATCAAGCTCATAGGATCATCCTTCCGGTGGTTTGTCAGGTATATTGTGGTGCAAAATGCGGATTTCATACCCCGGCAAGGGCAGACCTGTGCGTCTTTACTTGCCAGATGACCGAAAATGTGATATATTGATAATAGAGCATCGGTTGACTGCTCAACATCTCGTACCACAGAAAGGAGTTACGAATATGTTGGAACAGAATTATGTGTTTATGACGGACAGCGACAGCGACCTGCCGTTTGATATAGCAGACGAAAAAGGCATCTCGGTAGTCAAAATGCCCTATGTGCTGGAGGGTCAGGAATATTACGATGAAAACGGCCGCGAGGGCGAGGAAGTGCAGAAGGCGTTTTTTGAAAAGATGCGCGCCGGCGCCGCGCCCAGCACGGCCTGCCTGAGCACCCCCATTTATCTGGAATATTTTGAGCCCATCCTGGCAGGCGGCAAGGATATTCTGTTTATCTCCTTCTCCAGCCAGATGAGCGCCACGCTGAATTTTGTTTACGAAGCCCGCGAGGAACTGCTGGGCAAGTATCCGGACCGCAAGTTTATCGTGGTGGATACCTTCTCCATCTCCGGCCCCATGACGCTTTTGCTGCTGGGCGCCCACAAGCTGTATGAGGAAGGCGCCTCCATGGAGGAAATTGAGCAGTGGCTGCGGGACAACCGCATGAAGAGCCAGGCTTATTTCACCGTGGATGATCTCAAGTATCTCAAGCGCGGCGGCCGCATCAGCGCGCTGAGCGCGGTGTTCGGCACGGTGCTGGATATCAAGCCCATCATCTGCATGAGCAAGGCCGGCAAGCTGGAAGCCGCCGAAAAAGCCCAGGGACGCAAGAAGGCCATGCGCATACTGGCGGAGCGCGCGGCGGAAAACATTGAAAACCCCGGAGAGCAGACCCTGATCCTGCTGCACGGCGACTGTCTGGAGGACGCCCAGCGTCTGGAAACGCTGCTGCGCAGCCGTATTCCGGAAGTGAAGGATATCCGCATCCAGATGATCGGCCCGGTGATCGGCGCCCATTGCGGCCCCGGCACGCTGGCGGTGTGCTTCATGGGCAAGGAACGCGCCAACTGACGGTATAAAAATAAAGACGGCTTACAGGCCGTCTTTTTTGTTGGGAGAAGGTTGCTCCCTGCGCCGGCAGGCGCTCAGATACCCGCCGATGCGTCCGCTTTCCGCGGCTGTCAATCCTGCCCAGCCCACCTTGAGCAGCCGGTCCAGAAGCCCCAGCTCCCTGGCCGCCCGGTAGCGGGCCTTTTCCTGCTCGGATAAAAAACGCATGCCATCCCTCCCGGGGATAGCATGCGCATTTTTGTGCGGTTTTAGTATCAGTTTTCGAGGGTTTCTTCCTCGTCGTCCCAATCGTCCTCTTCGGACATGCCGCGGTTGACCTTGGCGCCTTCGATGTGCACGTTGATCAGCTTATCAAAGGCGGCGTTGCTGACGGAGGCAAAAACGAAGCGGCTCAGCGCGTTGCCGATGATCAGATAATAGGCAAACAGGATCAGCATGGCGTACATGGCGTAGGGGGTGAAGTAGCCCACCAGCAGCGCGATGACGGCGGGAAGGACGGTCACCAGGCGGCACAGCACGGTCTGCGGGAGACGGGCGATGGCGATCATGAACGCGTTCTTCAGGATGAGGGAAAGCTTGGCCTCATAGCCCACGATGAGGGGATAGATGTACACCAGCGCCAGGCACCACAGAATAGCCGCCATGCATACGATGGCCTGCGGCACGATGAACAGGGTGTTCTGCACGGCCAGCGCCTCGTAATAGGTCCAGGAGGTGTACACCACCAGCGGAATGAGGCCGGTGATCACGCTGACGGGCAGGGACTGCTTCCAGTTCTGCTTGACGGCGTCCTTGAAATCCGCCCAGACAAAGGCGTGCTCGTCGCGGGCCCAGTTGCGGGTGATATAGGCCATGCCCACCTGCACGGGGCCGGTGATGGCAATGCAGGGCACCAGCAGCGCCAGGGTGATGAGCAGCATGGACTGCAGGGCGCCCGACAGGTTGAGGGCAATGTTCACCTCGGCTTGGATCTTGCCGGCGTCCAGCAGCGTTTGCGCGGCCAGCGCCAGGGTGCTTTCGTCCATCATGCCGTCCAGCACAAAGCCGGCGTTCAGCAGGATCTCATCGCAGGCGCTCTTCACGTTCAGGCTGGTGATCAGGCTGAGCACGGCGTAGCCCAGCACCAGCCCCATGGGCACAAAGGCCAGAGCGGAGATCACGTTCAGGGAGCACAGCCCCATGAAGCGCACGCGCAGCATGGCAAAAAACAGCTGGAAGCGGTTCTTGGGCAGATCCTCCTTGCGGAAGTCGCCCTTGCCGCTTTTTCCGTAGTAGAAATTGTTCATCATTCTTCCAAACATGGCATATCCCCCAATGCAGCGGCCGCAGCCGCGCGGTATTGCTGTGTAAAAGCACTATATTATAGCATACAGGCGACAGATAACGCAAGACGCGTCCTCAGGCGCACAGCGGCAGCACGAAGGAAAACTCGCTGCCCCTGCCGGGCGCGCTCTGCAAAAAGATCTCCACGCCCAGCTTGCTCATCACCTCTTTGGCGATGGCCAGACCCAGGCCGCTGCCCTTGCCGCTGTGGCTCTTTTCGGCCTGATGGAAGCGGTCAAAGGCGTGCAGGCAGGTTTCCTCATCCATGCCGATGCCGTCGTCCTTCACATAGAAGCGCACGCCGTCAGGATGCCGCTCCGCGCCCAGCACCACATGGCCCCCCTCGGGGGTATATTTGCGGGCGTTGTCCAGGAAAATGGTCAGCACCTGGTTGATGCGGTCCTCGTTGCTGCGCACAGGGGGCAATTCCTCCTCCGGCAGCGAGAAGGTAAAGTGCAACTGCTTTTCCTCAAACAAACTCAGGTTCAGGTCATGCAGCTCCCACACCACCTGGCCCGGATCGATCTTTTCCATTTCAAAGGCCACGGGGTTGCTCTGCAGGCCGCTCAATTCCAGCAGATCGTTGACCAGGCGGGAAAGGCGGGTCACTTCGTTTACGATGATGTTCAGGTAGCGCAACTGCTCCTGGGGATCGGTGACCAGGCCGTCCCGCATGCCCTCGGCCAGCCCGCGCATGGAGGCCAGGGGCGTGCGCAGCTCGTGGGAGATATTGGCCACATAATCATGGCGGGTGCGCTCCAGACGCTCCTGCTCGGTAATATCGCGGATCAGCGCGCTGGCGCCCCGGGGTGTGCCCGGCTGATCGGGAAGCGGTGTGACGATATATTCCAGCAGCCGTCCGCCCTGCTCCACCTGACAGGTGGCCATCGGCGGCATGTCGCTGTCCGCTTGCGCCGCAATCATCCGCTGCAGGCAGGCGAGCACCTCTTTGGCGGCAAGGGTTTCTTCGCCGCCCAGCAGCCGCAGCGCGGCGGTATTCCGGTGCAGCACCTGGCCGTTTTCGTCCACGGCGTAAATGCCCTCGTTCAGCGCTTCCAGCACCTGCTGCATGGTTTCCTTTTCGTGGCGCAGCTCCTGGAAGGCCCGGGCGACGGTGCGGGACATGTGGTTAAAGCCCCGGGCGATCTCGGAAAGCTCGCCGTGCAGGGTATCGGGCAGCTGCACGTCCTCGCCGCTGATCAGCTTGGCGGCGGCGTCCGCCAGGATGCGGGTGGGCCTGCCCATGCGCTTGGTGGCGATGGAGGAGATGATCAATATCAGCAGCACGCTGCAGCACATCCACAAAAGCAGACGCTGCTGGAAGGATGCGTTGGAGCTGACGGTGGAGAGCAGCGTGGTGCCGCCCAGCACATAACCGTAATCGGTGCGCTGCACCGCCAGCATGGCAGAGCCGCCCCGGTGGCGGATGGTAGCCATCTGCACCTGATCGCTTTCCTGCACAGAGCGCAGCAGCGCTTCGGCTTCATCGCCGGCCAGATAGGGCACGGCGCTGTCCGTGTAGGTGATCACCCTTCCCTGGGGATCCATCAGCAGCACAAACTCGCCGCCGGAATTGAAGGCGGGGTTTACACGCTCCCGCAGCAGGGAAAGATCGATTTTTCCCCTTGCATAATCCGCCAGCAGGCTTTCGCCCGTCTCCAGGGTGGAGGTGAGGGATGCATGGATGGCGTTATTCGAAATACTGGAAAACAAATAGCTGCTCAGAAAAAAGAGCAGCACGGAAATGCTCAGCACGCTGGCTGCGGCGAGCAAAAGGAAACGGGTAATATAGCTGTGCCACTTAGGCATCGTCACGCACCTCGGCTTTATAGCCTACGCCGTACACGCTCTTGAGCAGGATATCCGTATTCTCCGGCAGCTTTTTGCGGATGCGCTTGATGCCCGTATCCACCACACGGGGATCGCCGTTAAAATCGAAGCCCCAGATATTGTCAAGCAATTGCTCGCGGGTAAACACCTGCCGGGGATGGGAGGCCATCAGGTGGAGGATCTCTACCTCCTTGGGGGACAGAAGCACCTTTTCGCCGTCTACGGTCACCTCGTAGCACTTAAGGTCGATCACCGTGTTGCCAACGGTCAGCTTCCCCTGCTCGGGGGCAGATGTCATCTGATTCATGCGGCGGAAGATCACCTGGATGCGGCTGACGATCTCCCGGGGAGAGAAGGGCTTGACGATGTAATCATCCGCGCCCAGGGCAAAGCCCAGGAGCTTGTCCACCTCCTCGCCCTTGGCGGTGAGCATAATGACGGGCGTCATGCTGACTGCCCGGATATCGGCGCACACCTGGGTGCCGCTGCGGCCGGGCATCATGATATCCAGAATGACCAGATCCGGGCGCATGCGGTGGAAGGCCTCCATCACGTCGCTGCCGCGGAACACGGAATATACTTCATAATCCTCCCGCTGCAGGTACATGCGCAGGGATTCGTGGATGCCGATCTCGTCGTCGGCAATGAGGATCAGCTTTTTCTTATTCATATATTCTCCTTTGGTACAGGGGAGGGCGTTTGTGATACGTTCGATATGATTTTACCACAGGCGCATCGGCGCAAACAAGGCATGGACACAGCATTGCCCCAATTGAGCCTTGGGTATGCCATATCCGGCCTCACGGCATTTGTTCAAACTGGGCGCACAGTTGTTCAAAGGCAGTTTTCTTCCCGAAATCAGCGAAGGAAAAGACCTGATCGGTTCCTTTATCGCCATGATAGGTGATATATGTCCATGGTCCTGCGTAGCCGGAGGTGATTTGCTCGGTACGTCTGGTGACCAAGCCTCCCTCCAAACAGGAAAGCACCTGCTGCCATTGCGTTTGCGTAAGGATCAGGCTGCGGGAAAAAGAAACGTCCTCTTCCGTCAATGGCCAATGGTCGCCCTGTCGGCGTTCACAATCAAAGATGGGCGTTCCGTCTTCCGCACTGAAATGATAGCGCAGATAGCTAGGCGGATTGACGGATGAAGAATAGGTATAGGTAAAGGAAAGAATGCTATGAGGCGCAATGTGTTTGCCGATCTGCTTTGGACGATTGGCAAACAGAGCGCTTGTCAGCAGCACCGCAAAGGCGATGAGCAATATACCAAAGCGCACAAGCAGTTTGCGCCGGCGTCTTTTTTCACAGGATTTGCAGGTGGACATGGCAGTGCCTCCTTCAAGATCAGAAAGCGGGTCAGGTTGTTTTCAGTATAGCAGAAAGCGCAGGAAAAAGCAAAAATGCACCCGGAAAAAAACGGGTGCATGTGAAAAATGGAAGGCGTGTTACAGCAGCTTGCGGTAGAGGGCTGCGATCTCCTCCACGGAGGTATCGCGGGGGTTGCCGGGACGGCAGGCGTCGGCATAGGCGCTTTCGGAGAGGAACTGAACGTCCTCGTCCCTGACGATTTCCTTCAGGTCGGCGGGGATGCCAACGTCCAGGGACAACTGCTGCACGGCCTTGACGGCGGCGGCACGGTATTCTTCCTGGGTCATCGCGTCCACGTTTTCAACGCCCATGGCGCGGGCAATATCGCGATACTTTTCGCCGGTGCAGGGCGCGTTGTATTCCATGATGGTGGGAAGCAAAATGGCGTTGGCCACGCCGTGGGGAGTATCATACAGGGCGCCCAGGCCGTGGGCCATGGAGTGCACGATGCCCAGACCCACGTTGCTGAAGCCCATGCCGGCCACATACTGGGCCAGCGCCATGCCCTCGCGGCCTTCCTCGGTGTTGTTGACGGCGCCGCGCAGATGCTTGGCGATGAGCTCAATGGCCTTGAGATGGAACATGTCCGTCATTTCCCAGGCCGCGCGGGTGATGTAGCCTTCGATGGCGTGGGTCAGGGCGTCCATGCCGGTGGCGGCGGTGAGGCCCTTGGGCATGGTGGCCATCATATCGGGATCGATAACGGCTACTTCGGGAATATCGTTCACGTCCACGCAGACAAACTTACGCTTCTTGTCTGCGTCGGTGATCACGTAGTTGATGGTCACTTCCGCGGCGGTGCCGGCGGTGGTGGGCACGGCGATGGTGAACACAGCGTGGTTCCTGGTGGGGGCAACGCCCTCCAGAGAGCGCACGTCGGCAAATTCGGGGTTGTTGATGATGATGCCGATGGCCTTGGCGGTATCCATGGAGGAGCCGCCGCCGATGGTGACGATCATATCGGCGCCGCTGTTTTTGTAGGCTTCCACGCCGGCAAGCACGTTTTCAATGGTGGGATTGGGCTTGATATCGGAAAACACGGCGTAGGGGATATTGGCGCTGTCCAGCAGCGCAGTTACCTTGTCCGTCACGCCAAAGCGGATCAGATCGGGATCGGAGCAGACGAAAGCCTTCTTGTAGCCGCGGGAGAGGATCTCGCCGGCGATCTGCTGGATGGCGCCCTTGCCATGATGGGAAATGGTGTTCAGAACGATGCGGTTGGCCATGGGGAATCTACCTCCGTTTATTACATATTCGCATCATGATTATACCACAGGTGGGACAAAAATCAACGTGCGGGCAAAATTTGCCCCGGACGAGCGGAAAAGAAACAAAAAAAGACTGCCCGCAGGCAGTCGGAAGAATGAATCAGATGACGGGCGCGTCGGGATAGAGCCAGGCAGCATGGGGATCCCAGCACAGAAACACCTTGTCGCCCGTTTCCAGCTTGCTTATTTTCTCTGCATGGCGGCAGGCGGAAACGCTCTGACCGTTCTGCAAAAGGGCGGTGATCCACTCAACGCCCAGGGAATAGGATACGCTTGTTACGGCGGCGCTGACGTTCTGCCCAAATGGCAGGGGCGAGCGTGCGATATGCACCCGGTCGCAGCGGATGCACAGGGTCATGGGATCGTCCACCTCGGGCGCTGCATCGCACAGGCAGTCCATTTCCAGGCCGCCCATGTCCAGTATACACTTTTCGCCGTGCTTGCGAACGCCGGTCACCGTGCCCCGCAGCGTATTGCAGGGGAACAGGAACTGGGCGCAGAGGAGCGTGGCAGGCTTTGCGCACACATTTTCCGGCGCATCGCACTGGGCGATGCGGCCGTCAGAGAGCAGGGCGACAAGGTCCGCGCAGCGCAGGGCGGCGGGATCATTGGCGGTAAAGAGCACCGTCATGCCGCTTTCCGCAGCCAGCAGGCGCAGGGGCTCCTGCAGCGCATCCATGCACATGGGCGCGTCCAGCAGCAAAAGCTTGGGCCGCCTGGCCACGGCGCAGGCGATTGTCAGGCGCTCCTTCTGGCTGTGGGAAAGGCTTTTGCAAGGCACATGGCTGCAGCTTTCAAGGGAAAAAAGCTCCGCCAGGCGGGCATAGCGATCCTGGGTGAGGATTTTGTCCGCGCCGCGGACGCGCAGCGCCCGGAGCAGGTTTTCCTCCGCCGTCAGGCGGGCATGCAGCAGCTCCTCCTGTGCAAGCAGCACGCCGTCAGCATGCACCGTGCCGCCCGAGGGCGCAATTTCGCCCGTCAGGATGCGCAGCAGCGTGGTTTTGCCCTCGCCCTCGCCGCCCAGCAGGCACAGGATGCTGCCCGGCTGCAGGGGAAGGGTGATATCCCGCAGCAGCATGCGCTCGCCGTATTTATGCCAGATGTGTTCGCAAATGACGCCTTCCATGGCAGATACTCCCGTCTTTTGTGTGATGAAAAGGGAGGGGCCAGCGCCTCTCCCTTTGGGTATTGCGGTTTTGTCAGGCCTGCATACTTTCCAGATGCGCGTTGAGGGCGCACAGGTGCATGCTTTCTTCCTGAGCGATCTTGAAAAGTGCGTCGGCAGCGGCCGTTTCGCCGGCGTCCTTCAGTGCGGCGCCCATGGAGCTGTAAAAATCCTGGGCGTTTTGTTCCTCGCTTGCGGCATAGGCAATAAGCCCCCGGGGCGATTCAAAGGCGCCCAGGCGCTGTGCCTCCACCAGTCCGCCGGTAAAAAGCGCATCCGCCGCTTTGGAGGAGAGCAGCGTCTGCTCCTCCAGGGAGGGGAAGTATTCGCCGCAAAGCGCGGTGAACCTGCGCAGATGCTCCTGCTCCTCCCTGAGAATGGCGCTGATCTCCCTGTGCATATCCGCCTGGCTGCCGAAGACCAGCAGCGCTCTTTCATACAGACGGATGGCGCGCTTTTCCATTTCCTGTGCGGTGAAGAAGGCCTCCTCCGCTGCACGCAGATTCATCTTACTGCTCCGAAAGGAAGGTGTTGAGCTGATGCACCAGCTCGTCCACATTGGCGCCATGGGCCGCGCAGGCGTCTTCCAGAGATTCGGCGGTGGCATGGGGGCAGCCCAGGCAGTGCATGCCGAATTCCATGAAAATGCGGGCAGTGCCGCGGTGAATATTGAGTACCTGGCCGATGGCCATATCCTTGGTGACAGTCAGTTCCATAAGAACATACCTCCTGAAAAAATCCGTTCGCTCCCATGATAAATCCCTTTGGGAGCGTTGTCAATAGTTTGATTGGGGAAACAAACGCTTATTCCGCCCGGTCAAAGCCCAGCGTACGGGCTACGATGTACAAGGGGCGCGCGCGCACGTCGTCATAAATGCGGCCCATGTATTCCCCGGCAATGCCCACGCACACCAGCACGTTGCCCGCAAGCACCATCATCAGCGCGGCCAGCCACCAGGCAGAGGAGCTTGCGCCAAAGAGCAGGCAGATGAGCAGCACAAAGCCGATCAGACAGCCAAGGCCGATCCAGCAAAGTCCGCACATCCAGGCGGCCTTCAGGGGCTTTACGGAGAAGCTGAACACGCCGTCGGCGGCCAATTTGAGCATCTTTTTGAGGGGATAGTGGGTTTCGCCGGCAAAGCGCTTGTCCCGGTCATAGAGGTAGGCTTCCTGTTTGAAGCCTGCCCAGGCAAACATGCCGCGGAGGAACCGGGCGTGCTCGGGCATGGAGCGGATCACATCCGCCACCTGACGGTCCACCAGGCGGAAATCGCCGGTATCCCGGGGCACCATGCCGTTGGTCAGCTTGCTCAGGGACTTGTAGTACACAGAGGCGGTGAACTTTTTGAAGAAGGTTTCGCCGTCCCGCTTTTTGCGCTGGCCGTACACCACCTGCACGCCGTCCTTCCAGCGCTTGGCCATTTCGGGGATCACCTCGGGGGGATCCTGCAGATCTGCATCGATGATGATCACGGCGTCGCCGTCGGCATAATCCAGACCTGCGGACACGGCCATCTGGTGACCGGCGTTGCGGGCAAACATGATGGCGCGGGCGTTGGCGTCCTGCTTGCAGATATCCTCCAGGATCTTTGCGGTATCGTCGCGGGAGCCGTCGTTTACGTAGATGAGCTCGTAGCTTTCGCCCATACCCTGCATGACGCGCGTCATGCGCTTATGGGTTTCGCGGAGCACCTCTTCCTCGTTATAGCAGGGGATGATGACAGAATAGGTGGGCATAGGATTACCTCCTGTGAAGGGAATGGGATGCAGCGGAGAAAGGGAAAATCATTCGGCGCTCTGGGCGGCCTTGCAGCGGATGAGCATGTTTTTCTGCTCGTCCATTTCCAGGGAGAGCACCTTATCCTTTTCCAGCTGCTTGAGCACGTCGGAAAAACGCTTGAAGCCGATGGCCTTTTCGCTGAAATCCGGGTAGGCGGCGGTGATATCCGCCTTGAGGATGGAGGGGTTGATGCGCTCAAAGCCGTCGTCCCGGTAATGGCGCAATTGCTCGGTGAAAACGGCTTTCCAGTTATCCCGGGTCATCTGCTCCTGACGGGCGGCGTTTTCCTCGCCCACCAGGGAGACCAGCACGTTGAAATTATCGTTCTTGATGCGGATGGTGCCAAACTTCTGGCTCAGCTTGGTGAGCAGCTTTCCGAAGGTGGCGCAGCCGTGGCTCTTTTCGTTAAAATCGGGACGCAGTCGCAAGAGCACGCCCTTGAGCTCGCTGGCAAACATCTCGTCCTCTTCCTGCTCGGACAGGATATCCTCCAGCACCTTGTTGAGGGCGGCGTCATCCAGCGGCTCGTCCTTGTTCACATTGCGCTTGCCGCGGGTCTTGCGGTTGGATGCGCCCACACTTTCCAGAAACTGGAACTCGTTGCAGGCGTTGATAAAAATGGAGGAGGCCACTTCGCTTCGGCTGATGCCCAGCACGAACTTGCCCATGCTTTTGAGGCGGCCTACCAGCGGGGTATAATCGCTGTCGCCGGACACGATGCAGAAGCTGTCGATGAGAGGGTTGGTGTAGGCCACTTCCAGCGCGTCCAGCACCAGCAGGATATCGGCGTTGTTTTTCTGGGCTACGCCGTGGCGCAATGAGGGCACCACGGTAAAGGTGTTGCTGAGGAGGATTTCCTTCAGATCGGAAAAGCGGTCGGTGTAGCCGTACACCTTACCCAGCAGAATATCGCCGCGGATTTTCACCTTTTCCAGAATGTTCAAAAGCGTGGCGGCCTTGGCGCCGCAGTTTTCCAGATCCACAAAAAGGGCAAAACGGGATGTACTCACGGTATAAAAAATCCTTTCAAAAATAAAATGCAGCGGCGGTGGCGCAGGCCACATTCCTGTCCCGCCGGGGAACGTTTCTCGTTCGTTGGGCGGGCGGTGAAATTCGCCACTGCATTGGTAGGCGGCAATGCCGCAAAAGATCAGCGTTATTCGGCGGAATAGGCTTCCAGCGTGCTGCGCAGGTTGTCAAACACGTTCTTGTAGCTGGAGTTAAACCAGCCGGGAGCGCGGTATTCCATGGTGAGGAGCAGATTATTGTCCATCAGGGCCATCTGCACGCGGCCGCGCACGATGGTGCCGTCCACCATCACGCCGCGGTAATCGGCATAGTAGCCGTCCTTGCCCATCAGGCGGCGGGCGGTGGCGTCGGTGGTGGACCAGTCGGTGTAGTTATACTGGCCAAGCAGCGCCAGTTCGTTCTTGATATCTTCCTTCAGGTCTTCCAGCTTATGCTCGCTGCTGACGGAAGCCAGCTTGATTGTGACGGTGGCGTTCACGTTGTCCAGGGTGTTGGGGTCGGTAAAGGTGATCTGGCCGGACACGCTGTCATCGCGGGTAAAGCTGCCGGGCATCTGGAACTGGATGCCCAGGTTTTCGGCCTTCATATCCACGTAGGTGAAGGTCAATTCGGGACGGGGGGTGGGGGTAGGCATATCCACCGGATCCAGCGGGACGGGGGACGCACCGGCATACTGGCTGACCTGAGCGGGCACAAAGGCAGGGCCTTCGTCCACTTCGGGTTCATCGGTGGGCAGCACGGTGGGCACGGCGTCCAGCGCGGCCTTCTGGGTGGGCTCGCTGGTGGGGAAGGTGTTGCCGCTGCCGCCCTTACAGCCGCACAGGATCAGCGCCATGGCGCAGACAAGCGCCAGCAGCAGGAGCTTTTTGACAGAAAACTGCTTCATAACAGTAGGACCTCCTTGACCGGATACGCCTATTTAACGGGCTACCGGGTGAATACCATGCAGGTTAACCATATTGTAACAATTATTTAATCTTCCGTCAAGGGCTATCTTACAGCAGCCCGTCATACGCCCGCTTGGAGGCGATGGGATGATCCTCCTCCCCGGCGGGGGATTCCTCCGGATAATTGGGATGGTAAAGGCGGCGGTCCAGCGACCAGATCTTTTCCGAGAAGGCGCCCCTGGGGGTGCGCTTCATCACCGTTTCCATCTCGTTCATCTTGGCGTCCATATCGTCGATCATGTGGAGCATTTCCGCCTCCGGGAACATGGGCGCGCGGGGGGAGCCAAATTCGGGTACGCCGTGATGGCTGATGACCATGTGGGAAAGCAGCAGCACACATTCGTCATCCTGCACGCCGGCGTTCTGTGCAGCCGTGCGCACCTGAGCCACGCCGTCCACCAGATGGCCCAGCAGCAGGCCCTGGGCGGTATAATCGGTCACGTTGCCCGCCTCGTCCGACAGCATTTCGATGGTCTTGCTCAGGTCATGGGCAATGACGCCGGCCAGGAGCAGATCGCCGTTGAGGAAGGGGTAGAGGGGCAAAACGGCCTTGGCGGTGCGCAGCATGGAGGTGGTGTGGTGCAAAAGACCGCTGCGCTCTGCGTGGTGCAGGCGCTGGGCGGCGGGGAAGTACAGAAGCTTGTCGCCCGTCATGCGGATCAATTCGCGCATCAGCTTTTTGAGCGCCTCCCACTGCATGCCCTCGATGGTGTCGGAGATCTCCTGCATCATTTTTTCGGGCTTTTCGGGGGCGCAGGGCATGAGCATGGACAGATCCACATCGTCGGTATCCTGCCTGTCGCGCATGCGCTCGATGCGCATTTGCAGCCGGCCGTTGTATTCCTGCACGGTGGAGCGCACCTTGACCACGCTGCCCACCCTGGGGGGATTGACGGTACCGTCCCACATTTTGCAGTTCAGATCGCCGGATTTATCGCACAGCGTCATATCCAGGTACTTGCTGCCGTTGGAGGAGGTGCGCTGCTCGGCCATGCGCACCAGCAGGAAGCCTTCAAAGCGCATGTCCTTTTGCAGGGAGGAAACGGGGAGTTGGTTCATAAAAATGCTTACCTTTCTTGGGTGGAATGAGGCAGGGATAAAACCCTGCCGCAGGTTGAAGAATGTGGAGCGGCGGGAAGGCAATCCTCACCCGCTACGCGGGAGCTCCTTTGCCAAAGGAGCCTTTGAAATTTATCAAGCAGACAAATTGGGAGACCGCAGCGGCAGCACTGCCGGTCTGGGAAAAAACGAAATACACAGCGGCAGTGTTGCCAGTCCGCAGAAACGAAATCCGCAGCAGCGGCATTGCCAGTCCGAAAACAACAAATCCGCAGGACCGGCTTTGCCGGTTCGAGGAGAGATTTTCAGGAGGCGAGCTTGTCCCGCCGGATGAAAATTTCATTCCTTACAGATTTTGCGGCCGTGGCTATGCCACAGCAAAATCTGCGATAAACCGGCCCAAATCCTGATTTGGGCCGAAAGCACAACGCAGTTGTGCCTCAGTCTTGGACAAGTCCTCCGCCTGCCAGATTGTCAAACAGCGTGTACTCGCCCAGCCACGCCACCTTGATGGTGCCCAGAGGGCCGTTACGCTGCTTGGCCACGATGACCTCTGCCACGTTCTTTTCTTCGATGGTATCGTCGTAGTAGGCCTCGCGGTGGAGGAACATACAAACGTCGGCGTCCTGTTCGATAGAGCCGGAGTCGCGAAGGTCGGAAAGCATGGGCTTTTTTACGGCGCGCTGCACGTTTGCACGGGACAGCTGCGCCAGCGCAATGAGCGGCACCTTCAATTCCAGCGCGATGGCCTTCAGGTTACGGGAAATTTCGCTCACTTCCAGCTGGCGGTTTTCCACCTTGCCGTCGGCGGCCATCAACTGCATGTAGTCGATGATGATCAAATCCAGACCCTTGTCCATCATCAGACGGCGGCAGCGGGAGCGCACCTGAGAGGGCGTAAGGCCCGCAGTATCGTCAATGTACACGTTGCTGGCGGAAAGCGGGCCAAGGCTTCTGGCCAGTTTCACCCAGTCCTCGTCCCGCAAAGTACCCTGGCGCACGGACTGCATGTTGACCCTGGCGTCGCCGCAGAGCATACGCAGGGCGATCTGCTCGCGGGGCATTTCCAGCGAGAACACGGCGATGCGCTTTTTTTTCAGCGCCGCGTGGGTGGCGATATTGATGGCAAAGCTGGTTTTACCCATGGACGGGCGGGCGCCGATCAGGATCAGTTCGCCGCCGTGGAGACCGGTGAGCAGATTGTCCAGATCATAAAAGCCGGTGGGCACGCCGCTGACGCCGCCCTTCAGGCGTGCGTATTCTTCGATCTGGGCGAAGGTGTTGAGCAGCACGTCGGAAA
The DNA here is from genome assembly GCA_015056175.1 of Clostridiales bacterium. Taxonomy (GTDB): domain Bacteria; phylum Bacillota; class Clostridia; order Christensenellales; family Aristaeellaceae; genus SVGT01. The sequence continues at coordinate 26,001 of SVGT01000003.1, read as the reverse complement.
TGGGCTTCAGGCTGTCCGCGCCGGTGCGGCGCATGGCGATATCAAAAATCTTTTTTTCCGCCTGATTGAGGATGACGGGAAGATCCTCCTCCTGGGAGAAGGACATTTTTTCAATGTCCCTGCCCGCCTCGATCAGGTGGCGCAGGATGCTTTTTTCCTGCACGATGCGGATGTAGTAGCGCACATTGGCGGTGGAGGGAACGAACTGAATCAGGTCGATCAGGTATTCCACGCCGCCGATGCCCGTCAGACTGCCCTTTTTGCTCAGCTCTGCGTCCATGGTGACCAGATCCACCGCCATGGAGACCCGGTTCAGGTCCAGCGCGGCGGTGAAGATCTGCTGATGGGCAGGGGTAAAAAAGTCCTCTGCAGACAGGGACTCCGCGGCAGCCATCATGGCGGTGGAATCCTGCATGATGGCGCCCAGGACGCTGCGCTCGGCGTCCAGGTTATGGGGCATTTGCTGCCGCTGCAGCATGTAAGGGCTTTCGCTCATAAAAAACCGCTTTCTTGATGTGTAAATCAGTTATTCGACGGTCACAACGACCTTCATCTTGGCGGAGATCTCGGGGTACAGCTTGATGACGGCTTCGTATTCGCCCACGGAGCGGATGGTTTCGCTGAGGTCAATCTTGCGCTTGTCCACGGTCACGTTGTGCTGCTTTTCCAGGGCGGCGGCCACTTCCGCGCCGGTAACGGAGCCGTAGAGACGGCCCTGAGAGCCGCCCTTGGCCACGATGGAGATCACCTTGCCGCGCAGGGATGCGGCCTTCTTGTCCGCCTCCTGGCGGCGTTCCATCTCGCGCTGACGCTCGGCGGCGCGCTTGCGCTCGATTTCCTTGGCGGCGCCGGGGGTGGCTTCCACAGCCAGCTTCTTGGGGAAGAGGAAGTTGCGGGCATAACCGTCGGACACGTTGTGGATTTCGTCCTTCTTGCCCATGCCTTTGACGTCGGTCAGCAGAATAACTTTCATGATATATAGCCTCCTTACAGGTTAAAATTCATCGTTGCGGGGATCGGTATCATCATCCGGGCGGCGGACAGGCGGCCGCAGCTGGCGCATGTTGGTCATCTGATCCATGATGCCCAGGAAGGTGAGGGTGTTGGGGAGAAACAGCGTGAGCACGATGGGCAGCGCCACGCGCCAGGGATAGGAGGTACCGCGCCTGTGCTGCACAAAGTTGAGGGTGGCCACGCCCTGAATGGAAAAGACCACGGTAAACAGGGAAAAGAACATCTGCCCCAGCATGGACAGGGCGGGGTTTGCACTGGTGGTGAGGAAGTAGCCCGCGCCCAGAATGCCGATGCGCAGCCCCCAGGGACGGGGAATGTGCCACAGGGAAATGTGAGGCATTTCGTCGCCCTCGGGCGCTCCCGGCATTTCGGTGAGCTCCTCGGGAGGCGCAGACAAACGCTGCAGGCGGTGGCGGGGCCACACGTGGGAAAGCAGCGCCGTTTCCACGCTGTGGGAAATGAGCATGCCGGGCAGCAGCGCCGTCAGCATGGTAATGAGCATGGAGCGCAGGGACAAAAGCAGCTCCTGCCGCGCCGGATCCGTCAGCACATATCCCAGTTCCGTCATTAGTACGGCGCCGTCCATCAGATCGCCGCTTAAGGAAACCAGGCCGTACTGGGCCATGGTGATGAGCAGCATATCGCCAAAGTCGCTGTACTCAATGAGGGAGCAGATGGCTTCGCTGGCCTTGACAAACAGCTCGCCGCCCACGATGCTGTTGAGCACCAGAAGCGTGGCGGCCTGGGTGATCACCTGACAGGCGATCATGGCGGCAAAGCAAACGGTATAGCGCACCTTGTACATGTAAAGCCCCATAAACAAAAGCCAGGTGGGCACAAGGTAGCACAGCATGCAGACCATGGAGCCGACGCCAAAGGCGCGGTAGAGCCCCAGTCCGGACAGGATCACGGCTGCTGCGGCAGGCAAAACGCCGCCGGTGAGCGTCATGGTACACAGGGCGACGGGACCCAGCAGATACAAAAACAGGAGCGCCCACAGCGAAAAAGGCGTGTGGCAGGCGGCAAACAAAAGGGCAAAAAGCAGTACGCCGACAACGGCTTTTTTGCGGTTCGCGATCAGGGGTATTGCGGTCATTGAAAACTCCTTCCGATGGGAAAAAACCGTATGGTTACTCCCCTCCATGATTATTCTACCCCCTTTCAAGGGGCGTTGTCAATGGATGGGAGGCGGCATTGACAAAGAGAAGTGGAAAATTTATAATTTAATGGAAAAAACACGGCAGAGGAGCGGCAAAGAGATGCGCGAAGTGGTAGTCCATTCCTGGGATGATCTGCAAAGAGAGATCTTTGACGGCGTATGGGACGAGAGCATCATGCGCTACCGCACCAACTGCGTGTACAGGGGCATGGCGGTGGAAACCTGGGGGCTTTCCCATTCTCTACACCGCGCCTGCGCCCATGATCTGTCGCTGGAAAGGCAAATGCTGCGCTCCTTCCGCAAGTACGGCTATGCGGATCTGCGGGGCGTGCAGAGCTTCTGGCAATTGCTTGCCATGGCGCAGCAGTTTGGTCTGCCTACGAGATTGCTGGACTGGACCTATTCTCCCTTGGTGGCCGCCCACTTTGCCACCGAGGATCAGGAACTGTACGATAAGGACGGCATCATCTGGTGCGCGGATATCGATAAGGTGAACGCCCAGCTGCCCGACGCCTTCAAGAACACGCTGAAAAAAGAGCGCGGCAACATCTTCACCATGGAAATGATGGATACGCTGTGCAGGGATTTTGACGTGCTTCGGGAAATGGAGGAGGAGGACGCGCCCTTTGCCCTGTTCTTTGAGCCGGCCAGCGCCGTCAACCGCATTGCCAACCAGTACGCGCTGTTCTCCGTGTGCAGCAGGGCGGAAACCAAGCTGAGCGATCTAACGGTGGAGGAAGGGTGCTTCAAGCGCATCGTGATCCCCCATGAGATCAAGCTGGAAATCCGGGATAAACTGGACTACATCAACATTTCCGAGCGCATGATCTATCCGGGCCTTGACGGCATCTGCAAGTGGATCACCCGCCGCTACAGCAATCTGGGCCCCAGGTACAACAAACGGGAAGAAGAATAAATCAGGGGACGGCCGCAAAGCCGTCTCTTTTTGTGCGGCAAGAGCGCTTCCGGCATACAAAACCCACGGAATACAAAAACCCCCGCGGATGATCCGCGGAGGTTTTGTTCGGCTCAGAAGCCGTTAAAGATTACACGTTGGCAGAAGCCTTCTGCAGAGCCAGGGCCATACGCGCCTTCTTACGGTTGGCGGTATTCTTGTGCATAACACCCTTGGCAGCCGCTTTATCGATAGCGGAGGTGGTGGCGCTCAGCTGCGCGCTGGCGGGGGCAACGCCCTCGTTCAGGGCCGCGTAGTACTTCTTCACAGCGGTCTTTACACCAGATTTCACCATACGATTCCGCAGATTCTTCTTTTCGGAAACCTTCACGCGCTTCATGGCGGACTTAATATTAGGCAACTTCCTTCACCTCCTGGTAAATGCTTTGCTCAGACAAGCATTGGTTATTATAGCACGTGAAAATCCAAAATGCAAGCGTTTTTCAAATAATTTCGCATAATTTTGTTGAATGGCATATCTTGCGCATGGATTTGTCCCTCTACCCCAATGGGTGGTAGGTGCGGCCTCTTTTCAACGGGTGTTTTTTCTGCTAAAATAAGGGGAGTGGAAAAAATATTTTTCCCGCGAGGAGGTTTTTTATGCCCCGTTTTTATGCTGTGAGGGGGTCAGACGGCGGCCATGCCGTGCTGGACAGGGACGAAATGCACCATGCGAAAAGCGTGCTGCGCCTGCGCGAGGGCGAGAGCATCACGCTGATCCTGGAGGGCAAACTGTATCAGTCGGCCTTTGCGTCCGAGGGGGAACTCCCTCTTCTGGAGGAAGTGCCCACCACCGAAAGCAATATCCGCATCACGCTGTATCAGGGCATCCCCAAGGGGGATAAGATGGACTATATCGTGCAAAAATGCACCGAGGCAGGCGTGCACGCCATCGTGCCCATCAGCATGCCCCGGTGCGTCAGTAAATGGGACGGGAAAGACGTGGACAAAAAGGTGCAGCGCGCCCAGCGCATCGCCCAGGAGGCAGCCAAGCAAAGCTTCCGCGCCCATTGCCCCCAGATCGGAAGCCCCATTACCCTCAAGCAGCTTTTGCAGCGCCTGGGGGAGCACGAGCTGGCGCTGGTGCCCTGGGAGGATCAGGAGGGCAACGGGCTGAAAACCCTGTATGAAAAAAGCGGCGCGTTCCCCGAGGATATTGCTATCGTCATCGGCCCTGAGGGCGGCATGGCAAAGGAGGATGTGGACGCCATGACGGAAGCCGGCGCCCGGTGCGTTACGCTTGGCCCGCGCATTTTCCGCACGGAAACGGCAGGCCTGGCCGCCGTCATCGGCATCATGGCGCTGAGCGGCAATATGGAATAAAGCTTAGATTTGCAAAAGGAGTGCATGCATTTGGCAGGCGGCATCTGGGTCAGGCTGATGAAGCGCACCCGCATCATGAAGGATATTACACAGCCCTGTGAGGCGATGGACTGGCAGGAGGCGCTGGACGAAGCCTGCCACAAGCTGGATGTGACGCGGCCTATGGTGCTGCCCCGTCACGAACGGGATTGGGAGGAGTTTTCCCAGACCCGCTTTTTGCGCGAGCATTTTATGGAGGATGTGCCCTTTGACCGCATGGAGGTGGAGTACATCGATCCCGACGCCAAAAAGAGCGTCAACGAACGGTATCTGTAAAGAGGAAGCTGTATGATGAAAAGGATCGTTGCCTGTTTGCTTATTCTGTGCGCGCTGGCACAGGGTGTGCCTGTATTTGCGGAGGATATGCCCTATGTGTCCGAGGTGATGGCCTCAAACGGCACCTACAAAAACGGCCATGCCTACGACTGGGTGGAGATCACCAATCCGGGAAAATCCGCCGTGGACATGAGCTTGTGGTACCTGAGCGACAATGTGGATAAGCCGAAAAAGTGGCAGTTTCCCGAGGGCGTCCGCCTCAAGGGCGGCGAAAGCCTCATCGTCTACTGCACGGGCGAGGACATGGACAAGGGCAAAAACGGCGAGTACTACGCCAATTTCAAGCTCTCCTTCTCCGGGGACGACGTGGTTTTGACTGACAGTGAAGGCGCTCTGGTGCAGCGTTTTTCCTTCCCCGAGCAGTACGGCAATATTTCCTACGGCGTGACGAAAAACGGTGAAACGGGCTTTTTTGCTGAGCAGACCCCCGGCAAAAAGAATGAGGACAGGGTGTATGCAGCCCGCGCGGACGAACCTGTCATCCGGACTGCAGGCGGCTTTTATGAGGAAAGCGTGACCGTCACGGCGGCGGGAAAAGAAGGACAGATTCTGCGCTACACCCTAAGCGGCGAAACGCCGGATGAGGAAAGCGCTTTGTTCCCGGAAGAAGGGCTTGTGATCACGGAAACAAGCGCCCTTCGCGTCATCGCCTTTGAGGAAAACAAGGTGCCCTCTAAGACATCGGCGGCCACCTATTTTATCAGCGATCCTTCCCCCGTTGCGGTGGTCAGTCTGACTACGGACAACAAGTATCTGTTCAACCAGAAGACCGGCGCGCTGGTCAAGGGCACGGGCAGTACGCCCAATTACGAAAAGGAATGGGAATATCCCGTCCACATCGAATACTTTGACGAAAACGGTTTGTGCCTGATCAACCAGATGGGCACCTTTACCGCATCCGGCCACAGCGCCAGGCAGAACTCGCAAAAATCCATTGCGCTCTATGCCCGCAACGCCTTTGGCGAAGACCGGTTCTACTTTAACCCTTTCCCCAACCGGGATTACGACAGCTACAAATCCATCCTGCTGCGCTCCACCAATTCGGACGCCTTCTCCACTCGCCTGAGGGACGTGGTCTTTACCTCCCTTGCGGAAAAGCTGGACATCATCTATCAGGATGCGCGGCCCATCCAGGTGTACATCAACGGCGAATACTGGGGACACTATAACCTGCGGGAAAAGATCAACAAGCATTTTGTGGCCGCATGGGAAAATGTGCCCTACACCGATGAGGAAACGGTGGATCATATCGATATCCTGGCCCGCACGGGCTCGGACGCCTATGTGCAAAACGGCAGCAATGAGGATTGGCTTGAGCTGTGCGATTTCTGCAAAACGGAGGATCTGAACGAAGGGGATAATCTCAAGTACGTGTTGGACAATCTGGACGTGGACAGCCTCTTTACCCACGCCGCCTTTGAGATTATCACCGGCAATTACGATATTACCAACGTGCGCGTGTACCGGGTGCCGGGCGGCAAGTGGAAGTATCTGCTCTTTGACGTGGAGGCGGGCTTTTTGTCCCTGGACCCTGCGCCCCTTGAAAATTATATCAAGGACGTGGATAGGCCCATCCAGGCCTTCCGCCATGAGCCGCTGAACGCGCTGCTTGCCGTCCCCGAAATGAAGGACAAGTTCCTGCGCCGCTTTGCGGAAATTCTGGAAAGCAGCTTCCTGTGGCCCTATGTGGAAAGCAAGTTTGAGCCCTGGGAACAGGTGCTGGAGGAATTGCTCCCCCGGCAGAACGAGCGCTGGCCGTACCTGACCATGAAGGAATGGCGGCAGAACGTGGATGCGGTGAAGTATTACGCCCGCGTGCGGCCCAGAAAAATCGTCTCCATGCTGGCCAAGCGAATGAAGCTGACGGACAGCGAGGTGGAAACCTACTTTGGCCCGGTGCAGCAATTGCTGGACGAGCAGAATGTGCTGGAGGATTGATCCCCCATCCCTGTGAACAGGAGGTGAATCAAGGTGGGCAATTTGCACGATTATGTGCTCTGGCGGGGCGACCTGAGCTTTGAGCAATCACCGCTGAACGAGGTGGATGATCTGCTTTTGTCCCAACTGGCATACGTGTCCTTCGGGCCCTTTGTGCCGGGTGTCAAGATGTATCCTCACTTTGTCACGCTCCGGGCGGCGGCGCAGAGGCTATTGGAGTACGATCCCGACGGCGGGCGCATCCATCAGCACGCCTTTATGTGGAAAAACAACAAGCGCCTGCTGGAATTGTGCGCCCAATCCCGGCGGTTTGGGGAAATGCGCCTGACGGCCTATGCGGATGAGCTCAGCGCGGAAAGCCAGTTTGCGGCGCTGTGCATGGAGGTGCAAAAGGGCCTTTATGTGATCGCCTTCCGGGGTACCGACGATTCCATCGCCGGCTGGAAGGAGGATTTGCTCATGGCGCTATCCGATCCCATCCCGGCGCAGAAGAAGGCGGCGGAATATCTGGCGCATCTGGCGCCCCAATTAAACGGCAAAATCATCCTGACAGGCCACAGCAAGGGCGGAAACCTGGCGGTGTTTGCGGCGGCAGATGCGCCGGACGATGTGCAGGAAAAAATATTGCGCATCTGCAACCTGGACGGCCCCGGCTTTTCCAAGGGGCTGATTGAGTCCATGGGCTATGAAAAAATCCGCACGAAGCTCTCCGTCATGCTGCCGGAAAGCTCCATCGTAGGCAGGCTCTTGGAGCATGAGCAGCAGTACCACATCATCGATTCCAAAGCACTGGGCATTTTGCAGCACGACGCCTACTCCTGGCAGGTACAGGGGAAGGAGCTGCTGCGCTCTTCCCGCATGACCCCCTACAGCGAATATATGAGCGCCGTGGTCAGGAGGTGGCTGGAGGAGCTGGACGAAAGCCAGCGCAGGGAATTTCTGGAAACGGTGTTTGATACCTTTTCCGGCATGGAGGCCCGGGTGATCGGCGATGCGCCGGCGGCGTTCTTTGCTGCGCTGCCCCAGATCGTGCGGAAAATGAGCACGCTGGACAGGGAGCACAAGGACGCTGTGCTGCGCCTTGTCAGGGAGCTGGGGGAAGCGTCGCTGAAAACATTGCGGGACAATATCCGAAACAGGGAAAAAGAACTGCGGGGAGAGGATGATCCTCCCTCGATTGATTGACAAGGCCGTATAAACCGTTGTAGAATAGGGTAATCCTAAGGAAGAAAGGGGCCATTTGGCCCGTGGAGGAGAACGTAATGGGCATCATTCCGTCCCGTAACCTGGAAGAACAGCGCCGCGAGGAAAACGGCGTTACCTATTTTGACCGCGGCGTGGTGGAGGGCCGCGACGGCCGCAAGTACCGCCGTCTGGCCATCCAGACCCACTTTGTGCAGCGCGGCGAGGATCAGGCAGAACTTGTGGAAAAGTATGTGCGCCCCATCTACCGGGAGGGCGATATGCTGTCCTTCGGCGCCAAGGTGATGTGCATGTGCGTGGAAAGCGTGCGCACCCGCGATGAAGTAAAGCCCGGCTTCTGGGCCAATTTCCTGTGGCGCTTTGCCGCAATCAACCATACCGGCGTCGGCATGCACGAGCCCTACAAGCTGCAATTGGTCATCGACCTGTGCGGTCTGCCCCGGGTGCTGCTGGCCGTGGTCTGCTCTGCGCTGACCAAGCCCTTTGGCATCCGCGGCGTGTTTTACAAGGTGTGCGGCAAGGGCGTGGGCGGCATCGACGGCTTCTACTTCCGCTCCAGCTTTGACGTGTACAAGCAGCTGGCGCTGATCAACCCGGAAAACCCTGTGGAACTGTGCGATGAACTGGAAAAGAAAACCGGCATCCCCGTGGTGCTGATGGACGCCAACGACATCCAGCAGGATCAATTGGGCAAGTGTCATAACTTCCCCCTCACCGACGAGCAGATCCAGGACGCCATGCGCGACAATCCCTCCGGTCAGGGCGACGAACTGACCCCTCTCATCCTGATCCGTCCCGAAAACTGATGTGTTTCCGTCCCGCTGCATGCGGGCGAAAAAAGGCTCTGCCATATGGCGGAGCCTTTTTCCTTTTCTGTTTGCTGCCGCCGGAAGCCGCTGGGTGCGTCCGGCGTCAAAAAAAAGAGACGCTTATGCGTCTCTCTTCCCCGGATGGGTTAATGATGCAGGTTTCCGTGCAGAAAAAAGCAGATGGCTGCGCCAAAGAGCAAGCCGGCCATCAGGCTGCCGCCCGTCTTTTTTTCCGTGCTTTCGGGGAGCAATTGGCAGCAGGTCACTTCCAGCATGGCGCCGCCCGCAAGGCCCAGGCTGAATGCCAGCGCGCCCTGGCTTACGCCGCCCAGGAAAATGCCCACAGCCGCGCCAAGTACGGTGGGAATGCCGCTGATCACGGCGGCCAGTACCGCTTTTTTGCGGCCCGTGCCGCCCTCGCGCAGGGGCAGCGCCATGGCCACGCCCTCGGGGATATCGTGGAGGGCGATGGTCAGCGCCAGGGTCGCGCCCAGCAGACCCGAGCCTGCCATGCCGGCGCCGATGGCCAGACCTTCGGGAAAATTGTGCAGCGCGATGCCCGCGCCCACCAGCTTGCCCGTCCGCAGCTTTTCGTTATCCTCGCGGACCAGGGGCGAAAGCAGCAGCATGCCCATGATGCCGGCGATCAGGCCGACGGAGCCCCACAGCATGCTTCCCTCCATGCTTTCGGGCAGCAGTTCAAAGCAGACGATAGCCAGCATGAGCCCTGCTGTTGCGCTGAGCATGCGCTTGAGGGAAAGCGGGGAAATACGGGGGAACATGACGCCCATCAGGCCGCCCAGGCCTGTGCCGATGACGCCGGATAAAAATGCCGCCAGCAGAATGTACACTACGTTTTCCATGGAGACCTCACTTGAACAAAAATCATTTTAGTTTATAGCAGACAGGGCTTTCTCTTGTCAAGAGGGGGACAAAATGCTGCCGCGATTTTTGATAAATTTTCGCCGCAGCGCCTCTTTGTTGACAGATGGATGGAAATCTTTTACAATGGGGGCGTTGAAAAGAGCATGCAGCGCCCGTCTTGTGGTGCGCAATGGGCAAAAACAGCGTCGATAGGGCCGAAATATCCTTGCGAGTGGGGATAAAGTGCCAATTTTCGACAAGAAAATAGGTCAAAGTGGAGAATGACGCCCTGAAAAAGCCCCAAAAAGAGGAAATGACGGGCGGGCGTCGAATACATACGGAGAATGGGCGGAAATAGCCGGCTTTGCCCGGCAAACGATGCGCCCAATGGGTAAGGAGACTGTTCCAATGGCTCAGGTTATGGACATCGGCGTGGATCTTGGCACGGCGAGCGTGGTGATCTACGGCAAAAACAAAGGCATTGTGCTGGATGAGCCGGCCGTGATCGCCTTCGACCGGGAAAGCCGCGCCGTACTGGCGGTGGGTCATGAGGCCTATCGCATGCTGGGGCGTACGCCCAGCAACGTGGTGGCCATGCGTCCGCTGCGCAACGGCAATATTGAAGATTTTGCCATGGCTACCGCCATGCTGAATTATTTTGTGCAGCAGGTGGTGGGCAAAAGGCTGTTCCTGGGCGGCCCCAGGGTGGTTTTGTCCCTGCCTGCCGGGGTCAATGAGGTGGAAAGGCAGTCCATCACGGCCAGCCTGTTTTCCGCCGGCGCCCGCCGTACGCACCTGATGGAGCGCCCCGTGGCCGCTGCCATCGGCGCGGGTCTGCCCGTAGGCGATACCTACGGCTCCATGATCGTGGATATCGGCGGCGGCATGACGGAAATTGCCGTGATCAGCAAGGGGCGCTGCGTGCTGCGCGACAGTGTGAAGATCGCAGGCGATAAGCTGGATGACGCCATTATCAAGTACATCCGCCTCAAGCACAACATGCTCATCGGCGAAATGACCGCCGAGGATCTGAAGGTGAATATCGGCTCCGCGCTGCAGTTGCCCGAGCAATTGTACATGGAAGTGACGGGCCGCAATCTGATCTCCGGTCTGCCCAAAGTATTGCGTGTGACTTCCGACGAGGTCACCGAGGCCATCGAAGGCCCGCTGGAGGAACTGATGGAAGCCATCCACGCGGTGCTGGAGCAGACCCCTGCCGAATTGGCGGCGGATATTTTTGACAACGGCATCGTTTTGACCGGCGGCGGCGCGCACCTGAGCATGCTGTCCCAGGCGGTGAGCAAAACGCTGAAGATCGACTGCCGTCTGGCCGAAAACGCCCACGAATGCGTGGCCCGCGGCTGCGGTCTGACGCTGGAAAACTGGAGCGAGTACGGCCGGTTTATCGGCAAGCGCGGCCAGACCCGGAAATAAAAGTATATAGCGGAAACAAAAGCGGGATCGACGTATCCCGCTTTTTTGTCAGCTTTCTTCTGTTGTTTTTGCAAAATCCAGCAGGTATTGCCGCACCGAGCGGGTCATCTCCCGGGCAAAGGAGGAGTTGTATTTCCGTTCGCAGAAGGCGTGCAGCCAGCGCTTGTAATCCGCAGGAACATCGCCCTTGTAGAGCGCGTCCCGCAGCGCGTCTCCTTCAAGATCGCGGTAAACGTTTTCCAGCACGATGCACTCAAGCGGCGCGCGGCGGGGCTTTGTGCGCTCCAGTTGCTGCGGGGTGGGATAGCCCATCACCAGCATGGCGCAGGGGAACACGTACTGCGGCAGGTGCAGCATGTCCCTGTGGATCTCGATATTTTCCATGATATCGCCGATGTAGCAGGAGCCAACGCCCAGAGCATGTGCGGCCACCACGGCGTTTTGCGCTGCGATATTGGCGTCGCTGACGGCAAGGAGCAGATCGCCCTCCCCCGGCAGACGGGGGTCGCAGCCGTTTTCCTTGAAAGCCCGGTACCACTTGCGGCAGTCGGCGCAGAAAATGAGCACCAGTTTGCCCTGGGCAATGAAGGGCTGATGATCGCAGCTTTCGCTGAGCTGATTTTTGAGCGCCTCATCGGTAATGCGCAAAACAGTGTACAATTGCTGGTTGCCGGCGGTGGGCGCCATGCAGGCGGCGGTCAGGATCTGTTGGGTGACGTCTTCCGGGATCTCCCTCTCCTCAAATACGCGGGTGGATTTGCGTTCGTACAGCTGGCGGATCACATCGTTCATCGTGTTTATCCTCCTATGGGTGATGCATGTATCATAACACAGGGCGGTCAATGTGTACAGTGTGCGGCGGGGCGCTTTACCGCGCCCTGCCCCTTCTTCCGTACAGCATGCGCAAAAGACCCCGAAGGGCTCTTGGCGCACGGACGCAGATGATGCGCATGGACATGCCTTGTTTCCTCCCTTCAGCCGCTGCCTGCAAGGATCAGCCCCACGCCAATCAGCGCCGCGCCCAGCAGCGCCCACCAGGCCCAGTAGGGCACGGAGAACAGGATGAGCACCACCCCGGCTGCGATGAGCACCGCGCCGATCAGGCGTCTGGGGCCCCTTTGCGCCTGCGGATAGCAGGCTGTTTTGAGATATCCCTTCTCTTCCCGGTCATAGGCCATCAAAAATCCCCTCCGCGCCAGAATGTATGCGCAGAGGGGACGGTTTTATGCCTTGATTATTTCTGGATGTAGCACTTGAGCAGCTTTTCGGTATTCTCAATGCCCAGCAGGTGGGTGCGCTCGTAGCCGTGGGAGGCGAACACGCCGGGGCCGATGCAGGCGTGGCGCACGTCGTTGCCGCTGCGCAGGGACGCGCCGGCGTCCGAGCCGTAGGAGGGGTAGATGTCCGCGGCGTAGCGCAGCTCCTGCTCTTTGGCGATGGCAATCAGCTCGCTGACCAGGTCGTAATTGTAGGGGCCGCCGGAATCCTTCACGCAGATGGAGACCATGGTTTCGTCGCACTTCAGATCATTGCCAACGCAGCCCATGTCCACGGCGATCAGATCGCCGATAGAATCGGGCAGCTTCATGCTGGCGCCGTGGCCGATCTCCTCGTGCACGGTGAACATGATGGATACGGGACGGGTGGGCTTGACGGCGCCCGCCGCAATATCCTCCGCGATCTTCAGCAGCACGCCGGCGCTGGCCTTATCGTCCAGGAAGCGGCTCTTGACGTAGCCCTTTTCGGTGACCACGGTGCGGGGTTCCCAGGAAATGAAGCAGCCCGTGTCGATGCCCAGGTCATATACATCCTTGGCGGAGTGCACCATTTCGTCCAGCACGATCTCCAGCGTTTCATCGTTGCGCTCTTCGGAGGCCATGCGGGGGAACACATGCTGGCTGGCATGGCAGCTCTGCACGGTGCCGGTGTAGGTTTTGCCATCCCTTGTGTGGATGAGCACGTTTTCCGTTTCCACGGTGGTATCCGCGCCGGAGGAGGTTTTGGTATAGCGGATGCGGCCGTTGCCCTTCACCGAGCGCACCATGGCGCCCAGGGTATCCACATGGGAGGAAAGCAAAATGCCCTCGCCCTCGCCTGCGCACAGGTCGCACCACACCAGGCCCTTGCGGGTCACGCGGGGGCTGTAGCCCATGCCGGAGAGCCAGGCGCAAAGCTGATCGGCCACGTTTTTCGTATAGCCGGTGGGAGAGGGGATGGCCAGCAGCTGCTGAATGTATTCGATGGTTTTCATGTTCATGCTCCTTTACTTTTGTAAAAATGCACGGATCAGCGCTTCGGCTTCTCCGTCGGGATCACAGGTCATGTCCAGCCAGTGGATATCGTCTCCGTGGCGGCGGAACCAGGTCATCTGTCGTCTGGCAAAGCGCTTGATGGCGTTGCCCAGCTCCTCGGTGAGCTTTTCCATGGAGGGGATATCGCCCAGGATATACTGGGTGATGTAGCGGTACTCAAGCCCAAGCCCCAGCAGGAACTCGGTGGAAACGCCCTTGTCCATCAGGCCGCGGATCTCGTCGATCATGCCCATCCGGAAGCGTTTTTCAAGCCGCTCGTCAATGCGCTTTTTGAGCACCTCCCGCTCCCAGTTGACGCCCAGCAGCAGGCAATCGTACCGGGCGCTGCGGGAGGGAATGGCGTCGTCGCCGTCGTGTAGCTTTTCAAGCACGCGCATCACGCGGTTGCGGTTTTTCGCATCCACCTGATAGCCGGGCAGCTTTTCCATGAGCATGGCGTACAACTCCGGGGTGGTCAGCTTCTCCAATTCTGCGCGGTAGGCAAGGTCCGGCATTTTGTCGGACAGCTGATAGCCCTGGGTGATTGCGTCCACATACAGCCCCGTGCCGCCCACCAGGAAGGGCGTTTTGCCCCTTTGCAGCACGTCCTCAATGGCGGCGTAGCCCAGCTTCTGGAAATCCGCCATGGAGAAAAAATCGCCGGGCTCGCATACGTCGATCAGGTGGTGAGGCACCATCTGCTGCTCTTCCTTTGTCACCTTGCCGCTGCCCAGGTCCAGCCCCCGAAACACCTGCCGGGAATCGGCGGAAATGATTTCGCCGTTAAACTTTTGCGCCAGACGGATGCCTATATCGCTTTTGCCGGCCGCCGTGGTGCCTAAAATGACGATGAGCTTTTCCATTTATTCCGCCTCGGTCAAATTTGCATCCGCAGGGGAGGCAAAGGGAATGTAGGTGCCGTTTTTGAACATTTCATAGATCACAAAGTAGCGGTCGTGCTCGCGCCAGCCGCCGCCGGTGGAGTAATTGGTATAGTCGATATGGGTGTTGGGCAGCGCCTCGATGAGGCCGTTTACGATGTCCTCAGGCACGGGCTTGGAGGTCATGTAGTTGTTGGAATTGTAGATCCAAAGACGCTCCAGCTGGGTCATGCCGTAGAGGGGGGTGTAATCCTCAATATAGTTGTAGCACAGGTTCAGGTCGATGAGGTTGGGCATGGTAGCCAGCACGCTTATATCTTTGATGCGGTTTTTGAACAGCTCGATGTATTCCAGGTTGGGGTGATTGGCCAGGGGAGAAATATCCTCGATATAGTTGCAGGCCAGGATCAGCACCTTGAGGGAGGGCAGATCGCTGATGAAGGACAGATCGGTAATGTTGTTGTGGCCCAGGTCCAGCGCCACCAGGTTTTTGCAGTATTTGAGGATGGTCCAGTGCTTGCTGGAGTGGGTTTCGCTTTTGTTATTGTGCAGGGTGGAAAAGGCGGTGGCGTCGGTGCGGATGGTGTGCTCTGCAAAGCGCATGGTCCAGCCGAATTCTACGTCGGGAAGCGCCGCTACAAATTTTTCAATATGGCTTTTCCACACGGGAGATGCAAACATATCCACCTTCTTCAGGTTGGGCATCTGCTGCAGCTTTTCGATCAAGCGGTCAAAATCGCTGCCGGACATGCGGATATCGCCCATGTCCACGTATTCTGCGTTGATATCCACGGTCAGGTTCTTGTGCAGCTGGATGGTTTCTTCCGTGTTTTCTTCGCCCAGGGCGCAAAGGGGAAGCAGCATCAGGAGCGCCAGCAGGGCGATCAGCACTTTTTTCATGGAAACAATCCCTCCTTGTCATATGGTTTATTATGGCATGGCAATTTGCGCAAGTCAAGCAGCGCCCCGGGACGCTGTGCGTTTTTTACAGCTAATATTACAAAAACCGACCCGCTGTGATAAAAAAAGAATCAAAATTATGTAGAAAGGATTGCAAAACTCTTGATTTTTGTAATGAAAAGAGTGTAAAATAGGGTAGCGTGGTATGCGTGGTATACCACGATCATGCATGCTGCCGCGGCCTGCCGAAGGGCCGTGTACACAGGAAGGATGACATACCGTGGCCAAGCGCATTTTGCTGGTTGATGACGAACCGTTGATCCTCAAAGGTCTTCGCTATACACTGGAACAGGAAGGCTATGAAATTTTGACTGCCATGGACGGCGAGGAAGCCCTCAAGGTGTTCATGGAAAACCAGGTGGATCTGATCCTGCTGGACGTGATGCTCCCCAAGCTGGACGGCATCTCCGTTTGCCAGCGCATCCGTGAGGGCAGCAATGTGCCCATCATCATGCTCACCGCCAAGGGCGAGGATATGGACAAGATCCTGGGCCTGGAATACGGTGCGGACGATTATATGACCAAGCCCTTCAACATTCTGGAGGTCAAGGCCCGCATCAAGACCATCCTGCGCCGTGCAGGCCAGCCTGCCCAGCAGGAGGATAAAAAGATCATCCGCGTGCACGATATGGAAGTGAACGTGGTGAACCGCAGCGTGTCCCTGGGCGGCCGCGACGTGCGCCTGACCGCCAAGGAGTTTGACCTTTTGCAGCTGTTTATCACCAACCGGGGCAAGGTGTTCTCCCGCGAGGTGATGCTGGAGACGGTGTGGAAGTACGACTACATGGGCGACGCCCGTACCGTGGACGTGCACATCCGCCGCCTGCGCGAAAAGATCGAGCGCAATCCCGCCCAGCCGGAGTTCATCTTCACCAAGTGGGGAGTGGGCTATTATTTCACCGATAAAGATTAAAAACCCCTTTTCCGGCATCCGCGTACGCATCCTGCTCGCCTTCCTGCTGATCGTCGGGCTGTCCTTCTATGTAATGGCAAGCTCGCTGAGCCGCATGGTAGGCGACTTTTTGTTTGAAGAGCGCATCGCCTCCGAGCGCGCCAGACTGGAAATGCTGGCGGAAAAGCTGTCGCCCGAGCTGGAAAGGCGCGATATGGAGGCCCTTCGGCAGGAAATGGTGCTCTCCGGCATCGAAATGGGCGGCCGGGTGCTGCTGCTGGATGAATGGGGCAAAGTACAATTGGATACCTTTGGCACCCTCAACGGCCAATTGCTTTCCTACAGCGAGGTCAAGAGCATTCTGGTGCTGGGCAACAGCGTGGATTACGGCATCCGCGACGTGGAAAGCGGCGAAAGGCTGGATGCGGGCAACATGCTGTTTTTGTCCCGCAGCCAGGGCAGATGGGAAAGCTTCTGTTCCGCCGCCGTGGTGCACGAAAGCGCCATCATCGGCGTGCTGCTGCTTATCACGCCTGTTGACGCCATGATGCAGCGCCTGTACCAATTGCAGGACCAGATGATGCTCATTTTCATTCTGGTGGCGGGCGCAGCGCTGCTTTGCAGCGGCGTGTTTTCCCACGTGTTTACATCGCCCATTACCAACCTGCGCCGCGGCATTCAGCGCATGGGCAAGGGCGATTTTTCCTCCCGTGTGCCGGAAAAGGGCTCGGGCGAAATGCTGGAACTGGCCCGTGCTTTTAACTCCATGAGCGAAAAGCTGGAAACGCTGGACCAGAGCCGCAACAGCTTTGTGAGCAACGCCAGCCATGAATTGAAAACGCCCCTTGCCACCATGAAGATCATGATCGAATCGCTGATCTATCAGCCGGATATGGATAAGGAACTGCGTACCGAGTTCATGTCGGATATCAATAAGGAGATCGACAGGCTTTCTACCATCGTAAGCGATCTGCTGACGCTGGTGCAGATGGACAGCCAGAGCGTGAAATTGACGCGGGAAAACGTGTCCATCGCCGCCCTGTGCAAGGAAACGGCCCACCGGCTGGAGCCCATTGCGCAAAAGCGGGAGCAGAAAATTCTCCTTACCCTGGGCGATCCCTGCGATCTGTATGCGGACAAGAGCAAACTGACCCAGGTCATCTACAACCTGATGGAAAACGCCGTCAAATACACCCAGGTGGGCGGCCAGGTGAAGGTGACGCTGGTCAAGGAGGGGCGCGACGCCGTGCTGTCCGTCACAGACAACGGCCCCGGCATCCCCAAGGAAAACCTGCCCCACATCTTCGACCGCTTCTACCGGGTGGATAAGGCGCGCAGCCGCGAATCCGGCGGCACGGGTCTGGGCCTTTCCATTGTGCATCAGCTGGTGCTTTTGCACGGCGGCGCCATCCGCGTGGAGAGCGAGGAGGGCAAAGGCTCCACCTTTATTGTGGAAATCCCCCTGCATCAGGGCTAAACAGAAAAAAGAAACAGGCCGGTACCGGCCTGTTTTTTGATGGGATCATTTCCAGGTGAGCACGGGAAGCTGCTTTTCCCGGCACAGCTTGAGCAGCTTGCGCTTGGGATTTACGGCAAAGCCGTCCTTTACATGGGTGAGGATATGAATATCGCTGCCGCTGTCGCCGTATGCGCAGGACAAAGCAAAATCCACGCCGTTTTCCCAGGCATATTGTTCCGCCCGCGTCACCTTGGCTTTGCCGTGGCAGTTGTTTTTGACCTTGCCGTCATTTTCCACCGGGGTGCACAGCAGCGCATCAGCCTTCAAAAGCGCTGCCACATACTGCATATAGTTTTCCGTGCTGGCGGAAAGCAGCACCATTTGATACCCTTCTGCCCGGCGCTTTTCCCATTCCCGGAGGGCGTCCCGGTAGGCGGTTTGGATCAGATAGGCGGCAAACTCGCTGTCGATTGCGGATCGCTCTTGGGGGGTCAGTCTTTTGCGGAAGGCCAGCGCCGCCGTCTTGGGCAGGGTGGAGGGCTGCAGGCGCAAAAGGTACAGCGCCGTGGCGCACAGCACCCACGCGTACTGCGTCAAGGGCATTTTGCCCTTTTTACGCACAAAGGACACATAGGGCACAATGCTGTCGCCCCGGCGGATGGTGCCGTCAAAATCGAAGAAGGCCGCCTTTTTTTGCTCCCGGACCCGGGTCACTTCGCCGCTGTGCAGCGTCACGGTTTCATCCTCCTCCGTTTTCAGGATCAGGCCAAAGTCATCGCTTACGCCCTGCACCGTGCCGCGGAGCTCCCGGTCGCCCACATGGCAGATCACCTGCTTCCCGGTGAGCAGCGCGTGCGTCCGGTAGGCGTCCAGCGAATCCGTGGGGTTTTCAAGGGCAGCGGGCAGGTGCAGCAGAATCTTTTCCAGCAGGCTGTCCCGGGTGACGCCGTCTTGATCAATGGCGCCTGCGGGGCCGGCCTCCGGGGGAAAGCCGCCATGGGGCGTTTGGATATTTACCCCGATGCCGATGATTACGCCGCCCGGCACGTGCTCGCACAGAATACCGCAGATCTTTTTGCCGTCCAGGTACAGGTCGTTGACCCACTTGATCCGAACGTTTTTAACGCCCAGATCCAAAAGCGCCCGCAGCACGGCCACGGCTGCATAGGGCGTTTTGCCGGCGGCCTCCTCAGGCGTTTTGGCGGGCAGCAGCACGCTCATATACAGGCCGCCCCCGGGGGAAACGAAGGAGCGGGTCATGCGGCCGCGGCCCTGCGTCTGGCTGTCTGCATATACGCACAGGGGCATGGGCAAGGGATCGCCCCGGCGGAATGCTTCCTTTATATACAGGTTGGTGGAGGGCAGGCTGTCAAACTGCCAGGCCTCCATGCCGGATAGGGTGTGTATGTTCATGGGTGTTCGTCCGTTTCTGTTTGGTTTTCGTGTTCATTGTAGGGATTTGCCGCCGCTTTGTCAATGCCTCCCACGGCGATGAGCAGCGCCTGCTCCACCAGACGCATTTTGTCCGGCCTGAGCATGCCCACGTAGCGCCGCAGGCGCTTTTTTTCCAGCGTGCGCACCTGCTCGCACAGAATGACGGAGGGCTTTTGCAGCCCGCCCATGGGGGGATGCACCGTTACATGGGTACGCAATGGCGTTTTGCCCGTGCGGCTGGTCAGGGGCAAAACGATGACGGTGGGGGAAAACCGGTTGCCCAGGTCGTTCTGGATGATCAGTACGGGGCGCATGCCGCCCTGCTCCGAGCCCTGCACCGGGTCCAGATCGGCGTAATAGATCTCTCCGCGTTTCATATATCGTCACGCTCCGGATATCGATGGAAAAGGGGCATGGCCCCTGTCCATCCTATGCCAGAGGTCGAAAAAAGGTGAAAATTTTCCGAACATTCGTATATTTTGGGGCTTTTAATATTCGGATTTCTGTGTTATAATGACGCGAGCGGACGGCGGGAGCCGTCAAGTCTTTTTTTGTACTTCACGGGAAATAAAAACCCGTACGATATTTTCGGGAGGCAAACGGCAATGGAAAAGATCAAGCGCAACGAGCGGCTGGCGGTCATGACGCAGGTGCTCACCGCTGCGCCCAACCGCATTTTTACCCTGGGGTATTTCTGCGATATGTTCAATACCGCCAAATCCACTGTGTCCGAGGACGTGGCGCTGCTGGAAGATACCATGAAAAAATTCCACCTGGGCCGTCTGGAAACGGTGACCGGCGCTGCCGGCGGCGTGCGCTACCGCCCCGTGCAGGTGGGCGGCCCCCAGCGTCCCTTTGTGGAGGGCATCTGCCGCAAGCTGATGGATCCCTCCCGCGTGCTGCCCGGCGGCTATCTGTATTTTTCCGATATTCTGGCCGATCCCGAGTACGTCAGCGGCATGGGCAAGCTGATTGCCACCGCCTATTACGGAACGCCTGTGGATTTTGTGCTCACCATGGAAACCAAGGGCATTCCCGTGGCGCTGATGGCGGCGCAGGCGCTGAACGTGCCGCTGATTATCGCCCGCCGCACCACCAAGGTGTACGAGGGCAGCGCCGTGAACATCAGCTACGTCAGCGGCAACGGCAGCATTGAAACCATGAGCCTTTCCCGCCGTGCGGTGAAGGAAGGCAGCCGCGCCCTGATCGTGGACGATTTTATGCGCGGCGGTGGCACGGCTGGCGGCATGGTGGCCCTGATGAAGGAGTTCAATGTGACGGTGGCCGGCATCTGCTTTGTGCTGGGTCTTGAAAACCCCACCGCCCACATGATCGAAGGCGAAAAGTGCCTGATGCTTTTGTCCGATATCAAGCCCGGCGAAAGCTACACCGTGCGCCCTGCGGACTGGGTGCTGTAAAACGAAACCCTGCCCCGGATTTTTTCCGGGGTTTTTTTGATTGGAAAAATGGATGGCTGCATTCCCTCCTGCAGGAGAAACAGGGGAAATGTGGAATAAAGGGAAAGCCTGTTTCGTTCTATGAACGGAAAACACAGGCAGCCGGATACGTCCGGCAGAAAAGGAGAATGAATGAAGAGACTGATTATTTTGCTGCTTGCGTGCGTGATGCTCTCTGGCACAGTAAACGCACTGGCGCTCACCGAGGCAGACCCCTCCTCCGACCGGGGCATCACGCCCAAGGGCATGCTGGAGGACGGCACCTTTGCCCCAAACCCCGTCATCGAGGGCGAAAGCCCCACCACCGGCGAAGCCTGGACGGGCGCCTATATCCCCGTGCTGGTGAACATCGACAATATGAAGCCCGCGCGTCCCCAGTGGGGCATCGCCAAGGCGGATATCATCTATGAAATGCCCATCGACGGAATCGGCTACACCCGTCTGATGGCGCTGTTTTCCAATCAGTACCCGGAAACGGCGGGCCCTGTGCGTTCTGCCCGCGTGATGCACGCAGAGCTGCGTCAGGAATGGAACGCCGCCTGGGCGTTTGTGGGCGGCCAGACGGCCAGCGGCTCCAATGTATTTTCCGCCATCAACAGGCTGGGCGTGTACGAGCAGGATGTGAATTTGATTTTCAACCAGCAGGGCAAAAACGGCGCCCGCTTCTTTCATGACCGGGAGGACAGAAAGAGCCCTCATCACCATGAAGTGCAGCTGAACGAGCTGGTGCCGTATCTTATCGAAACGGGCTTTGATTTTGTGGAGCGCCCCTTCCTGTTTACCGATGAAAAGGCGCAGGGCGACGCCGCCACCCATGTGACCACCGACTTTGGCAGCGGTCACAGCGACGCCTACTATGTGTACAATGCGGAAACGGATCACTACGCCCGCTACAATGTGGAGGACGATGCGCCCTATGTGGATGCCAACGATCCCGATACCACATTGGCCTATGAAAACATCATCGTGCAGTGGACGACGCTCAAGTACAACGGCGCCAGCAATTGTCCACTGCTGACTGAAGTGGGCGAGGGCAATGCGGATTTTTTCATGAACGGCGTGCACGTGGAGGGCTACTGGGTGCGCCCTGACGTGAACCACCGCACCGTGTTCTTTGATAAGGACGGAAACGAGCTCAAGCTCCAGCGCGGCCGCACGTGGATCGTCATGGCCAGCGAAAAATTCCTGGACGTTTTGTACGAATAAGGCTTGTATTTTCTGCCGGCGGAGATTTCCGCCGGTTTTTTGTTTGTGTAAACGCAGTTGTTACAATTGTCCTCTTGACAAAAAATGGTAGACAAGCGTACACTCTTGGTAGACAATTGTCACCTGACTAACCGGAGGAATCAACATGAACGTGCAATGTACCGAGGCGGAATGGAAGATCATGGAGGTATTGTGGGAGCGCGCGCCCCGCACCATGCCGGAAATCACCAAAGCTTTGCAGCCCGCCACCAACTGGAGCCGCCATACGGTGATCACGCTGCTCAAACGCATGCAGGAAAAGGGCGCCGTGCTGGTGGATGAAACGGGCCCTGTCAAAACCTATACGCCGCTTGTCAAGCGGGAGGACGCCGTGCGGAGCGAAACCCGCAGGCTGCTGAACCATGCCTTTGCCGGCAGACCCATTCTGCTGGTGCAGACGCTGGTGGATGCAGGCGAAGTGACCGAGCAGGAAATGGAGGCGCTCCTTGCATACATCCGGGACAACAAACCCAGGGGAGGGAGTTAAGTGAGAACCGCGTATGTGTATAATTTTCTGATCGAGGCCAATATCATGGCGTCTGCCGCCATCGTGCTGATGCTGGCGTTGCGCAAATGGCTGCGAAAGCCGCTGGGCAGCCGTGCCCTCTGCTTTGGCTGGCTGATGGTGGCCGTGCGGCTTTTGTGCCCGCTGGCGCTGCCCAATCCGCTGATCGGCAGCATCCGGCCAAGCAGCGTGGGCGATGGCGTGATCCGCCCCATCGGCGGGCAGGTGATGGTGCGCACAAGGGATGCGCTCAGCGATCTGTACGTGTTTACCCGCAGGGAGATGGGCGTTGCGGAGGAAAACGCCGTGGCAGGCGGCATCCGCAGCGCGTATTTCGGCATGTGGAACGGCGATTTTCCCCGTTTTCTGATGGCCGTTTATGCAGTGGTGCTGCTTTTGATCGCGGCCTGGTTTGTGTACGGCAATGTGCGCTTCCTTACGCGGGTCAAAAGGAGCCGGGTGGATACGCTGCAGGGAGATGTGGCAGAGGGCTATCGTGCATTGTGCGAAAGGATGCAGATCAAGCCCCTGCCCGTGTATCTGTGCGATCCCTTGCCCGGCGCCTGCCTTGCGGGCGTGTGGAAGCCCTTTATCGCGCTGCCCCTGACCATGAAGCAGGAAGATATGCTTCTGACGCTGGAGCATGAACTGTGCCACTACAAAAACAGGGATCATCTCTTTGCGCTTATCCGGCTGGTCTGCTGCGCGGTGCACTGGTTTAATCCGCTGGTGTGGCTGGCAGCCCATGCGAGCCGCACGGATATGGAGCTGCGCTGCGATGAGCGCGTGACGCAGCACAAAACCGAAGCGGAAAAGAAACGCTACGCCACGCTGCTGGTCACATCGGCGGCACGGCGTACGGCGCCGGGCTTGTCCGTCGCCGCAACCGGCATGACCATGACGGCCAGGCGGCTGCAAAACCGCGTAAGGAGCATCCTGTCGGGGCAAACTGTGATCCGCGCGCTCAGCCGTGCGTTTGCCGTCAGCTGCGCCGCGCTGCTCCTGTGTGCCTTTGCCACAGTGGAGTACACGCCCCGCGCCCGCATACCGGCGTTTGCGCAGGAGATGCAGCCTACGCCGGTGCCGCTGCATGATCCCGCAGATGCGGAGGATATGGCGAAAGCCTGGGCGGCAAATCCTTTGCTGAACGCAGGCGTGGAGGATGCGGAATGGAATGCGGAAGCGTTCGGCGACGTGGAGGGCGCATACCAGGTGTATACCGTGGATCACCCGGAGCGCTATTTTTCCATGACCGTCCGGGAGGACGGAAGCGTGCTGTCCCTTACCAACAAGCCGCTTTCCTTTTACGATATGACGGCCTATACGGTGAACAATCTGCCGCAGAGCACGCTGGACAGGACGGTGGATTTTGCCTATGCCTGGGCGCTTCAAATGAATCCGCTCTGGGCAGAAACGCTGCAAAAGCCAACGGACACGCAGGATTACCGCATCGGCAATGCGCACTACGTGTACTTTGAAATGCCGGTGGCGGACGAGAACTATGCTTATGTCTATGCCACGGTGCAGGTGTTGCCCGAGTTCCAAATGATCGAGATCGGCGGCGGCAACGGATAAAGACAGAACGGCAGGGAAAAACCCCTGCCGTTTTTGTATTGTTTTTTCTGTGCTGTTTTTTTCATGTCCTTTTGCCCGGGGCGCGTTGCGTGGCGAAAAAAAGGGGATTATAATAGCACTTGCGCGCGTTTATGCGCGCATCGCATGAAAGGATGTATGTACCGTGCCCAATTTTTCGCTTTCCGACGATGTTTTTCAGGCGGCCGCTGCGCAGTTTCCCACCCCCTTCCATCTGTATGATGAGGCGGGCATCCGTCAGCGTATCCGCGACCTGAAGCAGGCTTTTTCTTTTGCGCCCTTTCAGGAATATTTTGCCGTCAAGGCGCTGCCCAATCCCCGGATCCTCAAGATCTTCCAGGAGGAGGGCTGCGGTCTGGATTGCTCCAGCGAAGTGGAACTGCTGATGGCGGAGCGCATGGGTTTTGCCGGCAATGACATTATGTTTTCTGCCAACGCCATGCCGCCTGAGGAGTTTGCCCATGCACGGCAGCTGGGCGCTATCGTCAATCTGGACGATATCAGCGATATCGACACGCTCAGAGACTTTGGCGGCATTCCCGAGGAGGTTTCCCTGCGCTATAATCCCGGCGGTGAATTTCACCTGGGCGGCGCCATTATGGGTCAGCCCGGCGACAGCAAGTACGGCATCACCCGCCCCCAGATGACCCAGGCGCTCCTGCGGCTGAAGGGTATGGGCGTCAGGCGCTTCGGGCTCCATTCCTTCCTGGCCAGCAATACCACGGAAGAAAGCTATTATCCCACCCTGGCCCGGATCGTGTTTGAACTGGGCAGGGAACTGCAGGAAGAAACGGGCGTCCAATTTGCCTTTGCCAATCTGTCCGGCGGCGTGGGCATTCCCTACTATCCCGGCCAGGAGGAGAGCAATATTTTCCGCATCGGCGAAAATGTGAAAAAGTGTTATGAAGAAGTGCTGGGCAGGGACAGCGGCGTGGCGATCAAAACCGAGCTGGGCCGCTTTATGACGGGGCCCTTTGGCTGGCTGATCACCCGCGTGATGCACGAAAAGGATATCCATAAGCGGTACCTGGGCGTGGACGCCTGCGCCAGCTGCCTGATGCGGCCGGCCATGTACGGCGCGTACCACCACATCCACCTGTGCGGAAAAAGGGATCAGGACGCCGATACCCTGTATGATGTCACCGGCGCGCTGTGCGAGAACAACGATAAGTTTGCCGTGGACCGCATGCTGCCCAGGGCAGAAATGGGCGATTTGATGGTCATCCACGATACGGGCGCTCACGGCCTGGCCATGGGCTACCAGTACAACGGCCGTCTGCGCTGCGCCGAAATTCTGTACAAGGAAGATGGAACCTATCAGATGATCCGCCGCGCGGAAACGCCGGAGGATTACTTTGCCACCCTCATGTAAAAAAGAAAACACGTAAAATGCAATCTCAACCGCCCCGTGCGGTTGATTTTGTTTTTCGGAACGGATAAAATAAAACTGGTCTTCTGGGGCCATTAAGTAACAATCAGGAGGTATTTTTGTATCATGAATGCCTATGTAACCCGTGTGTATGAGGAACTCAAGAGCCGTAACGGCCACGAAAAGGAATTTATCCAGGCGGCTTATGAAATTTTGAACAGCCTGTCCCCCGTGTTTGACAAGCACCCCGAATATGAAAAGAAGGGTCTGCTGGAGCGCTTTGTGGAGCCTGAGCGCGTGATCATGTTCCGTATTCCCTGGGTGGACGATCAGGGCGTCATCCGCATCAACCGCGGCTACCGCGTGCAGTACAACAGCGCCATCGGCCCCTACAAGGGCGGCATGCGCTTCCATCCCAGCGTGAACCTGGGCATCATCAAGTTCCTGGGTTTTGAGCAGATCCTGAAGAATTCCCTTACCGGTCTGCCCATCGGCGGCGGCAAGGGCGGCACGGATTTTGACCCCAAGGGCAAGAGCGATAACGAAGTGATGCACTTCTGCCAGTCCTTGATGAACGAACTCTACCGCCACATCGGCGCGGATACCGACGTGCCCGCCGGCGATATCGGCGTGGGCGCCCGCGAGGTGGGCTTTATGTACGGCCAGTACAAGCGCCTGACTGCGCTGTACGAAGGCGTATACACCGGCAAGGGTCTCACCTGGGGCGGCAGCCTTGCCCGCAAGGAAGCCACCGGCTTTGGCCTGTGCTACTTCCTGCGCGCCATGCTGCGCAAGGCCGGCAAAACCGTGGAAGGCAAGCGCGTGGTGGTATCCGGCAGCG
>SVGT01000027.1 GCA_015056175.1 Clostridiales bacterium | reverse complement strand
TACACCCTGCGCGCCAAGATCGATATGGAATCTCCCAATATCGTCATGCGCGATCCGGCCATGTACCGCATCCTGTACAAGGAACACTGGCGCACGGGCAAAAAGTGGTGCATCTATCCCATGTACGATTTTGCCCATCCCATCGGCGACGCGCTGGAGGGCATCAGCCACAGCCTGTGCTCTCTGGAATATGAAATCCACCGTCCCCTGTATGACTGGGTGGTGGAGCACAGCCAGAACATGCTGCCCGCCAAGCCCCGCCAGATCGAATTTGCCCGCCTGAACCTGACGCAGACCGTCATGTCCAAGCGCAAGCTGCGCGCTCTGGTGGAAGGGAATTATGTGCGCGGCTGGGATGATCCCCGCATGCCCACTCTGAGCGCCCTGCGCCGCCGCGGCTATACGGCTGCTGCCGTGCGTGATTTTATCAGCCGCGTGGGCGTCGCCAAGGCCGATTCCACTGTGGATTACGCGCTGCTTGAAGCCTGCGTGCGCGATGATCTGGGTGCGAACGCCGCCCGTGCCATGGCTGTGCTCAATCCTGTGAAGGTTGTGCTCACCAACTGGCCCGAAAATGAAACCAAGGTGCTGGTGATGGAAAACCATCCCGATCATCCCGAAATGGGCACCCATGAAGTGACCTTCGGCCGCGAGATCTACATCGACGCCGAGGACTTTATGGAGGTTCCCGCCAAAAAGTTCCAGCGCATGTACCCCGGCTTTGAAGTGCGTCTCAAGGGCGCCTACATCGTCAAGTGCGAAGGCTGCGTGAAGGATGAAAACGGCAATGTAACCGAGATCCACTGCACGGTGGACTTTGATTCTGCCTCCGGCACCCCCGGCTCCGAGCGCAAGATCAAGGGCAAGGTGCTGCACTGGGTGAGCGCTGCGGACGCCGTGCCCTTTGAAGCCCGTCTGTACGAGCCGCTGCTGGCTGCCGAGGATGAAGCGGCGGAAGCTGCGGAAGTTTCCGTCCCCGAAACGGTGGAAGAAACTGCGGACGATACGCAGGACGGCGCCGACGAAGTGCTGACCCGCAAGGACTATGATTTCCTCAAGCAGCTCAACCCCAACAGTCTGACTGTGGTAAACGGCCTGGTGGAGCCCTATGTGCTTTCCTCCGAAAGCGGCACCACCTACCAGTTCCTGCGCGTGGGCTATTTCTGCAAGGATCCCGATTCCACTGCCGAAAAGCCTGTGTTCAACCGCACCGTGGGTCTGCGCGATACCTTTGCCAAGCAGGTCAAGAAATAATAAAGAAAAATCCGGAAGGCGCATGCCTTCCCAGGGAGGCTATATAATATGAAAGAAGTACGTACCCGCTTTGCGCCTTCTCCCACCGGCTTTATGCACCTGGGTGGTCTGCGCACGGCGCTTTATAACTACCTGTACGCCAAAAAGAACGGCGGCAAGTTCATTCTCCGCATCGAGGATACCGATCAGGAGCGCTTTGTGGAAGGCGCTACCGAAGTGATCTACGATACGCTGCGCAGCTGCGGCATGGAGTGGGACGAAGGTCCCGACGTGGGTGGCGCTTACGGCCCCTATGTGCAGTCCGACCGCAAGGATCTGTACCTGCCCTACGCCAAGGAACTGGTGGAAAAGGGCGCGGCCTACTACTGCTTCTGCACCAAGGAAGAACTGGACGAGCGCCGTGCCGCCGCAGAAGCCAGGGGCGAAGTGTTCAAGTATGACAAGCACTGCATGCATCTTTCCAAGGAAGAGATCCAGCAGAAGCTGGACGCCGGCGTGCCCTACGTGATCCGCATGAACGCGCCCACCGAAGGCGAAAGCAGCTATGAAGACGTGGTGTTTGGCAAGCTGACCTTCCCCAACGATACGCTGGATGACATGGTGCTCATCAAGCAGGACGGCATGCCCACCTACAACTTTGCCAACGTTATCGACGATCATCTGATGGGCATCACCCACGTGATGCGCGGCATGGAGTATCTGTCCTCCACGCCCAAATACAATCTGCTCTATAACGCCTTTGGCTGGGAGATCCCCGAGTATGTGCATTTGACCACCGTCATGCGCGACGCTCAGCATAAGCTTTCCAAGCGCCACGGCGACGCCTACTACAGCGACTTTATTGAAAAGGGCTACCTGAAGGAAGCGCTGATCAACTATCTGGCGCTGGTGGGCTGGAATCCCGGTGATGACCGCGAGTTCTTCACCATGGACGAGCTTGTAGACGTGTTCGATATCCATCGTCTGAACAATTCTCCCGGCATCTTCGATATGCAGAAGCTGAACTGGATGAACGCCCGCTATATCGCCCAGATGCCCTTTGAGGATTATCTTGCTGCCGTGACTCCCTGGTTTGACAAGGCCTTTGAGGGCATGGACCGCAAGATGGATTACAAGCGTCTAGCGGAGCTGCTCCACAGCCGCACCGAGGTGTTCAACCAGGTGCCCGATATGGTGGATTTCCTCCGCGAAATGCCTGCCTTTGACAAGGAGCTTTACTTCAACAAGAAGATGAAGACCAGTGCGGAAACGGCAGGCGCTGCCCTTGATCTGTGCATTCCTGTGCTGGAAGGCATTGAGGATTGGAGCGAAACCGTCATCCACGACGCGGTGATGGCAAAGATCGCCGAGTCCGGCTTGAAGAACGGCGCCGTGCTCTGGCCTCTGCGCATCGCCATTTCCGGCAAGCAGAGCACCCCCGGCGGCGCCTTTGAGATCGCATATCTGCTGGGCAAGGAAGAAACCATGAAGCGTCTGAAAGCTTCCCGCGCAGACGTATAAAATGGCTTGCATTTTTCCGTAAAATAGAGTATACTCCAAATAAACAAAGCAAATATCCGGGAGGTGAATTGTATGAAGTCGATTCCGATCAAACTGACCTACGCCGAAGAAGTGAAGGCCTTTGTTAACACGGTGAACCGCTATGAATACGAAGTAGACCTTCGTTCCGGCCGTCACGTGGTGGACGCCAAGTCCATCCTGGGCATCTTCTCTCTGGACCTGAGCAAGCCCATCACGCTGGAAATCTACAACGATGAGTGCGATGACCTGGTACAGGACATTCAGCAGTTTACTTCCGAAAAGGAATAAAACGAAAAATGTTCGGCGCCGAATGCGAAAGCATTCGGCTTTTTGTATAAATATGCAGAAAATTACGAATATTGATGCATAAAAACAATATAAAAACAATTTGCCTATTGTAATTACCCCGGAGAATATGTATAATACTGCCATGCTTCCCAAAAAAGTACGGAAGAAAAATTAAATTAAGGAGGGTTTCCTGATGAAGGCGCAAAAATGGTTCTCGGTAATTTTGTCGATTGTGGTGGTGTTTTCTCTGCTGCTGCCCGTTGCTGTTGCGGAAGAAGAAACGATTAAGATTGGCGGCCTGGCGCCTCTGACGGGCCCCTATGCTGTTTATGGCCAGGCAGTTAAGAACGGCGCAGACCTGTATGTGAGCCAGCTCAATGCCAATGGCGGTATCGACGGAAAGATGGTTGAGATCCTGTGGGAAGACCATGCTGCCAACGATGCGCAGGCCCAGAACATCTATTATCAGTATGTGGATGAAGAAAACATCGTGGCCGTCCTTGGCGACGTGCTGACCGGTCAGTGCCGCGTCATCGCCGGCTGTGCTTACGAAGACGGCGTGCCCATGGTCACCGCTTCCGGTACTGCCTTTGACATCAACCAGGGCAAGCCCAACGTGTTCCGTACCTGCTTTATCGACGACTTCCAGGGCGTCGTGATGGCGAACTTCGCCAAGCAGCAGGGCTACAACAACGTGGCCATCCTCTACGGCGCAGACAGCGCCTACTCCATGGGTCTGTACAACGCCTTCAAGGCGCAGGCCGAAATCAACGAGATCAACATCGTGGCGGAAGAAGCCGCTGCCTTTACCGATATCGACTTCAAGGCGCAGCTGACCAACATCAAGAACGCTGCTCCCGACGCCGTGTTCCTCCCCTGGTACGGTGCTGAAGCCGCTCTCATTCTGACCCAGGCCTCCGAGCTTGGTCTGGACGTGGTGTACATGGGCGCCGACGGTATCGCTGATATCGTGGACAAGATCGGCAACAAGGAACTGCTCACCCAGATGACCTATGCCGACCACTTCGCCTTTGACTCCGACGACGAAGCCGTCAAGACCTTCATTGCCGACTTCACCGCTATGTACGGCGAAGCGCCCACCGTGTCCTTCTCTGCCACCGGTTATGATGCCGCACTGGTGATCTGCCAGGCCATCGACGCAGCCGATATCGAAGATTACTCCGATACGGAAGCTGTGTACGCTGCCATCGTGGACGCCATCAAGAACGGCTCTGCCGAAGGCGTGTCCGGCGTGATTTCCTTCGACGAAAACAACAACCCCATCAAGAGTGCGTTTGTTATGACTTTTGATGCTGAAGGCACCAAGCATTTCGTGGCCAAGGTGGATCCCCAGTAAGTATTCCATGTGTTCACATGGGGGAAGAGGGCAAAATGCCTTCTTCCCCTTTCGTGCTGATTAAGCAACCAAAGAAAATTCTTTTGTCCGGGTGTTTCCGGACAGTAAAGAGGGGTATCTCGTTATGACTTTGCTTCTCAACCAGCTGCTCAACGGTCTGCAGATCGGCAGTATTTATGCGCTGATCGCGCTGGGCTATACCATGGTATACGGTATCGTCAAGCTGATCAACTTTGCCCATGGCGATATCATTATGGTGGGCGCGTATGCCGCGCTGATTTTGATGACCGGTCTTGGTGCACCCTTTTACGCGGCCATCATTGGCGCCATGGCGGTGTGCGTGGTGTGCGGCGTGCTCATCGAGCGCGTGGCGTATAAGCCCCTGCGTTCCTCGCCCCGCATTTCTTCCCTGATCACGGCAATCGGTGTGAGCTACCTGCTCCAGAACCTGGCGCAGCTGATCTTTTCGCCCACGCCCCGTCCTTTCCCCACGGTGTTCCAGGTAAAGCCGCTGGTGGTGGGCGAGCTGAGCATCAGCTTTGTGACCATCCTGACGCTGGTAGTGTCTGTGGGATTGATGGTGCTTTTGCAGTTTGTTGTGCGCCGTACCAAGGTGGGTAAGGCCATGCGCGCCGTCAGCGAGGATACGGGCGCTGCCCAGCTGATGGGCATCAGCGTGGACCGTACGGTTTCCATCACCTTTGCCATCGGCTGCGCGCTGGCCGCCATCGGCGCCGTATTGTACTGCGTGGCCTATCCCCGCGTGCAGCCAACCATGGGTTCCCTGCCGGGTCTGAAGGCCTTCATCGCGGCTGTGCTTGGCGGCATCGGCATTCTGCCGGGCGCCATGCTGGGCGGCTTCATCATGGGCATTGCGGAAAGCCTGACCAAAGGCTATATCTCTTCCCAGCTGGCAGACGCTGTGGTGTACGGCATCCTGATCGTGGTGCTGATCTTCAAGCCTGCCGGACTTCTTGGCAAAAAGACCCGCGAGAAAGTGTGAGGTGAAAGCATATGAGTAAAAAAACGCGTGCATATATCCTCAACCTGCTTGCGATCACCGCCGTGTTTGTGGTGGTCAATCTCCTGATTGACGCCAAGGTGCTTTCACGAAGCAACAGAAGCATGCTGATGGACGTGGGCATTGCCATCATTATGGCGACCAGTTTGAACCTGACCACCGGCATGCTGGGACAGCTGGCCCTGGGCCACGCCGGCTTTATGGCCATCGGCGCCTATACGGCGGCGCTGGTCACCACCCATATGACGGCGGATATTGCCATCTCCTTCCCGCTTGCGCTGATCGCGGGCGGTCTGATGGCGGCGGTATTCGGCATTGTCATTGGCGTGCCGGCCCTTCGTCTCAAGGGCGACTATCTGGCCATCATCACCCTGGGCTTTGGCGAGATCATCCGTGTGATCATCAATAACCTGCCCTTTACCGGCGGCGCCATGGGCATGATCGGCATCTCCCGCGCCACGGACTTTTCCTATGTGTACATCGTGATGGTGCTGATCGTGATCAGTCTGTTTACCCTGGGACGCTCCCGTCACGGCCGTGCCATTATCTCCATTCGTGAAAACGAAGTGGCGGCCGAATCCACGGGCATTCCCACCACCCGCTACAAGATCTTTGCATTTACCCTGGCGGCATTCTTTGCCGGCATTGCGGGCGGTCTGTACGCCCATAAGATGGGTACCCTTTCTCCCGCCACCTTTGACTTTAACAAGTCCATTGAGTACCTGGTCATGGTGGTGCTGGGCGGCATGGGCTCCCTGACCGGCTCCATCGTGGCTGCCACCGTGCTCACCATGCTGCCTGAAATGCTGCGCTTCCTGGCCGATTGGCGTATGCTGATCTACTCTGTCGTGCTGATCCTGATGATGCTGTTCCGTCCCAAGGGGCTGCTTGGCACCATGGAATTTTCCCTGGTGGCTGTGTGGGACTGGTGCGCAGGCTATGTGAAAAAGTTCTTCGCCTTTGTGAAGAAGCACTGGCCCCGCCGCGAGAGCAAGGTGATCATGCCCGAAGTGCCCAAGTACGATTACGCCAACTTCAACCTGCCTGTGCTGGAAACCAAGCATCTGGGCATCCGCTTTGGCGGTCTGCAGGCAGCGCAGGACGTGAACATTCAGCTCTACGATAACGAGATCGTAGGTCTGATCGGCCCCAACGGCGCCGGCAAGACCACGGTGTTCAACATGCTTACCGGCGTGTATCTGCCCACCGAAGGCGATATTATGCTGCTGGGCAAGAACATTGTGGGCAAGGTGACCCATGAGATCACGGCGGGCGGCATCGCCCGTACCTTCCAGAACATTCGTCTGTTCAAGTCCATGACGGTGCTGGAAAACATCAAGGTGGCCTTCCAGACCCGCATGCATTATTCCGTGCTGGACGGCGTGCTGCGCACCAGCCGCTACAACCGTGAGGAAATGGGCATCGATCTGCGCGCCCGCGAATTGCTCAGCGTATTTGGCATGGAGGACGTGGCGGATACACGCGCGGACAGCCTGCCTTACGGCCAGCAGCGCAAGCTGGAAATCTGCCGCGCACTGGCCAGCAACCCCAAGGTGCTGCTGCTGGACGAGCCTGCTGCCGGTATGAACCCCATTGAAACCCAGGAACTGATGCAGACCATCCGCACCATCCGCGAGCGCTTCTCCGTGGCGGTGCTGCTCATCGAGCATGATATGAAGCTGGTCATGGGCATCTGCGAACGCATCTATGTGCTCAACTACGGCCGTATTCTGGCGCAGGGTACGCCGGAAGAGATCGCCAATAACCAGGAAGTGGTGGAGGCGTATCTGGGCAAGGCCGAAAACGAAGAGGGAGGGAAATAACGCATGCTGAAGGTCGAAAACCTGAATGTGTATTACGGCGCCATCCATGCGCTGCATGATATCTCCTTCCATGTGGATGAGGGCGAGATCGTGACCCTGATCGGTGCAAACGGCGCTGGCAAAACCTCCACGCTCCATACCGTGTCCGGCCTCATCCGCCAGAAGAGCGGCTTCATTTCCTTTATGGATAAGGATCTTGCCACTGTAAAGCCCCATAAGCTCATCGAGCTGGGCCTTGCCCAGGTGCCGGAAGGCCGTCGCGTGTTTGCCGGCATGACGGTGCTGGAAAACCTGGAGATGGGCGCTTACACCCGCAAGAATAAAAACGAGATCAAGCGGGATATGGACATGGTGTTTGATCACTTCCCCCGTCTGCGCGAGCGCATCAAGCAGCCTGCCGGCACTCTGTCCGGCGGCGAGCAGCAGATGCTGGCCATGGGCCGTGCGCTGATGAGCAAGCCCAAGCTGCTGATGCTGGACGAGCCGTCCATGGGCCTTTCGCCCATCCTGGTCAACGAGATTTTTGCCATCATCAAGGAAGTGAACAAGCAGGGCACGACCATCCTGCTTGTGGAACAGAACGCCAACATGGCGCTGTCCATTGCCAACCGCGCCTATGTGCTTGAAACGGGCAAGGTGGTCATGGAGGGCGACGCCCGCGAGCTGCTAAGCAACGATGCGGTGCGCAAGGCCTATCTGGGCAGCTGATCCAACGAAAACGAAAATGCAAGACGTGCTTTCCGTGCGTCTTGCATTTTTTTATCTTTTTTTCCGTTTTCAGGGAGCAAAATGGGGAGCTTAATCATCTTATAAGTGTAAGATCGATCCTACATACCATGCATTCGGAGGCAAAATGTGAACAAGACGGAATTTGAAAGCCGGATCATCGCCATGCAGGACGTACTGTACCGCGTATCCGTGACCATCCTCCGCGAACCCAAAGACCGGGAGGACGCGATACAGGAATGCATCCTGAAGGCGATTGTGAAACGGGAAAAACTGAAAGACGACCGGGCCATGCAGGCCTGGGTGATTCGCATTCTGATCAACGAATGCTATGCCATCCTGCGCAAAAACAGGCGGATGATCCCGCTGGATAAGCTGCCGGAGAGAGAGGCGGAAAACGGCGGGGATCCGGAGGTATTCAGAATGCTGTTTTCCCTGCCGGACAAGCTGCGCCTTCCCATGGTGCTCTACTATGTGGAGGGCTATTCCACGGAGGAGATCGCCAAAATGCTGTCCGTTCCCGCAGGGACGGTGCGATCGCGGCTGACGCGAGGACGGGAGAAACTGAAAACAATGATGGAAAGTGAGGAGGCGGCGACGGTATGAAGGAAACAGATCTCAAGCGTGCCTTTGGCAGTACGCCTGAGTGCATGGAGCAGTGTGTGGTCCGGGCGCTGCGCCTTGCAGACAGGAGGGAGAATCAAGTGAAACATTCTGTGACCAAACTGATTCTGGTGACGGCGCTGATTGTGGTATTGCTTGGCGCGGCAGCCTTTGCAGCCGGGGAGCTGGGCGTATTGCAGTTGCTGAGCATCGGTCAGGAGATTAATGAAGACGCCGCCGCAGGCGTGCAGGCGGTGGAGGGAGAATACTCCGGCAATGCGGTGAGGATGACCTTGAACGATGCATTGTATGATGATAACATGGGCACCTTTGCCATCAGCTGGGTGATGGAAAACCTTCATGATGATGAAAACCTGTATGTGTTGTTTGATGGCGTGACCTTTGGCGGCGCATGGGCCGAAATTGGAAACGGCAGAAATCAGACGGAATTTCTGCTGCCGGCAGATGAAACCATGGGCAGTATGCTTGGCAAACTGCCCGGAAACGACAGCACGGATGGGGAGATCCGCTTTGCCATCCTGCGTGCGCTGGCGCCGATGGAGAGAATTGCCGAAACGGAAACGCTGGAGGCATACCGCTCTGAAATTGCCCGCGTGCAGGAAAAAGGAAGCATTCCCTGTGAAGGTGACGGGGTGCCGGTGGTGGCGGAATACGATCTTGACAAAACCCCTGCAGAAAACCTGCTGGCAACAGGGCAGTTTGAAATGGCGGATCAGTTCAGCGTTTCCTTTACGCTGCAAACCGGTCTGCTGGACGATACCTACCGTGCCTATGAAGGGGAAAAGCAGTTTGTGTTTGACGATTACGAGCTGCGCATCCGAGAAGCGTATATGACCGCGACAGGCGCATACTTTGAGGTGGAATACATTACGCCCGAAGCGCCGGTGGACATGGGCAAGGGCATGGGCTGGCCGTGGAAGGTGCGCTTTACCGATCCGGACGGCGGCTTCTGGTTTGGCAATGCAGGCGGCAGCTATGAAGACCCCGTGCCGACGGAGGACGGACGGTACATGAGCGTGTATGCCTTTGAAGTGGTGCAGGTGTTCTACCAGCCTGAAAAACTGCAAATGACGCTGGTCACCTATGACGAAACGTTCAACAGTACCGTGCATGAGGAGGATGCGGTGCTTCTGCACTTCTGATCCGGTATTTGATCGCGGGGTATGGAAACATGCCCCGCTTTTTTGATCTGAAAGCTTGGCAAAACGGAAAAAGTGGGTATAATATATGAGATCGGAATATTTAAGGCACAGGAGGTGCAACATGAAGATTGCTTTTTTTGACGCCAAGCCCTATGACAGGCAGGCCTTTGACCGTGTAGCCGGGGAATACGGCGTGCGCATGAAGTATTATGATACCAAATTGAATGCGGATACGGCCCAATTGGCCCGCGGATGCGACGGCGTGTGCGTGTTTGTCAACGACGACGTCAGCGCGCCGGTCATCGACGCGCTGCATGAGATGGGCGTGCGCTTTGTGGCGCTGCGCTGCGCCGGCTTTAACAATGTGGACGTGCGCCATGCCTTCAAAAAGCTGCACGTGGTGCATGTGCCCGCCTATTCGCCCTATGCGGTGGCGGAGCACGCCATGGCCATGCTGCTCACCTCCATCCGCCGCATCCACAAGGCCTACAACCGCACTCGGGAGTTCAATTTCAGCCTGGGCGGATTGACCGGCTTTGATCTGCACGGCAAAACGGTGGGCGTGGTCGGCACGGGCAAGATCGGCCGGGTGTTTATGGATATCTGTCGGGGCTTTGGCATGCAGGTGATCGCCTATGACAAGTTCCCCGCAAAGGACAGCGGCATTGAATACGTGGAGCTGGATGAATTGTTTGCCCGCAGCGATATCATTTCGCTGCACTGCCCGCTGACGGAGGAAACCTATCATCTGGTGAATGGGGACAGCGTGGGCAGGATGAAAAAGGGCGTGGTGATCGTCAATACCTCCCGCGGCGCGTTGATCGATGCGGATGCGCTGCTGGAGGGCATCAAGGCTCGTCAAATCGGCGCAGCCTGCCTGGACGTGTACGAGGAAGAATCCGATATTTTCTTTGAGGATAATTCCGGCCACATCATGGAGGATGATACGCTGGCCAGGCTCATTTCCATGCCCAACGTGCTGGTGACCTCCCATCAGGCATTCCTCACCGAGGAAGCCCTTGGCAATATCGCCGAGACCACGGTGAAAAACATGCTGGAGATCTCCGAAAGCGGCATGTGTGCAAACGAACTGTGCTATCACTGCGGCAAGACGGAAAGCTGCCGCAAAAACAGGCAGAAAAAGTGCTTCTGACCAAACACAAAGCCCGCACCTACAAGGTGCGGGTTTTATGTTTCCTTACAGGGTATCATGCCAGGTTTGGCACTGGCGGATGCGCTTGCCGTCATCGCCTTCGTTTTCCTCGTAGGCAAAGGCGGTCAGCGTATCGCAGGGGCATTCCTGGCAAGTGCCGCAGTGGCTGAGATTTTTCTCCTCGCAGCAGCCTTTCAGCGTACAATGTCCCCAGAAGGGATCGGGAATATGAACGCAGCCCGGGCAATCCGTAAAGCGGCATTCGTCGCACAGAATACCGCAGCGGCTTTGTACAGTGAGCGCGCCCATGCCCCGGAGGAACAAGAGCCGCTCAATGATCTGGATGCACTTCCACCATACCTTGCTCACCGCCCATTCATCGGGATAGGCGTCCCATTGCCAGGTGACGGGCCAGGAGCCGTCCTCCTCCTGGGATGCGATGAGGCTTTGCACCTCGTGCTCTGCAAGATCACGGATCTGCGGGTAAAGGGGATGGCTGCGCTCCCGCAGGAAGGTGGAGGGCGTTGCGGTATAGATGTAAGGCCATTTTTCCGTTTCCTTGCAGATGGCTTTTTCCATCAGGACAAGGAGCCTTTCCTTCAGCGCGGGAAAATCGGCAAAGGCGGTATCCTTTGCCTGCTCGCATCACAGGATCATCTGCTGGTAGCAGCACAGAACGTGCATATCGCAATCGGCATCGGGGGAGAGGAGATAATCGGTCGCCTCTTTTGCGATGCGGACGGCAAGCTTGTACAGATCGCTTTCCTTTTCAGCAAAACGGATGATAAAGCCGCACAGCGCCACCGTCATATTGTATTTGTGGTGGCTGGTGCTGACGGAAGATGTCTTCCACCAGGGCGCGCAGGGGTAATCGTCATTGCTTTTGATCGTGCTTTCCCAGTGATCGCCTGCAAAGCCGTCGCCGCCAGCAAGATAGCGCAAAATGCCCTGCACCATGGGATGGTCTTTGTCATCCATGCCGATCTCCTGCAGGATGCCCACGGCGGTGCAGGTCTGTCCCGGGGCGGATTTTGGGTTCCAGCCGTCCGGCTCCATGGCATGGCCAAAACCGCCGTCTGCGTTCTGATAGGCGGCAAGGGCGCAAAGCACATCCTCCCTGCTGCCCTGCTCAAAATGGAAGCGGAAGCGGGCCATATCCACCGGGCGGGCGTGGCGGTACATATACAGTTTGGCTCTTTCAAAAGTCTTCATGGGTACACCTCCTGCCGTGAGAATAGCACGGATTTACCTGTCTGTATTGTAAAATTGCGACAGCGCATAGGCGCGGGCATCCCGCGGGGTCATGGTATGGAAGCGGCAAAACTCGTGCAAAAGATGGCTCTGATCGGTGTAGCCGTATTTGAACACGGCGTCCTGAATATCAAAATCCGGATACAATACCGCGTCGCGCAGCACCTGCTGATAGCGGATCAGCGTGGCGATCTTCTTGGGCGTCATGCCCACGTACCGGTGAAAAATGCGCTCCAGCCGGCGGGTGCTTGTCTGCTCGTCTTTGGCAAGCCCGGTGACGGATCGTGTTCCGTTTGATGTGATCATGCGGTGCATGGCGCTATGCAAGAGGCGGATATCCCCGGGCGTGTGCATGGAAGCAAGCAGCGCTTCTTCTGCAAGGGCTGAAAGCTCACGGAGCGTATGGAAATCAAACAAATGGGGCGCAAGCGCCCGGGTGACGGGAGCAAACCATGCTTCGGCGGGGAGAAATTGATTCTCCGTGCCGGAAAGCGCATCGGTCGCAAACAGCGCCGCGGCCCAGGGGTAAAAGCGGATGGCAAAGGTGGAAATCAGGTGGCCGTTCCCTGCGGCGTGGGATTGAAAGGTATGATCATTGATGCCGCAGAAGGAACAGGAAAGGGTATTGGCCGTATAATCGGCGGTGAAAATGATGTCCATGCAGGTGTCCGGGGTCACGATGGACAGCCGCCTTTCCCGTACGTCGGGCAGGGGATAAAGCGTGCCCCAGAAGCAGCGGATATAGGGTGCAAGCGCCTGGCAGGGAGCGAGCTCCGTATACTGCGCACTGCGGTCAAAGGGGTGCGCGGTCAGCGGATAATACAGGGTATGCATCAGGCACCTCCTTTTTGCTACCATCATAGCACGCATGAGGCTGTGAATCAATCGGGTATACGGCTTTTTTACTGTATTGGGGGTTGTGGCAGGGCGCAATTTGGCTTATAATGGATACGGTGCGGCAGCGCATGCCGCTCCTTGACGAATACGTATTTGTACGGAGGCAGTTTATGGAAGGTTTGATGTATGCCATCATTAAGGAAACCCAAGGCCCCGGACTGAAGCTGGTCAAAAAGCCCATTCCCAAGCCCGGTTACGGCGAGGTGCTGATCTGCATTCATAAAACGGCGATCTGCGGCACCGATCTGCATATTTACAACTGGGACGAATGGAGCCAGAAGAATATCGTGCCGCCCATGACCATCGGCCACGAATATGTGGGCGAGATCGCAGAACTGGGCGAGTATGTGCAGGGGCTGCATGTGGGCCAGCGCGTCAGCGGCGAAGGCCATATTGTGTGCGGTCACTGCCGTAATTGCCGCGGCGGCAACGGCCAGTGGTGCGCCAACACCAAGGGCGTGGGCGTGAACCGCGAAGGTGCCTTTGCGGAATATCTGTGCCTGCCCGCCAGCAACGTGGTGCCCATGCCCGAAACGCTGGATGAGGAAGTGGTATCCTTCTTTGATGCATACGGCAACGCCACCCATACTGCGCTGCAGTTTGACGTGACGGGCGAAGACGTGCTGGTGACCGGCGCAGGCCCCATCGGTCTGATGGCCGCCGCCATCTGCAAAAAGAACGGCGCCCGCCAGGTGATGATCACCGATCTGAATGATTACCGTCTGGATCTGGCCAGAAAGCTGGGCGTTATTGCCGTCAACGTGGGCAAGGAAGATCTGCAGGAAGTGATGAACCGCCATCACATGGCCGAGGGCTTTGACGTGGGTCTTGAAATGAGCGGCAGCGATAAGGCGCTGAACCAGATGATCGGCAAGATGCGCAACGGCGGCAAGATCGCATTGCTTGGCATCTTCAAGGGCAGCTCCGTGGTGGATTGGAACGAAGTGATCTTCAAGGGGCTCACGCTGCAGGGCGTGTACGGCCGCAAGATGTACGAAACCTGGTACAAGATGGCGGCGATGATCGAGGGCGGTCTGGATCTGACCCCTGTGATCACCCACCGCTTCCATTTTACCGAGTTTGAAAAGGGCTTTGAAGCCATGAACAGCGGCAATTCCGGCAAGGTGATTCTGGATTGGGGGACGAAGGCATGAGCAAGGGAATCCATTATTTTGAACAGGAACTGCAGAAGATCCGTGAAGCTGGCACGTGGAAAAGCGAGCGCGTGCTGACCAGCGATCAGAAGGCCCGCATCAATACCACCAAGGCGGACGGCCTGCTGAATATGTGCGCCAATAACTATCTGGGTCTGTCCAACCGCCCGGAACTGATCGCCGCTGCCAAGAAGAGCTATGACACCTTTGGCTTCGGCCTTTCCTCCGTGCGCTTTATCTGCGGCACCCAGACCATTCATATGGAACTGGAAAAGCGCCTGGCTGCTTTCCTGGGCATGGAGGACGCCATCCTCTATTCCAGCTGCTTTGACGCTAACGGCGGTCTGTTTGAAACGCTCTTGACGGCGGAGGACGCCATCATTTCCGATGAACTGAACCACGCCTCCATCATCGACGGCGTGCGTCTGTGCAAGGCGCAGCGCTTCCGCTACAAGAACAACAACATGGACGATCTCCGCGCCAAGCTGGAGGAAGCCAAGAACGCCCGCATCAAGCTGATCGCCACCGACGGCGTGTTCTCCATGGACGGCTATATTGCAAATCTCCAGGGCATCTGCGACCTGGCGGACGAATACGGTGCGCTGGTGATGGTGGACGACAGCCACGCGGTAGGTTTTGTGGGTGCGCACGGCAAGGGCACGCCGGAACTGACCGGTACCATGGGCCGTATCGACATCCTCACCGGCACCTTTGGCAAGGCCATGGGCGGCGCCAGCGGCGGCTATACCGCAGCCAGCAAGACGGTGGTGGATCTGCTCCGTCAGCGCTCCCGTCCTTACCTGTTCTCCAATACCGTGGCTCCCGCCATCTGTGCTGCCACGCTGGCCACGCTGGATCTGCTGGAAAAGGATACCGCACTGGTCAACAAGCTGGCGGAAAACACCGCCTATTTCCGTGAAAAACTGGGCGAGATCGGCCTGACCGTGCTGCCCGGCACCCATCCCATCGTGCCGGTCATGCTGGGCGACGCTCACGTGGCTCATGAGTTTGCCGAGCGCATGCTGGCGCTTGGCGTGTATGTGGTGGCCTTCAGCTATCCCGTGGTGCCTCAGGGCAAGGCCCGCATCCGCACCCAGGTGAGCGCCGGTCACAGCAAGGAAGATCTGGATTTTGCCGTCAGCTGCTTTGCCAAGGTGAAGGAGCAGATGGGCATCTAAACTGCATCAAAAAAAGGAGCGCCGGATTTGGGCGCTCCTTTTTGTTTGCTTTATTCCACGCCGCGGAAGTAATGGCCGGTGGTGGAGGGAATGTGGGAAAGCGTTTCCCACTGGGGGAGACGGGTGTAATCCTGTCCGTCCAGGCAGGCGCGATACAGTTTTACGTATTCTGCCTCTCCGGGGCTGTCGATCAGCATGCGCCATACGCTTGCGCGGGGGAGTTTATCCGCCCTGCGCAGCAGCATCAGCGGTACGCTGTTGAGCAATTGCAAAACGCAGCCGGAATCGTATGCGATGCGGCGGAGCTGAAACTTAGCCCCCGTCCTGTCCTCAAAGGCGGGAAGGGGCGGGGCGTCCTTCTGATCGCACAGGCGGCAGGCGGCATGCTTGCCCTTGAGGCCCTTCACGGCGCGGTTGGGGCAGTGGCGCAATTGCATCAGCGGCAGATATCCATGCACGATGAGATCCTTTTTGCCGCCAAGCTGGGAGATCTGCCGCGCGGTGAGCTCCACGCTTGGGGTATAGAGATCTGCGTTCAGCTCGCGCACAGACAGATTATTGGCCATGTTCATGCCCGCGTCCGCGATCCTTTCGCCGGGCCAGGCATAGGCAAAATGGGCGATGTTGGAAAGGTATACGCCCAGGATCCTGTCGCTGTGGGCAAGCGCCCAGCGATGGATATTTTCCAATTCCTCCTGGCGCATGACCTGGGGGAGCGCCAGATAGAAAGCGGGGAGCGCCAGGGCATCGTCCAGACGGCGCATGTCAAAGGGGGAAAAGCACACGCTGTCCGCGCCGGCGCGGAGGGCGTTTTTCAGTGCCTCCACATTGCCGCTCTGCACACGCAACTGCGTGCCGCTTGCAGGGGGTGCGGACAGGGAAATATCGCCAAGCTCATGCAGTGCTTGTACTGCTTTGGTGTTTTCCCGGGAAAAGGCGTCCAGCGCATCGCGGCGCAGATTGTTGAGCTCGGATACGGGAAGGAAGGCGTCATGATCGGCGTCGATGGCGATATCGGAAAGCACATAGGCCGTGCCGCCCGTCTTTTGCAGCTGGGCGCGGGTGCGGTTTTCATCAAAGGGTTTGCTTTGCGCCTGCTGTACAACGGCGCCCGTCACCTGCACAAGGGCGGCGCCGTTCCACACGGAAAGGACTGCCGCATGACCTACGTGCACGGAAAGCGACGCCTGCAAGTGCTGTGCCCGGTGCTCATCCTGCCAGGTTTTGCGGGCGGCGGTCATCTGCGCATCGGACACCAGACGGCAAAGCAGCATGCCGTGCAGAGCCTTTTTGCAGGGGATGCGCTGACCTTTTTTACCCGAGAGCTTGACGGGAATATCGTCTCCCGCGCCCTGCAGCATGATAAGATCGTTTTCGTCCACGTCGCAAAGCAGCGTTACAAAGCCGTTTTTATCCACGCGTCCGGCCAGAATGCCTGCGTGATTGGGCCGCTCGTGGTACATGAGCGTGCTTTCCTCCGCACCGGGGCCGTAACCGTGGGTGAAGCCGCCGCGGCTGAAGATCTGCCGGAGGGCGTCCGTATCCTTTTCGGTGATCGTTTCTCCGTCCAGCGCGCGGCGATAGATCCCTGTGACCACCGCCACATATTCCGGGCGCTTGAGGCGGCCTTCGATTTTCAGGCTGGTGACGCCTGCATCCAGCATGCGATGGATGATATCCGCCGTCATCAGATCGCGGGGGGAGAGGTAATAGCCCTCCTTGCCGTCCAGACGGTATTTCATGCGGCAGGGCTGGGCGCACATGCCGCGGTTGCCGCTGCGGCCGCCGATGAGCGAGGACATAAGGCACTGGCCCGAGCAGCTGACACACAGCGCGCCGTGGCCAAACACCTCCACATCAACGCCGGTATCGGCGCAGGCGCGGATCTCCTCAAAATCCATCTCGCGGGCCAGCACCACGCGGGCAAAGCCCATTTTTTGCAGGAGCTTCACGCCCGCCAGGTTGTGCACAGCCATCTGCGTGCTGGCGTGCAGCGCCATGTGGGGCGCAATGCGGCGCACGGCGCGGGCTACGCCCAGATCCTGCACGATGACGGCGTCCGCACCGGCAAGGGCGATTTCCCGCACGGTTTCATCCAGCTTGTCAAATTCGTCCTGACGCACCATGGTGTTGAGGGTGATATATACTTTTACGCCCCGCTCATGGCAGTAGCGGACGGCGCTTGCAAGACCGTCGCCGCCAAAGTTATCCGCGCTGCGGCGGGCGTTAAAGCCGCGGGCGCCAAAGTATACGGCGTCTGCGCCGTTCTGCACGGCGGCAACCAGCGCCGCAAAATCGCCTGCGGGAGAAAGCAGTTCCATGTGATCGCTCCAATCTGTATGCGTGTACATACACAAGAATTGTACCATAAAGCGCACGGAGCGACAAGGGAAAACGCACGGAAATCAGCCGTTGCCCTCCCAGAGCGCATCGGACTGCACATAGCCGCCGAAATTCAAGGTGGGATACCAGACGTGGTACCAGTTGCTGCCTACCACGCCGATGATCACAAAATCGCAGTTCATCTGCACAAAGGGGGAAGCGGCATCTGCTTTTTCGTATACAGAGATCACGTCCTCCTTGCCAAACAGCTGAAGGCCGACCATGGGGATCACCTGGGTGGAGGTTTCGTAGGAAATAAAGTCCTCCATCATCCAGCCGGTGACGCCCAGGATATCCACCTGCACAAAACCGTTGCTGCGGCCGGTGAGGAGCTTGACGGGCGTGCCGTTATAGTATTTGCCGAGGGTGCGGCAGGAGGTATTGGGTTCGGTGCGCAGATTGAGCCGGTCGGCGGGATCGGGGTTATGCACCAGCGCCCAATCGCCTGCGGACGGAGGGACGGCGCTATCTGCGTTTACGGGCAGCGTATTCCAGTCAATGACGGTGATATCTGCCCAGGGATGATCGCCAAAGACGGCCGAAGTGCGCACGGAATCGGTAGAAATCCAGTTTTGTCCCATAAAGATCATGGGAGCGTCGCCTTCGGGGTACAAAAGCGTTACGCCCCAGGTGCCGTCATGGAAGGGGGAGAGGGTGACGGCATGATAGTAGCTTTCGCCCTTGATGCCCAGAGAGGTGACAAAATTTTCCACACCCAGAATGGCGCCTTCGGGCAATGGGGTGCTTTCCGTCAATTGCCATACGCCGTTTTGATCCTGCAAGCCGCCTACAAACACCCGCGTGCCGTCCTGTTTTTCCATGATGAGGCGCATAACGCCGTCATTCACGATGCCGGAAACCATGGTGTAGTCCGGGAGCAGCTGTTTGACCAGCGTTTCATCGGCCTTGGGGGGCTGATCGGCTGCCAGTGCGCTGGGAAGGGCGAGGAGCAGGGAAAGGATCAGTGCGATGCAGGAAAACGTGCGTTTCATATTCGTTCCTCCGTATGTGTTTCTGCCTATCAAACGAAACCGGAAATATTTTCCATCCCGGAAAATGTAAATCGCGTACACTTGGGGCAAAACAAAGGCGGACGATTGAAAATGCCGCAGCGCGATGCTATAATGAGCGGC
This sequence comes from Clostridiales bacterium, assembly GCA_015056175.1. GTDB lineage: Bacteria > Bacillota > Clostridia > Christensenellales > Aristaeellaceae > SVGT01. The sequence goes on along the minus strand of SVGT01000027.1, from coordinate 5,473 downwards.
GAGGTGACAGAAAATGGAGCATGTGTATCAGGAAACCATCGATCTCCGCGCGGCGGATTGCGATATGTGCGGCGCGTGGCGCCCGGACGCCATACTGACCTGCATGCAGGAAACGGCAGGCGAACACAGCGCGCGATTTGGGCTGGACCGCAAGGCCATGGACGCGCTTGGCATTTGCTGGGTGCTGAGCAGGGTCAAGGTGGATATGAAGCGGACGCCCAGGTGCTTTGAAAAGATCACTGTGAAAACCTATCCCTTACCGCAGCGGCATCTGTTTTTTCCCCGTGTGCATGTTTTCTATGATCAGCAGGGCGAGGAGGTGGGCGCAGCCGGCGCGTTATGGGTTCTGATGGATATGAACGCCCGCCGCATTACGGCTTGCGATGAAGTCAGCGCCAGGTTTCCCCGGGTACAGGGGCTGTATAATCCTGCGGGCATGCCGGGCACTGTGCGCATGCCGGAAACGGAAGCGGAAAAGGGCTGCATTACGCCCCGGTTTTCCGATCTGGATCTGAACCGGCATGTGAACAACACCCGCTACATGACCTGGTGCCAGGATGCGCTGGGCATTGCATGTATGACAGACATGGAGATCGCATCCTTCCAGATCAATTACGATGCGGAGGTACTGCCCGGCGCGCAGGTAGAAACAAGTCTTGTGCGCAGCGAAAACAGCTTTTGCTTTGCGGGCTGCGACGGGGACAGGCAGCTGTTTGCCATAGACGGCGCTTTGCGTGCGCGATGAAAAACAAAAAGGCTTGCACTAAGGTGCAGGTCTTTTTGTGACGGGATCAGCCCTTTTGTCCGTAATAGGCGTTGGGGCCGTGCTTGCGCATAAAGTGTTTATCCTGAATGTGCTGGGGGGCAGGGGGCGCAGCGGGATCGATCTGCGCGGTAAACAGCGCCATTTTGGCCACTTCCTCCAGCACCACGGCGTGATAGACCGCCTGGGCGGGGGATTTGCCCCAGGTGAAGGGGCCGTGGCTGTGGCAGATGACGGCAGGCACATGCAGGGGGTTCAATTGACGGGTTTGGAAGGTTTCAATGATGCTCTTGCCCGTGTTCTTTTCGTAATCCTCCTCCACTTCGTCCACCGTCAGGTGACGGGCGCAGGGGATGGGGCCGTAGAAATAATCGGCATGGGTGGTGCCGTAGGCGGGAATATCGCGCCCTGCCTGCGCCCAGGCAACGGCGTAGGGGCTGTGGGTGTGCACGATGCCGCCCAGGTCCGGGAACGCCTTGTACAGTTCCAGATGGGTCTTGGTATCCGATGAGGGGTTGAGGTTTCCCTCTACTACATTGCCGTCAAGATCCAGCACCACCAGATGCTCAGGCGTCAGCTGATCGTAATCCACACCGGAGGGCTTGATGACTACCAATCCCTTTTCTCGGTCGATGCCGGACACATTGCCCCAGGTGTAGGTGACAAGGCCGCGGCGGGGCAGTTCCATATTGGCTTCGTATACGGCTTTTTTCAGTTCTTCCAGCATGCTTTCCTCCGTTATTTCAGCGCGGCAGCGGCTTTTTCGGCGCACAGGGACTGGGTGAAGCGGGCGGTGTAAGTATCCAGCCCCTTGCAGGATTCGGCGCCGGGCGTCAGCGTGGACGCCTGGGCGGATGCAAACACGCGGGAGGAAAGATAGTCTTCCAGCGTTTCGCCGGCATGTTTGTTCACGCGGTAGGCGGCCAGCAGCGCCATGCCCCAGGGGCCGCCTTCGCCAGCCGTTTCCATGACGGAGACGGGCGCCTTCAGCGCATCAGCCAGGATTTGCTGGCCTGCGCCGGGGGTTTTGAAGTAGCCGCCGTGGCCCAGGAGCGAATCGATCTTCACCTGTTCGCGGGCAAGAATATCCATGCCGATCTTGAGGCCGGTCACAGCGCCCGCCACAATGGCGCGGGAGAAGTTTTCAAAGGTCAGTTTGGCTTCCGGCGTGCGCAGCACCATGGGACGGCCTTCGTCAATGCCCACCACCGGCTCGCCGGAGAGCAGCGCCACATTGACCACGCCGCCGCAGTCATCTTCGCCCTTCAGCGCGGAGGTAAAGATGGCGGTATAGATATCGCCCATGGTGACGCTTGCACCGGCGGCATCGCAAAAGCCCTTGAGCATACCGGCCCAGGCATTGATATCGCTGGTGCAGTTGTTGCAGTGTACCATGGCGACGGGCTTGCCTGTGGGCGTGGTGACCATATCAATTTCGGGGTACACCTTGGACAGGGGCTTTTCCAGCACCACCATGGCAAACACGGAGGTGCCGGCGCTGACGTTGCCCGTGCGTACGGATACGGCGTTGGTGGCCGTCATGCCGGTGCCTGCGTCGCCCTCGGGAGGGCACAGGGGGCAGCCGGGCTTGAGATCGCCGTCCGCATCCAGCAGCTTTGCGCCCTTTTCGGTCAGGCAGCCGGCGTCATCGCCTGCGTTTTTGACCGTGGGCAGAATGTCCTGAAGCGTCCAGGCATAGCCCATCTCCTTTGCCTTTTTGTCAAAGGCGGAAAGCATGGCCTGATCATAATGACAGGTATTGCTGTCGATGGGGAACATGCCGCTGGCTTCGCCCACACCCATCACCTTTTCGCCGGTCAACTGCCAGTGGATGTAGCCTGCCAGCGTGGTCAGATGGGCGATGTCCTTTACATGGTCTTCGCCGTTTTTCATGGCCTGATAGAGATGGGCGATGGACCAGCGCTGGGGAATGTTGAAATCAAACAACTGGGTCAGTTCCTCCGCAGCGGGGCCGGTCATGGTATTGCGCCAGGTGCGGAATTCGCACAGCTGTCTGCCTTCCTTATCGAAAGGAAGGTAGCCGTGCATCATGGCGGAAATGCCGATGGCGGCAAGCTTGCCGGGCGTTACGCCGTAGCGCTCCCGCACGTCCTTTTTCAGCTGTGCATAGGCGCTGGCAATGCCTGCCCAGGCGTCCTGGAGGTCATAGGTCCACACGCCGTTTTTCAGACTGTTTTCCCAGGTAAAATCGCCGGAGGCAATGGGAGCGTGATCCTCCCCGATGAGCACGGCCTTGATGCGGGTGGAGCCCAGCTCAATGCCCAGCGCCGCGCGGCCTTCCAAAATATATTGACCGATCATATGCGAAAAAACTCCTTTCCAATATAAGCGGATCTGTACATTTTTAACTATCATACCTGATTTTTGAACAAATTGCAACATCTGCAGCCGTATGGAAACCGGAAAAGGAAATGCGGAGAGTTTTGTCGAAGTATACGGCAGGAATTGCTTGAATATCGACCCTTTAAGGAGGCGTACGGGATGAAAACAGACCGTATCGAATGGAATAAGGGCTGGCTTTTTGCGCTGACGGAGGATCAGGACGCCGTGCTGCCGGAGTATGACGAACGCAGCTTTGTGCCGGTATCCGTGCCCCACGACTGGCAGATTTTGAATGCACGTACGCCCAATGCGCCCGGCGGCGGCTGTCAGGGATTTTATCCCCGGGAGCAAAGGGGCGTGTACCGGCTGCATTTTGACGCGCCTGATCTGTGGCGCGGTCAGAAAGTACGCGTGGTGTTTGAGGGCGTGCAGCGCTTCTCCGACGTGTACCTGAACGGTCGGCGCGTGGGCGGCAGACCCTATGGGTACGTGCCTTTTGTGTGCGATCTGACGGAACATTTGCGCTACGGGGAAAGCAATGTGCTGGCTGTCAGTGTGGATAACCGTAACATTGACAATCAGAGCATCTTTGGCGGCGGCGACCGCTGGTATTCCGGCGCAGGCATCCACAGGCAGGTGTTCCTGATGGTGGATGAAATGACCCATATCGTCCACGACGGTATTGCGGTGATGGCGGAGCCCGTCATCAAAGGCCCCAGCGGCGACGTGCCGGATGTAATGGGCATCCGCTGTGATCAGGCCAGAGTCCATATCGAAGCGGAGATCGAAGGCGATCCTGAGGGACATGTGCTCTATGCTATGGTGCTGGATAAAAAGGGCAGACCGGTGTGGGAGGGCAAGGCGGATGCGGAACATGTGACGCGCTTTGATTTTGATCTGAAGAAGCCCGCGCTCTGGTCGCCGGAGACACCCGATCTTTACACCCTGCGGCTGCAATTGGACAAGGACGGCGCCCATATCCTCCGTTTTGGCGTGCGCAGCGCGGTGTTTGACGGAGAAGACGGCTTTCTCCTCAACGGGCAGAAAACCAAATTATGGGGCGTTAACGTGCATCACGACGGCGCTGCCTTTGGCTCTGCCGTGCCCCAGGAGGTGTGGCAGCGCAGGCTGCAGGCGTTTAAGCCGCTGGGGGTCAATACCGTCCGCTGCGCCCATCACCCCATGCCGGAGTACTTTTACGACCTGTGCGATGAGATGGGCTTCCTGGTGGTGGATGAGGTATACGATAAGTGGAGCAAAAGCGGCATGTACTTTGACCGCTTCTTTGAGGAATGGTGTCTGCAGGATACGGCGGCTATGGTGCGCAGGGACAGGACGCATCCCAGCGTCATTCTGTGGAGTGTGGGCAACGAAGTGGGGCATCAGTACAGCGAAACCTTCTACCATTATCTGAAGCTGCTGTGTGATCATGTGCGCGCCATTGACCCCACCCGTGCGCTGACGGCGGCGCTGATCGGCTTTGTGCTGCCCCAGTGCAACGATATGACGCCCATGAGCAGGAAGCTTAATATGGTGATGAAGTACGCGCAGATCGTGGACGTATTCACCGGCAACTACATGGAGCATTTTTACGAAAAGCTGCGGGAATACGGCATGCGCAAGCCCATCATCGGCAGCGAGGTGCGCACCTATTACCGGCTGGATGAAAAGGCGCTTAACAGTGTGCAGCTGAGCGCCGAATCGCCCTATGCCATTGTGAAAAAGTACGATTGGGTGTGCGGCGCACTGGTGTGGGCCGGCATTGATTATCTGGGCGAAAGCAGCTTCTGGCCCATGAAGGGCTGGACGGGAAATTTGCTCTACAGCACCGGCGACTGGAAGCTGCGGGCGTGGTACGCCGCATCCCATTTCAAAAACGAGCCGGTGCTCAAGCTGGCTGTCTATGATGAACATGAGCCCTGGGATGGCGCCCGCGGTGCGTGGGGCTTTCCCCAGATGCGCTCCCACTGGAAATACCATACGGTGGAAAAGATGATCCACGTGGTGGCCATGACCAACTGCGACACGGTGAAATTCTACCAGAACAGCCAGACGGTGCGGGTGGCGCGCCTTGCGGATTTCCCCGACGGCATGATCCACATGCACATCCCCTTCATTCCCGGCGTGCTCAGAGCAGAGGGCTATCGGGGCGGCATCAAGGTGTGTGAGGACGTGCTGCACAGCGATCATGAGGCGGAAAGCCTGCAAATGAAGTGCGACCGGCGCATGATGCCTGCAAACGGGCAGAGCGTGTGCATGATCGATCTGTGGCTGGAGGATAAATACGGCCGCCGCTACATGCTGGAAAACCGCAAAGTGCATGTCGGTGTGAAGGGCGCCTTTGTGCGCGTGCTATGGACAGCGGCA
>SVGT01000026.1 GCA_015056175.1 Clostridiales bacterium | reverse complement strand
CCAGAAGCCCATAAACAGATTCATCAGATTCAGTACCACCGTATTGCGCAGAATACGGGGGAAATAGAAGGATGACATAAATTTTTCAAACCATTTGAAGCCCACCCACTTCACGCCTTCTCCAAGAAAAGGACGGCCGGTGGAATAATCCTGAAAGCTGATCACCAGGCCAAACATGGGCAGATAGCTGAACACAAGAATAAGCAGCAGCGGAATCAGCATGAGCAGGTAATATTCTACATTATCCTTTACATTCCGGCTCAGCAGCGTCTGCGGGCTGTCGCTACGCCGAAACAATTGCTTTTTCCGCGCCATATCCTCACGCATCCTTTCTGTCGTTTATCCGGCTGTAACTCCCTTGATTGGCATTATTTTATTACTGCAAAGCAGCATTTTTCAAGCAACAATTTCATCAAACACAAACATTTTGATCATTTTCCAACCTTTTTTTACATCCAATATTCTCATACCGCACATCTGCACGTGTACTTCGGGCTACGCGAAAGAAAAATCTCAATCCTCACACCGCTCAACCTCCAAAACGCAAAAAAGAAAAGCCCTTGATAAAATCAAGGACTTTTTACTGGTGGCTCCGATCTGACTCGAACAGATGACACTCCGGGTATGAAGGCTCATCAAATATTACACGAAAGCATTCATTCTATGACTTTTCAAACAGCATTCCATCCGTCTTCATGGCATCATCATGGGTCATTATCTCAGTTGAAGTAGACACAATATCTGTGCTATAATACGTGCAGAAATAAATCGCAGGAGAAACCATAACATGAACAACAGAGTATTAGTAAACTCTTCCACTGGTACAATCCCTTTCGCTGGAAATAACATGTTTTGTTCCAGAAACTGACCCGGGCCAGAATTCTCTTCCATTCCGGCACACTGGTGTTCTGTTTTGAACAAAAGAAGCGATTATTAGGACACAGGTTACATGAAAGGCCACATAAATACCTACAAACACGCCGCATTACCTATGCGGTCACGCTGTTTGATCACGGGCTGGACTACATCAAGCATGTAGCTTTTTTTCGGCTATGCCGATCCTTTTTACTTTTCAACAACACTCAAAAACATACAGGGCTTTCCCGGAGTATTGCAGTCAACAAAACAACCCCTTGAAAGAGCAAGAGGAGGAATGATAAATGGAATGGAATGCAAAATGGATCAAGCCTTCATGGGAAACAGAGAGCAAGGCACCGCTGTTTGCAAAATGCTTTCAGACTGGGAAGCCTGTGCAAAGCGCCATCCTGCGAATGACGGGCATGGGCGTATATGAAGCCGCAATCAATGGTACGCGCATCAGCAAAGATGTCCTCGCCCCCGGCTGGACATCCTACCATAAACGTTTGCAGGTGCAGACCTATAACGTTACCGACATGATTGGCGATAAAAACGAGCTGACCGTGCTGCTGGGCTGCGGCTGGTACCGAAGCCATCTGATGTGCTGGAATGACGGCAACATACAGACGGAGCTGGTCAAGAAGCCCGCAGGTATCACGGCAGAATTGACGCTGACATATGCAGATGGCACAGAGGAAATAGTTTGCACCGATGAAAGCTGGACCGTTTCAGAAAGTCAAGTACGTTTTTCCGAGCTCTATGACGGCGAAGTGGTTGACGCGACCTTTGTACCGCAGGAGATAACCTCCGCCGTGTGTTTTGACGGACCGACTGAAACGCTGATCCCTCAGGAAGGCGAACCCATCCGGGAGCAGGAACGGATCTGCGCCGTCCGCATGATCACCACACCCAAGGGCGAACGGGTGATCGATTTCGGTCAAGAGCTTACCGGCTTTCTGGAGGTAAAGCTTTCCGCAAAGAAAGGCGAAGTGGTCGACATCTCCTTTGCGGAAGTACTGGACAAGGATGGAAACTTCTATACCGAAAACTATCGCGGAGCCAAATGCCTTTACCGCTATACCTGCCGGGATGGGCAGCAAACCCACAAAACCAAATTGACCTTCTACGGCTTCCGCTATATTCGCATCAACCAGTTCCCGGGTGGTACAGAAAATGCAGATATAAGCTGCTTTACAGGTATTGCGGTTCATTCCCAAATGAAGCGCACAGGGCATATCCACACCTCCGATTCCACGCTGAATCAGCTCGTCTCCAACATCATTTGGGGACAGAAATCCAATTTTGTGGACGTACCCACAGATTGCCCACAACGCGACGAGCGCTTCGGATGGACTGGAGACGCTCAGGTATTTGCGCGTACAGCCTGCCTCAACTACGACGCAGAACGCTTCTTTGCCAAGTGGCTGAATGACTTGGCTGCCGACCAGCGCGAAGCCGGATATGTAGGCTCAGTGATTCCGGACGTACTGACTTCTGTCAATGAACACGGCACAGCCAGTTCTGCATGGGGCGACGCTGCAGTTATTGTCCCATGGGAGGTCTACCGCGCCTATGGCGATGTGGGGCTGCTGCGCCGTCAATTCCCCAGCATGCGTAAATGGGTGGACTATATCGGTACCATCACCGCCACCCCCGATTTGTGGACGGGCTGCTGGCATTATGCGGACTGGCTGGGATTGGACGCCCCCAGCGGCAGCTACAAGGGTTCAAGTCGGGAGGACTTCATCGCGAGCGCTTTCTATGCCAACTCCACAGCATTGCTGATCAAAGCCGGCAAAGCACTGGGCGAGGATATGACTGCCTACGAGCACCTGCACAAGCGTATTGTAGCCGCCTTCCGCAAGGCATACCCGGAATACCTGACGCAAACGGAATGCATCCTGGCGGTACATTTTCATCTTGCAGAGGATTTGCAAAAGACCGCCGATCAGCTGGCGCATATGGTACGAGAAGCAGGCGTTCAGTTAAAGACAGGCTTTGTCGGTACGCCCTACATTCTTCATGTACTCAGCGACTACGGCCACACAGATCTTGCCTATGAATTACTGCTCCGCCGGGAATACCCTTCCTGGCTGTATCCAATCAGCAAAGGTGCCACCACCATCTGGGAGCACTGGGACGGCATCATGCAGGACGGCGGGTTCTGGAGCGCGGATATGAATTCTTTCAACCATTATGCCTACGGCTCCGTGGCAGACTGGATGTATGGCGTCGCCGCAGGCATTCAGGTATGCGAGGATGCGCCGGGGTACGGAAAAATCCGCATTCACCCCCATCCTACAGACAAGCTTGATTGGTTTGAGGCTTCGATCGAAACCAGACACGGCTTGGTATCCTCCAAGTGGAGCAAAACCATGGCAGGCGCCTGGCGTTACGAAATAGTTACGCCCGTTCAGACAGATATCCAACTGAATGGTAAGACGTGTACTGTTCCGGCAGGCAGCTATATATTCCATCAGGAATGAACCGCATCTGCGCCTCCCGCCGCTACACGCTGCACACCACCAATCATTGCAAAATGAGAAACACCAGCTACATCCGTGTAATAATGATAAAAAACGGAGCCTGTGCCAAACGCCAGGCTCCGTCTTTCTGTTTTTTGAAAAAAATGAAGTTAATTCGGATATATGCGCTTTTATCGATCGACACACAAAAGAAAAAGTCCTTGAACATCAAGGACTTTTCACTGGTGGCTCCGATCTGACTCGAACAGATGACACTCCGGGTATGAACCGAATGCTCTAGCCAACTGAGCTACGGAGCCAAATGGTTGCGGGGGAGGGACTTGAACCCTCGACCTCCGGGTTATGAGCCCGACGAGCTACCAAACTGCTCTACCCCGCGTCGTTCACGCTTACCAGCGCAAGAGATATGATAGCACAGATCATGCTTCCTGTCAAGCATAATTTTGAAAAAAGTTTTGCGAAATTTTCCATGCTCCAAACGCAAAGAGAGAGGCGCCCGAAAACGCCTCCCCCGTCATTTCCAGAACGCATAGCTGCCGCCCGCATCGTATTCGGAAAGGTCGCAGATCACCGCGCCGTCCTCTTCCCGCACGATGAAGCGCAGCCCATGGAAGCTCATAAATCCGTTTTCGTTCGTAAACACCAGCAGGTATTCATCATTCTGCCACCAGCCCGGCATCACCGGCTGATGGGGATACACCGCATACGTTCCCTCCAGATAAGGCACCAGATGCTCCGGAGGATAGGTTATTTCATAGTCCTCATCCACCGTCAACAGGATGCATGTCCCGTCCGCCCGGTACTCCGTACCGTATCCGAACACCTCTCCCCCGCCACCAAAGCGCCAGGTGCCGATCAGCTTTTCTTCCATCTCCCGTACTCTGTAATCATCCGGCAGCGCCAGCGTCTGGATGGGGATATAGCCCCGGGCTGTCTTGCCGTCCGTCTTCGCTTCCACATACACACGGAAGGCGTCCACATAGCCAAGACAGGTCACCTGATCACCCGTTTTAAGGGGAAAGAGACTGCTCAGCGCCTGATAGGGGCCGTCCGTCACGCCGATGTGCCGGGCTATGCGCACCTGCTTTCCCTCCTCCGGGATCACAGGGGCGTTGCTTTCCCCTCTGGCCTTGATGTAGCCAATGCGACCGCGATCGTCGGAAACTGTATATTCCACCAGCCACCATTTGCCGTCCCCCGTCTGCCCGCGGATCCAGATCTCCTCATCCGCATACACACAGGCCTTGCCGTTTGCGCCGCGATAGGCTTTGGAAGACGGAGCGGCATAAACCGCCATCTTGTCGTCGCCCTCCAGCACAAGGGGCATTTTTGCGCTGATCGGACGCAGATCCGCAAGCCCTGCGCGGATCACGCGGCTCGTCCACACCTCGTCATAGGAATCCGGCAGCATATCGGGACAGAATTCCTCCAGGGTGATCCTGCCGCCGTACCAGAACATCCTGTCGTACCCATCCGGATCTTCCGCCATATAGCCGTCCACCGTCGCATCGTAGCAGAAAGCCATTTGCGGCGTCACGGCGTCTTCCAGCACATAACCTGCCCTGTTTTCATCATACACAAAGGTCATCTCATACGCTGTTTGGCCCTCATCGCTGTTAATCAGCTGAAAGCCCTGCCCGGTGCTTTTTACCGTCCAATCGCTTCCCATCCTGCCTGTATCGCCGCGCAGGGGCGCAAACAATTGATCGCGGATCTGAAGCGTGCCTTCTCCATCCCGCTCCAGCAGCAGCATTCTGCTTTCCACAAACGGGGAGGACAGGATCGCAACGGCCCGCTGCTGGGACGTGCCCAGATAATTATGTGCGATAGCATTGTAGTTTTCAAACACATCATCGCTTTCGATGATCTCCCGCAATTCCGGGTACATATACCAGGCCTGCGCCAGCTGCGATGCGCAGGCACAGACGAATACGGCAGATATCGCCATAGCACTCAAAAGGGCAGCAAAAAAACGCTTCATGTATTCATCCTCCTGTTGAAGGCAGTATAGCATACAGCGCCCCACCCGTCAATATGCAAACAAAAAAGCACCCTGAAACGGGGTGCTTTTTGCTGTTACTTCAGGGTGATCACCACATGGCGGTTGGGCTCTTCGCCTTCGGAATGGGTGCTCACGTTGGGGTTGTTCTGCAGCGCAGAATGCAGAATGCGGCGCTCGTAGGGGTTCATGGGCTCCATGGCCACCTTACGGCCCGTCTTCTGGGCGCGGTTGGCCATGCGGTTGGCCAGGCGCACCAGCGCCTCCTCGCGCTTGGCGCGATAGTTTTCGGTATCCAGCGTCACGCGGGTGTAGTCGTTCTGACCCTTGTTCACCTGCAGGCTGGTCAGGTACTGCAGCGCATCCAGCGTTTCGCCGCGGCGGCCGATGAGGATGCCCAGCGTATCGCCTTCCATGTTGACCTTCACATTGCCCTCTTCATCGGTGGCAACGGCGACGGACACGTTCACGCCCATCAGCTTGGTCAGCTCCTGCAAGAATTCCTGCGCCTTGCCGGCGGCAGTGGCGCGATCGGCCTGCTCGGCGGGGACGATTTCCTTGGGCTCCACAGGCTTCTTTTCGGCAGCGGGTTTCTTTTCCTTCTTTTCGGCAGGCTTCTTTTCAGCCTTCTTTTCCTGCTGGGGCTTCTTTTCGGCGGGCGCCTTCTTTTCGGCAGCGGGCTTCTTTTCAGCAGCAGGCTTCTTTTCGGCGGCGGGCTTCTTTTCCTTCTTTTCGACGCTCTTCTTTTCGGCGGGCACTTCTTTCTTTTCTTCCTCGTGCATCACCTGATTGACGATTTCCATAGCCAGTGCGGCATCTTCCTCGTCATTGTTCAGCGTCAGCTTCACTTTGGCCAGGCGGCTGCCAAAGAGACCAAACAGGCCCTTGCTGCCTTCCTGAATAATATCGACGGTCACGTCGCTGATGGCGACGCCCAGTTCCTCCAGACCCATGGAGATCGCTTCTTCAATGGTCTTGGCGGAAAATTCATAGCATTTCTTGCTCATTATTTGACAGACCCCTCTCCGTTGACGGAAGCAGCATGTTTCTGATCCTGCTTTTCAAGGATTTTGTTGATCAGGATACTGGAGCCACCCATGACGATATTGGAGGTGACCCAGTAGATGGCAAAGCCGGCGTTGGACGTAAGGCAGAAGTACACGCTCAGGATGGGGAAAAAGATCTGCATAAACTTGGCAGTGCTCTGGGCGTTGCCGTTGGCGTTGTTCTTCTGCTGGTTCTGGTTCTGCTGGGGCTGCAGCTTGTTCTGGATGACCTGGGAAAGGCCGGCCATGATGGGCAGCACCATGAGACCGTTATAGTTCTGGTACAGGGACACGTTGAACAGCAGGATCCGGATATTGCTCCAGCCGGGCACGGTGCCTGCCATCTGCTGATAGGCGGGCATCTCCTGCAGGGACGCGATGATGGCGGAGATGGAAGCGGAGGCCGCTTCAGAGGTGGAAAAATCGATGGCGGCAGACACATTGCCGGCGATCACGGCCAGCTGCTCCGCGCTGAAAGTGTTGTACACCTGTTCCCACACTTCCACGCCCACCATGTTCAGGCTGCGCAGATCAGGCACGCAGGAAGTCAGGAAGGAGTCGGGGGTCCACACGTTCTTGACCCACAGCCAGCTTTCGTTGGCCAGGATAGGCGAAGCTTCCTCCGCCAGGAAGCGGAACACCTGGGCCACCATCTGTTCATTGGCGATGGCACGCATGGCACCGAACATCCAGATCAGGATGGGCCACTGGATCAGCATGGGGATGCAGCCGCTCATGGGGCTGATCTTCTCTTTCTTGTAGAGCTCAGCCATCTTCATGTTCAGCTTCTGCTTATCGTTGGCATACTTTTTCTGCAGCCTATCCATCTGGGGCTGCACAAGGCTCATTTTGCGCATGCTCTTACGGCTCTTAATGTCCAGAGGCATGAGCACAAGACGGATCAGAACCGTGAAGATGACAATGGACCAGCCATGGTTCATCACGATGGTATTGATACCGTCCAGAACGGCACGGAGCAGGTTAGTCACTTGGTTTAGTCCCTCCTAATGACAGCGTCTGTGATCGTGGGCACAGGGTCGTAGCCGCCGCGGCAGAACGGATGGCAACGCAAAAGCCGACGCAATGCAAGCCACCCGCCTTTAAGTGCCCCAAAGCGGTCGATGGCGACCAGGGCATATTCCGAGCAGGTGGGTACAAAGCGGCAGCAAGCCCGTTTATGCGGGCTGATTCTGCGCCGGTAAAACCGGATCAACCGTAGCAGCAAGTTTTTCATTTTTCGTCCGAATGGCGGTACAGATTCTGCTTGCGCAGAACATACCGCATGGATTTGTGCAGCGTCTGATAATCGCTCTGGCCGGCGCTTTCCCGCGCGGTAAAAACATACATGCCCGTGCGCAGCAGGGGCATTTCCTGCCTGAAGGCTTCCCTCAGACGGCGCTTGACCAGGTTTCGCATCACCGCGTTGCCGATTTTTTTGCTCACGGCAAAGCCCACCAGCATTTTGGGAGCGCGGACAAAATTGAGCACCAGTTCACGGCTGCCCGTGCTTTTGCCCTTCCGGTATACATACCGAAACTGGCCGTTCTTGCGAAGGCGGAATTCCTTTTGCATGTTTTCACCTGAAATTTGCTCTCAGGACGGTACCCTGAGGATATAGCAAACCCGCCCCGAACCTGATGCACGGTGGCAAGCAACGGGGCGGGCTAAGCCATGCAAAGTGTTTGGCGCAGGCGGCGCTGACCCATCAAAATCAGACGGTCAGTTCCTTGCGGCCGCGACGACGACGGCGGGCGAGCACACGACGGCCATTCTTGGTGGACATACGGGCGCGGAAACCATGCACCTTATTGCGCTGACGTTTCTTGGGCTGGTAAGTACGCTTCATAGCAAACAACTCCTTTAGTTTCAAAGACCCAGGGGGTCTTGATGTTGCGCAGTGTGATCAAAAGTACCACAAGACAGCCATTATAGTATATCCGTTACCTATGAAACTGTCAAGCACTTTTTCAGCTTTTTTTGCCTGCAAAAGGCTGTTTTTCCCTTACTGGGCGCTGAGCTGCTGACGCAGGGCGCGCAGCTGATTGACCTGGTTTTCCATGGCATTGTCCACTTCTTCCAGCATGCGGGTCACGTTCATGTGCACCTGCGCGGAATACTGCTGGCAGTCCTGCTGGGTCTGCTCGTAGAGCTTTTCCGCCTCATACTGGGCACGGCGGGTGATCTCGCTGTCGCTGACCAGCACGTCCGCATTGCGCTGCGCTTCGGCGATGATGGCAGAGGCACGGTTCTGGGCGTCTGCCAGGATGGCGCTGCGCTGAGCCTGCGCCTCGTTTTCGGTCTGGGCAGCCTGCTGGGAGGCCTTGCTCACCATATCCTCCGCCTGTTTTTTCGCCCTGGCGATCTCCTGATCGGCGGCTGCGCGCAGTTCGCGGTTATAGTGGTCGGCGTCCTGCCGGATCTGGGCAGCGTCGGCGTTGGCGGAATTTACCATGTGGGTAGCCTGATTGCGGCTTTCCTGCAGGATGGCTTCTTCCTTTTCCAGCAGCTTCTTTGCGGCCTTGATCTCGGGCGCAATGGCGTCCTCCAGCTGCTGCAGCAGCGCGCCGATCTCTTCCCGGCTCACCAGTACCTTATTGCCCGTCATGGGAATAACCTTGGCGCTGCCAAGGAGCAGATGCAATTTATCCAGCGTCTGATAGATGGTGATTCTTTCTTCCATTGTATGATCCCCCTCATTGATGATTGGCAAACTTCTCTTTCACCATACGCGCAGCGCTCGGCGGCAGAAACTCATCCGCATGGCCGCGGAACGCGCCAAGCTCCCGTACCACGGAGGAGCTGATATCCTCCATGCCGCCGGAAGCGGGCAAAAACACGGTATCGATATCAGCATCCAGCATGCGGTTGATGCGGGAAAGCGTCATTTCGCTCTCCAGATCCTTCACGGATCGCACGCCGCGAAGCAGCACCCTGACCTGCAATTGCCGGCACAGTTCCACCGTCAGCCCCGCAAAGGATACCACCTTCACATTGGGCAGATCGCTGCAGGCTTCCCGGAGCATTTGGACCCTTTCCTCCACGGTAAACAGGCCCTTTTTTTCCACATTGTAGAGCACGCCCACATACACCGTATCAAACATGCGCGCGCCGCGGCGGATCAGATCCATGTGGCCGTTTGTCACCGGATCAAAGCTGCCCGGAAACAGGCAATCCATGCTGTGGTCACCCTTTCTTTTCAAGACGGTAAAAGTGCACGCGGATCTCGCCAAACTCCCGCTGCTTATAGCACACAAATTCCTCCGGCAGCCGGGGCTCGTTCTTATCAAACTCCACCACCAGAACGGAATCCTCATCCAGCATCTTCATATCCCGCATGCGCAGGATGATATCCGTGGTATCCATCCGGTAGGGCGGATCCAGAAAGACAAGATCAAACCTTTCCCCCGCAAGGCGGCTGAGCGCCTGGGTATCGGTCATGGGAAGAAAGGTACATTTGTCCTCAAAGCGGAGCAAAGCAATATTCTCTTTGATCACCTGTGCCGCCGCACGGCCCATATCCACCAGATACGCATGCTCGGCGCCGCGGCTCACCGCTTCCAGCGAAAGCGCGCCGCTGCCCGCATACAGATCCAGCACCCGCGCCTGCTGCACGTCAAACTGGAGAATATTGAAAATCGTTTCCCGCACCCGGTCCAGGGTTGGGCGGGTATCCATGCCCCTGGGGGCTTTGATCGGCCTGGAGCGGGCCGTTCCCGCAATGATCCGCATATCAGATGATCTGCTTGTTCTGGCTTTGGCGGGCCTTGCGTTCCTTCATCTGCTTGCGCTTATGACGGCGGGTATTGGCCGCGATATTGCCATGGGTATAGGCGCGGGACACAGGGCCGCGCAGATAGCCTGCCACATAGCCGATGGCGGGCAGCGCGATCAGGATGGGGCTGAGCCTGTCCACCAGGAAAAGTCCCTGCACATTATCCGTCGTCACGATATTCACATAGGGCATCAGGGAAAGGCGGGACAGGATACGCACCAGATCCACCAGGGTAAAGGCGTACTCCCGGTTGTAGTAGTCCAGCGGAAGCTGCACTTCTTCCGCCGTCACGCTGCCGACCCAGCCGGGCAGCATGCCCAGCGTGTAATGCTGAGGCTCTGCGCACAGCGCGTGTACCAGCGCCATCAGCAGGAAGGGCGATACACCCACCAGCGCCGTAAGGATGCCCTTTACAGGATGATAAGAGCGGTTCATATCTTCAGGATCGATCTCGCGGTTGCTTTCCTTGCGCAGATAGACGATCTCGCCTACCGATACGTCCGTATCGCCGTGCCGGAGGCCGTCCATATACACCATGCCCACGGTGGCCACAACGGCGCCTGCGTTGAGAATCAGGTTCAGCACCGCATTGTCAAAGGACAGCGACGCGCCGATGAGCAGGAAGAAAAACATGAACGCAAAGTACAGCAGGAAAACCCTGCCGCTGCGCTTCAAGGCAAAAAGGCTGTAGGTATTGCCCTTCAGATAGGGCTTGCGGACAGGCTTTACGCCTCTCTTTTTCTTTTTGGTGTTCTGCGTTCCCTTGTTCTGTTCCATATTTCAGCCTTCTTTCACGTATTCCAGCGGCACGCGGCCCGCAGGGGCCAGCAGCATTTCGTAGCTGATGGTGCCGCATTTTTCCGCCAGTTCATCCGCAGTGATCGTTTGATCGCCCTGACGGCCGATGAGCACTGCCTGATCGCCCACCGCAACGTCGCCCGCGTCCGTCACGTCCACCATCATCTGGTCCATGCACACACGGCCGATAATGGGGCAGCGCCTGCCGCGGATGAGCACCTCGCCCTTGCCGGACAGGGCGCGGGGGTAGCCGTCGCCATAGCCTACAGCCAGCGTAGCCACCCGCGTTTTCCGTTCCGCACGGAAGGTACAGCCATAGCTTACGCACTCGTTTTCATCGATCCACTTGACGTAGGAGACCTCCGTCAGCCAGCTGAGCGCGCTTTCCAGTTCAAAAGGCATATCCTTGCAGGGCGGACAGCCGTAGAGCACAAGCCCCGCCCGCACCATATCAAACCGGGCGTCCTCATAACGCAGGAGCGCCGCGCTGGCGCTGGCATGCCGCAAAATATTGCCAGGCAGCAGCGCGCACAGCTTTTCAAAGCGCTTGATCTGCAGATCGGAATAATCCCGGCTGTCGCCGTCCGCATTGGCAAAATGGGTAAACACGCCGGTCAAACGAACATGAGGCGCTTCTTCAATGGCAGCAAGCACCTGACGGACTTCTTCTTCTGTCCTCACGCCAATGCGCCCCATGCCGCTGTCGATTTTCAGATGCACATTGGCATAGCCCTTCTGCGCGCAGCAGGCTTCTTCCAGCTGCCTGACGCCCTCGGGGTCGTACACCGTCTGGATCAGATCATACTGCACATCCGCCAGTGCATTGCGGCCGCTGATGGGGCCCAGCACCAGAATGGGCGCCGTGATGCCCGCCTTGCGCAGCTCCTCCCCTTCCTCGGGGATGGCGACGCCCAGCATATCCGCGCCGCTTTCGATGGCAGCCCGGGCCACCGGCACGGCGCCGTGACCATAAGCATTGGCCTTGACCACGGCAAGCAAACGCACCTCACGGGGCAAAAAAGCGCGCACCTTGCGCAAATTATTTCTGATCGCGTCCAGATCAATCAGCACATACGTGCCACGATATCGCATGAATTCCAAGCCTCCGAGTTGCTCGTCCCTGAGGACGGCATCCATGGGCATGGTCATTCCCATACCCATCCATTCTTATTATATCATGGATTATGCCTTTGCGGTGCGTTTTAGTCAAAATTTCCTGTTCATTTTCATGCGCGTCCCGCACAAGTATAGCAGACTCGCAGCACACCTGCCACCTACTCCCATGCAGATGACGGTTTTTCGCCTTATTTTCGTCCCATTCAGTCCTGGAACACGTCCGTCGCGCGGGTGATTATGCCATCCTTCAGGTAGACTCGGGGCACACGGGTGCCGATGACAGCCGTGCACTCGTTGCGGTTCAGACCGCCCCAGGCGGCATATTCCCGCAGCGTCACGCCGCCGCCAAGCAGCAGCGCCACGTCCCCTTCCCTGACCTCCGGCACATGGGTCACGTCCACCATCATCTGATCCATGCACACAAGCCCCAGCACCTTGCAGCGCTTGCCGCAAAGGATCACCTCGCCCTTGCCGGACAAAAGACGGGAGTAGCCGTCGATATACCCGGCTGCCAGCGTGGCCACCCGCAGACGCTCGGGGATGGGCTCTTCATCATAGCCGATGCCCTCCCCTTTTTCCACCCAGTCCACCCGGGTCACACGGGTACACAGGCGCACCGTTTCCCGGCTTTCGGAAAAGCGCTCCCAGGAGGGGGGCACATTGCCGTAGAGGAACGCGCCCACGCGCACGCCCGTCAGTTGCCAGTCCGGGTACCACACAAGCCCGATGGAATCCAGCAGATGCCGGTGTTCAAAGGTCACGCCCCTGTCCTTCAGCTGCTTTTCAATCCGACAGAAGGCCTCATACTGCCCCGCGCTCTGTTCGTCGCTGCGCAGCGCCAGATGGCTGTACAACCCCGTAAAACGCATGCCGGGAAGCGTCATCGCCTGCACAATCTCTTCTGTATCCGTAAAGCCCAGACGGTGCAAGCCGGTATCGATCTTGATCTGCACCTGCGCGCAGACGCCCATCTGCACAGCCACATGGGAAATCATACGGGCATTTTCTGCCGTGCCGCAGGTCAACGTAATGCGGCTTTCGATCAGTTCTGCAATGCGGCACTCGGCAGCAGGGCCCATTACCAGGATGCTGCCCTCCGGCAGCGCTTCCCGCAGTGCCAGCGCTTCATCCGCCGTGGCCACGGCAAAGCTGCGTGCGCCCTCTTCATACAGAAATTTTCCCACGCTTTTCAGCCCCAGCCCATAGGCATTGGCCTTCAGCACGCAGATCAAATCCACTCCTTCATGGCACAGGGATTTGGCCAGGCGGTAATTATGCAAAAGCGCATCCACATCCACTTCCATCCAGGTACGGCTCATGGCAGCTTGTACGTTCATATCCTTCATCCTCCGTATCGTGATGCATGTTTCTGCATCCATGCCGCCAAATCCTTTTTTGCGATGCCGCTCCATCAAAAAAAGACGTGCATTGCACGTCTTTTGCGCCGTTATTCCACAAACACCGCAGCGTACCAGTTCTGCTCCTCATGATCAGGATCAAACAGCGTTTGGATGGGCAAGCCCAGCTGCCGCACCGTTTTGAACACGTCGATGCCCACGCTGTGGAAGGCCGGACGGGCCTTGGTCACATTGCGGCACTCGCCGCCGGTAAAGCCTGCGCATTCCTTGCAAAGGCCGCAGTCGCTCATGGAAAAGGCAAAGTAATAGCCGTCCACAAAAGCCTTGCGCTCCAGCTCGAAGGAAACCTTCTGGGTGATGTGCTTGTTATGACCGCCCACGATAATGCCCCACTTGTACCGGGACAGCATCTCCCTGTACTCCGCCAGGGAAGGGTTGTTGGGCCGGGACGGGCAGGTCAGCCCCTTGCCCCAGTCCTTGCAGCCGTACATGCACTTGAGCAGCGTACGGGTATCAAAGCAAATGTCCCTGAGTTCAAAAGCCACGGCGCTGACGGCGCCCATTTCAAGCGCCTTATTGACCAGTACCTGGGCATATGCGGGAAACTCTGCCATGGATATTCCCCCTTCGTATCTTTTTTGTTGATATCAAACAGGGACCGCCTCAGTGGCGGTCCCCGCAAAAATCATTTTGCCTTACACGGGCATGGTGCCGTCTTCCTTGTTGAACTGGGTGGGATCAGCCTTCATCTGCTGAGCCTGACGGTACTCAAAGAACTTGGTGGCAACCTGGGGGAACAGGGCGTAGCTGAGCACGTCTTCGTCCTGCTGGATCCACTTGGCCGCTTCCTTGCGATACTTATCCAGTTCGGGAGCGATATCATCGGCAGGACGATGGGTGATGACCTTTTCGTCGCCGATGCACTTCTTGCGCACGTCCTCGTTCACAGGGGCGGGCAGACGGCCGTATTCGCCGCGGAGCAGGCCCTTGCTTTCCTTGGTGACCATCTTATAGCGCTCGCCGCCCAGCACGTTCATGACGGCCTGGGTGCCCACGATCTGAGAGGTGGGGGTAACCAGGGGCGGGAAGCCGAAGTCCTCGCGCACGCGCGGCACTTCTTCCAGGCAGGCGTAGTACTTATCCATGGCGTTGGCCTGCTTGAGCTGACCGATCAGGTTGCTCAGCATGCCGCCGGGAACCTGGTACTGCAGCGCCTTGGCGTCCACAGCCAGCACCTTGCCGGGATCGCGCCAGCCGTCCTTGGTCAGACGGTCGGCCACGCTGCGGAAGTGCTCGGCCAGCTTGGCCAGCAGTTCCTGATCGTAACCGGGATCATATTCGGTGCCCTGCAGCACGGCCAGCATGGATTCGGTGGCAGGCTGAGAGGTGCCGTCGCCCAGAGGAGACAGGGCGGTATCGATCACGTCCACACCGGCTTCCACAGCCTTGAGCAGGGTCATGGCGGCGGTACCGGCGGTGTTGTGGGTATGCAGCGCCACGGTCAGCTTGGTGTTTTCCTTGATCTTCTTGACCAGAGAATAGGCATCAAAGGGCAGCAGCAGACCGGCCATGTCCTTGATGCAGATGATGTCCGCACCCAGGGCTTCCACGTCCTTGGCCATCTTGACGAAGTATTCTTCGGTGTGCACGGGGGACACGGTGTAGCTCATGGCCACTTCGGCAATGCCGTTGTACTTCTTGGTAGCCTTCACAGCCGTTTCCATGTTGCGCAGGTCGTTCAGGGCATCAAAGGTACGGATGATGTCCATACCGTTGTCGATGGCCTTCTTGACGAAGTAATCCACCACGTCATCGGCGTAGTGCTTGTAGCCCAGAATGTTCTGGCCGCGCAGCAGCATCTGCAGCTTGGTGTTGGGCATGGCCTTGCGCAGCTTGCGCAGACGCTCCCAGGGATCTTCGTTCAGGAAGCGCAGGCAGCTGTCAAAGGTAGCGCCGCCCCAGCATTCCAGAGAGAAATAACCAACCTTATCCAGCATTTCGCACACGGGGAGCATTTCGTCAATGCGCATACGGGTTGCGCCCTGGCTCTGATGCGCGTCACGCAGGATGGTTTCAGTAAATTGAACCTTAGCCATGTTCTTTTTCCTCCTTGAAACGGAATTAACCGAACATGCTCAGCAGCACGCCGGCCGCGATGGCAGAGCCGATAACGCCCGCCACGTTGGGACCCATGGCATGCATGAGCAGGAAGTTGGCGGGATTGGCCTTCTGGCCTTCCACCTGAGAAACGCGGGCCGCCATAGGCACGGCGGACACGCCGGCAGAACCGATGAGGGGGTTGATCTTGCCACCGGTCAGCCAGTTCATCAGCTTGGCCAGCAGGATGCCGCCTGCGGTGCCGCAGCCAAAGGCCACGATACCCAGTACGATGATCTTGATGGTATCCCACTGCAGGAAGGTGCTGGCAGTAGCGGTAGCGCCCACCGTCACGCCCAGGAAGATGGTGACGATGTTCATCAGTTCGTTCTGCATGGTCTTGTTCAGACGCTCGGTCACACCGCATTCCTTGGCCAGGTTACCCAGCATCAGGCAGCCAACCAGGGGCGTGGCGGAGGGCAGCAGCAGAGATACCAGAATGGTGACCACGATGGGGAACAGGATCTTTTCCTTCTTGGTCACGGGACGCAGCTGCTCCATCACAATCTCGCGTTCCTTCTTGGTGGTCAGCGCGCGCATGATGGGAGGCTGGATCACGGGCACCAGCGCCATGTAGCTGTAGGCGGCCACGGCGATGGGGCCAAGGAGATGGGGAGCCAGTTTACCGGTCAGCCAGATAGCCGTGGGGCCGTCCGCACCGCCGATGATGCCGATGGCGCCGGCTTCGGCAGGAGCGAAGCCCAGAAGGCTGGCGCCCAGGAAGGTGAGGAAAATGCCCAGCTGGGCAGCAGCGCCGATGATCAGGGTCTTGGGGTTGGAGATGAGGGGACCAAAGTCGGTGCCCGCGCCAACGCCCATGAAGATCAGGCAGGGATAAATGCCCAGCTTCACGCCCAGGTACAGGTAGTCAAGGAGACCGGGGGTAATGGTCTTGCCCGCACCGGCCAGCTGGATGCCGGCAGCGCTGTACACAAGGCCGTCGGTGATGTAGGCGCCCGCGCCGTTAATGATCACGGCCACGGAATCGGCAAGCAGGGTGCCGTCTTCCGCGATCAGCGCGCCCACTTCGTTCAGATAAGCGCCTGCAGTAAAGGATTCGGTGATCTGGCCGATCACATTGCCGGCGCTGTTGAGGATGGCGCCCGCGTTGTTGACCGTCAGGTCCGCAAGGTTGAGCAGATCGGCGCTTTCCACCAGAATGGCGCCGCCAAAGAGGCTCCAGTTGGCATGGCCGCCTGCAAACAGTTCTTCGTGATACACTTCGGAACCAAGCAGGTTGGTCAAAAGCATACCAAAGGCAATGGGCAGCAGCAGAAGGGGCTCAAACTTCTTCACGATGGCCAGGTAGATCAGCAGACAGGCGATGCCCACCATGACCAGCGCCAGAGGATTCTGCAAAAACAAGCTGATGCCCGATTCATTGGCCAGATCCCGCAAAGTCTGCATAATGTTTACACTCTGCATGGTATCTTACTCCTTTCGGATCTTATCAGTGTTGTGCAGCTTTTAGTTGAGGACCACCAGCACGTCGCCGGAGTTGACGGAGGAACCCTTGGTCGCCAGGACCTGGGCCACGGTGCCGTCCACGGGGGACACGATTTCGTTTTCCATCTTCATGGCTTCCAGCACCAGCAGGATATCGCCCTTCTTCACGGAAGCGCCCACAGCAGCCTTCACGTCCAGAATGACGCCGGGCATGGGAGCGTTGATCTTGGTGCCGCCGGCCACGGGAGCAGCCTTGGGAGCGGGAGCGGGAGCAGCCTTGGGAGCGGGAGCGGGAGCGGCCACGGGGGCGGGAGCAGCAGCCACGGGAGCGGCAGGAGCGGAGCCAGCGCCCACTTCTTCAACTTCTACTTCATAAGCAACGCCATTGACGGTGATATTGAACTTACGCATGAGATTTATCTCCTTTCAATTTGAGGCGGCCTTACATGCGGCCGTACATCTGCTCTTCACGAGCGCCTTTCTGCCAGGCAGGAGCGGTCTGGATGCGCTTGACGCGGCGCACCACAAAACCGGAAGCGGGCTGCTCGGCGCCGGTCTCGGAGGAGAGCATGGCGGCGATGGCAGCGGAGATGACGGCGATGAGCGCGTCATCGTTCTGAACATAAACTTCTTCAGCCTGCACGGGCGCGGCCGGTGCAGGGGCTTCTTCTTTCTTGGGAGCGGCAGGCTTCTTGTTGCCGGTGATGCTCGTCATTGCATAGATGCAAAGGATGAGTACCGCCAGGCCGAAGAAAACCACCAGCATGCCGGTTGCAGCAGTGGAAAGGCCCAAAGATAATGCTTGCATCTTTTCTCCCCCTTACAGCGGCATGTTGCCGTGCTTCTTGGGCGGGTTCACGTCACGCTTGGAATACAGGAACTCCAGCGCATTGATGATCACCTTGCGGGTATCCTGAGGATCGATCACTTCGTCCACCAGGGCGTTTTCGGCAGCATGGAGCGCGCCGGTCTGTTCGGCATAGGCTTCTTCCAGCGCTTCGCGGCTCTCGCCGGCGTCCAGCTTTTCGTTTTCAAAGGCAGCCACGGCCACCTGACGGGTCAGGGGAGCCACCATGGCCTGAGGCCAGGCATAGCACACGTCGGCAATGGCCTTGCCGCCCATGGCCACGTAGGAAGCGCCGATGGCGTTGCCGGTGATGACGGCCACCTTGGCGGCGGTCGCTTCGGCATAGGCGTAGAGCATCTGCGCGGCGGCGCGGATGGTCTTGGCCTGCTTGCAGGCGCAGGGCACCTGGATGCCGTCGGTGTTGACCAGGGTCACAACAGGCAGCTGATAGCAGTCGCACATACGCACAAAGCGGGCGATCTTGGCGCAGGTATCAGCGTCCAGACGGCCGCTGTCCACAGCGTAATCGGTGGCAACAAGGCCCACGCTGTGACCGCCGATATGAGTCAGCACGGTATGAGCGGCCTTGCCGTAATGCTTGTAGAGTTCCACACCCTTGCCGTTGTCGCACACGTCGGCGATCACAGCAGCGGCGTCATTGCCGTCCACGGCAGTCATCAGACGGTTCAGGTCGTCCGCTTCCACCAGGGGAGCGTCTTCCACGTTGCAGCCGGGCAGCGCATCCAGCACGTCCTGCACGCAGGCCACAGCGGCGTCTTCGTTTTCGCAGGTCAGCGCAACGGCGCCCTGCTCGGCCATCACAGCAGCGCCAAAGAGCTTTTCTTCGGTGCGGATGTTGGCAATGTCGCTGTTCATAACGCTGGCGGAATGCAGTGCCACAGTGCCGATCTTTTCAACCTGCACGGAGATATCGCTCACCTGAGTCAGCAGGGTAGCAATGCCCACGCAGGGGCCCATCACGCAGGTGATCATGGGGCACACGCCGCTCAGGCGGGTCATGGCGCCAAAGATCTCCGCGTAGGCGGGCAGGGCAGCAGCGCCCTCGGTCACCTTGATGCCGTTGGAATCCACCATCGCCACCACAGGCGCGCCGGTCATCTGCGCCATATTGAGAAGCTTCTTCACCTTTTCGGCCTGAGCGCGGGTCATCGCGCCGCCGGCGGAGGTGTAATCCTGTGCGAAGCAGTACACAGCACGGCCGTGCACGGTGCCGAAACCGGCCACCACGTTCGCATCCTTGCGCAAAGTTTCAATTTCCGTGAAGCTGCCGGCGTCAAAGAGCTTGGCCACGCGTTCACGCGCCGTATTCTTGCCGGCGGCATGCTGCGCAGCGGTACGCTTTTCATCGCCCGCTTTGAGGAATTCCTTTGCCTGGGTGATCTTTTCCTGTACCTTGTCCATTACCCGGTATCCCCCATTCTATATGTTTTCATGAACGGATTTTCTGATTTTTGCAGCATGCCCCATAAAGGTTGCGCACATGCAAAAGATAGAAATTCCATCTTTACCCATATTCTCATTTCTGCACAAATCCCCTATTTCCTGCAAGAATTCAATAATTTTTTTACCGAAAAATCATGCGATGCAAAATGCTTGCTAAATCTATGCAACAGTAGTATAATAAATGGGATTTTGCAATGGAGGAAACACACATGAAAATCGCTCTTGCCTGTGATCCTGCCGGCGTTGTGCTGATGCCCGCCGTCAAAAAGGTTCTGGAAGAAAAAGGCGTCTCCTACGTGGAATTCGGCATTTCCGACAACGACACCACCCGCGACTATCCCGTTTTTGCCTGGCGCGCCGCCATGGCCGTCGCCAAGGGCGAATGCGACCGCGGCATCATTCTGTGCGGCACCGGCGTTGGCGTGTCCATGGCCGCCAACAAGGTGGACGGCATCCGCTGCTGCTGCTGCTCGGACGCCTACTCCATCAAGATGAGCCGCGCCCATAACGATTGCAATATGCTGGCCATGGGCGGCCGCGTGATCGCCCCCGAAAGCGCCGAGCTGCTGGTGGAATATTTCATCGACACGCCCTTTGAAGGCGGACGTCACCAGCGCCGCATCGATATGTTCGAGCTGATCGAAAAAGGTCTGCCCCTGGAATAATGTTCGATACAAAAAGCCTCCGCATAAACGCGGAGGCTTTTTTCATTTACGCAGCAGCATACGGCATGCGCCGTCGTAGCACAGAACCAGTGCGCCGCTTACCAGTGTACTGCCTACGATATCGCTGAGCCAGTGCACGCCGGAAACGAGCCGTCCTGTCACCATCAGCACGGTAAACAGCCAGCCCGCCGTCAGCAGGCATTTCCGGAGGCCGGAACGCCGGACGCGCCACGTAATCTCCAGCAGCGTAGTTGGCATCACACACATCACCAGCAGCGTAGTGGAGGAAGGATAGGACGTTTCCAGATAACCTTCGATGAGCACAGGCCGGTAGTTGACGGGATACATTTCAAACAGGACGTACGCCCCGATCACTGCAAGATAGAACACACCCAGCGCCAGAATATCCCTGTCCACCCGGAGGATATGCCTGCGCCCGATCCACTGGCAAAGCCCCAGCAGGGCAAAACACAAGCCGATCGCAACCGGCAAAAGTCCCAGCCAGTCCGTGATATGGTAAAGTATCATGTGCACCCCGGTCAAACGGTGAACGTATCCGTTGACCGCTGCAAATCCTACCCAGGATCCTCCGGGGCCGATAGGCTGCACGTCCACATGCATAACCCCCGCCGTCCACAGCGCAAACGCGCACATGAGCGCAAGCGCCGCCCAAAACCTTCTCCTGATCTTTCGTTCCATCATAAAACCTCCTTTTGGTGCATTGGCTTTCACCATCACCGTAAGGAGGGTTGAAAAAATATGCAAGAAACGCGCTGTCACATCGCCGACACACTTCGTATCATTGGGTTTTTGCAGACAAAAAATACCCTGACAAGCAGGTAAACAAACCAGACGCAGGCGGCATAGGGCTGTAAAGCGGCGGTAAACAGCAGCGCACCCAGCGCGTTGACAATAAAAGCGCCCTTTTGCAGCAGTGCAGATGCTTTTTCATTCCGCCGTCCGCAGACCAGCATGAGTGCGCCAAGGAGTACAAGCAGCAGCAATGGAACGATGAACGCCGCCTTCATCCAGGCATCCATTCCCGTCTCCAGCAGCGTCACGGCACGGACCGCGCTATCCTCCCTGCGTGCAAACAGCGGCAGCAGCGGATGCACAGCTGCGCTCGCATCCATCATGCCCAGCACCTGTAGGCGCAGGCGTTTTTCTTTTTCTTTAGCCTCTTTCTGTGCAAGATCCAGCACCTGCTCCCCGGAGAGCAACTCATCCACCGTCACCGCAAAAAACTTTGCAATAGCTTTCAGCGAATCGATATTGGGGTATCCCCTGCCCGACTCCCATTTGGAAACCGCCGTGCGGGACACAAACAGCGCGGCAGCCAGTTCCTCCTGCGTAAGCCCCCTGTGCTTTCTCAATTCCTGCAGCTTTTCATGAAACTCCACAAAAGTACCCTTTCCGCATCAGTCCTTACAGGATCTTCTGCATAAAGTATTCCGTCAGCAGCCGTCCGTCCTCCGTCATAAAGGCGTTGGGACGCTCGCCCACAAAGCGGAAGCCCATTTTTTCATACAGATGAATAGCCCGCTCGTTGCCTTCCAGCACTTCCAGCTCCATCTGCCGGACACCCCTTGTGCGGGCGATTTTTTCCATTTCTTCAAACATCCGGGTACCGATGCCCCGGCCCCAGTATTCCTTTAACAGGGCGATCCCCACATTGCTGCGGTGGCGCATCTTCTTTTTGTCCATAAAGGCAAGGGAGCAGTTGCCTGCGATCTTCCCGTCCACCTCGCACACGATCATCAGATCGTCCGGCGAATTGAGCACAGCGTTCAGGAACCTTTCCTCCTGTGCTACGGTCAGGCGGATGTCCTCCGGGCAGCGGATGAGAAAGTCCGTTTCCCCCGCCGTGGAAACGAGGTAATCGATCAGCTCCTGTGCGTCCTCAGCCCTGGGACTGCGCAAAACGGCCTTCCCGCCCTTGATATCGATCACTTTTTCTTCAAAAAACAAAGCCCTCGCCTCCTTGAATTTTTCGTCATTCTACAGGATGCAGGGGCTTTTGTCAATATTCGGTTTATTCGTCGCCTTCCAGCCAGTTTTTCACCTTGATGGCGGCGGCGTATGCCACGTTCTTCTTGATCCCCTGCTCCATCAGGCTGGCTCTTGCATCGCGCAGATCCATGCCGTTTAGCATGCATTCCAGGATCTGCGCTTCGGGGGATGCGGTATTGACCTCTCTGGGCTCCTCGCGGGGCACCTTCCGCAAGTCCATCACCATGCAGTACTCGCCCTTTTCGGCCTTTTCATTGGCTTCAAGGTTGGCAAGGATCTCATGCGGCGTACCGCGGATGGTCAGCTCATGCAGCTTGGTCAGGTCGCAGCTGAGGGAGATCTGCGCATCCGGAAGCACCCGGCAGACAGCCGCCATCAATTCCTTGATACGGTAGGGCGATTCATGGACAATGGCGCCGGGATAGCGCTGACCAAGGTCCCGCAGTTTTTCTTCCAGATCCTTTTTTTCGCGGGGCAGAAAACCGCAGAAGGCAAACTCCGTCAGGTCAAAACCGCTGACGGACATGGCAGCCGCCATGGCGCTGGGGCCGGCCACAGCGATCACGGGAATGCCGTTTTCCGCAGCACACTTGACCAGATACGTACCGGGATCGGAAATGGCGGGCGTACCCGCGTCCGTTACCAGCGCCGCATCGATATTGTCCCGCAGCATGCGGTCCACGATCTGCTGGCTTTTGTCCTTTTCGTTGTGCTGATGACAGCTGACAAGGGGCGTATGGATATCAAAATGCGCCGTCAGCTTCATGGTGACGCGGGTATCCTCCGCCGCGATCAGACCCACATTTTTCAGCGTTTCCACTGCATGGGGGCTCATATCAGAAAGATTGCCGATGGGCGTTGCCACAACATACAGCGTGCTCATTGCTCTTCCCTCTTTTCAAATACGCGCAGCGTTGCGCTGTGGGAGCGGGAATTGAAGTTAAGCTCTTCCCGGGTGGCCTTGATGGCGCCGCCGATGGCCTTGCCCCGGGGCTTTCTGCCGCATACGCAGATAGGCGCTTTGGGCGGGCAGATGCAGGGATTCTGCATGGTGCGGAAGGCGCGCTTGACCAGACGGTCCTCCAGGGAATGGAAGGTGATCACGCACAGGCGTCCCCCATCCTTCAGACAATCCACCCAGTCGTTCAGCGCCTTTTCCAGCGGGGCCAGTTCATCGTTTACGGCGATGCGCACAGCCTGGAAGGTGCGGCGGGCGGGATGGCCTTCATCCTTGCGGCGCACAGCCTTGGGAATGGCGGCATCCACCACTTTGACCAGATCAAAGGTGGTTTCAAGAGGCTTTTCCCTTCGCTTTTCCATCAGCACCTTGGCGATACGGGCGGCCCATTTTTCGTCGGCATACTCATAGAGGATGCGGGCAAATTCCGCTTCCGATACGGTGTTCACATATTCCGCCGCCGTGATGCCCGAGGAAGTATCCATGCGCATATCCAGCGGTGCGTTTTCATGATAGGAAAAGCCTCTTTCCGGCGTATCGATCTGGTAGGAGCTGACGCCAAGATCCAATAGACCGCCGTCCAGCTTCACACCCTCGGGCAAAAGCGTCTTCACATAATGAAAATTGCCGTGGAGCGCCCGGAAGTTTTCAAAGTGCTTCAGCCGCTCCGTGGCAGCCGCAATGGCCGCCTCGTCCCGGTCGATGCCATAGTGCATGCCTTCCCCGGAAAGTGCCATCAGGATCCTTTCACTGTGGCCGCCGCCGCCCAGCGTACCGTCGGCAAACACGCCTCCCTTTTCGGGGGCGAGATATTCCAGCACCTCGTGCAGCAGCACAGGTTCATGATGAAACGCCATCTTATTTCCTCCAAGCATTCCGGCATTCTTATGCATCCGCCAGAGATATACCCAGAGGCGGACGCCCGAAGGCATCCGCCGTCTTTACAATCAGCCCAGTTCGGCGATGCGCGCTTCCAGCGCGGCGATCATCTGAGCATTCTTTTCCAGTTTTTCCTTTTCGCTTTCCACCAGCTGCGCAGGCGCCTTGCTGAGGAAGCCGGGGTTGTTGAGTTTGGCCTGGGAACGGGTCATCTCGTTCTTGAGATTATCCATTTCCTTCTGCAGGCGCTTCTTTTCCTTCTCCAGATCCACCAGTTCGCCCAGAGGAATGAAGAATTCGCCGGCGGCGCACACGGCGCTGACCGTCTTTTCGGCGATCTGGGCGTCCTTACCGAGCATTTCCAGCTCGCTTACGCCGGCCATGCGCTTGAAGTAGCCTTCAGCGCCGGAGATCACATCCTGCCAGCCTTCGTTGGCACGCATCATCAGGCGTGCGCGCATGGAGGGCTGCACGTTCATATTGGCGCGCAGGTTGCGGATGGAACGGATGATTTCCATGATGCCTTCCATCTGCTGGGAAGCTTCGGGGAACTTGTAGGTTTCATCCACCTTAGGCCAGGCGCTGAGCATGCAGGAGGCGTCCTCGTTGCCGGGCAGGAAGTGATACACTTCCTCGGTCAGGAAGGGCATGAAGGGATGCAAAAGCTTGAGCAGGCCGGAAAGCACATGCTGCAGCACGGCGCGCACGCAGGCCTTGCGATCTGCATCCTCGCCCATCAGGCCGGACTTGGCCAGTTCGATGTACCAGTCGCAGAATTCGCTCCACACAAAGTCGTAGATCTTCTGCGCGGCCAGGCCGTATTCGGCATGCTCGAAGTTATCGGAAATCTGCTCCACGGCGTCGGCATAGCGGGTGAGGATCCACTTGTCGGGAGGCAGCAGTTCCTTGCCCTCCAGCGTTTCCACGCCGTCCAGGTTCATCAGCACAAAGCGGCTGGCATTCCACACCTTGTTGGCAAAGTTGCGGGCCATTTCCACCTTTTCGGTGGAGAAGCGGGTATCGTTGCCGGGGCTGATGCCCATCACCAGGGAGAAGCGCAGCGCGTCCGCGCCGTACTGCTCAATGATCTCCAGGGGATCCACGCCGTTGCCCAGGGATTTGCTCATCTTGCGGCCCAGATGGTCGCGCACCAGACCGTGGATGACCACGGTATCAAAGGGCACATGGCCCATCTGCTCGATGCCGCTGAAGATCATGCGGGCCACCCAGAAGAAGATGATGTCATAGCCGGTGACCAGCGTATTGGTGGGATAGAAATATTTGAGATCCTCGGTATGATCCGGCCAGCCCAGCGTGGAGAAGGGCCACAGGGCGGAGGAGAACCAGGTGTCCAGCACGTCTTCATCCTGCTTGAGATGCGCGCAGCCGCACTTGGGGCACACGGTGGGCGCTTCACGGCTCACGATGGTTTCGCCGCATTCGTCGCAGTACCAGGCGGGGATGCGATGGCCCCACCACAGCTGACGGGAGATACACCAGTCGCGGGTATTTTCCATCCAGTTATAGTAGATCTTGGCAAA
>SVGT01000025.1 GCA_015056175.1 Clostridiales bacterium | reverse complement strand
TGAACGGCGAAAACACCGCTCTGTTCTTCGGCCTCAGCGGCACCGGCAAGACCACGCTGTCCACCGATCCCAAGCGTCTGCTCATCGGCGATGACGAGCACGGCTGGGACGACAACGGCGTGTTCAACTTCGAAGGCGGCTGCTATGCCAAGGTTATCGGTCTGGATAAGGAATCTGAGCCCGATATCTACAACGCCATCAAGCGCAACGCTCTGCTGGAGAACGTGACCGTGGATGAAAACGGCGTGTGCGACTTTGACGACAAGTCCGTCACCGAAAACACCCGCGTGTCCTATCCCATCAGCCATATCGACAACATCGTGCGTCCCGTGTCTGCCGCTCCCGCTGCAAAGAACGTGATCTTCCTGTCTGCGGACGCTTTCGGCGTGCTGCCTCCCGTCAGCATCCTGACTCCCGAACAGGCTCAGTACTACTTCCTGAGCGGCTTCACCGCCAAGCTGGCCGGCACCGAGCGCGGCATCACCGAGCCCACCCCCACCTTCTCCGCTTGCTTCGGCCAGGCCTTCCTGGAGCTGCATCCCACCAAGTATGCTGAAGAACTGGTCAAGAAGATGGAAGCGAACGGCGCCAAGGCCTACCTGGTCAACACCGGCTGGAACGGCACCGGCAAGCGCATCACCATCAAGGATACCCGCGGCATCATCGACGCCATCCTGAACGGCGATATCCTCAATGCGCCCACCAAGAAGATCCCCATGTTTGACTTCGAAGTGCCCACCGAGCTGCCCGGCGTGAACCCCGCCATCCTCGATCCCCGCGATACCTATGCGGATGTGACCGAATGGGAAACCAAGGCCAAGGATCTGGCCAGCCGCTTCGTGAAGAACTTCGTGAAGTACACCGGCAACGAAGCCGGCAAGGCGCTGGTCGAAGCCGGCCCCAAGGCTGAATAATTGCAAAGCATGAGGGACACAGCAATGTGTCCCTTTTTTGTTTGCTTCTTTTCAATAAAAAAGCGGCTGTGGGCCGCTTTATGGGGTTACTTATCCAGTTGATAGGCCTTGCGGGGGCTGCCGTCAGCTACGTAAATAATGCCGCAATAGCCAAAGCCCAGGCGCAGCATGGCGTTTTGCATCACGTAATTGTCGGCGTGGGTATCGCAGCGCAGGTGCTCGCAATGCCGGAGGGCGAAATCCACAGCCGTGCGCAGGATGCCCTTGCAGCTTCCGTCGGAGGCGATCCGGTGGATGGTGCCGTAGGGCGCGTCATTGGGCCAGGCGCCGTCGTCGATGCGGGCGTAGGTGGGATCGTCGCCCAGGATGAAGGCGAACACGCCGTGGATCTTGTCATGCTCCACGCAAACAAAGAGCTGATTGCGTGCAATATCGTCTTCCAGCAGCGTCTGAGACGGGTAGCCATTGATCCATTGGGACTGATTGTCATGGGCGCGCATAAACGCGCGGCCCTGATCGTACACAGATAAAATTGCAGGCAGATCCTGCACTGCGGCGGGACGGATCAGCATCAACCATACCTCATTTCTTCGGGTAGAAAACGATCCGCCAGGGTGCGGCGGATCGGTAGGGGACATGTCAGCGGTTTTCCAGCTTTTCCATGGCCTGATAGATGAACTCCAGCTCATCCTCGTTGGTGTACTGCAGAATGACCTTGCCCTTTTTGCGATTGCCCTTCAGCATGGCGCGCACGCCGATGGCTTCCCGCAGGCGGTTTTCCATGTCCTGCAGTTCCAGGGGCAATTGGCGTACCGGCTTTTCGGAGGGAGGCGTCAACGCAGGCGCTGCGGCCAGCTTTTCCAGCGCGCGCACGCTGAGGCCTTCCTGGATCACCCGGCGGCACAAAGTGAGCTGCAGCTTTTCATCCTCCAGACCGGCCAGCACGCGGGCATGGCCTGCAGACAGCTGCTTTGCGGCGACAGCGGACTGCACTTCTTCGGGGAGGTTAAGCAGACGCAGGGCATTGGCTACCGCAGGGCGGGATTTGCCCAGGCGCTTGGCAGCTTTTTCCTGGGTGTAATTGCACTTTTTCATCAGGGAGCGGATGGCCAGCGCTTCTTCCATGGGATTCAGATCCTCGCGCTGCAGGTTTTCGATCAGTGCGATCTCCATTTGCTCCTGCTCGCTCAGATCCCGCACCAGGCAGGGGATGGTATCCAATTCGGCCAGGCGGGCGGCACGGAAACGGCGCTCGCCGGCTACAATCAGATAGCGGCCTTTTTTTTCGGTGACCAGAATGGGCTGCAAAAGACCTGCTTCGCGGATGCTGTCAGCCAACTGCTGCAGGGCTTCTTCGTTAAATTCCTTGCGGGGCTGATCGGGGTTGCGGTCGATCTCCGTGATGGGGAGCATGCGAATATCGCTGCCCTCAAAGGTAATATCATCGGGCAGCAGCACGTCCAGACCGCGGCCCAAAGCAGATTTCTTCATACGTATGCTCCTGTTTATCAGCCGCGGTTGCGGCGCAATACTTCGCCGGCCAGCGCCGTATAGGCCTCGGCGCCGGTGCTGCGATTATCGTACAGATGGATGGGAAGACCGTGGCTGGGCGCTTCGCCCAGGCGGATGTTGCGGGGAATGGTGGTGGAAAACACCTTGCTCTTGAAATGCTTTTTGACCTGGGCGACCACCTGCAGGCCCAGATTGGTGCGGCCGTCCAGCATGGTAAGCAGAATGCCCTCCACGTCCAGCGCAGGGTTGATGCCTTTCTTGACGCGGGAAATGGTATTCATCAGCGCGGTGACGCCCTCCAGCGCGTAATACTCGCACTGGATGGGGATCAGCACGCTCTGCGCGGCGGCCAGGGCGTTGATGGTCAGCAGGCCCAGGGACGGGGGACAATCGATAAAGATATAGTCGTACTGGCTGCGCACGCTTTCCAGCGCCGCACGCATGCGGTACTCGCGCCGCTGCATGGAGACCAGTTCCACTTCGGCGCCGGCCAGACGGATATCCACGGGGGCTACATAGAGCCCTTTCTGCACGGTGGGGGAGATGATGCTCTGCATGGTGCATTCGCCCATCAGAACCTCGTACACGGTATTCTTCCCCGCTTTGCCGCCCACGCCGCTGGTGGCATTGCCCTGCGGGTCCATATCCACCATCAGCACGGTTTTACCGGCATTGGCGATGCAGGCGGCCAGATTGACCGCCGTGGTGGTTTTGCCTACGCCGCCCTTCTGATTGGCGACTGCGATGATCTTGCCCAAAGAAAAAACCTTCTTTTTACGTTAGTGGATCAGCCACCCGTGCAGCCGATAGGCAGGGTAACTGCCGCGGGCGATCTGCGCGATGGTGGCCAGTTCCTCCTTGCTTTGCAGGGAGGAAAAACGGGTGTAAAGCGCACGAAGCGCGGAAAGACTGGCGCAGCTCATGGAAAATTCCCTGAGCTTTTGCAGATGAACATCATCTGCCGGGTATTCCTCAAACAGGGGAAGCAGCATTTCATCCGCGATGACGGCAAAATCCTCCGTCTGCATCCTCACAGGATAGCCGCCGTCCGGATGCACCACCATGGTGCCCCGGGTCAACTGCCGGATGCGGCCAAACAGCAAAAGCATGATGCGCTCTGCAACGGCATCCGGTTTTGCGGAAGGCTGCAGGAGCTTTGCGATCTGCTCACATTCCGGGTGAAGCTGCTCCAGCAGACCGGAGCCGGTCCAGGGCAAAAGGATATTGGCGATCTGAGACACGGTAGCCATGCCGCCGCCTCCTTCATCATGAGCGGTCTTGTGTGCTGCGGGAATACTGATACCAAGATACCATAAAACAGGGCAATTGTCCAGTATCGCGCTGCGGAATATGCCAAATAGGCGCAGGGAGCCATATATAAAAAGAAAAAATTTAACAGGGCGGTAACAGACCAAAGAAAATGTATAGATATACATAGAATATACATTCCAAAACTAAGCCTTGTATATCCGCAGCCGATCAACCCCAATCTGTAGGGAAACGAGTTTTCAACAGCCAAAGGAAATGAGTATGCGTTTAGTGATCCGATTATTTGCAAAATACTTGAAAAAAGTGATAAAATCTGCTATCATAGTCCAGCGACGAGTACAGGTGGAATTATCCACAAAAAGTTTTCCACAACTCGCAAAACAAAAATGGGTTTGCGAGGTGTGGTTTTGCGCTCTTCAAACGCAATGGATGAACATAAATATGCACAGGAAGCGAGCGGATATACTTGGATCATCAACAACTGTGGGAACGTGCGTGTCAGCTGCTGAACGCCGATATGAAAGAAGTGACCTTCAACACCTGGATCAAAACGCCTCTGACGGCGCTGGGCATGAAGGATCACGTGTTCTATATTTCCGCTGCGACGGATATGTACCAGCAGATCGTTACCTCCCGTTACATTGAAAAGATCAACAACGCCCTGTCCCAGGCGGCGGATGAGGAGATCCGGGCGGAGATCCTGACTCCGGTGCAGGCGGAAAACTACAAGCAGGGCGCGCAGGTGAACCAGCGCATTGTGGATAACGCCAATCTGAACCCCCGCTACACCTTTGAATCCTTTGTGGTGGGCAACAACAACCGCCTGGCGCATGCAGCCTCGCTGGCGGTGGCGGACGTGCCCGGCGGCGATTTTAATCCCCTGTTTATCTACGGCGGCGCCGGTCTTGGCAAAACCCACCTGATGCACGCCATCGGCCACTTTGCCCTGGAGCAGAACCCCAATCTGCGCATCCGCTATGTGACCACCGAGGTGTTCACCAACGAGATGATCGCCGCCATCCAGAGCCGCACTATGGCGGAATTCCGCGCCAAGTACCGCAACATTGACATGCTGCTGGTGGACGATATTCAGTTCCTGGCCGGCCGCGACGGTACGCAGGAGGAGTTTTTCCACACCTTCAACGCCCTGCACAGCGCAGGCCGGCAGGTAGTGGTTACCTCCGATAAATCTCCAAAGGAAATCCAGAAGATGGACGAGCGCCTCATCAGCCGTCTGGAATGGGGTATGGTGGCGGATATCGCCAAGCCCGATGAGGAAACCCGCTTTGAAATTCTGCGCCGCAAGACGGTGGCGGGCGGCATCAAAATTGAGGAAAGCGTGCTGCATAAGATCGCCCAGAAGGTGAGCAGCAACATCCGCGAGCTGGAGGGCTGCCTGACCCGGCTGATCGCCTATTCCAACCTGACGGGCAAGACCATCGACGAGCAACTGACCGAGGAAGCGCTGCGGGATATTTTCCAGTCCAATGAGCCCCGCCGCGTCAGCTGCGACGATGTGATCAGCGCCGTGGCAGGATATTATAACGTGCGCGTGGAGGACATCAAGGGCCCCCGCCGCAACAGAGAGATCACCGTGCCCCGCCAGATCGCCATGTACCTGTGCAGGGAAATGGTGGACGTATCGCTGGAAATGATCGGTACCCGCTTTAACCGGGATCATTCCACTGTGATGCACGCCTGCCAGAAGGTGGTCAGCGAAAAGGATCAGAGCCCGTCGCTGGCATCGCTTCTGCGGGATTTGACCAAGCAATTGCAGGAACGCACCTGATCTGTGCGCAAAATAAAACAGTCTGCCATGTGGACAGACTGTTTTTTTGTTTGGCTTATTCGCCCCAGGCGCCAAAGCCTTCGCCCAGCGTTTCATGGGTATCGGTGACAAACATGAAGGCGCCGGGATCCTCCTGCTTGACGATGCGCTTGAGATGGGCTGTTTCGCGGTTGCTCACTACGCAGATGAGTATGTTTTTGTGGCTGCCGCTGTATGCGCCCGTGCCGTCCAGCAGCGTTGCGCCGCGGTCAATATCCGTCAGCACGCGCTTGGCGATGGCGTCGGCATGGTTGGTGACCACAAAGCAGGCCTTGGCCGTACCGAAACCTGCCATCACCAGATCCACCGCTTTGGAGGAAATGGCAATGCAGATCAGCGCATAGAGCGCGGCCTCCGGCGTCATGGTGAAGGCGGCGGACACGATGACCAGGAAATCAAACAGGAACAGATACGCGCCCACCGAGATAAAGGACAAATGCTTGTGCACCATACGGGCCAGCATATCCGTGCCGCCGGTGGTAGCGCCGCCGCGGAGGATGAGCCCCAGGCCGATGCCCAGCAGCAATCCGCCGAAGATGCTGCCCAGCAGCATATCGTCCGTCACCGGCGGAAGGGGGATCAGGTCAATACACAGGGAAAAGGCCACTGTGGCGATGAGGGAGCGCAGGAAGAAGGTGCGCCCCATGGTCTTATACCCGGCCAGGAACAGGGGCAGGTTCATCAGCAGGCTGACCGTACCTACCGGCAGGCCAAACAGATAATTGATGATGGTGGCGACGCCCGTCAGGCCGCCCGGCGCAATATTGTTGGGCACCAGGAAGGCGGGGTAGGCCACGCCGCCGATGAGGCAGCCCAGCAGCATCATGGTGTAGGAAGAAACATACTCGCTCTTCCTGAGATCGGAAAGACGGTTGGATAGGGACGGCATGCAGATACCTCCGTGATGTACACATGTCAACCCTTATATTTTTCGATTCCGATCAGAAAAATCCTTTTGACAGCGGCAGAAAAATTTTACAGAGCGGCCAGACAGGCAGTCTTGACTTGCTCCAGCTTTTCATAATCCATGGCGTCGATGTAATATCTTTCCAGCGCATCGTGGAGCTTTTTGGCTTCGCTCAGTGCGTCATAGGCCTGGTGCAGCATCAAATCGTGGGCGGCACGGTCAAAGGACAGGCGGGTATGGGCGTTTTGCAGCGCAGCTTTGTCCAATGTGATCTCGTAGCGGGTGGCTTCCGGTGTGACGGCGGTGGTGATCAGACTGCGGCCGATGCGCAGATGGGAAATGCGGTCGGCGCAGAGGGGATCGCGATACACGGTGTGCGCCCAGCGGTTGCAAAGCGCCCGCTTCTGCAGCCGCTCAAGCAGGAGATTGCTTTCAAAGCCCCAGGGCAGATCCAGGCAGATGAGCTGGTCTGCACGCAGATATTCCGGATACTGCACCAGCCCCTTGCAGGTAATGGCCTGGATGAATACGTTTTCTTCGCCGCCCTCGTCAACGGGACAGAGCTGCACGGCCAGCTCCTTTTCCAGCGCGTCCAGATGGTTGGGGTCGGTGGCGTCGGCATACACCGCAAATGCGTCCTCCAGCACCTGCTCGGCGGCGGCCAGACAGCGGTAGGCCTGCTTGTAGCGGCCGGAGATCTGCTGATTGAGGCGGCAAATCTCTCCGCGCTGCATGGTCAGTTGCTTTTCGTTGAGGCAGGTACCCAGGTTCAAAATGCCGTCTGCCGCGCCGGGCAGCAGGGGATCCAGCACATGAGGCGCGGTGCCGTCCACCATGAGAAAACCGCTGTCTGCGTCCCACAGGGCGTCCAGACTGTCCGGGTCGCCGGAGCAGGCGTAGAGAGAAACCTGACGGCCCTTTTGCTGCAGGTGAGAAGCACAAGCATGCATCAGCGAGCTTTTGCCAACGCCGGGGCCGCCCTTGAGGATCACGGCCCGATGGGATTTGCGCAGCAACTCCCCGTAATACGATACAAAGCCCTTGCAGGTATTGCCGCCTAAAAACATATATGCATCCATATCGATGAACCTCCTAGGGTTGATGTTCATGGATATGGTGACAGGCTGCTTTTTATGCAGCAAAAAACGCCCGTGAAGGGCGTTCAGGAGAGCGTATGAAGAATGTGCTGCATGTACAGATCCACCGGATCAAGATCCGTAAACTGGTACAGCATGCGGGTGCCCACGGCGTCCTCGATCTCGTTGAGATAGGTTTTGCCCTGGTGGAAGATGAAGTCAATGCCCACCAGATCGGGCTTTAAGAGCGATGCGATCTTTTCGCACATCCGGAGCATTTCCTCCGTTGGTTCGATGGGCTTTGCCGTGCCGTGAAGGCCGAAATTGCTGCGGAAATCCTGTTCGCTGTAGCGGAGCATGGCCTGCAGAGGCTTGCCGCCCAGCATGTACACGCGCACGTCCCGGCCGGGCGTATCGCAAAGGGGCTGCACCACGGCATCGTCCGGGGAGATCACGGCCAGCTTGGCAAGATAATCCGCCTCATTTTCGCACATAAACACTTTGTGCCCGCCGCAGCCGCCGGCAGCCTTGACCACCACGGGATAGGCAAAGGGGTGACGGGGCGTATCCAGGTGGACAAAGGCGGTGGGCAGCGTGGGAAGGCCGTGCTCTGTCAGGAACTGATGGGTTTTACGCTTGTCATTGCAGATCTGGGACACCAGCGCGTTATTGAACACGGGAACGCCCATCATTTCCAGATGATGGGAAAGGAGGGGCGCCATGCAGCGCATGACGGCAAAATCCGGCTTTTCGGGGAGCAGGAACGCTTCCCCATCCCGGGTGCCAAAGGCGATCTCGTCCAGCGTGATCAGGCGCAGGGTGACGCCGTGCCGCTTGGCGGCCTCCATAAACATGTCCACAAAGCGCATGTTGCGCGCTACATTGCTTTTTTCGTAAATCAGATATCCGATCATCGTTTTTCCAGGATCCCTTCCAGAATATGGGCGGCGATATCCGCGCCGGTGAGGCGGTGGAGCGCCGTGAAATGGGCGTTGGAATTGACCTCGCAAAGCAGTGGGCCCTGCGGGGAGTCCAGAATATCCACGCCTGCAAAGGTGAGACGGAGCATGTCCAGCGCGCGGGCGGCCAGAAGTTCCTCCTCCCGGGTGGGCGTATAGGGCAGCGCATGACCGCCGATGGCGATATTGGCACGGAAATCCGTATCGTTTACCCGGCGCATGGCGGCGACGCACCGGCCGTTTACCATGTACAGCCGCTTATCCTGCCCGTGGCTTTCGCGAACGTATTTTTGCATCAGCATGGGACGGCCGGAGAGACGGGTGAGCAGATCAAGCGCTTCTGCGCGGTTCTTTGCCAGATACACCTGCTCGCCAAAGGAGCCGTTGCCCTCCTTGATGACCATGGGGTAGGAAAGCGCTTCCTCGGCCCGGAGGAGGAAGGAAATATCCGGATAGCCGTTGCCGGGGAAGGTGAGAGGCGCCAGGATTGTGCGGGGAGAAGGGAGATCCTTCAAGCACAGATGGGTGCGGGTTTTGTCATCGCAGTTTTCGATGGCGTCGGCACAGTTGAAAAGCGGATAGCCGCCGCTTTCCAGATACCGGGCCAGCCGAATGTCCTTATCCCAGAAGAGCACAAAATCCGCATCGCAAGGAAGCTGCGGCGGCATGGACAGATCGATGGGGATATCGCCGTTGCCGCATGCGGAAAAGGCGATGCCCATACGTTTTGCGGCATGCGCAAGCAGCGCTTCCATTTCGTCCATGGAAGCGCTGTGCCAATAGGAATTGCGAATGAGAAGACCGTGTTTCATAGCAGACGTTTATCCTCGCCGGTGTTGCGGCGCTTGTATTTGCCGGTGCTTGTCAGTGCGAAAAGGCCGGGCAGGAAGCACAGGAGCAGTGCGCATGCGGCATACAGCGCATAGCACAGATAGCCTGTCAGCGTCTTATCGGCGCTGCCTGTGAGAAGGGGCACCAGCGCAGCATACAAAGAGTCAAACTGGCGGATGCACAAAAGCAAGCACAGGAGGGGAAGCAGGAGGCACAGGAGCACGCCTGCCCCGCGCAGCAGCTTTGCGCTTTTGCTCAGCGGAGGCAGCACCATTTCCGGGGGACGGGCAGAGCGTCCGCCCGAGCGGGGCGTACGCTGCCCATCGCGGGAAAAATCCTGCGTGGGGCGCTGCTGCATGGGTGCATTTTGCACAGCGGGCTGGGAAAAGCGGCGCTGAGTACGCACGGCGCCGCACTGGGCGCAGGAGGCTTGCCTGTCGCTGTTTTCATACAGGCATTTGGGACAGGTCCACATGTTTTCCCCTCCAATGTGTCAATGCTTAATCGCCAAAGGTGATGCCCATGCGGCGGGCCAGGGTGACCATCTGATGCTCCGGAGGCACCAGCTTGGGTACGCCGGCAATATCGCTGAGCTTGTTATGGGTCACGGTATTGCCAACCAGTGCCACGGAATAGCCGTACTTTTCATCGCGGATGAGTTCTGCGGCATGGACGCCGAACTGGGTGGACAGCACGCGGTCATAGGCGCTGGGGGAGCCGCCGCGCTGCATATGGCCGGGGATCACGGCGCGGGCTTCCACGCCCACCATCTCGCTCAGCTCCTTGGCCATGCGGCTGGAGATATTGGTAAAGCCCTGCTCCTTGCGCAGCGCATCGCGCTCCTTGCGCTTCATTTTGCTTTCTTCCTTGCTCATGGCGCCTTCGGCCACAGCCAGGATGGAGAATGCCTTCTTGCTGTTGGCGCGTTCTTCCACAGCCTTGGCGATCTTCTTGATATCGTAGGGGATCTCGGGCAGCACCACCACGTCTGCGCCGCCGGCAAGACCGGAGTACAGCGTGAGCCAGCCGGCCTTGTTGCCCATGATCTCAATGACCATGCAGCGGCCGTGGGAGGCGGCGGTGGTGTGGATGCGGTCGATGACCTCGGTGGCGATATCCACAGCGGTATGGAAGCCGAAGGTAAAGTCGGTGCCGTAGATATCGTTATCGATGGTCTTGGGCAGGCCGATCACGTTGAGGCCTTCCTCGGACAGGAGGTTGGCGGTCTTGTGGGTGCCGTTGCCGCCCAGGGTGACCAGGCAGTCCAGCTTCATTTTTTCGTAATTCCGCTTCATGGCCTTGACCTTGTCCACATTATCCTCTTCGATGATGCGCATGTTGCGGAAGGGGGTGCGGGCAGTGCCCAGAATGGTGCCGCCCAGGGTCAGAATACCGGAAAACTGGCTGCGCTTCATTTCCTGCCATTCGCCTTCGATCAGGCCGCGGTAGCCGTCGGAGATGCCGACGATCTCCGCATCGAACATTTCATAGGCTGCGCGGGCCACACCGCGGATGGCTGCGTTCAGACCGGGGCAATCGCCGCCGCTGGTCAGAATACCGATTCTGCGTTTCATCTTGGATCCCTCCTGTAATGTGTTGATGGTATATGAACGAATCAATTATTTCCTTTTGCCGATACCCAGGGTGCCAAGCAGGGAGCGGGTGATCTGGTTGCCCAGCGTGCGGCCGGAAGAGGTGGTGGCGCTGCGGGCGAAGGATTCCAGCAGCTGCTGACCAAAGCCCTTTTCTTCCTTGGCTTTCTTGGCGCTCTTCTTTTCA
The DNA here is from genome assembly GCA_015056175.1 of Clostridiales bacterium. GTDB lineage: Bacteria > Bacillota > Clostridia > Christensenellales > Aristaeellaceae > SVGT01. The sequence goes on along the minus strand of SVGT01000025.1, from coordinate 16,271 downwards.
GCGGGAGCGGGAGCCTGGGCGCTCTGCTGCCAGGCGACGGGCTGAGGCTGAGGCTTGTGCACCTGGGGCTGCTGATACACGGCGGGCTGGCTTTGCTGCACGGGGGCGGGCATATTGTCCATGCTCTTTTCCTCGTACATGCCCGTCTGGGGGTTGAACACGCGGAACACCATGGGCTGATATGCGCTCTGCACGGGCGCGGGCTGCACTTCGGGCACGGGCTGCACCACCTGGGTTACGGGAGTCTGTGCGCTTACAAAGCGAGCGGAAAGCAGCTCGTACGCGCTTTCGCGATCCACGGGCGCATCGTACTTGCCGGCATACACGCCGGTATCAATGAAGGTGCGGCGCAGATCCTCCGCCACGGCGCCGATGCTGCTCTGAGGCGGCAGTACGGTGGCGCGCTGGGTGACGGAAGGTGTGCCGTCCTCCTGCAGGAAGGACATGAGCGCTTCGCCGGTAGCCAGGTTCATCAGCGTTTCCTCGGTGCTGAAGGCGGGATTGGCGCGGAAGGTATCGGCCACGGCGCGGATCACCTTCTGCTCCTGAGGCGTAAAGGCGCGCAGCGCGTGCAGCACCTTGTTGGACAGCTGGGAGAGCACGCCGGAAGGAATATCCGTGGGGTTCTGGGTGACAAAGTACACGCCTACGCCCTTGGAGCGGATGAGGCGCACGGTCTGCTCGATGCGCTCCAGCAGCGTCTTGGGGCAATCGTCAAAGAGCAGGTGGGCTTCGTCAAAGAAGAAGACCATGCGGGGCAGCTCCTGATCGCCCTGCTCGGGGAGCAATTCGTGCAGCTCGCTGAGCATCCACAGAAGGAAGGTGGAATACATGGCGGGTTTCATATAAAGCCTGTCCGCCGCCAGTACGTTGACCATGCCGCGGCCGGATTCATCCAGGCACAGCCAGTCGGCAATGTTCAATGCAGGCTCGCCAAAGAACTGATCGCCGCCCTGATCCTCCAGGATGGCGATGGCGCGCTGGATGGCGCCGATGGAGGCCTTGGAGATGTTGCCGTAGTTCAGGGTATAGCGGGAGGCGTTTTCGCCCACATAGGCCAGCATGGCCTTGAGGTCCTTGAGGTCGATGAGCAGGAAGCCTTCGTCATCTGCGATGCGGAAGATCAGGTGCACAACGCCGGACTGGGTATCGTTGAGCTGCAGCAGGCGGGCAAAGAGCAGCGGGCCCATTTCGCTGACCGTGGTACGCACGGGATGACCCTTTTCGCCGTACACGTCCCAGAAGGTGACGGGCGCGCCCTGCATGGGCAGGGAGGAAAGGGAACAATTGGCCATGCGCTCGGCGATCTTATCGTTCATTTCGCCGGGCTTGCAGATGCCGGACAGATCGCCCTTGATATCCGCCATGAAGACGGGAACGCCCAGGGCGGAAAAGTCTTCTGCCATCACCTGCAGGGTGACGGTTTTGCCCGTGCCGGTGGCGCCGGCGATGAGGCCGTGGCGGTTGGCCATGGAGGGGAGCAGGGATACGGCGCCTTCCTGAGAGGTGCCCAGCCAGATTTTGCGGTTCAGCAGCATGGAATTTACCCTCTTTCTCAAGTAATAGTGAACGTATCAGTTGGGCAGGAGCAGGCACACGCTGTGGGCGCTGATGCCCTCGCCTGTACCCTCGTAGCCCATTTTTTCGGTAGTGGTGGCCTTGACGGAGACCAAGCTTTCATCGCATTTGAGTACGCGGGCGATGTTCGCGCGCATTTCCGGAATAAAGGAAGCCAGCTTGGGCCTTTGCGCCACGATGGTCACATCGCAGTTGCCGATGCGATAGCCCATTTCCTCAATGCGCCGATAGGCGCGCTCCAGAAGCAGCATGGAGGAAATATCCTTGAAGCTTTGGTCGTTATCCGGGAACAGTTTGCCGATATCCCCCAGCGCCAGCGCGCCCAGCATGCTGTCCATCAGTGCATGGAGCGCCACGTCCGCATCGCTGTGGCCAAGCAGGCCTTTTTCGTAGGGGACTTCCACGCCGCACAGGATCAGCTTGCGGTTTTCCACCAGGCGGTGGGCGTCAAAGCCCTGGCCGATGCGGGGCGTAAGGGGGAACAGGGACTGGGCCATGCGGTAATCCTCCGGTGTGGTCAGTTTGAAATTCAGGGGATCGCCCTCCACCAGGTGGACGGGAAGGTTCATCAGTTCAAGCAGCGCGGCGTCATCCGTGCAATCCTGCGTTGCCTCCCGGTGCGCGCGCAGCAGCAATTCTGCCCGAAAACCCTGAGGCGTCTGCATGGCGTACAGACGGCTGCGGTCCAGCGTCTTTTGTACGATCATGTCCTCCGCTTCCTTGACGGTATCCCTGACAGGCACGGCGGGAATGGCGCTGCCGTTTGCCCTTGCGCCGCGAATCACGCGGTCAATGACATCTTTGGTGACCAGTGCCCGGGCGCCGTCGTGGATGAGCACGGTATCGCAAGCGTTCGGGAGCGCTGCCAGGGCGTTTTTCACCGATTGCTGGCGGGTCGCTCCGCCGTGGACGATTTGGTAAAGGGGGATATTGTGCGCGGCAAAGAGATCGGCAAACAGCATTTCCTCATCCGGGCGCACGGCCAGGATCAGGTGATCGCAAGTATCCCTGAACGCCTTTGCACAGCGGATGACGGCAGGTACGCCGCCAAGGGGCAGCAGCGTTTTGCTCATCTGCGTACCCATCCGGGTGCCGCTGCCGCCGCACAGAATCACAGCGCAGATGCTCATTGCTTCTTTTCCCCCAGACTTTCAAACAGCCCGGCGTACAATTGCTGCGCCTTTTCGGGCCAGTTTTCCTTCATGGTTTTGGCAATTTCCTCGCTGGGCAGGGAAAGGGTGACGTGCATCATTTCCATATCCTGCTCCATGACGCGCAGGTGCAGTTCGTATTCGCCGCGCTTGGTCTGGTGATAATCGCTCATGAACACCTGCTCGCGCTGGATGCGCTCCTGCCACAGGGGGAGCAGCGAATCAATCAGTTCCCGCTGGCTGACGGGCAGGCGGTTTTCAAACATGGAAAGGGTTTCCCTGCCCGCGTCCGTCAGCTGATAAAAGGTCTGGTCAAAGCGCTGGGCGCTGACAAGCAGGCCCTGATCGCACAGATCGTTCAGGGTGAACATCATTTCAAAATAGTTCATCAGATCGTTGTCAAAGAGGAACTGGAGCAATTGCATATCGCTCATGCGGCCCAGTTTTTCAAAAATCAGCAAAAGCAGAAGCCGCTGTTTAGATTCCTGCGGTCTCCTGGGCGGATCAAACGCCATAAGTACCTCCAAAGGTGTATAATGATTGCATATTCACCTGTACTTATTCTCACTTGATGGGACAAATTCCTGCATGAATTGCGCAGGTACGAAGAAAAAACAGCCGCTCCTGCCGCCTGCGCGCGCTTGCTATCGCCTGGGCTTTCTGCTACAATACAGGTATATGAACACGGTGAGAAAGGAACGGAGCAAACATGGAAAATGAAGCGCAACTGTGTACGCAGGAGCTGATGGATACATGGACGGATTCCTTTGCCGCACCTGCTTTTCTGTGCGGCTTTGACAAGAGCGACGAGGCGATGCGGGACGATTCTTTGCGTGCGTACCTGGGCAGCGCGCTGATGCACGAGATCATGCCCTATCTGCCCTATGAAAAAAAGACGGTGGAGGCCAGCGTGATCGCCGCCTGCGCCATGCTGGAAAACCGGGTGACGCCCGTTGTGCTCATGGACCGCATCCGGAACCTGCCCGAGCGCATGGAAAAGGAGATGCTGCCCCTGATGGACAAATATGCCACGGAGCATTTTGCCTTTCCGCCCTGCCTGACGCTGTCGCTGGCTGCCATGATGATGCTCTTTGCCGGTACCCGGCGGAGCGAAGAGGGCGGCTATACCCTGGCACGGGGAGAGGATGTGCTGCCCATTTCGGGCGATGAGGAGATGCTGGAAGCCATGTCCCATCTGAGCTGTGATATGGCGGCCGAATCCATGGTCTATGCGGTGCTGTCCGACCGGGTGGTATGGACGCGCGATCTGCGTGACGTACCCGGGCTTGAGGACAGCGTGACCGGCGCCATTACCGATATCCAGCTGCTTGGTATGCGTGACGCCATGAAGAAGGCCGCCGACAGCCATAAACAAAAGTAAACGGGAAGATTGATTCCATGAAGATCGTATTATTTATGCCCGAAATTCCTCAGAACACGGGCAATATCTGCCGCACCTGCGCGGCGACGGGCACCGAGCTGATCTTGGTGGAGCCCCTTGGCTTTTCCCTTGCGGACAAGTACTTGAAGCGCGCGGGCATGGACTATTTCAAAATGGTCAACATGCGCGTGGTCAGCGATTTTGAGACGGTGCTCAGGGAGCATCCGGGCTGCAAATTCCATTTTGCATCCACCAAGGCGCCCCGCGCATACAGTGAGGTGCAGTACGGGAAGGATGATCTCATCGTCTTTGGCAGCGAAAGCCGGGGTTTGCCCGAAAACATGCTTAAAAAGCGGTATGAGGACTGCATCCGCATCCCCATGCGGAAGGAAGCCAGATCGCTGAACCTGTCGGTATCGGCAGCGGTGGTGCTCTTTGAAGCGCTGCGGCAGCAGGGTTTTCCGGGTCTGTGCGCAGAGGGCGCATTGACGGGCAGGGAAGAGAATGATGCGCCCTGGCTGGACTATTTGTAACGGGAGTGAATGGAATGATCCCCGACAGGGAACGGTATGAACTGAAAAAGAAGCTGGAGCGGGTGGACAGACAAAATCATTTCCGCCTGGCGGCAGGGATATTGGAGTTTGGCGGCGTGGTGGCGGGCATTGTCTGTTCGCTGGTGCTGCTGGCGCTGCTGTTCAGCCTGCTCAACTGGCTGCGGCAGGATATCGGCTCCACCCTGGCCATTTTCCAGAGCCATTTCCAATAATACGAAGGAAGGCGATCATGTGCGCCTGAGCTGGGAAGATCTGCACAGCAGAATTGAAAGCTGTGAAAACTGCGGACTGTGCCGCAATATTCACCGTAAGGTGCCCGGGCAGGGGGATATCCATGCCAAGCTCATGTTCATCGGCGAAGGGCCGGGTGCGGACGAAGATCTGCAGGGGCTGGCGTTTGTGGGGAAGGCAGGACAATTGCTGACCAAAATGATCGCTGCCATGGGATTGACACGGGAGCAGGTGTACATCTGCAATGTGGTCAAGTGCCGCCCGCCCAACAACCGTGCGCCGGAGCCGGATGAAATGGCATGCTGTATGCCCTTTCTTCGGGAGCAGTTTTTGATGGTGCATCCCAGGGTGATCGTGCTGCTGGGCGCAACGGCTGCAAAGGCCGTGCTGGGCGATCAGATCCGCATCACCCGGGACCGGGGCAAGTGGGTGGAGAAGAAGGGCTTTTACTTTATGCCCACCTACCATCCTGCGGCGCTGCTTCGTGATGAAAGCAAAAAGCGGGACGTGTGGCAGGATCTGAAAATGGTGATGGCAAAGCTCAAGGAAACGGAGGAAGGCTGACGTGCAGGAACTAATCATGCTGAACCGGGAAATGGAAGCCTTCTTTGCCAAGCTGTACACCGGTCAGGAGCGGCCGCTGGTATTTGGCGACGGCAATGTCCGGCGTCCGCAGCTGATGCTGGTGGGCGAAGCGCCCGGCGAGCAGGAGGTTTTGCAGCGGCGTCCCTTTGTGGGCAAGGCGGGCAAAAATCTGGACGAGTTTCTGGAACTGGCACGGCTTGAGCGGAGCGATATTTACGTAAGCAATGTGGTAAAAGTGCGCCCCACCGAAAAGGGCCCCACCGGCCGCACCCGCAACCGTGCGCCCAACCGGGAGGAGCTGGCGCTGTTTATCCCCTTTCTGATGCGGGAAGTCATGCTGGTGCAGCCGAAAATGATCGCGACCCTTGGCAATGTGCCTTTGCAGGCCTTCCTTGGCAAGCATGCCACGGTGGGAGATTGCCACGGCAGGGTGCACCTGACCCAGGATGGCCTGCAGGTGTTTGCCATGTACCATCCTGCGTCCGTCATCTACCGTCCGCAGCTGAAAAGCGTGTACCGGGAGGACGTGCTCATCCTCCGGGATATGCTGGGGTGACAATTGGGACGGGAAATTGCGGTTTTGGGACACAAGCCCTTTTCAATACCCTCTGTTCATGCTATGATGTGATCACAAGATCACAGAAAGGAGTTGCATGAATGGAGGGTTTTTTGAATGTGGTGCTGGCGAATCTGCCCACCATTTTGTGTCTGATCGTTGGTATTGCGCTTTTGATCCTGGAGGTGTTTCTGCCCGGCTTTGGCGTTCCCGGCTTTTCCGGCATCGCGCTGATGCTGGCGTCGGTGGCGCTGGTGTGGATCAATCACGGCGCGGTGGCCGGTCTCATCGTGGCGGTGGCTGCGCTGACGCTGGCCGGTATTGCGATCACCGCATCGCTGCGCAGTGCGTCCAAGGGAAAGCTGGCGTCCTCCGCGCTGGTGCTGCCTGAGGTGGATATGTCCGGCATTGACGAAAAGAATGAGCTTGGCGAACTGATTGGCCGGGAGGGCGTCGCGGACAGCGTGCTCCGTCCCGCCGGTATTGTGGAATTTGACGGCGTTCGCCTCAACGTGGTGTCCGAGGGCGGCTATATTGAAAAAGGCGCCTGCGTCCGGGTGGACAAAATTGAGGGCAACCGCATTGTGGTGAAGAAAGTCAATAAATAAACAGAGAGGGGAACAAATATGCCTGCTGAAATCCTGTTGGTATTCCTGATCATCATCCTGCTTGTGCTTGCTGTGGTATTCTTCCGCTACGTGCCTCTGGGGCTGTGGATCACCTCCCGGGCGTCCGGTGTGCCGGTGAAGATCTTTTCCCTCATCGGTATGCGCTTCCGTCGCATTTCTCCCCAGAAGCTGGTGAACGCCTACATCCAGGGCCGCAAGGCAGGTCTGGACGTGACCACCGACATGCTGGAAACCCATTATCTGGCCAAGGGTAATGTGGAACGCGTCATCAACGCGCTGATCTCCGCCAAGCAGGCGGGTATCAACCTGTCCTTCGAAACGGCCCGCGCCATCGACCTGGCCGGCCGCGACGTGCTGCAGGCCGTGCAGATGAGCGTGCTGCCCAAGGTGATCGAAACGCCTCCCGTTTCCGCCATCGCCAAGGACGGTATCGAATTGCGCGCCAAGGCCCGTGTTACCGTGCGCACCAATATTGAACGCCTGGTTGGCGGCGCAGGCGAAGAAACCATCATCGCCCGCGTCGGCGAAGGCATCGTGACCACCATTGGCTCCGCCCATGCCCACAAGGACGTACTGGAGAACCCCGACCTGATCAGCCAGACCGTGCTGAATAAGGGCCTGGACGCCGGTACCGCTTACGAGATTCTGTCCATCGATATCGCCGATATCGACGTGGGCCGCAACATTGGCGCCCAGCTGCAGATGGACCAGGCTGAGGCTGACCGCCGCATCGCTCAGGCCAAGGCCGAAGAACGCCGCGCCATGGCTGTCGCCCGCGAGCAGGAAATGAAGGCTGCCGTGCAGGAAATGCGCGCCAAGGTGGTGGAAGCCGAAGCGCAGGTGCCCCAGGCCATGGCCGAAGCGCTCCGCAGCGGCAAAATGGGCGTGATGGATTATTATCAGATGCAGAACATGATCGCCGATACCGATATGCGCAGCGGTATTGCCAAGGCAGCCGCCCCCGTGCAGCAGGAAACGGCGCTCAAGGACGAAAAGGCCAAGAAGTAACGGCTTGAAAGGAGCGAGCTATGGCAGATATTCTGGAAGCTCTCCTTTCCATTGTCATCATCGGCCTTGCCGTCTATTCCAGAAAAAGAAAAAAGAAGATCAAGGCCAAGGTGGAAAGCATCCGCAGGGAAGTGATGCAAATACCCAGCGACCATCTGCCGGACATGCGTCCCGTGCCCGTGCAGACGGCCATGGTGATGGAGCCTGTTGCGGAAAAGAAGCCGGAGACTGTCTCCAAAGCGCCTGCCCCCAAGGCGGAGCCTGCGTATATCCCCGAGGGCGTGGATCCCTGTCATGACGATATGTATGAAGACAGGGAAGAACCGCAAATCGTTATGCAGACGGAGGATAAGCCTTCGCCTGCTGCGCAGGAGCTGGTGCGCGGGTTTGTGCTGGGCGAGATCCTGGGCAGCCCCAAATGCAGGACGGCAAGTAGAAACTGAAAAGAGAGCATGCAGCATGGAAGAAAAACGGAAAATTCCCGTGTTGATCGCGGATGACGATGCAGGGATGCGCCTCATCCTGCGCAAAAAGATCGAAAAAACGGAAGGGTTTGTGATCGCCGCCGAGGCAGAGGACGGAAAAGCAGCCATGACGCTGTTTGACGCCGTGCGTCCGCAGGTGGTGTTCCTGGACGTGGATATGCCCGCCCTGTCCGGCGTAGAATGCGCGCGCCTCATGCAGGACGCCGATCCCGGCTGCATACTGATCTTTGCCACCGGCCATGAGGAGTACATGAGCGAGGCCTTTGAGGTGTATGCCTTTGATTATCTGGTGAAGCCCTTCAAGCTGGAAAGGCTGGGCAACACCCTGGAGCGCATCAAGGAGCGCATCGCCCAGCGCGCGCAGGCGTCGCAGACGCCCGTGCAGAAAAAGAGCATCCAGGCGCCGCAGAGCCGCATGATGCTCAGGCACCGGGATGGCGTCAGCTTTGTGGATGTGAAGGACATCATCCTCATCCAGCGAGAGGACCGTGCCACCGTCATGTACACCGAGGATAACGGCCGCTACGTGCTGCCGGATACCCTGGGCGAAATGGAAAGCAAGCTGGACGAAAAGCTTTTCTTCCGCTGTCACAAAAGCTACATCGTCAATCTGGAGCGCATCCGTGATATTACCCCCTACGGCAGATGGACCTACATCATCCGCCTGGAGGGCACGCAGCATGATGCGCTGATCACCCACGAAAAATACGAGGAACTGGAACAACGCTTCAACGCGTAACAAAAAAAGGCGCTTCCCAGAGGAAGCGTCTTTTATTGTGCGTGTCTGTTTGTTTTGAGTGCGGAAAGTCTGCGGTATTTTCCGAGGGGTTTTCTGCGCATAGGATGGCACAGCGGCACGGTCACCGGCCAGCCGCCGGGCAAAGCGTCCATGGGACGAAGGAGGGAAAAGCAATCCTCCGTCATGCGCTGATAGGCGGAGGGCAGGCTTTCCCTGCCATTCAGGTGATGGGGCGCGGACAGGGCAAGCGCCAGCAATTGGGCAAAGCCGCGAGGCGTATGGATGCGCATTTGATCCAGGATCCATGCGGTATACCGACGCACCTCAGCGCGGGGCACGCCCCATTCGCCCGTCACCCGGCGGTAGATTTTTTTCAGCTTTCGGTAAATGGCAAGCACCATGCGGCTCACATTATCGCCCAGCCAATCCACCAGAAGATCAGGCACGTTCAGATCGGTAAGCCCTGTAAGCACGGCGCCTGCGTCCTGATCGCTCAGGTGGGAAAGGGCAGAAAGCAGCCCCATGGAAAACAGCAGGGCGCTGCGGGTATCGCGCAGGGAAGAAACGGTGTAAAGCGTAGACGTAAAGCCGGGAAGGGCGGCGCAAAGGTAGGATTGTTCCCGAAGCGCTCTGTTCATGGGCAGTACATGGCATGTGCCCAGGTGCAATGCAGCGCCGATGCGGGGCGTCAGATCGTCTCCGCAGATGAGATGGTGCAGCGGATATTCCGTTGCTATGCCGGCGTGGCCGGGGTAGACCGTGGTGGGGGATGCAAAGCCGACGCCAAACAGGTTTTGTGGCAGCACGCCGGAGGTCAGCAAACGGTGGGTGAACATCTGCATCACCGCGCCGCCCTGGCTGTGACCGCTCATCCAGATGCGGAAGCGGCTGTCGGGACGGGTGCATTCCTCGAGGATCGTGTCCAGCGTCAGCTTATCCATGCCAAGCAGCTTGGCGGTATGGGGAAAGCGGATATCCTCTGCGCGGCTCAAAAATTCCTCCGACAGCTGCACAAAGCCCATGTGGGCATGATTTTCCCGGGACATGCGGAAATTGGAGATCCAGTCAACAGCCGTTTGCCCGTGCCCATAAAGCCGATGGCGATGAGGATCCGGCCGTCATCCGTCGGCCGCGCCATCACCAGCGCCTTGCAGGTATCGCTTTTATCCTTCTGACGCCAGGTGCCCACCAGTTGGCTGATGGGATCGCTGCGACGGACGCGGTGGCGGGCGATACGGGTAAAAAAGCGGCTAATGCGGCCGTTGACGCCGCCGGTGTGGTTCATCTTGCTGCCGGTGAGCAGCGTGTGATCCACCTGATAGCTGAAGTCCGTCCAGCCGTGCTGCTGAAAATCGTGGGTCTGCATGCGATAGGCGGCTGCAGAAAGCGTATGGGAAAAAGCCGCAGCCTCCTGTGTAAGCGCGGGATGCGGGGAAAAGCAGCCGTTCAGGGTATCCTGGTTGGGTACAAACTGGGTTTTCGTCATGGGTTACGCTCCTTATACGTCCATGATACCATGTTTCCCCAATCCTTTCAATACGATGCCGTCGGGTCTGGAAAATGTTACCTGTATAAAATATGTAACGAAATATTCATGTACGTTTACAATTATGTCGCAATATGATATAATTTTACCATCATGCACGTCATAAACGTGGGATGAACCAAGGAGGAAATGGGTCATGAGGCGGATGCGGTTTGCAAGCGCTGTGGTGGCTGTGGTACTGATGATGAGCAACTGCGCTTTTGCGGCAGTGCAATACAATAAACTGCAGCGTGGGGACTTTGGCACGGACGTGCGCACCATGCAGCAGGCACTGAAGGAATTGGGCTATTCGCTGACGGTGGACGGCAAGTTTGGTTCCGGAACCGAGCGGGTGGTCAAGCAGTTCCAGAAGGATCAGAAGCTGACGCAGGACGGTGTGGCCGGGCAGATGACGCTTTCCCGCCTGTATGACATGGCGGACGACGGCCAGGATGCGCCGCAGGAAAATACCCTGAAAAGAGGCAGCAAGGGCGCGCAGGTGCTGCAATTGCAGAAGGATCTGAACAAGCTGGGCTACAGCTTGTCTGCCGACGGCGACTTTGGCGCAAAGACGGAAAGTGCCGTGCGTGCGTTTCAGCTGATCAACGGCCTGCCCGTGACCGGTCAGGCGGATGGGGATACGCTCTCGCTGATCGCATCCCTCAAGGCGGGCAATGCTACGCAGGCGCCCACCGCAAAGCCTGCGGCTACCCAGAGCCCCTCGCAGCAGACCTACAAAAAACTGCAGCGCGGCTCCTACGGCGATGACGTGCGCAAACTGCAGCAGGCGCTGAAAACGCTGGGCTATGCCATCACCGTGGACGGCAGCTACGGCTATGCTACCCAGACGGTGGTGAAGAATTTCCAGCGGGATCAGAAGCTGTCTGCCGACGGCATTGCAGGCGCCATCACCCAGAAAAAGCTGTACTCCCTGCTTGCAAACGGCCAAAGCGCCACGCCAAAGCCTGCGGCCACCGCAACCGCCAAGCCCACGCAGGGTGCGCTGAACGGTAACGCCGCTCAGGTGGTGACCGGCGGCGGATATCTGAACCTGCGCGATGAAACCAAGAAGGATATTCTGGGCCACATTCCCAATTACGCCTATGTGACGGTTGTGGAAAAGGGAAGCGTGTGGTGCCGGGTGATCTATCAGGGGCAGACGGGCTATGCCATGACCAGCTTCCTCACATTCCCCAAGGATGCGGCTACCGCAAAGCCCACTCAGACGCCTGCGCCCACTGCCTCCGTCGGCGGCGATACGGCCCGGGTGCTTACCCAGAACGGCGGCGCATTGAATCTGCGCGAAACGGCGTCCCAGGGCGCAAAGATCAAAAAGTCCATCCCCAACAAATCCCTGGTCACCGTGACCCAGTACGGAAGCACCTGGTGCGCCGTGGTGTACGAGGGTCAGGCGGGATTTGTGATGACCAAGTTCCTGACCGATTTTTCGGGCAATGTGAAGGATGAAGCAACGCCGACGGCAAAGCCCACCATCCTGCCCGTTGCTACAGCTACCGCGACGGCGCAGCCTACCGCCGCGGCAACGGCGTCTCCCACGCCCAAACCCTCCTACGATACCTCCGTGTTCCAGAGAACGCTCAAGAGCGGACACAGCGGAAACGACGTAAAGCAATTGCAGCAGCGCTTGAAGGAACTGAACTATCTCACATCTTCCCAGGTGGACGGATCCTTTGGCGATAGCACCCTGACGGCTGTCAAAACCTTCCAGAAGCTCAACGGCCTTTCTGTGGACGGCAAGGCGGGCAAGCAGACCTTTGAAAAGCTGTTCTCTGCATCCGCCATCGCCTACAGCAAGGAAATGGAGGGCTACAGCGATCTGCACATCTATTACGAAAAAGCGGACGCCGACCTGGTGGACGACATCAAGAACATGCAGACCCGCCTGATGCAATTGGGTTATACCACTGCGGTGACGGGCAAGTTTGACGCCAATACCTACCTGGCTGTGATCAATTTCCAGCTGCGCAACAATTTGACGGTGGACGGCGTGGCGGGAGCCGCCATGCAGAGCATCCTGTACAGCGACAAGGCCAAAGGCATGAGCAGCGCACCCTCGTATCAGTTGGAGGAGGGCGCAGGCTATATGCAGGCGCCGGATACGGCCAAAATAAAGCTGCTCCACTGGCAGCGGGAGATCAAGGATACGCTCAAGAGCGGGCAAACCATGCTGATCTACGATCCGGTGAGCAAACTGAGCTGGAATCTGAGCGTCTACGCTCCCGGCCGCCATTGCGACAGCGAGCCCAAATCCCTTCGGGATACGCTGATCATGTTCCGTGCGTTTGGTAAGCCCTCCTGGGATATCCACGCGGTGTATGTGCTTCTGCCCTCTGGACAGTGGACCATGGCCACCATGCACAATTATCCCCATCTGAAGGGCAACATCACCGATAACGGCTTTGACGGCCACGTGTGCGTCCACTTCCTGCGGGATATGGCAGAGGCCAAGCTCAACGATCCCAATTACGGTGTGAACAACCAGAACGCATTGCGGGACGCCTGGAAGCAATTGACAGGCGAAACGGTGCAGTAAACCCCAATATAAAAGCCCCCACAGAGGGGGCTTTTGTTTTGCTTGTCAGAACACCTTCATGCCGTAGAGCAGCGCCTTATCCGGGCCGGTGTAGCCGTTTGCGGCGATCACGTTTGCGGAAAGACGGATGCAGGAAAGCACCTGGGACAGCTTGCCGGACACGGAAATGCCGGTAACGGGCAGGATCTTTTCGCCGTCGTTATAGTAGGCCAGACGGATCTCGCCGCCAATATAATCGTTGAAGAAATCCACCTGCAATCCGGACATGGACACGATCTCCAGCAGCGGGCCGTTCTCGAACATGGACGCATCTGCGGTACCCGCTTCCACGATCATGCAGCTCATATCGCCGGTGGGCTTTTCGCCAAGGTACTGACCAAAGCGGTTGGAGCCGTAATAATTAACTGCCTTGCCCTTTTCTACCAGGCACACGGGCTGCAGCGTCAGGCCGTCGCCGTCAAACTTGGCAGAGCGGGTGCTGCCCTTGCTTTCGCCGCTGAGGGTAAGGGAGATCAGATCGCCCTGGGCGTCCTTCTGGACAAGGTCGCCCTTCTTGAACAGGTTGGCGTGGGAATAGACGGAAGCGTAGTTCAGATCCCGGAGGATGCTGAAGAAGATGCGGCTTGCTTCCTTATGGGAGAGCACCACGGGGCAATCGATGGCGGTATCGGGCTTCTGCGCTTCATAGCGGGCTTTCACTTCCCGCAGCTTATCGCCAATCTCGCGGCGCACGTCATTTTCATCAAAGAAGGAGAAATTGTACTGCTGGTACAGCTCCACGCTTTCCTTTTCGCCGTTGTAGGTGGGGATGGCTTCCACCATGGCGTCGTAGCGCACCTGGGTTTTACAAAGATTCCGGCTGTTTTGCACCGTTTCGGTGTGCTTGTTGATGAAGATCTCCACCGAGTTGAGGGAGGCGTTTTCCACATCGTTTGCGGCAAAAACGTGCTTTGCGATGAGGGCGGCCAGCTCCCGGGGCGGATACTGATCAAAATTGCTGTCCACCCGGTATTCGCCCTGCTCGTTTTCGGGTAGGGTATAGTGCTTGTTGTTGATGAGCAGCGCCTTATGGGCGGCTTCATCGATCAGCTTTTCCAGCTGCTCGGGGGTGGTGGAGGGGTAGACAAAGAACTGGGAATCGCCCTTGAATTCGCCGTGATCTGCGTACACGGTAACTTCCTGATCGCAGGTATCCGTGCAGCGCACGGTTTCCAGCTTGCCCTTGACAAAGAACAGCTCGTAGCTTTCTTTTTTGTGGATGTTGATCTTATAATCGCTGACAAGCGGATGCTTGCGCAGCAGTTCCATGGCCGTTTTCATCCCAGCTTCACCTTCACTTTCAATGCGGGGCCGCCGTCGGAGACGCGCACCCATTCCTTATAGCCCTTGCCGCAGGAGCCGGAGCCGATGACCTTGAAATCGTCGGACACCATGGAGATGGATTTGAGCAGATCCGGCACGTAGCCGCTCATCACCACGGGGGATACGTAATTGTCCGTCAGCTTGCCGTCCACGATCTCGATGCCGTATTCCGCCACGCACTGGATGGCCCAGTTCTTGGGATCCTCCATGCCGTTGTTGGTTTCAAAGAGCATGTAGCCGTGCTTGATGGAAGCGATCATGTCTTCCAGCTTGTCATTTCCCTTTTCAAAGTAGGTGTTGGTCATGCGGGCGTAGGCCTTGCGGCGGGAGGATTCGCGCCTGCCGTTGCCGGTGGGGGGAAGCCCCAGCTGGGTGGCGGAGGCCAGATCGGAAATGCCGGTCACCAGAATGCCGTCCTTGATGATCTGGGTATCGTGGGCCAGCACGCCGTCGTCATCAAAGAAATAGGAGGCGGCGCTGAGCACGCCGGCGGCGCCGTCGCGCATGTTGCAGATGGGGGAGGCCACGTACTTGCCCACATATTCCTTGGCAAGGGCGCGGTCCTTGACGAACTGATCCATTTCCACGCCGTGGCCGAAGGCTTCGTGGGCGATCAGGCCGGTGATGGAGGAATCGGTGATCACATCGTACACACCGGGGGTGATGGCCTTGGCGCGGGTAAGAGCATCGGCCTTTTTCAGCAGCTTATCGCACAGGGTGGGCAGATCGGCCAGCACCTTTTTCATGGTGTGGTCATATGCGCCCTCGCGGGATTGTACCACCTTGCCGTGATCGCGGTAGACGGCGGCCATCATGCCGTTGACCCAGGCGTAATGCTGGCTCAGGTCCCGGTTGCGGGTGATGAAAAGCTTGCTTACCTCCAGGGAGCCTACGGACACGATGGCGTTGAGCAGATGCTCGCTTTTGCCAAGCAGCATCTGGCAGGTTTCCTTGCAGGCAGAGAGCAGCTGATCGTCGGTATAGGCGTCCAGATCGCACTCACGGGAGAATTCCTGCGTGAGAGGATCGTCCGTCAGGTGCACATTGCCAACGGTGTTGCAGCCAAGCTCTGCGTTCAGTTCAAAGGCTGCTACCATTTTGGCGCACAGGGCGCTGATATCGCCCTGGATATCGTCCAGAGAATATTCGAAGAAGGCCTTGCCGTCGCTCATCTTGACCACGAAGCCGCACTCGGTATCGCGGCCGGCGGAGATGCTGGAGGAATTGCGATCGGCGCGGACGGACTTGGCTTTTACGTCCACACCCAGGACGCTTACGTATTCATAGTGCTCTTGAAGCGCCGCGCAAAGGGCCTTCATCAGGGCCTTGCGGGAAGAAAGAAATTCAGAAAACTGCATGCTTACATCCCTTCTTTACAGTATTGGTTCAGTGATTGTCATCAGGATGGATCATCATTTTGACGATCTCGCTGTCCGTTTGCTTCATGCCGATTCGGCCGATATGACCCACGGTGGAAATGGTGCGGCCTGCGTCATCCTGCAAAATACCGGTATTGGCGCCGTATACCTTGCCCTGCATGGCCAGATGATGGGAGAACATGGCCGCGTCCAGCGCGGAGGAAATTTTGGCTGCGCAGGAGGCCTTGGCGCCGTCGCAGATGATGCCGGGGATGTCCGCCATGGTATTGTCGATGGTATCCTTGATCTGCTGCAGGGTGCCGTTCACCATATAGGTGATGGCGGCGCCGGCTGCACAGGCTGCGCTCACTGCGCCGCAGAAGGCGCTTAGCTTGCCGATATATTCCTTCTGGTACACGGTAAGCAGGCTGGAAAAGGCCAGCGCGCGGATCATACGGGCTTCGCTCATGCGCTTTTCCCGGGCGTAGACGATGATGGGCACGGTGGAGGTAATACCCTGATTGCCGCTGCCGGAGGTGATGATGACGGGCATATCGCAGCCGTCCATGCGGGCT
>SVGT01000024.1 GCA_015056175.1 Clostridiales bacterium | reverse complement strand
TTCGTCGAATCCGTCTCCGTATAAATGTACATAGATGTTGTATGTGATGTTCACATCAGCATGTCCCAACAATCGGGAGAGAATCTTCACATCCACGCCTTTGTGATAACAGTTGGTTGCAAAAGTGTGCCTGAACACATGCTCTCCCCTGTAAGGAACACAAGCAGCCTTGCAGAGGCATTGTGTCTGGTATCGTAACGCTTCGTAGGAAAGCCGCTGACCATCGTCATTTACGAAAACCCATTCGTTCTCTGCATCCTCCGCCAACATCTCCAACAGGGAAATTGCTTCTGATTATAACTGTTCTGCAAAAAGTGTCGCCGTTCACGTAGCGTATTCAAATGTTCTGTGTGTTTACCCATTGTGTTTTACCCCTTTCAAATGACCATGCAGCAGCTTTCGCAGCAGTCCCGACATGGTTGTGTATTCCTTTTGCGCCTCCGCCTGTAAAGCCTTGTATTCGGTCTCACAGAGCCGCACGGACACGGTTATTTGTTTATCTTTTTCCATCATGAGAAACCACCTTTCTATTTCTCTCATGGAATTATGAAAAATCCTGTAATGCGTCTGTCTTCTCTTGTCCTAACCGTCTTTCAAAATCGCAACAACATTTAGCGGGAGCAGAGACCACGCAAAAAGAAAAGGCGGGGTCAAAAAGTCGGAATGCCCAGAACATACGCCCCCTATACCCAGACGTTCCGACCCTCCACCGCCACGCAGATTCTTATTCGTGCAGCGGAAATCCGCAGCGTTTCAAAGCGTATCAAATACTACACCTTATGAGACGCAGAAAAACACAGCATTTTCGCGTATCACATAGTTTGAAAATATATTTTGCGACGTATCAATATTGGCATTGACTTTTTGATACACTTATGATACACTATTGGTGTCGAAAGGAAGTGTATCACATGGCACGCATCAAATACATTCGCGTCAGCACGCAGGAACAGAACACCGCACGACAGGAGACCGACAAAGAAAAGTTTGATCGCGTCTACATTGAAAAAGCAAGTGGAAAGAATACAGACCGCCCCGAATTGAAAGCCATGCTGGACTATGTTCGGGAAGGGGATGTGGTAGAAGTCGAAAGCTATTCCCGAATTGCACGAAACACGCAGGACTTGCTTTCCATCGTGTCGCAGCTCACCGAAAAAGGTGTGGACTTTGTTTCGCAGAAAGAAAAGATCGACACTTCCACACCCTCGGGCAGACTGATGCTCACGATCTTCGCAGGACTGGCACAGTTTGAGCGTGAATGCCTCTTGGAAAGACAGGCGGAGGGAATCGCAATAGCAAAGCAGGAAGGACGCATGGGGCGTCCCGAAATCCAGCCTTGTGCAGACTTCGGAGCCATTGTGAAAGACTGGCAGGACGGCAAAATGACCGCGGTAGAGGCAATGAAGCTGGCAGGGATGACAAAAGCAACATTTTATCGGAAAGTCAAAGCAATGCAGCAGTAAACACACAGCCCACCGAATCGCAATCAGCGAAACGATGGGCTTGTTTCTTTGCTCTTGTTCAATCCTCCACAGCATGTTATAATGTGTGTGCCGAATGAGGCTGTTTCTGCATGGACAGGGAATAAAAATGCAGCACCGCTTTTGACGATGCCGCACGACTGCAACATGATAAATCTGTGTGTTGGTTTGTTATCGAGTAGTCGTTCCCTCGGCGGCGTTAGCCGCCGACGTGGGTCTCCAAAACCTTTGTTCTGGGTTCGAGTCCTAGTGCCCCTGCCAGAAGAACCAGTTTCGAAAGAGACTGGTTCTTTTCTTTCATCTGATAAGGAGGGACTACCCGTGCAATTTGAAACCGAACGACTCATACTTCGCCTCATCACGCAGGATGATTTTGACAGTTGGCGCAGCATCCTCTCCGATGCAGAAACTATGAAGCATTACCCTGCACCCTATGACGATGTCGGTGTGCAACGCTGGATAAACTGGACGCTGGATAATTATGACAGGTACGGCTTCGGCCTTTGGGCAGTCATCCTCAAGGAGTCGGGAGAGTTCATCGGTGACTGCGGCATCACCATGCAAAACATTAATGGCCAAACCTTGCCGGAAATTGGCTATCACATTCACAAAGCGCATTGGCGCAAAGGATATGCCTCTGAGGCTGCACGTTGCTGCATGGCGTACGCCTTTGATACGCTAGGCTTTCCGGCGGTATATTCATATATGACCGATAGCAATGCCGCATCCTATGGCGTAGCACTGAAAAACGGAATGAAACTCGTGGAGACATACGAGGATGCCTCCCATGTCAAGCATCGTGTATATGCCATTACCTTTCAGGAATGGAAGGACAAGGATTGATGGGCATTTGCCTGAACGCGGACTCGAAAGAGTCTGCGTTTTTTGTTTATCTATCTCACACAAGAGCAGGATACATTTCATCGGACCCATCTCCGTATAAATGTACATAGATGTTGTATGTTACATTGACGTCGACGTGACCAAGGAGTTTCGACAGCACTTTGACGTTCACGCCTTTGTAATAGCAGTTCGTAGCGAAGGTGTGCCTGAAAACATGCTCGCCGCGATACTCTATACATGATGCTGTATTGCTTATTCATTTCTCTTGTGTTAAAATGATTTTATGTTAGTTTTGTTTTTCACACGGAGCTTTGAATTCTAAGAAACTCTTAATAGAATTCTGAATTTGTTATCACTGTTTGGAGGAAGATATTATGAAGTACTTGTATTATTGCCCTGGATGTAACTTCTTTGGCAGTGCAGAGCACCGTGTTCCTACAGAACAACAATTGTGTGATGATTGCAAAACAGAGATGATATACATGGGGTATTCAAAACCTGAGTGGGATAAGTTTTCGCCAAATGAGAAGACCAGCATTAAAGTAAAATTTATCGATCAATATGCTCAATTGCTTGTAACTAATGGATTCAATTTTGAAGGCCACAGGATTACTGGTTACTTAGGTTTAGTTAGCGGAAGTGTTGTATTAGGTACGGGGGTTTTTTCTGAGTTTTTTGCTGGTGTAAGTGATTTCTTTGGTTCTCAAAACTACGAATTTAGCCAAAAGATCGAAAGAGCACGAATGGCTGCAATCAGCCATTTAAAGAGAAATGCTAAATCGCTCGGAGCAAATGCTGTTATTGGTATAGATGTTGATATCGCTATATTCACAGGGAATATGGTTGCAGTTATTGCAAATGGTACGGCTGTAACGATTTGTTCTACAGATAAATGATAATTAGCGAAGTTAGGTTTGTTTATTTGACAATAAAAGTGACAAATATGATCCGTACTCAATGAATACCACATGTACGCTGCAGAAAATGCCAGAAAATTAGCAGAATAGGAAGCACAATAACATACAGGAGAACGCCTCCACGCTGACGGATAAGAAAAGCCCCTCCCGCAGGAGGGGCTTTTTGCGTTATTCTGCTTTGGGGTTATCGCCGCTGGATTCGCGCACCAGGAGCTGCGCTGGGATATAGATGCGGGTATAGCCGCCGGAGGCGCCGGTCATCAGTTTATCCAGCACGCGGGCGGATTCATAGCCCAGGGCGTGAAAATCCTGCCGGAGGGTGGTCAGCGTGGGCTGATGGTAGCGATAGGTTTCGCTGTCGTCAAAGCCCACCACAGATACGTCGCGGGGCACCTCCAGGCCGGCATTTTTCAGCGCCTCCACCAGGAGGGAGGCGGTATAATCGTTGGCGCAGACCACGGCGGTGACGCCGTTTTGCACGTCCTCCACGCATTTTTCGATATCATTTACCGAGTGGGGGGCGGGGAGAAGATTGCCAAGGCCCAGATCGCGCATGGCGTGCACATAGCCCTTGTAGCGCTCCTTTTCGGAGCTGATCTCCGGCTTTTCGTAGAGGAAAGCGATGCGCTGATGCCTGTGGGAGGCCAGGTGCTCCACGGCGGCGTACACGGCGTCGTGATTGTTGCAGCCCACGTAGTTGATGGGGAAATTGCCAAGGAAGCGGTCGATGCAGACGAACTTGACCCCGGCTTCGCCAAGCTTGCGCAGGTGGCGGGCTTTTTTGTCATCGTCCGAGGAGTTGATGTAGAGGATCAGGCCTGCATCGTCCTGCTGATGACGGCCGGCCTGCAGATATTCCTCGCAGAAGGCGTAGTTCTCCAGCGCCAGCAGGCATTTTTTGTGCTTGTAGTAGCGCTGGATGCCCTGCACGATGCGGCTCAGGCTGGTATCCAGACGGGCCTCTACGTCAAAAATCAGGTACACACGGCGGGCCGGCTCATCCGCCATGGCGGGCTCGTCCTTGGAGGGGGATACGTAGGTGCCCTTGCCGCGTACGCGGTAGACGATGCCCTCGCGCACCATGGTTTCCATAGCCTTGCGCACCGTAATGGAGCTGACGCCGAATTCGGCCATCAGTTCGCTTTCCTGGGGCAAAAGATCCCGCGGCTTGAGCGCTTCCTCAGCAATGCGGTCTTTGATATACCGAACGATATGCATATACTTGGGTTCAGTACTCATCAAACGACCTCCTTTGTGTGCAATACATGATCATGAGCAATACAAATTCTACTATAAAGGGTTTGACCGGTTTCGTCAAACCCTAAATGGGAAAATTTTGCACGGGAACGGCAGAATTACCCGGGAAAAGCCATGGCAGGAGTGATCAAAAGCGTGCGGATGCCAAAGGACGGCATGGAAATATGCAGGCGGGCTTCGCTGCCAGAAACGTCCGGGGGGAGATCCAGGATATGTTTGCCATCCAGCTCCGTCATGCTGCAAGCGCGGATGAGGCGTGCGGGCATCGCAAGGGTGAAGGCGTTTTCCTTGCCGGGATTAAACAGGCGCAGGACGATTTTGCCGTCCGGTCGCGCATACACGGCGCTGACCTCAAGATTACCGGAAACACGGATCAGGCTCATACTTTCTGCAGCAAGCTGCCCGGGGGCTCTGCGGGTCAGGGGCGTGTGCTGCATTTTCTGGTATTCGTGCCACACATGGCCTTCCTGCCAGGAGCCTTCGTGGGGGAGAAGGGTATAGCAGACCGTGTGGCTGCCCTTCAGCTGCCTGCGTCCCCACCAGTAGCCGCCGTCCCAGCCCCAGCCCAGCGTCAGCGCGAGGGGCGTATCCGGGCCGTGGGTGTAGGAGGTGGTGTGATCGGTCATGAGTGCAAGGCCGTGGCAGCCGTCATTTACGTCCGCCCAGCCCAGCAGTACGTTATGCTTGATCTCGTCCCAGCGCTTGAAATGGGTATTGGGAAGCTTGCTTTCGCACACGTCGTAGGCGGCGTCCTTGAACAGCTTTTGCTGCCTGAATGCGGTGGGGAAGTGGGCGCACAGCTTATAGCGGCTGTCGTGATAGGAGCGGTGGCGCTCCTCCTTGTTGTCCGGCGGGGTGATGGTATGAGGTTCGCCGATGTAGGTTTTTTCTGGGAAACGGAAGGTGACGGACACGGGGATGGCGCGCTCATGCAGCGCGACGGAAATATCCTCCGTGAAAGGTACGCTGCCTACCTGTCCTGCGATGCGCACGGCGGCGCGGACGGGGCCGTTTTCCAGAATCTCGGCCGTGGCCGTATGCTCCGTGCTGGAGCGGAATGCGTTGTCCTCAATAAAGAAGCCGCTGTATTCGTTAAAGTATTTGCCGTCACGGCAGGCGGCGATCTCCTGACCCGACTGTTTGTCAAACAGGGAGGTGATGGCGCCGCCCTTTGCAAGATCAAGGCAGATATGATACCGATCGCTTTCGAGGAGCACCCGATTTCCTTCGATCCGGGCGGAAACAGGGGTGTTTTTCGGCGCTTCGCTGCAGGAGGCTTCCAGGCGGAAGGTCTTGATGCCAAAGGCGGGGAGGGCAGCAACAAAGCGCAGCTTTCCCGCGTTGACGGAGCCGTCCGCAAAATGCCGCTCCGCCGTCAATTGCGCAGGCAGCTCCCTGTCGCCGTCCAGCACGCGGACGGCTTTGGTACCGGGGAAGCAGGTGATATCCGCTTCGATGAGGCGCTCTTCGTCCTTTGCCAGGGGATTGACGACCAGCAGCGATTCTGAGGGAATATCGGATTTTTGGTCCCGGGGAAGGAAAGCGGAAAGATCAGAAAGGCTCTGCTGCATCACGGGCTTTGCCAGGCTTTCTGCGGCGTAGATCTGTGCGCTGCCCTTCCAGGCCCAGTTTTCCTCGTGCTCGCCCATGGAGGCGCAGATCCAGCCGTCGTGATGCTGCGCCATGAGCAGGTGATGCCATGCTTCCTTCAACCGTTCCAGACCGTGGTTTTTGCCGCTCAAAAGCAGATCCATGGCCTGCAGACGCTCGGCAGAGAGCATGAGCCCTTCGCCCCTGCGCACCTGACGCGCCATGCGCACCAGCAGTCTTTCGCCCCAGGGCAGGGCGCACAGAAAGCTTTCCTGAGTGATCCTGCGTACCTTTTCGGGGGCGGAGGCCACGTCTGAAAAATACTCCTGCCAGGTCATGTGTTGCACATGATCGGGAAGATTGGGCGTGCCCTGCCTGGGATCGCCGCCCAGACGGGGGAAGGCAGGCCAGCCCAGATCCTGGAAGATCATGCCGATAGGATGAGCGATGCCCTTTGCGATGCATTTTTCAGCAAAGGTCTTTTCGGCGTTGACGGATTCCGTTTCCCATGCCTTGAGCAGCTCCTCGCATGCATAGCGGGGCGCGGTGGGAATGCGGCTGCCGTCCGGGCCCTCCCAGTAGAAGGTTTCATCGTCAAAGCCCTCGCAGTAGCCGCCCCAGGCGGTGGAGGGGTTTTTCAGCGCTGCACGGGTAAAGCCCAGGGATAAAAGGATCTGGGGCAGGGCGCTGGTCCAGCAGGGCTCCTGCACGGCAAAGGTCGTGACCTTGACCTCCGGAAAATGTTCCTGTATTTTTTCAAGCCCCATCAGCAGATGGCGGATGTTGCTTTCGCCGTCCGTCAGATATCCGTAGCACTGGCCGTAGCTTGCGGACACCATTTCCAGGCGGCTGTGCAAGGATGTATCGCTAAAAAGGACGCGCAATTCTTCATACGCCAGCGGATCGCGCTCCCGGAGCGCATCAAAGGAGATGGGCTCCACGTCGATGCAGAGCTTCCATTCGGGGCATTTTTTCAGCATTTCAAGAATGTCGCGCCAGCAGCCCAGGGGCATATGCCCGCGGACGCCGCCGTGATAACCGTCTATATAGTAAAGCAGTTTATTGTTCACCTAAGTTTCCTCCGGTTCATTCATCGATGGAAAACGGGGGCAAAGGTTCCGCATCAGTTTTCGTAGTAAACCTTGGAGTTGCCGAGGCGGTACACGCAAAGGGTCAAAACCAGCGTGACCACCATCAGCACCCAGGCCATGGCGCTGGCATAGCCCATGCGCATATCCTGGAAAGCGCGGCGGTAGAGGGTGAGCACGTAGAAGGTGGTGGAGTGCACGGGGCCGCCGTCCGTCATGACCAGCGCGGTGGAGAAGGTCTGCAGCGCGCCGATGATGGCGATGATGGTGTTGTAGAAAATACTGGGGGAGAGCAGCGGCAGCGTGATGGAAAAGAATTTGCGGATGGGGCCTGCGCCGTCCACGTCAGCCGCTTCGTAATAGGAGGTGGGAATGCCCTTGAGACCGGCAAGGTAGATGATCATGGTGCTGCCGGCGTTCCAGCAGTTCATGATGATGAGAGCGGGCTTGGCGGCGTCCGGGTCCATGAGCCAGTTGGGACCTTCGACGCCAAATACTTTGAGGGCGGCATTCAGCACGCCGTTGCTCTGGAAGATAAAGAGCCAGAGCATGCTGACCGCCACGATGGATACCACGTTTGGCAGATAGTACACCGTGCGCAGCATGCGGATGCCGCGGATCTTCTGGTTCATCATCACGGCAATGGCAATGCCGATGACCAGGTTCAGCGGTACGCTGAAGAGGGCAAAGTACAGGGTGTTGTACGCGGAAATGGGGATCATGGGATCGCGGGTGAAGAGCACCTGATAGTTGGCAAAGCCCACCCACTTGAAGGCTGAGGAGAAGTTATAGTTGGTAAAAGAATAGAAGAGAGAGGACAAAACGGGGTACAGCGTGAACACGACAAGGCCGATCAGCCACGGCGATGCGAACAGATACCCGCACAGCGCTTCCTGCCTGCGCATTTTGTTCATTTTCCGATGTTTTTTGCCAGACGTATACGTAGTCATCGCTTATTCTCCTTGATCGTGTTGGTGTGCCCCGGGAAGGGGGCCGGAAGGGCGATGGCCCTTCCGGCTGGGGGAAAACATGGGATTACAGGCCGTTGAGCAGGCGGTAGTTTTCAATTTCGTTGAGCAGATTCTGCTGAGCGGCATCCATGGCCTCCTTGGGAGTCTTGGTGCCAAGGAGCGCGGCCTGCCATTCGGGCAGCAGGGCGGTGTTGGGCCAGGTGGGCAGTTCGGGGCAGAAGTGATGGATGCGGGTGTACTTGCCGCTTTCGGCAAACACCTGCCAGATGGGATCAGACGCCACGGAGGGATCCTCATAGGCATTCATGTTGCACACATACTCGCTGTTGCCGAGCAGGAACTTGGTGGCAACCTCGGTGCTGGTCAGGTACTGGCCCAGCAGGAAGGCAGCCTTGGCGCGCTCCTCGCCCCTGTTGCAGAATTCCAGAGAGTAGCCGGCGCCCCAGGAAGCCAGGTTGTTTTCGCCGTCGCTGGTGGGGATGAGGGCTACGCCGTAATCCAGTTCGGGAGCATAGGTTTCCAGAGTGGAGCAGAAACCGTTGAATTGCACGCACATGGATACGGTGCCGTTGGTGAAGGGAGAGATGCCGGTGGCCATGCTGGCGTCAAACAGCTTCTGGAAGGCGTCGGCGCCCACAGCATCGGTCAGCTTGATGACGTATTCCAGGGCTTCCACCATTTCGGGGGTATTGAGGGTGGGGTTGTTTTCGGCATCCCAGTAGTCGGCGCCGAAGGTCCAGCCCATGGTCCAGGGAGCGATTTCCCACCAGATGGTGGAGAAACCGACCTGGGTGGCTTCGCCGTTTTCATCCGTGATGTTCAGCTTTTCCACATATTCCAGCACTTCGTCCCAGGACTTGGGAGCTACTTCGGGATCCAGACCGGCAGCGCGGAAATGATCCTTGTTGTAGAACAGCACGCGGGTATCGGTCATGTAGGGCAGGCCGTAGAGCTTGCCGTCATAGGTGCAGATATCCACGGTGGCGGGGAAGTACTCGGTCATGTCCATGCCGGCGTCTTTCACAAATTCGTCCAGGCACATGGTCTGGTTCTTCATGGCGCGCTCCTGGACGGTGGCCAGGTCATACACAAAGATGTCGGGGGCAGTGCCGGCAACCAGCGCGGGCACCAGCTTTTCGCCCTGCTCGCCAAGGCCCAGGCCCAGCTGGTTGACCTTGATGTTGGGATGCAGTTCCATGAAGTCGGCAAGCACTTCGTTCATGATCTCGGCGCCGGTGCCGGAGGGATAGTGGTGCCAGAAGTCGATCTCGATCACTTCTTCCTGAGCCAGCGCGGGGCAGGCGCACAGGAGAAGGACGGCGGACAGAGCCAGGCACAGGATGCGTTTCCAGAGCTTCTTCATGCTGTTCATTTGGTTACCTCCATATTTTTGTAGTAGGGTCTATCCTTTCGCAGCGGTCTGGCGTCGCTGCGCAGGTTTCGCAAGATGGGAAAGGGGGTCATTCCTTGAGGCCTGTTAGTGTGATACCCTCGATAAAATACCTCTGGCAGGAGAAGAACAGAGCCAGGGAGGGCAGCGCCACCACAACGGACGCCGCCATGGTCAGATGCCATTTGCTGTCGCTCTGGATCTGGAAGGTGCGCAGGCCGTAGCTTAAGGTGTAGCGCATTTTATCGTTGATGTAGAGCAGGGGGCCCATAAAATCGTTCCAGGTGAACATGAAGGAGAAGATGGCCACCGTGGCCAGCGCAGGCTTGCACAGGGGCAGGATGATCTGCCAGAAGATGCGAAGTTCTCCTGCGCCGTCCAGCCTTGCGCATTCGCTCAGGCTTCCCGGAATGGTGCGGAAAAACTGGCGCAAAAGGAAAATGTTGGTGGCGCTGCCTGCAAAGGCGGGCACGATGAGGGGCAGGTAGGTGTTGAGCCATCCGAAATTTTTGAACAGGATGAACTGGGGCACCATGGTGACGGTGGCGGGCAGCATCATGGTGGCCAGCAGCACCTTGAACCAGATATCCCTGCCCGGCCAGCGCAGCCTGGCAAAGGCATAGCCCACCAGCGCCGAGGAGAGCACCGTGCCCAGCATGTTCATGCTGACCAGATACAGCGTGTTGAAAAGATACCGGACAAAGGGGAAGTAGCTCAGCGCCACGGCGTAATTTTGCCACTGGGGCTTTTCGGGGATCCACACCGGCGGGATGGCGATGATCTCCTGCGGGGTCTTAAGAGAAGTGGACACCATCCACAGGAAGGGGAAGAGGAACAGCGCAGCGCCCAGCAGCAACACGATGACGATCAGCGTTTTGCCAAGGATTGAGCGCGTCCGGCGCAGGATTTTCGGATTGGCCATAACGTAAAGCTCCTTTTGTTATACGTTTGCGGGCGCAAGCCCCAGCTTGAAAAATGCGTTGGGATTGTTGTAGAACCAGTCCAGGGCGATCTGCCGGCTCTGATCGATTGTAAGCCAGCCGCAGTCGACAAGCTCTGCAAGCGCGCAGGCCACGTTATCCCTGGCAAGGGACAGATACCCGCAGAGCCATTCGGGGGCGGAGGTATCGCCGCCAAAGGCCAGCACCTTGCTGTGAGGCACGGTCAGAACGCACCGCTTCATCAATTCCACCGAATATATGGGGTCGATGGTCTGCACCCAGCACAGGTCCAGATACGCATTGGGATAGTTTTTGCCGATGAACAGGTACTCGTCCATGTAGGGCCAGTTGCCGTGAAGCAGCGAGAAGCGCACGTCGGTGTGCAATTCCAGGGTGGGGATCAGGTTTGCGGCGTTGGCCTTGCGCACGTCGTTGCGGGTGGAGGCCATGTGGCCGGTGTGCAGCTGCACAGGCAGATCGCAGGCCGCCGCCTTGCGCAGGGCATGGTGGAAGAGGTAATCCTCAAAGGGGCGCACCTGATCGTCGCCAAAGATCGTCCGCTGATTGGCAACGAGCTCGTTAAAGGCCTTGTCCGCCTCCGCCTTGGTGGGGTGGGTAAAGGCCAGGGTGCGGCGGTAGGCGTTGAGATCCTTGAGGGCTACCACGCCAAATTTCAGGCAGCGGTCAAAGTACCGGTCGAAGGCCTCCAGATAATCGTCCAGACAGGTGATTGTGCGGCCAAGGATTTTTTCTGCGTTCATCAGATGCTCCTTGGTGTGCACGTTGCGCCACTGGGACATGTGGAAGGTGAAGCGACTGTATTTGGAATAGGGGATGGTTCCGTTCATATAATTGTCCAGATCGCCCCGGTCCGCGATCTTTGCCTTGATGCGGCAATCCTCCATCACCCGGTCATACAGGGAAGCATCCCGGTTTTTGAAGGCCTCCGCAAAGCGGCAAAACTGTTCGTAATCACCGATATCGTCGATGCCGTAGCAGATGCGCAGGCCCTCCTGCATGGCGCGGGCATAGGCGGTATGACAGCTCTTTTTCCAATAGGAAAGGAAGATATCGTACCGTTCCTTCATGGGCAGGTGATGGGGGATGGGCTGGAAAAAGTCAAAATCGCCCTTGCCCACAGCCTTTTCCCCGCCGGCGGTATAAAAATCGCCCAGGTAGAAGGTATCCAGAATAAAGTCCAGCGGGTCGCCGCAGGGCTGGAACGTGGCAAAATGATCGTGGGTATCGATCACGGGGATGTGGTCCAGATACGTGCGGATCGGAGCAAAGTGTGCGCTGCGAGGCTGATACATGCGTTTTCCCTCCCGGACAGTCGGTTTGTGCGTTATTCATTTGAACAGGTGGAAAATTTCCGTCGAAAATGGTGTGCATACTTGCAAAGTATACATTGCGAAAGGTTATCCGATGTACAAAGTATACAGTGTATATGCATTCGATGTCAATAGGGTAACGAAAAAAATCTTGCGCATCTGCAGCGCGATGGAAGATATTTATCTCCCGGCAGTTGATTTTCAGGCGCGGGGCATGATATAATGAATGCAATCAATAACCGAATAACCCGGCATAACCAACGAAAGGGAGAATTATATGAGCTTCAGGAAAGATTTTATCTGGGGCGCGGCTACTGCCAGCTACCAGATCGAGGGTGCAGCCTTTGAAGACGGTAAGGGCCTGAGCGTGTGGGATGAGTTTTCTCACTGGGAGGGCAAGATCAAGGAAGGGCATAACGGCGACGTGGCCTGCGACCATTACCACCTGATGAAGCAGGACGTGGCGCTGATGAAGGAGATGGGGATCAAAAACTACCGCTTCTCCGTCAGCTGGCCCAGAGTTTTGCCCAACGGTACCGGTGAGGTAAACGAAAAGGGCGTCGCCTTCTATAATGAATTGATCGACGAACTGCTCAAAAACGGCATCCGTCCCTTTGTGACGCTGTTCCACTGGGATTATCCCAAGGCGCTGTACGACAAGGGCGCCTGGCTGAACCCCGACAGTCCCAGGTGGTTTGAGGAATATGCTACCCTGTGCGCACAGCGCTTTGGCGACAGGGTGAAGGATTTTATCACCTTCAACGAGCCCCAGTGCTTTATTGGCCTGGGCTATGTGACGGGCGACCACGCACCGGGTCTGCGCATGCCGCCCTCCACCGTGGTGCCCATGGCGCATAACGCCCTCAAGGGCCACGGCCTGGCGGTAAAGGCGCTGCGCAAGTACGCGCCCGGCTGCCGTGTGGGCTATGCGCCCTGCGGCGACGCCATGATCCCCCTGACCGAAACGGAAGCGGATATTGCCGCTGCCCGGAAAGCATACTTTGGTACGGCGCACGATCCTAACGGCTGGGTTTTCTCCGTCGCCTGGTGGAGCGATCCGGTGGTGCTGGGGCATTATCCGGAGGACGGCCTAAAATATCTTGAAAAGTACCTGCCCGATGGGTGGGAGGCAGATCTGGAACTGATCGCCCAGCCCCTTGACTTCTACGCCCAGAACATGTACAACGGCCGCCTGGTGCGCGCAAAGGGCGACGGATTTGAGTATGTGGAATTGCCCGTGGGCCATCCCAAGACGGCCATGCAGTGGCCCGTCACGCCGGATGCGCTGTACTGGGGACCCAAATTCCTGTATGAAAGGTACCATCTGCCCTTCATCATCACCGAAAACGGCATGTCCGGCAACGATTGCGTGTATGTGGACGGTACGGTGCACGATCCCCAGCGGATCAACTACATGCACAGGTACCTGCGCGCCTTGAAGCGCGCTGCAGAGGACGGCGTGGACGTGCGCGGCTATTTTGCCTGGTCGCTGATGGACAATTTTGAATGGGGCTTTGGTTATACCGAGCGCTTTGGTCTGGTGTATGTGGATATGGATACCCAGCAGCGCATCGTGAAGGACAGCGGCTGCTGGTACAAGACCGTGATGGAAGAAAACGGCGAAAACCTGTAAATATGCAGATCAAAAGGAGCGGAATTCCCGCTCCTTTTTTTGATCCTTGCGCAGGGGCGTCACGTTACGAAAAAAACGGAAAAACGAAACAGAATTGTAATCTGTGCGGCGGCGGAAAATATTGCATGCAATTACGCAGAATGGTAAAATACAGGGTGGAAAACTGGATTTCCCTACCCGGTACAGGGCGGCGACAGACAGGCCGCCTGCCGCTTTGGCATATTTTTTTTACAGACGGGCAAAGCCTTTGGCCCGTGCAGAAAGGTGTGTTTCCATGAAGAACTTGAAGCGTTACCTGGCACTGCTTTTGACGGTGTGCATGCTGCTTGGCAGCGTGAACGTGCCGGCGCTGGCGGCAGCTGAAACCACGCTGACCGTATCCCCTGCGGAGGGGCTTGTTTATGACGGTCAGCCGCATCAGCTGGTCGATTTTGAATTCATTCCGGGTGATGTTTGGTACGAGTGGATCATGGTTACCGTGAACGGTGTGAGGGGAGAGTATAACCATCTGTATTTGGCAGATGCATACGATCAGCTTACCGTTACGGATGCGGGCGACTATGTGATCAAATTGGAAGTGTATAACAGTCGAACCGAACAAGTGGTCACGTCCTGGGAAGACACCGTGACCATTGCGCCGCGGGATCTGGAGCTGCAGGTCTCCGACGTTGGCGTGCAGCACTTTGATCCGGAAAACATTAAGGATTACACCATCAATGACTTTACGTACACAGTTGTGAATGACGGCCTGCTGGCGGGCGACGAGGTGAGCCTTTCCAGCAACGCTGTGCGGAATGCGGGCACCCATACGCTGTATTTGATCCTGGCAGGCGAAGACGCCCATAACTATACCCTGGGCGAAAAATCCCAGAAAACGGTTAAGTTTACCATGGAGCCCTGGACCGCTTCGATGGATGAGGTGATTCCCCAGGTTGCCGTTGCGTACACCGGCAACGATCTTGCCGTGTTGGAACTGGGCGGCGAACTGTTCAGCCTGGTGTCCGGCGTGACCGTGACGCCTATTGCGCTGGAAAATGCCGGGGTGGAAGTGGCCGGCGTCCGCGATGTGGGCGAGTACACACTCCATACCAGAGTATCTTTTGCGGAGGAGCTGAAGGGCAATCTGGCACTTACGCTTCCCGACGGCACGGTGGCGGACGGCACGCAGACGGTGGATTATCCTGTCAACGTTACGATCGAGAAAGCCGCCAGAAACGATGCCTCCTGGTCGTATAAGGAGCCCGTCTATGCGCCTCAGGGCCGGGATATCCATATTACGGATATCGTGGACAGCATGCAGGTCACGATCAAAAACTCCGGGACGACCGAAAATGTGGATCTGAGCACGCTGGAAAGAGGCGTGGACTGGGAGATCGAAGGCGTGGAAAGCTACAGCGATCTGCCCGTCGGCACGTACAAGCTGAACGTACATCTGGATGAAAAGAACTACAGCACCACAAGCGCTTCCGGCACCTTTACTTTGGCCGGGACGCTGCTTGCGGGCAGCTTTGGCGTAAGCTGTGGCGTGAGCAGCCATGAATACAACGGCAGCGCGCAGGCACTGCTTGAAAACGTTTTTGTTTCTGATCAGACTACCGGCAGCGCCGTGGTGCTTCCCACCGGCGAAGCGGCGCAGTGGTCCATTTCCTATGCCCTGAGCGAGGAAGGCCCCTACAGCGCCGATATGCCCACCGCAACCGATGCAGGCACGTATCCGGTGTATGTGCGGGCGCATTTGGTCAGCGACCAGTATGCCGCCCAGGCAGGCCCTGTGAAGCTGCAGGCGCAGATCACCCCTGTCCGGGTGAATGTTTCTTATATCAGCTCCTATGATTACACGTATTCGGACGCCATGACCCATGACGCCGTGAAAGCAGCGGCGGAAGAAGATATCGTTGAAAAGCTTGCACGGTATCACGGCATTGAGTTTTCGGCGGATGAGCTGGTATTTGATCACGGCGACAACAGCTATACCGATATCGGTCGATATACCGTCATTGTAAAGACTGCAGAGGGTGGCAATTACAGCTTTGAAGGCGCAATATACAATATCGGTATTAATGGTAGCATGTATAATATCGCAAAGCCTCTGGTCTATACCGGCGAAGCCTTCGAGGCGGAGGACTTTATCGACTGGGACAAGGTGGAAGTACAGGCTGTGAACGGCCATATCCCGCAGCTGCAAGCTTACTTCACGGGCGGTATCGAGACAGTCACGGATGCGGGCGAGTATTCAGTGATCATCAAGGCTGCCGATGTCGCCGATGAGTATTCAGGATACTACTACTATAATTCCATAAGCAAAGCGGTGGTCAAGCCGCAGGAGATTGACCTGGAGATCGTAGGCACGCGGGCGGACGGGGAAGAATACCCCTACTCCATATATGGGTACGAATGGTGGGAGCTGGTCAGAGCCTTTAAGGTGGGGCCCTATACGGTCACTGAGGAAGACCTGGATATAGAATACGAACTGATCGGCAATGGAACTTCTGATAGCTATTACCGTGTGACCGCCAGGCTGCTGGACACCTGGAGCCCGGAGGACACGAAGAACTATACCGTCAGCAGCAAAGAGGCGGTAAAGGATTTCCATATCGCGCTGGGTGCGGATGTATTCTTTAACCCGAATGAAAACCTGGTGTATAATGCTGCGCCGCAGCAGCTTGGCGAACTTATGTTGGGCAGCAATGCGGAAAACCCCCATGTAGAAGTCTATGTGGACAATGAACTGAAGAGCGAAAATGAGATAACCGCCAAGGATGCAGGCGAGCATACCGTCCGTATCCTGATCTACGAGGATGCAAGCAAGGCAAACCTGCTGCTGGAAACGAGCGATACCGTGACCATCGCGCCCAAGGTGCTGGACAGCGAGACCCTGGACGACATCGTGCGCGTGGAATACGACGGTCAGGCGCATGACATCTACAGTTTCTACGACGGCTACAAGCTCTCTGCGGTGTATCAGGCGGACGAAGGCCATGTGAATGTGGTCTCCACCCAGACCGGCACGGACGCGGGCGAGTATACCCTGGAATTGGGCCTCACGGGCGACAGGGCGGATAACTATGTGATCGCCGATGATTTGAAGACCCAGACGGTGACCATCCACCCCAGGACGGTGGAGTTGATGGAACTGATCCCCAGAGATCTGGGTACGCTGTACACCTTTAACAATCGGGAACACACCGCGCAGGACGTGCTGATCGATATCCTCTCCCGTTATGATCTGCCTGAGTGCGTGACTGTAAGGCCTGGGGGTATCTTCGATAGTGACGGTGGGACGGAGTCCGTCAAGGACGCCGGCGATTATGAAATCGACCTTGGATATGAGATTGACTTTGCGGATAAGAACTACAAGTATTTGCTGAACGGCAGCGAGGTGGACGAAAGCGTTGACCTGGGGGATCTTGTGTGCACTTTCACCATCGCCAAGGGCCTGGTGACGGGCGTCAATTATAACAGCGTGCAGACCAAGTTTGTATATAATCCCACTCGCGCGCTGGAACTGAGCGATATGGTGGACAGCATTGAGCTGGTGCTCAATCACGATGAAAATGCCACGATCCCCGTTGACGTGGAGAATTGCGTGTTTGAACTGGACTGGGCTTTTTGGAATTTATCGCTGACCAATAAAGGCGTACCGGTGGGTGAGCATGATCTGTACTTCATGCCGTCTTCTTCGGATAACTATAATATTTCCAGTCATTTGGCGTTGGGGGTTTCTCTCCCGGATATCACGGTAAGGCCCGCCCTGCTGGAGGGGCAGTTCAAGGTCGTCGTGGAGAACAAAGAAGCGCTGGTCTATGACGGCGGCAGTGATCAGCTGCTGTTTAAGGACTGGTACCTGTGGGAAGAAGTGACCGGTAAACGGTTTGACACGCTGCCCGACGGCAGCCCTGTGAGCTTTGTCATCTGTCCCGTGGTGAACGGCGAACCGGATAGGGAGAACGCTGTAGAATATCCCATGGCTTCCGAAGCGGGCAGCTATACCTACAAGTTCTATGCCCAGACGGCGAGCGAGAACTATTTGCTGCCTGTGGATGCGGTGATGGAAGCGGAAGCGACCGCCGTGATGGAGCCCTACCCGGTGGAGGTGTGGGTCGACAGGCGGGACGTGGAGTACCGCCCCGGCATTACGGCGCAGGATTTCCTGATCAATGATACGGCGGAGTACGAGGATCCCAATTACAATCCGGGCGCTCTGTCGATCAGCGCATACTTTGACGTTGCGCTGGACCGCCCGGTGGACAGCGCGGGCGATTATACCCTGATCCTGACCCTGAAAGAGAACGTGGTTTTTGAAAACCTGCTGTTCGTGGATAAGTATTTCCCCGTCAAGGTGACCAAGGCGTCGGTGGATATGACCGCGCTGATCCGGGAGAACGAAATTTCCTACAAGTTTGACGGCGTGGCAAGGACGGCCGGGGATCTGGCTGACATGACGGACTTTGGCCTTGAAGGCGTAAGCGTTCAGGGTGATTTGGTGCGCGATGCAAACGGCAATGCGCAGGACAGCATTGTGCATGCAGGCGCGTATCAGCTGCAGGTGACGCTGACGCTGAATGAAAAGGCGCAGAGGTCCTACGACCTGATGGACGATGAGGGCAACAGGCTGCTTATGACGGACGGTCAGGTGACCGTGAATGTGCCGGTCACGATCGAGAAGAATACGGTCGGCGACATAAGCGTGGAAGAGGGAACCACTTCGTTTCCCTATGCGCATGACCGTATGCTGACGCTGGATGAAGTGGTGCGCAGCATTACGCTGAACATGGAAGACGGCGCAGCGGTGCCTGTGGACATGGAGCAGTTTGTCTACGGTACGAACTGGTGGATCTCAGATCTCGCCACCGGACTTGCATTCTCCGGTGATGGGATGCCGGATGCAGGCAACTATTCTGTGCGGATTGATCTGGACACGAACAGCCAGGATTACGAATACGCAAGCGATATTGATACCTTTTATGATATCGAGATCGGCATCGTGCCTGCGGATATCAGCGATCAGTTTGAGATCCGTGTTGAGGGCAACACCCATACCTACAATAAAGAGGCGCAGCCGCTGCTTACGAACGTGACGGTGGTGGACAAGGATACGCAGCAGGAAGTGACCCGTCTGCCCGACGGCAGCGAAGCGCAGTTCTCCTTCAGCTACCTGCTGGTGGGCGAAAATATGTGGAAAAGAGAAATGCCCACGGGTACGGACGCCGGCGAATATACCATGTCGATCAATGCTGCGCAGCGTTCCGGCAACTATCGGGTCGATTTGACGATGGATGGCGTAAAGGCCTACATCCGCCCTGCGGAAGTGTTCATGGATGCGCAGGTGCAGGAAGTGACCTTCGGCGAGGATATCAAGCCTGAAGATTTCCTGACCAGCCTTGATTGGAACATCGACGGGCACTGGGTGACGCCTGAGAAAGGCGCCTATACCCTGACGCTTGATCCTGCACTGAACGGCGCGGGCGAGTATGTGCTTGTGATCAACGCCGCAGATGCGGTCAAGAACAGCGATCACAACCATGTATACCGGGAGCACATTGTGCCCGTCACGGTGAGCAGGAAGATGATCACCGATCTTATCGTGAATGATAATATCTTAATGCCTTACAAGGCGGCGGGCTACACCAAGGAGCAGCTGGTGGAAGAGGCGCTTGCGGATGAGTACAGCGATCTGCTGGAAGTGACCGAAGTGAAGCTTATGGGAGTGAACGGCGGAGGCGACCTTGCCGTAAAGCCCGGCGGATACATCCTGGAGTTCAAGGCAGCCCTCACGATAGATGCGGCAGGCAATTATGTGTTGGGCGACAAAAATCGCAATCAGGTGGATTCGTTGACCCTCAGCAAGGATGTCACGATCCAGTTCGCCGAGCCGCGCCTGGTGGCGGAATATAAGGATCCCGACGAAGATTCGGTGCCCTATGATTTTAGTATCAATCAGAACAAGCAGGACGCCATCGAACGTACCGCCCTGTATCTGGTGTACGACGGCGCCAAGATCCCCGTGCCCGAAGCGCTGAAAGTCGGTTACGGCTGGGAACAGAGCGCGCCGGACGGTAAAATGTTTGAACTGAGTATCTCTGTCATGAGCACGGATCCATACGGCTGGAATAACGGCGTGGCACGGCTCGAGTCCGGCAAGAGGCTGTATGCAAGCCTGCCCTTTGAAGTGCGCCCGACTGCCCTCCTCGTGGAGGCCAAAGACGACCTGTATTACACCGGCAGCGCGCAGCTGCTGCTGAACGAGATCATTGCAACGAGCAAGGAAGAAAAAGTAGAGCTCGTTGTCGATGTGACGGTGCAGGAGGGCGAGCCTGTGTCGGATTCCGCAAAGCATAACACCTGGGTGGTGTATGCGGATGAAACGATCTGGCTGGACGTCTACGGCTTGAGAAATGTGAGCGGCCTGTGCGGCATCTACAATGTGGACGTATCCCTTGTGAACGAGCGGGGCGACGTGCTGGAAAGCAAACAGGTGCAGGTGGAAATCAAAAAGCAGCCTGTGCAGTTGGAGCTTGGAGAAGCGGCCGATGTGTATTACGATGCGCAGCCCCACGGCATTCTGGATTTCTATCCCGATGCGCGTCTGGTCAAGCCTAACGGCAGCGCTGTGGATGCTTCCGTGTCGCTGCTGAGCGATACGGTGACAAGCGCCGGCGAGCATGAGCTGACGCTGTCCCTCAGCGACAGCAATTATGAGCTGGCGGAAGAGGACAAAACCGTTGCGTGCAGCATTCTGAATACGGTCGTAGCCACCTGGTATCCCGATGCGGACATCGTTCAGGAAAGCTACGTATACAACGGCACTGCCCACGGCGCCGAGGACTTTGTCAACAATGTGAAGCTGAATTTGCTTGTCTCTACCGAGTCTGGCGCGTTGCAGATCGAATTTGTGCCCGAGGAAGGCACGTACATCGTGTGCGTGCAGGACCCCGACAAGGAACAGTTTGCATCCGACGATTTCAAGCCGAAGGATGCAGGTGAATACAGGCTGTATGTGAAGCTGGTGGGCGAAGTTCCCGGAATCGTCGGCTGGAGCGGCGCACATGCGCTTGGCGAAAAGGCTGTGATCACCCCTGCGCAGGCTGTGCTCGGCGGCAATTACAACAAGGTGTACGGCGATGACGACCCCGCTGGCATCTGGCAGGTGGAAGGCAATGAGGCGCTGAACGCCGAAGCCGGCGAAAGCCTGGAAGCCAACGGCTACCGCGTGCTGCGTGAAGCAGGCGAGGATACAGGCACTTACAATTACCTTGGCGTCTACAAGGAAAGCGAAGGGGAAGCAAGCGCAGTTGACAGCATTTCTTCCGGTAATTTCAATTACAGTGTGGAGGATGCCGCCCTTGAAATTATCCCCCGTCCCGTGATCAGTATTGCAAACCTCACCCTCAAGGAATTGCCCTACAGAGATACAGGCTATGCGGCGGAAGACTTTGTGGACGTGAGCGGAGAAAGCTGGAAGCTGATATTGGATAACGGAGAGGAATATGTGCTTTCCGATCCGCTGAGCCAGCTGAAGTTTGCATTTACCAATGGCGCAGACACGTTGAAAGAGCCTAATGAAAGCGTCCTTATCAACGTAACGCTTGGCGAGGAACTGGCCCAAAACTATTCGTATACCCTGGGGCAGACTGAATCCGTGATCGTGCCTGCTCCGGCGACAATCCGCGTGACCACCCGTGAAATCACCTTCGACGGTGGCTATCATTACGGCGTGGAGTTTGTGGAGAAGGCGGAGATCATGAATGCGGCCGGCACTGTGCTTTACACCTTTGAAGGCGAAGCACTGGATAACGGACAATTGATCTGCACCATTGAGGGCAACTATCCCATCAAGGCGGACGCCAATGACGATAGAACCTTCACGGTCAGGGTGTCCGACGATGCGCAGGAGATCACCAAGTATTACAATGTGGCGCCTGCGGAAAATCTGGAGGCCAAGATCAACCCCCTGCCTGTCAGAATGTATCTGACACAGGATATTGAGGCGAAGTATCTGGACGCTTTCTACTACGCAGATGCTCAGTTTGCCTGGGAAGCTGACGTGGAGGAACTTGCCGTCAGGCAAATGCTGGACGGAATGGCCGCCATGGCGCAGGCCTTTGTGGAGGATGAGCGTCCTGGGGCAGGCGAGCATGAATTCAGCTATGCCTGGGTGGAACCCTACCAGCTGCCGGTCGGCGGCGATCCTGTGGATATTGGAAACTATGCGCTGACCTTTGATCCCAACGGCAAGAAGCTGATCGTCAGCCCGCTTGAAGCTTCTCTGACGGTAAGTCGCGCGACTGAGCTGACCTATTCCCGCGATGCTGAGCATGCATGGAGCGACTTTGGCGCCATTCTGGGTGCATTCAATGCAGAGCTGGGAGCAGAAGTGATGAGCTTTTACGGCGATCCCGGTGTGCGCGGATATCTGGAGGATGCGTTAGGCAACAGGATGGAGTCCGTCACCGATGCAGGCGAATACACCCTGCACCTGTATCTGGATGAGGAAAGCGAGAGCTACGGCAACTTTATCCTGGCGGAGAATGACGCTACCTGTACGGTTCGGGTACTGCGGCAGACCGTTTCCGGTCTTGACTATACCCTCGCGGAAGTGATCTACAGCGGCGAAGAGATTGACCTGAATTCGCTGGTCCGGGGCCCTGTGCAGGTAGGAACGGTACTGGACGGCATGATCACCCTGCAGCCCGAAGACCTGAAGGTCTCCTATCTCCAGGTGTATGATAACCACACTGACGCCGGCTACTACGAGGTGGCGGTGGAGATCGTCAATGAGGAATTCCTCCGCAATTACGAAGAGTTTACCAGATTTGATACAGTAACCGTGCATTCCCTGAACGTCTATCTGGAAGCAGAGGGCAGAAATGTTCCCTACACGGGCAGCGTGCATGACCTGAGTGAGTTTGTGGTTGCGGCAAGGCTGGTGGACGCGGATGGCAATCTGGTGGAAGAAGTGCCGCTTGACAGCCTTGGTTTGGAGATCAATTCGACACCCGCACCCGATCTGATCGGCGTTGACAATGTCGACATCGATGTGAGTCTGACGCTGACAAACGATAACTATTGGCTGGCGAATGACACCTGCATGCTGAACGTGAAAATCGAGCCGGTGAAGATCACCGTGTCTCCCCATGAGGGCATGAGCCGTACTTACGGTCAGGATGATCCTGCCATGCAGTGGGACGCCCAGATCCAAAGCAGCGAAGAAGCGGTCACCCAGGAGTACATGCAGCTGAGCAGGTACTTTGAGGCGGATTACGGCGAGGGCCATCTGGCGTCTGTGGGGTTCTACGATTATCTTACGCTGAACGTCGTTTATCCCGATGAGATGTTTGTGATCAACAAAGATGAAGAGGTGAAGGTTGGCAACTTCCTGATCACCTTTGCGCCCAAGGATCAGTTTGAGGTGAAGCCCCTGCCCGTCAAGGTGATGGGTACGGAAGATACCTATCATACCTGGGGTGACGTGAACGTTTCCATGGACTATGCCATGGAATGGAACGAAGCGGAATCCATGCTGAC
Source organism: Clostridiales bacterium (assembly GCA_015056175.1). GTDB lineage: Bacteria > Bacillota > Clostridia > Christensenellales > Aristaeellaceae > SVGT01. The sequence continues at coordinate 4,960 of SVGT01000024.1, read as the reverse complement.
GGACAGTGAGGTGCGCGATGCATTGCAGGCGTTGATCACCGTTAGCTCCGCAAGCACCCTGGACGTGGGCGAGCATCCCCTGGTGATGCTGGTGAACGGAAACGAAGAGGTGCTGTCCGGCGAGACCCGCCTGATGGGCAATTACCGGGTCACCTACGAAAACGAGTATCACTGCATCGTGGAGCCTCTGCGCGCCACGCTCCGTGTGGAACTGATCGAAGAAATGCCTGCCTATCTGGAGGGCGTGCGCTTTGTTCCCAGGTACTTCGTGAAGGACGTGTACCTCGTTTGCGAGGACGGAGAAACTGTGCTGTATCCGTATGATTACAAGATCTCCTTCCAGAGCGGCGAGAGCGACGTGACCAATGCCGGCGAGTACAAGCTGCAGGTGCGCCTGACGGAGGATAGCGAATACTTCGGCAACGTGTCCGTGGCCGCCCACGGCACCACCGCGGACGTTCAGATCCTGAAGGCGCAGGGCAGCATCAGCACCCTGGGCATCCTGACAGAATACATCTACAACGGCAAGCAGCAGACCGTGACGGGCGCTGTGCTCTATCACGATGAATGTGAGCTTGTGTACGCAAACAACACCTTTACCACCGTGGCGGAGGGCAACGGCATGACCGTGACCATCACCGCTGCGGAAACGGATAATTACCTGGGCGCGCAGGAGCAGGTGACCATCACCGTGCTTCCCGCCGATATCGCAGGCGAACGGGTGACGGTAGACGCCATCGAAGACGTGCGCGTGACCGGAAGCGAAGTGAAGCCTGAGCCTCAGGTGAAGTTCAACGGCGAAGTGCTGGTGAACGGCGAAGATTACGTGCTTGAGTACGCGGACAATGTGGAAGCGGGCGAGGGCAAGGTGATCATCAAGGGTCAGGGCAACTTTACCGGCGAAAAGACAGTGACCTTCAACATCCTGCCTCCTGCCGCAACGCCTACGCCCACCGTGAAGCCCACCGCCAGGCCTACGGAAGGTGCAACGGATCAGCCCACGGCAACGCCTACCGCGAAGCCCACGGATTCTGCTACCGACGATCCTGCGGCGACGCCTACCGCCAAGCCCACGGATTCTGCTACCGACGATCCTGCGGCGACGCCTACCGCCAGGCCCACGGATTCTGCTACCGACGATCCTGCGGCGACGCCTACCGCGAAGCCCACGGACTCCGTTACCGACGATCCTTCCGACGATACCGATGCAACGCCCGCGCCCACGGGTACCGAGCGTCCGGCGCATGAAAACCTGGCAGACCTGGTGGGCAGTGAGGAAACCGACGTGCCGCCCACCATCGTGTTTGATGAAAGCTATGCGCCCGAGCATTACGAACTGCTCAGCATCATCACGGATGAGGCGACCGGCGCACGCATCCTGCTGATCTGCGCGCAGCCTGAGGGTGACGGCACGGTATCTCAGCGCAGCCTGATCCTCTCCGGCAAGCAGCTTGTACAGCTGACGGAAGAGGAAAAGGTGGCGTACATCCTGTTTGAAAACGGCGACGGCATGGTCACCGTGAAGATCGAGGATGTGCTTGCGGCAGCCGAGGGCATCGAGAATCTGCCCGAAAGCTACGAAATGGAAATCTGCATTGCGCCTGATGAGCAGGCGGGCTATCGCTTCAGCGTCGGCATCCGCATGAGCGGACAGACCGTGGACGTGAGCGACAAGCTTCCCTCTCTGACGGTGGGCATCAATGTAGACGCCTTGGTACAGGATACAGGTGCGGAAGGTCTTGCGGACCGGTACGCGCTGACCCTCGCTACCGATGCGGGCGAAAATGCCCTGGCCGATGCCGTGCTCACGCTGATCCCCGATCAGCTGCTGGAGCATGCGGAGCGCTACAGTGTAGCAGTGAAGGAAAACAACTGTTACAGCACCATGTACACCCTCTCCGTTCATCTGGACGCCTACCGGCATCAGATGCTGACGGCGCCCTACGCAGGCGAAGGCTTGTACAGCGTGAAGCAGAAATAACAAAAAGCTGCAAAATGCGGACCGATCTCATCCGGGATCGGTCCCTTTTTGATGAAGCGGGCACAATATGCTTGAAGAAGGCACGGGGTTTGTGGTATGATAGAGCAAAAGGGCAGACGTGAATAGACAGGCAGCCGGGAGGCATAGGAGCGCAGGATGAAGGGTCGGTATTTTTGTTTTACGGTCGTGGTGCGTGTCAACCAGATCGAGGTGGCGCCGGGCGTTAACATAGGCGTGGACGAGCGCATGGAAAACACGGCGGAAAACCTGATGCGCTACCGCAATGCTATCGCAAAGGCGGCGCCGGACGCCCGTATCACCATAGCCTTCAGCCATGAGGCGCTGCGGGATGAAAGCGAAAATTTTGCCGACCTACGCAGGCTGGCCAGGGAATATCATGACCGGTACGGCGACGACGTGACCTACATGCTGGGCGCGTATTTTGCAGGCGCGTACAGCCCGAGGAACGAAATCAACCGCCATGTGGATGAGGCGCTGCAGCTGTTGCGTCGCTTTATGGGGGAGCATTATCTCCCTGCGTCCATCGTAGGTGGATTTGTGCCCGCGGCCGTCATGGCGCATATCGCGTCCCTGGGGATCCGTACCGTGCAGGGCGTGATCTTCAGCCAGTACGCCATTGACAATCAGGACGGCGACGGCTCCATGTGCTATCCCTACTATCCGTCCCGGGAGCATTTTTGCAAGCCTGCACAGAGTGAAGAAGATAAGATCGATATCTGCGTGCTGGACGGATGGACGGTGGATTTTGTGAACGCCACCTATCACGGCTTTACCCCGGATGGCTTTAACAGCCGCATGGGCTGCGGGCCTATTGAAACGCTGCGCCCTTTCGGCGAGGAAAAGGGACTGGACGTGATCGAGGCTGCGGCGGCGCAGATGCTGGAGGAAAGCTATGAGCTCAATGGAAACTTTGGCTATGCCACCGCCATCTGGGAGCTGTGTCTTATCGAAAAGAACGGCCACCACAAAATGGGCATTGACGAAGGAGCGGTGGAAAAGTGTTTCCGCCGTCTGAAGAATCGCTTTCCCGATATCCGCTTTGCGACCTTTGGGGAGATGGGCGATATGTTCCGTCAGGCGCACCGGGATAACGACAGCGTGAGCTATCATTTTATCCACCGGGGCACGGGCTTTGGTGGAAGCGATGACAAGATCGAAATCGAATGGTACATGAATAAGCTGTTCCGCATGGCGATCAGGAAAGATCTGCGTACCGGCGACAAAAGGGTGATCGACTTTACGGATTACACCAAAGCCTGCGCTGAGCCGCCGGATTCGGATTACGAAAAGGGCGTTATCCACCGCAACTGGAGCCTGATGGGGGATATCAACCAAAAGGGGCTGCGGCCGCAGGATACGCCCGTGCCGCTTGAAAACTTGAGCGATGCACAGAAGGCGCTGATCCGGGAGGCGGAAGCGCGCTACAAGATTCGGGTGTTTCCGTAAAATGAAGGAGAGAAACATGAAATATGCTGCGCTGACCAGGGAAGAAATGTGCCGCGTGATCGAAGGGAAGGGGAATGCCGGGCGCGTGCCGGTGCTGTTCCATTTCTGGCTGTCGCCGGAAACCTTTGGTCATGAAGCGGGTCGGGTGCAAAGGCTGATGGAGAATTACCCCCATGACGTGCAGGTGATGACGCTGCGGGTGCCGGACGTGTACGAAGCGCCGGCAGACGATCCGGGCTACCGCTGGAGCTATATGGACAGGCCCACGGGCAAGGAAGCGCTGGATGACAGCGGCTTTATAGAGGAATGGGATGAGCAGGCGGATGCATTCTTTGCGGATTTTCCAAGCGCCGATTATCCTGCGCTGATCCCGGAAGCGCCTGGCGATGACGGACGCTACAGGCTGTGCGTGTTCTGGCACTTTCTGTTTGAGCGGTTCTGGACGGTGAGGGGCATGGAAAATGCGCTGATGGATTTTTATCTGTACCCGGACAGAGTACACCAGCTGTTCCGCAGACTGACGGGCTTTTACAAGCGGATGCTGCAACGCGCCTTTGATGCGCTGCACCCCGACGGCGTGTTTACCAGCGATGACCTGGGCATGCAGACGGGCCCCTTTTTCAGCAACGAGATCTTTGATGCGTTTTTTGCGCCCTATTACAAAGAAGTGATCGATTTTGTCCACGCAGCGGGCAAGCATTTCTGGCTGCACATCTGCGGCAACGTAAGCCCGCTGCTTCAGCGGTTCATCGATCTGGGGGTGGACGTGATCCATCCCATCCAGAAATACTGCATGGACGAAGAGGAGGCAGCCAGAGCGTGCGGCGGACGCATCACCGTGTGGGCAGGATTTGACGTGCAGCGTACCATTCCCTACGGAACGCCTGAGGACGTGCGCAGGGAAGTGCGGTATCTTGTGGATACCTACACCCGCAGGGACGGACGCTTTATGCTGACCTTTGGCAACCAGATCACGGGGGATACGCCCATTGAAAGTCTGGAAGCGGTGTATGACGAGGCCTTTGCCTACGGCACGAAAAAGGTGGCGCAACTGGACGCTGACCGATGAGAAGCATGCGCAAAATGTATGAAAACAGACCCACAGACAATCTGAAAAAACTTTACGGAGGTGCTTTATGAACGCAAGGGACGCCATTGAAGCAAAAATCAGCGCGGTCAAAGAGATCATGGAAAAATACGGCTACGGGAGCATGTTTGAAAAATGCTTCCTCAATACCGTGGAAACCACGCTGCTTGCAGAGGACGACGGCACGGCCTTTGTGATCACTGGCGATATTCCCGCCATGTGGCTGCGGGATTCAACGTTGCAGGTGATGCACTACATGCGCTTTACCGAGGAGGAAAGCGTGCGCGCGCTGCTGCGCCGCCTGATCGAAAAGCAGGCGCAGATGATCAACCTGGATCCCTACGCCAATTCCTACAACCACGGCGATACCGGCGCCCACTGGACGGTGGATCAGCCCGAGCCCAGCGGCTGGGTGTGGGAGGAAA
>SVGT01000023.1 GCA_015056175.1 Clostridiales bacterium | reverse complement strand
GCGTACTTTGGGCGCTGTGACAGGCGTTGTGGACGCGCTGATGGAGAAGGGCATTCTACCCCTTGTGCGGACAGTAGGCGCACTTGTTGCCAAGGTGTGCGACAGCATCACCGATACGGTGGTGTTTATCATCCGCCGCACGGCGCTGCGTGTGCTCAAGCCCCATGCGCCCGTGCCGGTTGGCAACCGCATCACCTATACCCTGGGCACGGCGATCGACGTGGTCCGTCTCTTCTTCCACCGCCTGTTCCGCCGCAAAAAGCCCATCCGTCTCAGCTTTGTCAACGTGCTGGCCGCCGTGGCAGAGGACGCTGATCAGGATCTGCGAAGCATCAGCCGCACGGTATCCTACGGCCTGCTCATGTTCAGCGCCGGTCTGCTCTTTGCGCTGGTGTACATGCTGACAAGATAAAACAAAAAGGCTGCAATCCCGCAGCCTTTTTCTTCAGGAGCGTTCTATGTCCATGGATATGATCCAACTGGAAAACGAACTGGTGCTTGCCAGGATCGGAGATTATCTCTCCCGCCGCCCCCGTGCCATTACGCCGGAGGACGTCTGGGAGATCACTTCCCTTGGCGTTTCGGAGGAATATGCCGTCGCGCTGCTGCTCTTTTCCCTGTGCGGCTTTGATGCAGAAAACCGCGCCCACCGCACGCTGTTTGACTGCTGCTTCCTGCCTGCCGTGAAACGGGAGGATGCCGATCTGGTGCGAAGCGATCCCTTCATGGAGCTGCCCTTCTCCGAAAAGGCGCTGGGCAAGTGGCAGTATGCCTATCTGCATTACGCGCCCATGGAGCTGTTTGTCCGGGACGATCTGGCATTGACGGCAAGCGGCCATATCCTGCCCGCCCTTGGGTACTTTACGGAAACGGTTTCCTATCCCGCCGTGCTGGAAGATGGCAGGGAGTGGATGACCGTGACCCCCAACGAGATCCGCACCATGCAAAAGCCCATTGCCCACGCCTGCGGAAAATGCGTCACCTATGGGCTGGGGCTTGGGTACTTTGCCTTCCATGCTGCCATGAAGGAGGAGGTCCGATCCCTCACCGTGGTGGAGCAGGATCCAAACGCCATCGCGCTTTTTGAAACCCACCTCCTCCCCCACATCCCGCACAGGAGCAAGATCACCCTGGTGCAGGGCGACGCCTTTTGCCATGCACAGGAGCATCTTGGTACATTTGATTACGCCTTTACCGATCTTTGGCACGATGCGGAAGACGGCTTCGATCTGTACCTGCAAATGCAGGAGATCGCCAGGCGTCATCCGCAGACCAAATGCGATTACTGGATCGAAAAAACACTGAAGCTTTATTTATAAACAGCAAAAACGCGGCCGCACACAGCGCCGCGTTTTTGGTTATCCGTTTTTCTTTTCGTAGCGGATGGGCACGGATGCGCCGCCGCTGCCGTCCTTGTGCACAAAGGACAGGGTATCCTGCGTAAGCGTCAGCGTGCCGGTGGAGCCTGCCACCTGTTTGTTTTTGAGCAGCAGCTGCACGATCTTATCGTTCAGCACAGGCCCGCCGCCCCGGGTGAGGCCGTCCTTCCACAATGTAAAACGGCAGCCCTCCCGCCAGGCGCTGCAGCCAAAGGCCCTGGCGCTTTCCATAACCGGCTTTCCGCACAGGGGACAGGCGCAATCCGCAAGCTGTTTGGCGCTTGCCGTGCCCTTTCGCTTGCCGCCCTTGCCGTAGCGCTTTTCCTCGGCGGGAAAATCACCCTGCTTGTCCGTGGTTTTGGCATACTCCACCAGGAACGCGCTCAGGCGGCGGATGCCCTCCATAAAGCGGACGGTGTCCCGCCTGTTTTCGGCGATCTCGTGAAGCGCCAGCTCCCATCGGCCCGTGGTCTCAGGCGACGCCACCTCGTCCGGCGCGATGGCGATGAGCCGCACGCCCTTTTCCGTGGCGTGGATGGCACGGCCCTTGCGCATGGCATAGCCCACCTGCACCAGCCGCTCGATGATGGCGGCGCGGGTGGCGGGGGTGCCAAGGCCCGAGCCCTTCATCTGCTCCCGGAGCTCCTCATCCTTCAGTTCCCTGCCTGCATTTTCCATGGCGGCAAGCAGGCTTGCGTCGGTATGGGGCGCAGGGGGCTTGGTGGCTTCCTTCTTGACGGACGTTTTCTGCACCTTGCGCAGGTCATTTTCGGCAAGCTCGGGCAGCACCTCGTCCGCCTTTTCGCCGCCGTACACCTGCTTCCACCCCAGATCCTTGATGATGCGGCCCGTGGTTTTGAACTTGTCCATATCAACCTGCGTTACGATCTTCACGGCCTCATACACCATGGGCGGATAGAAGGCCGCCACTGTGCGCCTTGCGATCAGATCGTAGATCTTCCTGGCGTCGGCAGGCAGCTTATCCACAGGCGCCGTCTGGGGTGTGGGGATGATGGCGTGATGGTCGCTGACCTTGGCGTTATCAAACACGCGCTTGGAAAAGGGCAGCTTTCCATCCTTCCAGGGGATGTTTTTGACTGCCTCCTGATATTCCATGGGCAGCTTTGTCAGCGTCTGTTTGACCCTGGGCAGCATATCCATGGGCAGATACCGGCTGTCCGTGCGGGGATAAGTGACCGCCTTCCATTTTTCGTACAGCTCCTGGGTAATCTTCAGCGTTTTATCTGCAGTAAAGCCCAGCTTGCTGTTGGCGTCCCGCTGAAGGGAAGTCAGATCATACAGCTGGGGCGCAAGCTCCCGTTTTTCCTCCCGGGATATACTTTCCACCCGGCCGTCCCTGCCCTTGACGCGCTGGGCAACAGCGTCCGCCGCTGCCCTGGTTTTGATGCGGGAGGCAAGCTTTTCCTCCTTCACCTTTTCATCAAACCAGGTGCCCTGATAATCGCCAAAGCTGCAGGTCAGGGTGTAATATTCCTCCGGCTTGAAATCGGCGATCTCGTGGTATCGGCGCACCAGAATGGCCAGCGTAGGCGTCTGCACGCGGCCAATGGACAAAAGCACGTTGAAGCGCAGGGTAAACGCACGGCTGGCGTTCATGCCCACCAGCCAGTCCGCCACCGATCGGCACTTGGCGCTTCGGTACAGCCCCTCGTACTCCGAGGAAGGCTTCAGCGTATCAAAGCCCTCGCGGATGGCTTCGTCCGTCATGGAGGAGATCCACAGCCGCTCCACCGGCTTTTTGCAGCCCGCCTGCTCGTAGATGAGGCGGAAGATCAGTTCGCCCTCCCGCCCGGCGTCGGTGGCGCAGATGACGGAATCAATGCTCTTGTCGTTCAGCCATTTTTTGATGACGGTGAACTGCTTTTTGGTCTTGGGCAGCACCTTGGTCGGGATATGCTCAGGCAGCATAGGCAGCGTTTCCATGCGCCATTTTTTGTAATTTTCGTCCATTTCGTCCGGCTCGCAAAGGCTGACCAGATGGCCCACGGCCCAGGTGATCACATACTGATCGTTTTTCACAAAGCCCTCGCCCCGTTCGCGGCAGTCCAGCACCCGCGCAATATCACGCCCTACGCTGGGTTTTTCCGCAACCACCAGCTTCATGCCCTCACGCTCCTTTCGCTTTCCCCATCATACCATTTTTTTGCCCGCCTGCAAAGGGGCAATCGATCAGGAATTTACATCCCATCCCGCCGCTTCCAGCCCTTTTCCATAGACAAAAACCGCGCATTGTGCTATACTGCATACAGATTACAAAAGTGTGAACACCCACTGTTTTTTTTCGATACGGAGGCCGCTATGTACTTCTCTACTTTCCGCCGCGCAGCAGCACTCATGATGGCTTTTTGCCTGCTGTTTTCCGTTTGCGCATTTGCTGACAATTCCGAAATCCAGGTCGCCGCAGCGCCCTTGAGCACAGGCGGCGAAGTGAACGGCATGGTGCGGGTGTACCTTGCCTCCCTTGGCAACCCCTCTCAACTTCACCTGACCGTAAACGGCAGCTACACCGTAAACGGCGATACGCAAAATCCCCTGAATTACGGCGCCAAGCTGACGGTGGGCTTCAACGCATCCACCGGCAAACTGACGCTGACCCACGGCGGCGCCACCCGCTCCATGGGCTCCTCCTTTACCCTCAAGCGCCACCGCACGGAGGGCGAAAACGGCCTGCGCATCCAGGAAAGCTACAGCGAAAACAATCTCTTTCCCGGCGATCTGGAGTTCCGCGTCAAGGCTTCGGGCAACAGCTACAAGCTGTACCCCATCGTCCACGTCTATATGGAGGATTACCTCATGGGCGTGGTGCCCTACGAAATGGGCAACGCCAACCCCCTGGAAGCGCTGAAGGCACAGACCGTGGCCGCCCGCACCTACACCATGCGCGCCATGCAGAGCGCCTCCTCCCGGGATTATGATCTGGTGGATACCGCCTCCGATCAGGTGTACCGCGGCACCCCCACGGGCAACAGCAACTGCAAAAAAGCCATCGAGGAGACCCGGGGCATCGTGTCCATGAACGGCTCCTCCTTTACCGGCACCTTCTATACCGCCTCCAACGGCGGGCAGATCGAATCCCCCCGCAATCTGTGGGGCGGCAGCGGCTATCCGTACATCACCGTCAAGGACGATCCCTTTGACCTGGCCAACCCCGGCTCCCGCGTGCGCGCCTTTACCGTCAGCGCCAGCGGCAATCAGGGAAATGCCGTGCTGCAGCAGATGCTGGATGCAAAGGCCACCAAGCAATTGGGCAAGACCGCCAAGGTAAAGGGCGTGTCCGCCGTAACGCCCCATACGCCCAAGTACCCCGAGCCCAGCCGCCTCTACACCAAGCTAGATTTTGCCGTCTTTGCCCAGGTGGATCAGGAGATCAAATCCCTGACATTGACCTTTGATATCTTTTCCGAACTGGAAACGCCCCTTTCCATGTCCCACAGCAGCATGCAAAACGAATTGTGGTCTGTCACGGAAACGGACAGCGGCTTCCGGGTGGAAGCGCGCCGCTGGGGCCACGGTACCGGCATGAGCCAGCGCGGCGCCATGCAGATGGCCACACTGGGCTACAAATACACCCAGATCCTCAATTTCTACTTTGAAGGCTGCCGCCTGGTGCAGTATCAGTTGACCAGCACCATCTTGAGCCCCATCGTAAAGGGACAGGAAAGCCAGGAGGAATCCTCCAAGAACACAGCCGCTCCCGTGCCGGACGGCACCGGCGCCCCCATCGGCGAAACGGTGCTGGCCAAGGTCACCACCCAGAAGGGCGGCCTCAACCTGCGCGCCGAGGGCTCCTCCCAGGCCAAGGTGCTTCTTACCATCCCCCGCAACGAAGTGATCGAGATCAGCGAAGTGATGGGCGACTGGTGCCGCACCTCCTACAAGGGCTATCCCGGCTTTGTGATGACCAGTTTCCTGACCTTCATCAATGCGGATGCGCCTGTGGCAACCCCCGCGCCTTCTCTCCCCGATGACGTTTTGCAGGCCCAGGTCACAACCCAGCAGGGCTCCCTCAACCTGCGCAGCGGCGCAAGCACAAGCCACCGGGTGCTCATCACCATCCCCCGCCACCATCTGATCCCCATTTACGAAAAGGGCGACCGCTGGTGCAAAACCGCCTACAACGGGTACGAGGGCTACGTGATGACCGAGTTCCTCACCTTCCGGGAAACCGCGGCGACAGCCACGCCTGCCCCGGAAAATACGCCCACGCCTGCGCCGGATGCCACGGCGACCGCAGCGCCGGAGGATGACGGCGGCATCGCCGCCTACGGCAAGGTGACCACCAAGCAGGGCTCCCTCAACCTGCGCGAAAGCGCCAACGGCTCTGCCCGCGTGCTCACCGCCATCCCCCGCCATCAGGTCATCGAACTGTACGAGGTGGGCAGCGTCTGGTGCAAAACCTCCTACGGCGGCCATGACGGCTACGTGATGACCAGCTTCCTGACCATCACCCTGCAAAACGAGGGCGACGAAAGCGGCGTCATCGCCACGGCGCAGGTCACCACCGAGAAGGGCTCCCTCAACCTGCGTGCCGATCCCCGTACGGGCGCGCGCATCGTAATGACCATCCCCCGCCATGCCTACGTCAACGTGTACCAGATGGACGACGACTGGTGCGCCGTGACCTATGAGGGCACGCCGGGCTATGTGATGACCAAGTTCCTCACCATCGACAAGGATTCCCTGCCCACCGAGAAACCCACGGAAAAACCCACCCAGGCTCCTACCGAAAAGCCTACCGACGCCCCCACTCAGGCGCCCGATGACGAGGAAAACGAGGAAATACTCCTGGCCCTTGAAACGCCCATTCTGGGCAAGGTCAATTCCAACGCCGATACCCTCAACATGCGCAAGGGGCCGGGCATGAAGCACGACATCATCTTTGATCTGCCCAAGGGCGATTTTGTGATGGTCACTGCCCTGGGCGAAACCTGGTGCCAAATCACCTATGAAGGGAAAGAGGGCTACTGCATGCGCAAGTTCCTCATTTTGCCGGATGGATATTAATTTGCTTCCCAATGAGCGCATCGATGATCTGCAGTTCAAAAACCTGCGCATCATTCAACATGAAACGGCCTTCCGTTTCGGCATGGATTCCGTGCTGCTGGCGGATTTTGCCGCCCCCCGCCCAAACGATCGGGTGATGGATCTGGGCACGGGCAGCGGCATATTGCCCCTGCTTTTGTACATGCGGGAGCCCTCCTGCCGCTATCACGGCGTGGAGATCGACAAAGAGGCCCTTTATCGCGCCCAGAGGACGCTTCTGCTCAATGACATAGGCGAGGACCGCATCGCCCTTTTCCACGGCGATATCCGCAAAATTGGGGCTTCTTTTGCAGCCAACTCCATGGACCTGGTGGTGTGCAACCCGCCCTACCACATAGCCCCCGGCGGCGAGGTCAAGAACGGCGGCGCGCGCATGGAGAAAACCTGCACCTTGCAGGACGTTTGCTATGCGGCGCGTTTCCTGCTCATCAACCGGGGCCGTTTTTGCATGGTGTATCCCGCCGTGCGCCTGCAGGAAGTATGCCTGACGCTTGCGCAAAACGGCCTTTCCTTAAAGCGACTGCGCTTCATCCATCACGAAAGCCGCAGGCCTCCCAAGCTGATGCTGCTGGAAGCCTATATGGGTGCCAAAATGGGCGAAACCCAGGTGCTGCCGCCCCTTGTGATCAAGGAAAACGGCGAGGACAGCGAGGAGATCAGACGGATCTACCACATGGACTGAAATCAAAAAAGGATGCGATCTTCTCGCATCCTTTTTTATTTGCGCTTTATTCTTCGATGAGCCCCCGCATGACGCCCATCTCATACACGCCCTGCGCCATGCCCTCGCACAACTTTTGCTGGTACGTGCTTTCGGACATTTTGTAATCCTCTTCCGCATTGCTCATAAAGCCGATCTCGATGAGGAAGCAGGGCATCTTGGCCCAGTTGTTGCCCACGTAGGCGTTGTTAAAGTAGGTCTGTCCCCGGTTTTCGCCATAGCCCACCGCCTTCTGCATGGCATAGAGCAGAGCATCCGCCCAGGTCTTGTAGGTCTCATAATCCGCTACTTCCTTGGCATAGGTGGAAGCCAGCGGGCAGAAAATACCAATACCCTTGGTGTTCTTGTTTTCGCGGTTGTCACAGTGGAGACGGAGCATAAAGTCCGCGCCGCCTTCCTCAGCGATCCGGCAGCGGTCCAGGTTGCTCACCCATTCCTCCTCGGTGGAGCGGGTCATCACCACGTTGGCGCCCTGGCGCATCAGTTCATCCCGCAGAAGATAGGCCACTTCCAGCACCACAATGGATTCCTTGCGGCGGGTGGAAACGCCCTGCGCCTGGCCGCCGGAGGATGTCACCGTGCCGCTGAGGCCGGGGCCCCGCTCCTCGGTAACGGTGCGGTGGCTGCCCTGATGGCCGGGATCGATGCACACGGTAATGCCGCTGAGCCTGCCGGGAGTCACTTCCGTTTCCCGGGCGATCAGTTCATAGCCGCGGGGCGCTTCGCCCTCCGCCAGCTTACTGGATCCGGACTTATTGTACACGTCCACATACACGTTGGTTTTGGCGTAGGTGTAGGGCATCATAATATCCGCTTCGTACTGATAGTTTTCGCCGGGATAGAGCAGCATTTCACCCTTTTGCTGGGAGGAGCGGTATTTGATCAGCACGCTCTCGTGACCCTCTGCGGTAAAGGTGATGTGCACGCCGCCCAGGATGGATTCCACCGTCAGATCCTTCACCTTGGTGGCTTTCTTTTCCACGTCCGGCTGGTCAAACTGCGCCTTGGGGGCTGCGGAGGAGGGCACGGTGGACGTATCCTTGTCCAGATCCTTCCCGTCCAGGGATTTCACCGTGGCGCGCACCTTGGATTCCCTGTAGGTGCACTGCAAAGCAATATCGCCTTCAAAATGGCCGTCCTCGCTGTGCACCACCACGTTGCCGCTTTCATAATCCGTGGCATAATTGATCAGGGCGTATTTCTCCTCGTAATCAAAGGAGTAGGAAAAACCCATTTTATAGCCCTTGATGGAAAAATCATCCACGCCCTCTGCAGCAAAGGCATACAGGGGCAACAGCATCAGGCACAAAAGGAACGCCAGCATTTTCTTCATCATGTGTATTTCCTCCACTTCCCACATATTATAGCGGGAATTCCCATTTCAGTCAATTGCAGCCATGTTAAATCTGTGCTATGATAAGCTTAAGAAGGAGGCCTCTATGCGGACGAAACATAAAAAAAGAACCAGTAAACCCTCGTGGCTGGCCAGGCTCATGGTATGCCTGCCCGCATCCTGTGCGCTGCTGTATCCCCTGTATCTGGCGCAGCAATTGTACACAGATGAGCAGACCTATGTTTCCCCTGCCCTGCCCACCGCCTTTGACAATTTGACGATCACCTTTGTATCCGATATCCATTACGGCCTGATGTTTGGCAAAGACCGGGTGGAAAAGCTGGTCGACCGGGTCAACGCGCTGGGCAGCGATATCATTTTGCTGGGCGGCGATTACGGCGAGGACTCCCAGGGCGCGCTGGATTTTTTTGCGCTCAAGCCTCAGTTCAAAGCGCCGCTTGGCGTATATGCCACTGTCGGTAATCACGACCGCACTGCGCCCGACAGTAATCTGACGCTGATCTGCCGGGCCATGGAAGCACTTTCCATCACGCCCCTTATCAACGATGCAAAAATGCTTGAACGGGACGGCAGCACCCTGGCCATCTGCAGCGTGGATGATTATTACAACGGCTTCCCCAACCTGTCCGGCGTCAAATATCTGGTACGGGATGCGGATTTTGTACTCTTCATGCCCCACACGCCGGATATCCTGCCCGAATGTGAAAAGCTGGGCCCGTCCTTTTTTGACCTGTGCCTGTGCGGCCACACCCACGGCGGCCAGGTGAGCCTGTTCAACAGAGCCATTTTGTCGTCCAGCTGGTATGGCAGCCGCTACAACAGCGGCTGGTATAAAGAAAACGGCGCTGACATATTCGTCAGCACCGGTGTAGGCACGTCTTCGCTGCCCGTGCGTCTGGGCGCAAAGCCCCAGATCCACAAGTTCACGCTGCGTGCGGTCAATCCTTCAGCTGATTGACAAACGCCTTCATCCACAAAGCCAGATAATCCAGATTACCAACGTCGGCCACGGTATCCTTGGGGGTATGGATCAACCCGCAGGAGAAGCCCACCACCGGCGTTTTTTTGCATGCGCACACGCCGATGCCCTTGTCAAAACGGCTGTGGTCGGAGTTCATCATGCTGCCCGAGCTTGGAAAAAAGCGGGCCTCAATGGTATCGTGCTTGGGCATGGTTTCCAGCAGCAGGCCGTACTTTTCATCCTCCATGGCTTTTTTCTTGGCGATCAGAAGCATCTGGTTGCCGTTGGCCACGCAATCCATGTTGATGATCAGGGTATCCTTCTTGATATCAGGATGCTTCTTGGCAAACCCGGAGGATCCCACCATGCCCTTTTCCTCGTTGTCAAAGAAGATAAAGGCCGCCTTGTCCCTGTCCTCGGGGCGCATATCCTGCATCAATTTGAGCAGCGCCGCGCAGCCGGATGTATTGTCGTTAGCATTGTGAGGATTGACCGGCCCACCCAGCATGAGAAAATAGAAAATGCCAAAGTACAGCAAAAGATAGATCAGCATCCCGACGGATTCCGGCAGATGCAGATACGTGACCGCCAGGTATCTTGCGCCCAGCGCCACAAAAAGCAGCGGCACCACCAGCAGCAAGGCATAGCCAACACTGGCCAGCGGGCTGCGGGGCATCATCAGATTGGGCATAATAGCCCTGCGGGGCGTATCGTAATGGGCGGTAAAGATCACCTGTGCGTGCTCCGCATCTCCCACCACCACGTTTTGTGTATTGCCCTTTTTGTCCGTTGCTTCCACGCAGGCGCTGTAGCCCATTTCCTGCGCTTTTTCTAAAAGATAATCACGGAATTCCTGCTTTTGCTCTTTTGTATTTCTGACAGGAAAACGCTCATTTACTTCCTGATGAATGTGCATACTTTCGCCGTCCTTTCCTTTCGCTTAGTATACGCCTGCTAATCTTTCCTGTCAATGCGCACAAAAAAACAGCCCGCATGCTTTCACATGCGGGCCGTGTAAGTTCATTAGAACTTCAGGCTGTTGACCTTGATGGAGGGACCCATGGTGGAGCTCATGTACAGAGACTTGATATAGGTACCCTTGGCGGTGGCGGGCTTGGCCTTGATGACGGCGTCCATAAGAGCCTTCATGTTTTCAGCCAGCTTCTCGTCATCGAAGGAGCACTTGCCGATGGGGCAGTGCACGATGGCGGTCTTGTCCACGCGATACTCAACCTTACCGGCCTTGATCTCGTTGATGGCCTTGGTCAGGTCCATGGTCACGGTGCCGGACTTGGGGTTGGGCATGAGGCCCTTGGGGCCCAGCAGACGCGCGATACGGCCGATGGTACCCATCATGTCGGGGGTAGCCACGCAGACGTCAAAGTCGAACCAGTTTTCGCTCTGGATCTTGGCGACCAGATCGGCTTCGCCCACGTAATCGGCGCCGGCAGCTTCCGCTTCCTTGGCCTTATCGCCCTTGGCGAACACCAGAACCTTCACCTTCTTGCCGGTGCCATGGGGCAGCACCACGGTGCCGCGGACCTGCTGGTCGGCATGACGGGGGTCAACACCCAGACGGATGCTCAGCTCGATGGTTTCATCGAACTTGGCCTTGCCGGTCTGCTTGACCAGGGCCACAGCTTCCTCGGGATCATACAGCTTCAGAGAATCGATCAGCTTTCTGCTGTCATTATATTTCTTGCCGTGTTTCATCTTTCAATTCCTCCCTGTGGTATTAGCGGCGCAATGTCCTCCCACAAATATCTGGCTTAGTCGTCGGCAACCGTGATGCCCATGCTGCGCGCGGTACCCTTGATCATGCTCATGGCAGATTCGATGGAAGCGGCGTTCAGGTCGGGCATTTTGGTGGTGGCGATTTCACGCACCTGAGCCTGGGTCAGCTGGCCAACCTTGTCCTTGTTGGGACGGCCGGAAGCGCTGTTCAGGTTCAGAGCCTTCTTGATCAGCACGGGCGCCGGAGGCGTCTTGGTGATGAAGGTGAAGGAACGGTCAGAGTACACAGTGATGACTACGGGGATGATGTAGCCTTCCTGCTTGGCGGTACGGGCGTTGAATTCCTTGCAGAAGCCGGGAATGTTCACACCGTGCTGACCGAGAGCGGGGCCGATGGGGGGAGCAGGAGTGGCCTTGGCGGCGGGCACCTGCAGCTTGATGAAAGCGGTAATTTTCTTTGCCATGGTAATGGCACCTCCTTAAAGCTTGTGGTAATGGCGGCATGCCTTTCGCATGCCTCCCACGGGAACGGAAAACCTGCCCGGTGATCCGGGCAAAACCGAATGCTTGGGTTACTTGACCTTTTCCACCTGATCCAGATCCACTTCGATCTGCATCTCGCGGCCCAGGAACATTTTCACCTTCACACGCAGCTTCTGACGAATGCCGTCGATTTCCTCGATCACACCGGTGAAATTCTCCAGCGGCCCGGACAGAATCCGGACTTCTTCGCCCACCGCAACCTTGAAGTCCACGGAGTTGGGCGCGCTGTTCAGCATCCTGTCCAGTTCCTCTTGCGTCAGCGGAATGGGCTTGCTTTCGGGACCCACAAAACCGGTCACTCCACGGGTGTTGCGCACCACATACCAGCTTTCGTTGGTAATGATCATGTGCACCAGCACGTAGCCGGGGAAGGTTTTGTGATGGGTCACCACACGCTTGCCATTGCGCAGTTCGACAACCTCTTCAGTGGGAACGACCACCTCGGTGATGAGGTTCTGCATACCGTTGTTTTCCACCGATTTTTCAAGGTTATCCTTGACTTTGTTTTCATAGCCGGAGTACGTGTGAACCACGTACCATTCCAGCGTGCCCGGTCTGTCTTCGGACATAATTGCTTCTCCTCTTCAATTACAACGACATGATCCACTGGACCAGCGCGGTAGACCCGCCATCCAGCAGGCCAATCACGATGCCCATGAACACCATGAAAACGATGACGATGATGACGCTGTTGACCCATTCCTTCTTGGTGGGCCAGGTCACCTTCTTCATTTCATGCCACATGTTCTTGAAAGGACGGGCAATGGCGGCGGGCAGTTTCTTGAAGAAGTGGCAAAGCTTGGTCATGAAGGAGACCTGTTCCTTGCCCTTGGTGCTCGTATTAGCCATTTTAGTCACATCCTTCGCGCTTATCTGGTTTCGCGGTGTGCAGTGTGCTTCTTGCAGAAGCGGCAATACTTCTTCAGTTCGACGCGGTCGGGGGTGTTCTTCTTATTCTTCTTGGTGTTGTAATTACGCTGCTTGCATTCAGTGCAGGCAAGCACGATGTTCTGGCGCGCTTCCTTGGCTGCCATGTGTTAACACCTCTCTTTACAATTGTGCCAGTCCCGGGGCGCAGGGCCTCCCCCACGTCCGGGACGAAGTTGTGTTTGATTATTCGGCGGTGCGAACCACAGCGCCGGAAGCGACAGTGCGGCCACCTTCGCGGATAGCGAAGCGCAGACCCTGTTCGATAGCGATGGGAGTGATCAGGTTCACTTCCATTTCGATGTTGTCGCCAGGCATAACCATTTCAACGCCATCGGGAAGCTTGATGCTGCCGGTCACGTCGGTGGTACGGAAGTAGAACTGGGGACGATAGCCGTTGAAGAAGGGGGTATGACGGCCGCCTTCTTCCTTCTTCAGCACGTACACCTGACCGAAGAAATGGGTGTGGGGCTTGATGGAGCCGGGCTTGGCCAGAACCTGACCGCGCTCGATTTCGGTGCGCTGAATGCCGCGCAGCAGGGCGCCGATGTTGTCGCCGGCCTGGGCGTCGTCCAGCAGCTTGTGGAACATTTCAACGCCGGTCACGACCACAGAGCGGGGCTTTTCGGTCAGACCAACGATTTCGACGGTGTCGCTCACCTTCACGGTGCCGCGCTCGATACGGCCGGTGGCCACGGTGCCGCGGCCGGTGATGGAGAACACGTCTTCAACAGGCATCAGGAAGGGCTTGTCGGTGGCGCGTTCGGGAGTGGGGATGTAAGCATCCACCTGCTCCATCAGGTCGAAGATGCACTTGCACTCGGGAGCGGACTTGGGATCGGTGCCGCCGTTCTGCATGTATTCCAGAGCCTTCAGAGCAGAACCCTTCACGATCGGAATGTCGTCGCCGGGGAATTCGTACTCGTTCAGCAGGTCGCGAACTTCCATTTCGACCAGCTCGAGCAGCTCTTCGTCGTCCATCAGGTCGACCTTGTTCATGAACACAACGATGTAGGGCACGCCAACCTGACGGGCCAGCAGGATGTGCTCGCGAGTCTGGGGCATGGGACCGTCGGGAGAGGACACCAGCAGGATGGCACCGTCCATCTGCGCGGCGCCGGTGATCATGTTCTTAACATAGTCAGCGTGGCCGGGGCAGTCAACGTGGGCATAGTGACGGGTTTCGGTCTCGTATTCCACGTGAGCGGTGTTGATCGTGATTCCGCGGGCCTTCTCTTCGGGGGCCTTGTCGATTTCGTCGTACTTCATGGCCTGAGCGCCGCCCATGGCAGACAGCACCATGGTGATAGCAGCGGTCAGAGTGGTCTTGCCGTGGTCAACGTGGCCGATGGTGCCGATGTTGACATGGGGCTTATTTCTTTCAAAATGTTCCTTTGCCATTGGGGTATTCCCTCCTAAATTGTTCGTGTAGAAACGAGCAGATTTTATTTACTGAGCTTTCTTGCCGACAACCTTTTCGGCCACGTTCTTGGGCACTTCTTCGTAGTGGTCAAACTGCATGGAGTAGTTGCCACGACCCTGAGTGCGGCTGCGCAGGTCGGTTGCGTAACCGAACATTTCGCTGAGAGGCACGAAGGAATCCACGGCCTGCTCGGAAATACGGGGCTCGATGTTGTCGATGCGGCCGCGGCGGGAGTTGATATCGCCCACCACGTCGCCAAGATACTGGTCGGGAACGATGGTTTCCACCTTCATCATGGGCTCCAGCAGACGCTCGTCCGCCTTGGCCAGGGCTTCCTTGAAAGCCATGGAGCCGGCGATCTTGTACGCCATTTCGGAGGAGTCCACATCGTGGTAGGAGCCGTCCAGCAGAGTAGCCTTGAAGTCCACGACTTCGAAGCCGCCCAGGAGACCGCTCTTGGCCGCTTCCTTGATACCGTTGTCGATAGCGGGGATGTATTCCTTGGGAATGACGCCGCCCACGATCTTGTTCTCAAAGACGTAGCCCTGGCCGGGTTCGAGGGGAGCCAGTTCGATCACGCAGTGACCGTACTGACCGTGACCGCCGGTCTGACGGACATAGCGGCCCTCGGCCTGCACCGTGCGCTTGATGGTTTCCTTGTAGGACACCTGGGGATTACCCACGGTGGCTTCTACCTTGAATTCACGCATCAGACGATCCACGATGATTTCCAGATGGAGTTCGCCCATACCGGCGATGATGGTCTGACCGGTTTCCTTGTCAGTATAGGTCTTGAAGGTAGGATCCTCTTCAGCCAGACGGGCCAGAGCCAGACCCATCTTGTCAAGACCGGCCTTGGTCTTGGGCTCGATGGCGACCTGGATGACGGGCTCGGGGAATTCCATGGATTCAAGAATGATGGGAGCCTTTTCATCGCACAGAGTATCGCCGGTGGTGGTTTCCTTCAGGCCCACCGCAGCGGCGATATCGCCGGCGTACAGCTCATCAACGTCTTCACGACGGTTGGCATGCATACGCACGATGCGGCTGAAGCGCTCGCGCTTACGCTTGGTGGAGTTGTACACGTAGCTGCCGTCGGTCACCTTACCGGAGTAAACGCGGAAGAAGGCCAGCTTGCCCACGAAGGGATCGGCTGCGATCTTGAAGGCCAGCGCAGAGAAGGGCTCGTTGTCGTCGGCCTTGCGGAATACCTTGGTTTCGGGTTCGCCGGGCAGGGTGCCTTCGATGGGAGGAATGTCCACAGGAGAAGGCATGTAGGCGATGATGGCATCCAAGAGGAGCTGCACGCCCTTGTTACGGTAGGAAGTGCCGCACAGCACGGGCGTCATGGAGCAGTCCAGGGTGGCGGTACGCACGGCAGAAACGATTTCTTCCGTGGTCAGCTCTTCGCCCATCAGGAACTTTTCCATGAGTTCGTCATTGCTTTCGGCAGCGGCTTCCACCAGGAACTCGCGGGCGGTCTTGGCTTCTTCCAGCAGGTCGGCGGGGATTTCTTCCTCACGCACGTCCTTGCCCTCGTCATCGTAGTACACTTCCGCCTTCATCTTGATCAGGTCAACGATGCCGCGGAAAGTGCTTTCCTTGCCGATGGGCAGCTGGAGAGGCACGGCCTTGGTGTGGAGACGAGTTTTCATCATTTCCACAACGCGGTAGAAGTCAGCACCCATGATGTCCATCTTGTTGACATATGCGATGCGAGGCACGTGGTACTTGGTGGCCTGACGCCAGACCGTTTCGGACTGGGGTTCCACGCCGCCCTTGGCGCAGAACACGGCGACAGCGCCGTCCAGTACTCGCAGAGAACGCTCAACTTCCACAGTGAAATCCACGTGGCCGGGAGTGTCGATAATGTTGATGCGATGATCTTTCCAGAAACAGGTAGTGGCAGCAGAGGTAATGGTGATGCCGCGTTCCTGTTCCTGTTCCATCCAGTCCATCGTGGCAGCGCCATCGTGGGTCTCACCCAGGCGATGCACTTTGCCGGTGTAGAACAAAATGCGTTCGGATGTGGTGGTCTTACCGGCGTCGATGTGCGCCATAATACCGATGTTACGGACCATGTTAAGGGGATGACTTCTGGGCATATGCGATGCGTTCTCCTTATCTAGGGTTAAACTTCTAAATTACCACCGGAAATGAGCGAAAGCCTTGTTGGCTTCGGCCATACGGTGCATTTCTTCCTTACGCTTGACGGAGTTGCCGCCGTTGTTGGCAGCTTCCATCAGTTCATTGGCCAGACGTTCGGCCATGGTCTTTTCGCCGCGGTTGCGGGAGAAGTCCACCAGCCAGCGCAGGGCCAGGGTCTGACGACGCTCGGGACGGATTTCAACGGGCACCTGATAGGTGGCACCGCCGACGCGGCGAGCCTTGACTTCCAGCTGGGGCATCACGTTGCCCAGAGCAGCCTGGAACACTTCGTTGGCTTCCTTGCCGGTCTTTTCCTTGATCATTTCAAACGCTTCGTAGCACACCTGCTGGGCAACGCCGCGCTTGCCATCGAGCATAATCTGGTTAATCAGCTTGGTGACAACCGTCGTCCCATACACGGGATCCGGAAGCACTTCGCGCTTGGGGATAAATCCACGACGGGGCATAGTATTCCCTCCTCAGAGTTTTCGTAAAGTCTTTTTGTTTTCTTTCGGCAAAACCGTCGGCTGCGCGTCAGCATCGCGCGGCTCCATTTGCTTGGTGCGGGGCATTGCACCTGCGTCCGCTTGCGGCGGCGTTCCAACCGTCGGAGCGCATATACGCAGTTTCATTTGCCCGGGCAGCGGTTATTTGCCCAAGAAATGCTGTTCGACTTACTTCTTGGGGCGCTTGGCGCCGTAGAGCGAACGGCTCTGCATGCGTTTTGCAACGCCGGCAGTATCAAGCGCGCCGCGGATGATGTGGTAACGAACGCCGGGCAGATCGCGCACACGGCCGCCGCGGATCAGCACAACAGAGTGCTCCTGCAGGTTATGGCCGATGCCGGGAATGTAGCAAGTACCTTCGATCTGGTTGGTCAGACGAATTCTGGCGATCTTACGAAGCGCAGAGTTCGGCTTTTTGGGCGTCGTAGTCTTCACGCTCAGGCACACGCCACGCTTCTGCGGGCAGCCCTGAAGAATAGGCGCGGTTGACTTGTTGGCAACCTTTTCTCTTCCCTTGCGGATCAACTGATTGATCGTGGGCATGGAAGCACCTCCCTAATATGTATCGGAGCCGGATTTGCCGGTCTCCTCCTATAAAATCCACGCAACCCTCGTGGATAT
Source organism: Clostridiales bacterium (assembly GCA_015056175.1). Classification (GTDB taxonomy): domain Bacteria; phylum Bacillota; class Clostridia; order Christensenellales; family Aristaeellaceae; genus SVGT01. Next base: position 11,878 of record SVGT01000023.1, on the reverse strand, counting down.
ATAGTCTCAGAATTTGTTTGCGCTCTTGAGAAGCGCCGCGCAGGATGCAGGCACGTCCACTCCGCACAGACGGGAGAGGGCGCGCATGCTGCCCACCCTGCCGACGGGCACATCCATTTGCTGTGCCGCCAGAAGCACCTGCCTTTGCATATCCTCCGGCGCATCCTCCGCCAGGTATACTTTCAGCGCTTTTCCTTCCCGGACAGCCCGGAGGACCTGCCTCAGACCTACCACGCGAAGTGTGCTTTTTTCAAGGTTTTCACGCATGCTGCACTCCTTGAGGCGTTTCGCTCAAACGCAGTTGCCCGCATAATACAAGCAACTATATCATAGTAACATTATCAAGTGGAATTGTCAATGCGTTTTCCGCTCTAATTTCCCTGATATTTGCAATTTTTGCCGGCAAAAATGCCCTTCATGTCGCCTTTGGTGTATTTGGTACCAAAGATGACATATTTGGAATTATTAAATTTTTGTCACAATTCTGTTTTCGGGTGTTTTTGCCGTTATTGGGCGGCAGAATCGCCCACTTGCGCCATCCGGAGCAGTTCGCCCCGCAGATGGGAGCAGAGGCGCTGCTTTTCATCCCGGCAGTCGGGATCGTACACGATGCTCTTTCCGAAGCACACCCGGCGCCGTTTTTTGTCCGCATAGACAGGCACAAATCTTGCGCATTTGCCGGTGCGATTGTGGTAGAGCATACCGATGGTCACAAAGCCGGTAAAAAACTCGCTGGCGCCCTCGCGGACAAATTTGCCCGTTTCGCTGGTAGCGGAGTTTTCCGGGAAGAGCAGGATGTTTTCTCCCTTTTCCATCACGGAAATGGTCTCGCGGAAGGTGCGCATCAGCCCTCTTGTATCCCCGTGATAGACGGGAATGGAGCCCAGGTTTTCCTTCACCCACATCATGAATGGCACGCACACATGATCGACCGCCCACTTCCCCACCGGGTTGGGCAGCCACTTCATGCGCTTTACGTCGTTTTCGTAAATGTAGCGGGACATCATCTCCCTGTCCGTCATTTCGCAGGTGGACCAGGGATGGAAACGGAAGGGTACAAAGAGCACGGTAGCCACGGGGCCGTAGATCTCCCCATGGTTGCACACAAAAACCAGCGGCTCCCCTTCCTCGCGCTCCACTTCATCCGCACCAATCACCCTGTGGGGATACACAAAGCGCAGAAAGCGCACCAGCGCGTTGAAGGCGCGGCTTTTCCAGTACTGCTTTTCCATGCTTTACACTTCTTCTCCGCTCATGATGGTGTAGGCCAGGTTATGCAGCGCGCGGCGCACACGGAACATGCCAACGTTTTCGCGGGTGGGATGCACACGGTTGGCCAGGATCACCACAAAGATGCCCGTGTGGGGGCACACGGCCATGGAGGTGCCGGTAAAGCCGGTATGGCCAAAGGACTCATCGGGGAACACGTCGCCAAAGTAGCAGCCGGGAAGGCCTGCCAGATGGAAACCAAGACCGCGGTTGGCGTCATAGCCGGGGGTGTAGTTGCGGATGGCCTTCTGCATCATCGGCTTGCCCACCAAACCCTTGCCCATCTGGGCAAGCATCATGGCGAACTTTGTGCAATCCCTGATGTTGGAAAAAACGCCTGCGTTGCCGCTTACGCCGCGAAGGTAGCGGGCATTTTCGTCATGCACGATACCCTGCCAGAGCACGCCCGTTTCCCGGTCGATCTCGGTAGCGGCGATGTTTTCGCAAAACGCGGGGCAATAGCCGGTGTTTTCCATGCCAAGGGGCTCAAACACCATTTCCTTTGCCAGCACGTCCAGCGTTTTGCCGTAGGCCTTTTCCAGGATGCCCGCCAAAAGCACATAGCTCATGCAGGAGTAGCGGGGCGCCTTGCCCACTTCGCCCTCCAGCGGCGCATCCAGGATCACCCGGCAGGCGTCCTCGGGCTTTTCGCAGCGCTCATAGAGGGGAATGGAAGGGTTGAGCGCCGCCGTGTGGGTCATCAGGTTGCGCACGGTGATGTTCTTCTTATCCTCGGGCACGTTTTCAAAGTAATCGCACAGCGTATCATCCAGGGTGATCTTGCCCGTTTCAATGGCGCGCAGCAGCACCATGGTGGGGCCCATCACCTTGGAAAGGGACGCCATATCGTAAAGGGTATCTTCATTGACGGGAATGCCGTTTTCCAGCCTGGTCACGCCGCGGCATACGGTATGGTACACCTTGTCGCCCCGGCCGATGGCCACGCAGGCAGAGGGAAACGCGCCGTTTGCGATCGCTTCCTCGATCATCTGGTCAATTGCTCTGAAATCCATCGTCAAAACTCCTTTGCCGAATTTTTCCTTTATATATTGTACTGCGAAAATCTGCACTTTGCAAGGAACAATGATGTCAAAACGTACAGGAATATGTTATAATAGGCATATCACAACGACATGGATGAAAGGAAGCGTCCTTTTGATGTATACCACCGACACCATCGCAGCCCCCGCCACCGCGCCCGGACAGGGCGGCATTGCCATCATCCGCGTAAGCGGCCCCGAGGCGGAAAGCATGATGCGCACCCTGTTTGACCGCCAGGGCGAATACGAAAGCCATAAAATGTACTACGGCCATCTGTATATGGACGGCGAAATGCTGGACGAATGTATGTGCGTGCTGATGCGCGCCCCCCGCACCTATACCCGGGAGGACGTGTGCGAATTTCACCTCCACGGCGGCAGCTACGCCTCCCGCCGGGTGCTGGACGCGCTCTATGCGCTGGGCGCCCGTGCGGCGGACCCCGGCGAGTTTACCCGCCGCGCTTTCCTGAACGGCCGCATTGACTTGAGCCGCGCCGAGGCCGTGATGAGCATCATCTCCTCCGAGGGCGACCGGGCCGCCCGCGCCGCCATGCGTCAGCTTCAGGGCGGCGTAAACAGCTTTATCAAAAACGCCCAGGAGCAATTGCTCACCATCCTGTCCGGGGTGGAAGCAGCGCTGGATTACCCCGAGGAGATCTCCGACGAGGAAGCCTATACCGCCCTTGAAGCAAGCGCCCTCTCCCTTGCGGAACAATTGGAAAACGCCTGCGACGAGCGGGGCGCCCGCATCCTGGAGGAAGGGCTGCAGGTGGTTTTGTGCGGCAAGCCCAACGTAGGCAAATCCTCCATCCTAAACGCCCTGCTTGGACAGGAAAGAGCCATCGTCACCAGCATTCCCGGCACCACCCGCGATATTGTGCAGGGCTCCATCCAGCTGGACGGCGTGAAGGTGAATCTGAGCGATACCGCAGGCTTGCGTGACGGCAGCGACGAGGTGGAAAAAATCGGCATCGACAGGGCGCGCAGGGCCATTGCCCATGCGGATGTGACGGTGGTTGTGCTGGATGCGGCGCTGCCCCTTGACGATGAAGACATGCGCCTTTTGCACGAAACGGAAAACGGCGACCGGATCGTGGTGCTCAACAAGATCGACCGCATGCCCGCCATGGCAAAGCTCCCTCTCCGGGATGCGCTGTACGTATCCGCCCGCACAGGCGAAGGCATGGACGCCCTGTCCCGCGCCATTGCTGCCTTTGCCGCAAACGCCGGCCAGAGCGAATTGAGCGAAAGCCGTCATATGGCGCTTGCCCGTCAGGCAGCCCAGCATTTGCGAAACGCTGCCAATGTGTGCCGCAGCGGCGAAGCGGTGGATCTGGCCGCCATCGATCTGCACGACGCCCTTTTGTGCCTTGCCCGCATCACCGGCGACCGGGTGGACGAAAAGCTGCTGGACGATATCTTCTCCCGCTTCTGCGTGGGCAAATGACGCTTTTTGACGGGTGTATTTTTTCGTAAAACGCATTGAAAAAACGATCTGCCTCTGCTATAATCTGTTACAGTGGAAAAAATCGGTATTTGTGCACCCCAACGCACAAAGAAATAATCCGTCCCCTACAAAAGAGCAATGCCAGTACATTGCCTTTTTATCTGTCATTGCATCCTTTCACACACCATCTTAATCATTTCGGAGGGTCATAAAATGCGAGAATCATACGAGAAGATGACTGTGCTTGAATTGCGCCGCGTGGCCAAGGAAAAGGGCGTAAAGCTGGGCGCCGGGATCAGCAAGCAGGGGATCATCGAGAAGCTGCTGGAAGAAACGGGCGCACCGGAAGCCCCTGCCGCGCAGCAGATTGCCCCTCAAGCCCCCCGCTACAGCGCTTCCATCATCACCGATGACGAAAACGACGATCAGGACGACGTACCGGTGCTCACGCCCAACCAGTCGGTGCAGCTTGCGCCCCGCAAGCCAGCGCCCAAGCCCCAGAGCGCCGCGCCCGCACAGAATTCCTCTCTTGCCTCCATCAGCAGCAAGGCGCCCGCCTTTACCATGGAGGGCAGCCGTGCCTGGCATAATCCCCTGTCCTACCAAACCCAGCCCGCCTATCAGAGCCGCAATCAGGCCCGCCCTCCCTACGGCACACAGCAGGATATGCGCTATAACCAGCGCCCCCAGATGCAAAACCGTCCCGACCCCCGCATCCAGCGTTCCCAGGGCGCCTATCAGCCTCCGGTGCGCTTTGGCCCGGGGGATGCGCAACCTGCCGAAAATCCTGCCGCAGAATATCCCCAGCAGGAGGCGCCCACGCCTTACCGCAATGATTATCCCACTCGTCCCCAGCAGGATTTTATCCCGCCCACGTCCCCGGAATACGGCCGTCGCGAGCCCTATACGCCCGCTGTGCGTGAAGCGTCTGCGAGCAACGCCGCCGTTACCGAAATGCTCATGACCGGCGAATGCGGCGAGGGCGAAGGCGTGCTGGAGATCCATCCCGACGGCTACGGCTTCCTGCGCACGGAAAATTATCTTCCCGGCAAGAACGACGTGTACGTGTCCAACGCCCAGATCCGCAGGTTCCTTTTGCGTTCGGGCGACTATATTGAGGGCAAAACCCGCCCCCAGCAGCAGGGCAGCCGCTACAGCGCCCTGCTCTACATCACCCGCATCAACGGCCGTCAGCCGGAGGAAAACACCGCCCGCGTATCCTTTGATCAGCTCACCGCCATCTACCCCAAGAAGCGCATCACCCTTGGCAATGAAGATGATCTTTTCCTTGCCGCGGTGGATCTCTTCTCCCCCATCGGCTTTGGCCAGCGCGCGCTGATCCAATCTCCCCCCAAGGCAGGCCGCACCACGTTGATCAAAAAGATGGCCGCCAAGATCGGCAAGGATTATCCCGACGCCCACCTTATCACCCTGCTCATTGACGAGCGCCCCGAGGATGCCGTGGACATGAAGGAAACGATCCCCGGCGAAGTGGTCTATTCCACCTTCGATATGGCGCCCGAAAACCACGTGCGGCTGGCAGAATTGGTGCTGGAGCGCGCCCAGCGTCTGGTAGAGGAAAAGCAGCACGTAGTGCTCTTTGTGGACAGCTTTACCCGCCTGTGCCGCGCCTACAATTTCCTCTCCCCCCAGACGGCGCGCGCGCTGCAAAGCGGCCTGGTACCCACCGCCGTCGCCAAGGCCAAGAAGCTCTTTGGCGCAGCCCGCAACACCCGCGAGGGCGGATCGCTGACCGTTATCGCCCTGATGCAGACGGACACACAGAGCCCCCTTGACGACAGCATCCTGCTGGAATTCCGCAACACTGCCAATATGGAACTGACCCTGGAGCGCATCCCCGGCGAAAAGCGCATGCTGCCCTGCGTAAACATCCACAAGGCGCAGACCCGTCACGGCGACGTGATGCTGACCAAGGAAGAAGCGGCTTTTGCAGACGACGTCCGCGCAAAGCTTCAGGATACCCCCGCCCGCTCGGCCCTTGCGCTCATCCAGCTTCTGCAGAAATAATCCATACAAATCCACCCGGCAAAGGGCCCTGCCCCGCGCCGGGTTTTGTTTTTTCTTTCATTAAATTGCCGCCCTTTACACCCTGTAGGATTTGTGGTATAATTTTTCCTGACTTTGAGAAGGGATATGATCAATATGTCTGAAGTTTTGAACAACAACGCACCTGAAAAGAAACAGGTCATTTATTCCGCCGTACAGCCTTCGGGCAATATCACCCTGGGCAACTACATCGGCGCGCTGCGCAATTTTTCCCTCTTTGAGGATAAGGAAAGCCTCTTTTGCGTGGCCGACCTCCACTCCCTGACCGTCCGTCAGGATCCCGCCCAGCTGCGCAAGCGCTCTCCCTCCCTGGCGGCGCTGTACATCGCCTGCGGCCTGGATCCCGAAAAGAACATCATCTACTGCCAGAGCCATGTGCCCGCCCACGCAGAGCTGAGCTGGATTCTCAACTGCTACACCTATATGGGCGAGCTTAACCGCATGACCCAGTTCAAGGCCAAGTCCCAGCAGCATGCCGACAACATCAACGCCGGTCTTTTCACCTACCCCGTGCTGATGGCTGCCGATATCCTGCTCTACCAGACGGACATCGTGCCCGTGGGTCTGGACCAGAAGCAGCATGTGGAGATCTGCCGCGATATTGCCCAGCGCTTCAACAGCGTGTACGGCGATGTGTTCACCCTGCCCGAACCCTACATCCGCAAGTCCACCGCCAAGATCATGAGCCTGTCCGAGCCCACCAAGAAGATGAGCAAGAGCGATCCGGACGAAAGCTTCGTCTCCCTCTTTGACGATCCCGATACCATCCGCCGCAAGATCAAGCGGGCCGTCACCGACAGCGAAGCGCAGATCCGCTTTGATCCGGAAAACAAGCCCGGCGTGAGCAACCTTCTGACCATTTTGTCCGCACTGAAAAACCAGACCGTGGAAGAAGTGGAGCAGAGCCTTTCCGGCCTTGGCTACGGCCAGCTCAAGGAAGCCGTCGCCCAGACCGTCATCGAGGAGTTTGCCCCCATCCAGGCCCGCTACAAGGAGATCATGGCGGACAAGACCTATCTCCCCACCATCCTCAAGGAAAACGCTGCCCGCGCCCAGTATCTGGCGCAGAAGACGCTGCGTAAGGTGTACAAGAAGGTGGGTCTCTACCAGCCCTGATCCACGCAGGAAGGAGGCGCTGTGATGAAGCATACGCTTATGTACCTCCCAAGAAAAGATGAGCAGGTACCCATCCATCTGCACATCTGGCAGCCGGATACCCCCGCCCGCGCCGTGGTGCACATCGCTCACGGCATGGCAGAGCATATTCTCCGCTATGAATACGCGGCCCGCGCCCTGTGCGAAAAGGGCTTCCTGGTGTGCGGTTCAAATCACCGCGGCCACGGCTATGAATGGCCGGAAATGCGCCTGGGTCACTTTGCGGACAGGGACGGCTGGGACAAGGTGCTGCTGGATCTGCACACCGTGATGACGTATGTAAAAAACGAGCATCCGGGGCTTCCCTACGTGCTGCTGGGCCACTCCATGGGCAGCTTCCTTGCCCGGGAATTTGCCCTGCGCTACGGCAAGGAACTTTCCGCGCTGGTGCTTTCCGGCACGGGCTTTTATCCCGGTGCGCTGTGCGCCGCAGGGACGCTGATGGCGTCGCTGTTCCCAAAGAGCAAGCCCGCCCCGCTGCTGGATAAAATGGTTTTCTCCTCCAATAACGCGCCCTTCTCCCCTGCCCGCACGCCCTTTGACTGGCTGTCTAGGGATGAAAAGCAGGTGGACAGGTATATTGCGGACAGCCGCTGCGGCTTTGTGTTCACCGGCGCTTCCTACAAGGCCTTTTTCCAAGGTCTTCTGGCACTGAGCCGGGAAAGCCGCCTGCAGCTGATGCAAAAGGGCGTGCCCGTCTATCTCCTGTCCGGGCAGAAGGATCCCGTGGGCCAGATGGGCAAGGGCGTTGAAAAAGTGGCGCAGCAGCTGCGACGCGCAGGCATCAGCCGGGCAGACGTAAAGCTGTACCCTGACTGCCGCCACGAACTGTTTAACGAACTCAATTGCAACGAGGTGCTCGATGACCTTTGCGCATGGCTTGATGGCGCGCTGCACCTCAAATGACATTCCTGCTACCCACCAATTACGCGCAGGCGCACGGGAGTGAAGTACCATGATCACCGGAATCGGTCTGGACGTGTGCAAAATCGCACGCATGGAAGAACTGCTCAAGGACGATCGCTTTCTCAGCCGCTATTTCTGCCCGGAGGAGCAGGAATACATCCGCGCCAAGGGGCAAAGCGCCGCCGATACCATGGCGGGCATTTTTGCCGCCAAGGAAGCGCTGGTCAAGTGTCTGGGCACCGGCTTTGCCGATACCAAGCTTCAGGATATCGTCGTGCTGCACGACAAATACGGCGCGCCCTGCTACGAATTGCGCGGCGCCTACCAGATGCATGCCGCCCAGCGCTCCATTACCTCCCTTCACCTCTCCATCACCCACGACGGAGGCGTGGCCGCCGCCGTGTGCATTGCCGAAAGGGCCGAAAAATGAATCAGTTTGCAGTTACTGCGCAGGAAATGCGCAGCATGGAACAGGCGGCGTTTGATCATGGCGTGCCGCCTGTTTTGGTTATGGAAAACGCCGCCCGCGCCCTGTGCGGGGAGATCGAAAGCATGCTTGGCGGCGCCGGGGGCAAGCGGGTGCTGTTCCTGTGCGGTCCGGGCAACAACGGCGGCGACGGCCTGGCCTGTGCAAGGCTGTTTGCCCAAAGGGGCGGCAAAAGCTGCGTGTATCTGCCCGTCGCGCCCAAAACGCCCTCTGCACGGGATAACGAAGCCTATGTAAGATATCTGCGCATCCCCGTGCTTTTCGAATTGCCCTCCCCTGCCCAGTTTGATCTGTGCGTGGACGCACTGCTGGGCATCGGCCAGACCCGCGCGCCGGAGGGAAAGATCGCCCTGGCCGCGGAGTGGATCAATCATGCGAGGCTGCCCATCGTGTCCGTGGACGTACCTACCGGCATGGACGGCGATACCGGACATGTGTTTGATCCCTGCGTCCGTGCCGACGTTACCGTCACCTTCCATGCCGCAAAGCTTGGCCTCATGCTGACAGACCGGCGCGGCAACGCCGGCGACCTTCGCATCGCGCCCATCGGCATCCATGCCTGCGACCGAGGCATTCCCTATTATCCCATGGATGCGCTGGATACGCTCCTGCCTTCCCGGGATAAAAACGCCCACAAGGGCAATTGCGGCAGAGTGCTGGTGTACGCAGGCAGCCCCGGAAAGGCCGGCGCCGCCGCCATGTGCGCGCTGGGTGCGCTGAAAGCCGGAGCCGGGCTGGTGACAATTGCCTGTCCGGAGGAAATCATCCCCACGCTGCAGGCGCTCGTCCCCAACGCCATGTGCGTGCCGCTTGACAAGGCGGATACCGTCGCCTTTGACGTACTGGCCGCAGGCTGCGGCATCGGCACCGATGAAAACGCCCGCGGGCAGCTGATCAGGCTGTTGCAAAAAGCCGACAGATGCGTGCTGGATGCGGATGCGCTGAACCTGCTGGCGGCAGCACCTTTCGATTTGCCAAAGACCGCCGTCCTCACGCCCCATCCGCTGGAATGCGCAAGGCTTTTGCACTGCGACCTTCAGGACGTGCTGCGCGATCCCATCGCCGCCGCCCGGAAGCTGTCCGTCGCCTACCAATGCACCGCCGTGGTGAAAAACGCCGTTTCCGTCATCGCGGAGGGCGAAAAGATCGCCCTCAACACCGTCGGCTCCCCCGCGCTTGCCAAGGGCGGCAGCGGCGACGCGCTGTGCGGCATCCTGTCCGCCACGCTGTGCGAAAAGCAGGATCCCTTTGAAAGCAGCCGCATCGCCTGCCTGCGCATGGGTGCAGCCGCCGTAAAGGGCGCAGCCGTACACGGGGAGCGCGGACTTCTCACATTGGATATGCTTTCCTTCCTGCGCTGAATCTTCCCGACCGCCAAGAACCGGCGGTCGTTTTTTGTCGGTGTAAAATGCTGCCGGAGCATCTCTGCGCACCCGTCTGCGCGTTGACAAAAGCCTGTGCGGACGATAAAATAGGGAGGCATAGTTCCAATCAAAATCTGGCACGATAACGCCAAAGGAAAGGAGGCGCGTTCATGCGCAGACAAGTTCAGGATCAAAACGCTTCGCAAAACTACCGCGCCTCTTATCCGCCCGATCCCAGGGACGAGGGCTTCATCCCCGTACAGCACCCGCTGTTTGACGAGGAGGAGCAGGTCTTTTTTGAGCAGAACGCCTTTTCCGCCCCCTATCCCGATCCCGTGTACGCAGAGGATGAGGAGGAAAATGCTCCCCATCCCCAGGCCGCGCCCGTGTACCAAACGCCCCGCCGCGCTCCCTCTCACCGGACGCCGCCAAGAGGGCGCAGGCGCTTCCCCTGGGCGGTGGTGGCGCTGCTCAGCGGCGCCGTGCTGCTCCTGCTCATCTACGGCGTCACCGTGCTCTACCGCCCCTACCCCGCCTTTCGGCAAATGGTAGCCCAGATGGAAAACGCCACCTTTGCCCGGGGCGTGTATGTGGACGGTGTGCACATCGGCGGCATGACCTACCCGGAGGCGGAGCATGCACTGAACACCTATCTCAGTCAATCCGGCCGGCAGCTTTCCATCGACGTGCAGGTGGATCAGTACGCCTGGTGCATCACGGAAAACGATATTCCCTTTGCCCGCAACCTGTCCGCCGTGCTGGATCAGGCATACATGATTGGCAGGCAGGATTCCCCCCAGACGCTGACGGACGGCGCCACGCCCCTGGAATACCGCTACCTCCACCGCATGCGTGCGGCGGAAAACGGCGCGTACTTCTACACCGAAGTCACCTATGACAAGGCGCACGTGCTGGCCTTTGTGGATAACGTGGCGGCGTATGTGAACCGCGCGCCCGTCAATTCCATGGTAGCCACCTTTGATTTTTCCACCCGCGCCTTCACCTTTACCGAGGACCGGATGGGCGCGCAGCTGGATTCCGCAGAGCTCTACGACCGCATCATCGCCCTGCTGGATTCGGGCCGCTATACCGATTCCATCTCCATGCAGAGCCAGCAGCTTACGCCGGATGTGACCCGCGTGGAACTGATGAACTCCTTCGCGCTGATCACCACCTTTTCCACCCAGACCACCCAGGACGCCAACCGCAACACCAATATCGACCTGGCCTGCCGCGCCGTCAGCGGCACCGTGCTGATGCCCGGCGATACCTTTTCCTTTAACGGAACAACCGGCCAGCGCACCGCGGAAAAGGGCTACCTTCCCGCAGCCGCCATCGCAGGCGGCACCACCGTGGACGAGATCGCCGGCGGCGTGTGCCAGGTTTCCGGCACGCTGTTCAATGCCGCCGCCATGGCCAACATGACCATCGTGGAGCGCACGCCCCACACCTGGCCCAGCAACTACGTGGAAAAGGGCGAGGACGCCACCGTCAACTGGCCCAATCTGGATTTCAAATTCCGCAACGATTCGGACGGCCCCATTTTTATTCTGGCGCACTATCAAAACCGCACCTGCACCGTGGAGCTCTACGGCATGACGCTGGGCGCAGGCGTCAGCATCCGCTTGGAAACGGACATTACCTCCACCACGCAGCCCCCCTCTGAACCTCAGTACACCCAGAATCCGGAGCTTCCCGCCGGCACCACCCAGGTGCTCAAAAAGGCCCGCACCGGCTACACCGTGGATACCTACCGGGTGTTCCTGCTCAACGGCCAGGAATACAAGCGGGAGCTCCTGTGCAACTCCACCTACCGCATGATTCAGGAAGTCATCGAATACAACTGATCCAAGGAGGCACCTATGCTGAAAGGCGAACTGCGCAAGCAGCAGATCATGGACGCGGCAGAAAAAATGTTTTTTGACAAGGGATATGCCGCTGCCACCATCGACGATATTCTCTCCCTGCTGGACTGCAGCAAGGGAAGTTTGTACCACCATTACGAATCCAAGCAGGATATTCTGGAAAATTTGTGCCGCAGACACGCACAGGACGCCTTTTCCGCCTGGCAGCATCAGGTGTACGATACGCCCCTGGATGCGCTCAACGGCTTGCTTTACTATTCCATGCCCTTCCGCACAGG
>SVGT01000022.1 GCA_015056175.1 Clostridiales bacterium | reverse complement strand
AGAGCAGGGCCTGCTTGGCTCCAAGGCCTACATCGAGCAGCATGAAGAACTGGTGAAGAGTGAGATCAAATTCTGCTTCAACTTTGATATGTGTGGCACGGTGCTGGGCCCCAATAATATCTGCATCACCGGCGGCAAGGAGCTGGAGGATTTTGTGGAACTGTTCTGCCGTGAGGTGGGCTACTCCGCCCGCACCCGCGTGGGCGTCCATTCCAGCGACTCTGCGCCCTTTGCAGATCTTGGCATCCCCGGCCTTGGCCTCTCCCGCGGCACCTCTACCTCCGAAATCCACACCTGCCGCGATACCATGTTCCCCCTGGGTGAAAAGGCGCTGAAGGAAAATATCGCCTTTGCCGCTGCCATCATGGAGCGCGTGGTGAACGCCGTGCTGTTGCCTGTGGATACCGGTATGCCGGACAACATCAAAAAGGAACTGGACAAATACTTCCAGCGCACCGATAAGTAACAAGAAAAACTCCCTGCAAAGGGAGTTTTTTGGTGCATGTGCGTAAAGCAAATACCTATTGACAACTGCGAAAAAACCAAATATATTCAAAGCAGATAAAAATGAATACTTCCCCCTGAAAGGAGAAGAAAGATGAGCGATTTAGACGTACGTGCATTTGGCGCAGTGGGCGACGGGATCCATGATGATACTGCAGCTATCCAGGCGGCCATCGATGAAGGAGCACAAAAAGGAAAGGCGGTTAAATTTCCTGCCGGACTGTATTCTGTGGGTGAATTGTTTGTTAGAAAAGGCAGCGTGCTGCTTGCAGATCCCAGCTGGGGCTATCGGGAACACGGAAAAACGCAATTGGTGCAGCGCTATGAAGACCAGGTCTGTGTGCTGAATATTACGGATGCTTTCTGCTGCACCATCAACGGGCTTGCGCTGAACGGAATGGATATGCCGGGCGGGTGTATCGGTATTCTGGCCAGAAAGAGCAAGCAGGCGCATATGGAGGATTCCTACCGCCTGGAGCGGGTGCAGGCGCAATCCTTTACCGGCGACGCCTGCAGGCTGGAGCATTCCTGGGCATTCACGGTCAGGCACTGCATGTTTGCAAGCTGCGGAGGCGACGGATTGCATCTGCAGGATACGGTGGACGGCTTTATTCTTGATACCTGGTTTTCCGGAAACAAAGGCTGCGGCTACGGAACGTCGGGAGAGAACAACGCCATTACCATGTCCGGTTGCCGTGTGGAATGGAATGCGGGCGGCGGCATTGTGATTCGCGGCGGCAGCCACTATCAGCTGACAGGCAATTATATTGACCGCTCCGGCAGGCAGGGTATTTACATTACCACCGGCATGGACAAGGGTAATATGACCTATTCCAATACCATTTCCTGTACCGGCAATCTGATTTACCGTTCCGGCAAAATGTCCGGCACGCTGGATCACCCCACTGCCGATCGACGTTTCAGCAGTCATATTGCCGTTGAAAAGGCGGCAGGCGTGACCGTGATGGGCAATACCCTGTGTGTGGGGCGCGATGATAACGGCATCGGCAGCATGTCGCCCCAGGTGGGAATCTGGGTGACAGATTCCAGATACTGCGTGGTATCCGGCAATACGTTGTTCTCCGGTGCGCTGGAGGATATTGTGGTGAATCTTGGGAATGAAGAATCTGTGATCGAAAACAATCCGGGCTCGCTGTTTGACAGGAAACTGGTAAACATCACCAATGTGCTGCCGTCAACGGCGGCAGTGACGGCGCTGTTTGAAGACTAAAAGATAAAAAATAAAAGAAAACCCTTGAAAAATCAAGGGTTTTTCTTTGCGTTGGTTTGGTTCAGCAGTTCAGTGTGACGCAGGTATGGATCCTGAAACGGGGCAGGGTGAAGCGGACAACGCCGTCTTCCTGAGTAAAGGGGATGTCTGCATCCGGCGCGTCGATGCTGCGAACGGATTGAACCGCTTCCGGCAGCCGGATGATGCATTCCACGCCGTCCATATACGGCAGATCCTCAATCACGCTGATCTCTCCGCGCTGAATGGGGCTGGCGTAGGTTGCATGGAAAACATAGCGGCCTTGCTCCGGCTGGTGGGTTAGGCGGGTGCGGCCTGCGCTGGGGAGATTGACAACCTGATAGCGGGGCTTGTGAAGCAGGCGCAGTGTGTTGATGAACACATCACGGTGTACCTGCGCGCCCAGTTCATAATACATTTTGCAAAGACGGTGGGCGATATAGATCACATTGCCCTTGCGTACGGAGCCGGGATAGGCGCGTTCCTCACGGTAAGGCGCGTACATATGGCCGCAATAATGGCCATAGGTGCGTTCAAACCAGGGGAGATAGACCCAGGAGAGCACCTCCGCATCGGACGAAGGCTGAATATGCTGTGCGCTTTCGTAGCACAGGAAGCGGGCGTCGCCGGTAAAGGGCTGAATAGCCTCGCAGGTGGGGCTGAGATAATCTCTCTTGAATTCACCGGGTCCAATCATGTCCGCGCCGCAATCCAGCTGGAATTTGCCATCCTTCACAGCGCTCATGCCGCTGAAGAGCACGTTGCCGCCTCGATCAATAAAAGCGTTGATACGGGCAGCCTCCTGATCGCTCAAAGCGACGTCGTCGGGCAGGATCAGCGTCTGAACATGGGTTAGATCGTCGCCGGGCAGGATGACGTCAAAATCCAAATGGGCTTCCAGCAGCATTTTGTGGAGCCCCTCATCGGAGGCATAGTTTTCTTCGCCTGCCAGATAAACGCCGATATCGGCGTTGGATTGGGCGGGATAGCAGTAGGGCTCTACCTTTTCAAGTGCGCGGTAGGCTTTACCGATCAGACGGTAGGTGGTTGCATCCATGCGGCCGTTGGGCGGCATGTGATCGCCCACGCTGCAGCAGGCGCCGAACATGGCCATAGTAAGCGCCTCGTACGTCAGCGCATCGGGGGATTTATAGCCGCCAAATTCGCCCCAGCTGGTGTGGAACTTGCCGGTCATGCCCATATAATCCTTGCCGTAGCGGGACATGACGCTGGCGCGGGGCACCAGCTTATCGTATCCGCCCCAGACGGTGGGCAGATCTTCCATTTCAAAATGGGTCTGGGAAACATGATATTCCGGGCGGTAGATCTCAGCGCCGCCGGAGTTAAAAAAGATGGTTGCATCGGGATGAAAGGCATGGAGGATCTTCCGGCAGTTCTCGGCAAAATCCAGATGCAGCTTGCGGTAATACTGTTTTGCATGCTCAATATTGTCGGGGTCAAGACCGGCTTCCTTCATGCCCTTCAGGCAATTTGGGCACCAGCAGGCTTCGCCGATATACACGATATCGTAAAAGAGGCCGTCCAGATCCTCATAGCGCTGACAGATCTCCCGTGTAAGCGCATAGATATGCTCCGCGTATTCGCCGCTGGGACACAGGTTTTCCCAGGAACAATCGGGGCGGGGGTCGTCGGAGGCAGCGTTGGGATCTACATTGGTAAGCTGTGGAGAGCCGTCCTTGTTGCAGGCGCGCCATTCGGGATGGCAGGCGCTGTCGTGGGCAGACCAGCCGACGGTGATGTAGACGGGCATAGCAACGCCGATCTCGTGCGCGGCACGGATCATGGAGCCGGTCAGATCAAACCCATCCGCAAGACCGGGATGGGGTGTGCCCACTTGGGTGGGATAATAGCACACGCCGTGATGGCATTTGGCAAACACGGTGATGGAGTTCAGGTTTCCTTCCTTCAGGGCAGTTTGAAACTGTGCGGCGTCAAAATCCTTGCCGATGCCGGAAATATGGGGAGAGGTGTGAAAATCAAGATGGACCTGGCGGGTGGGCAGCTTGCGCATAAAACCTCCTGAAATAGTGTAGATGTGAGGATCAAGCGGAATCAGCTTTCGCGGATGGATACGAGATTCCAGGGATCCAGCGCGATGCGGAGGGTGAGACAGCCGTTTTCATCGGCTGCTTCTTCGCAGATCAGGGTATTGTGTGCGGCGCGGATCAGCGCCTGTGTCTGCTCGCGGTCAGGCGGCTCGGGCATGCCCATCTGCTGCCAGGCGCCAAAACCCCAGCCGTGTTCCCTGTCCAGCTGCTCCAGGGTAATGCGCTGATAGGGCGCAAGACCGGTGAGGCAGATCTCCTGGGTGACCGCTTCTCCTGCGTTCAGATCCCTTTCCGCGTAGGAGCGGTCGGGATAGCGGGACATGGCGATGGTTTCGCGGAGGGGGTAGTTGTACAGGATGCCGCAAATGCCCGTGTCTCCGCGGGTGATGAAGGTGTGTTTGTCCTGATAGATGCACTCGTCGCCCAGCATAGCCAGCATGCGGTAGGCGTGGTAGCCGGGCTTGACGATGCCCTGATAGTTGATCAGGCCAAATCCGCCGTGGAACACGCTGTCGCCTGCGCCGGTTTCCTCAAAGCAATCGGTAAAGACCCAATAGGAAAGGGAATCGGCAAGGCCGATGCAATCCAGATTGCTTTTGACAATAAAGGCGGCCTGCTGGAGATAATCGTGGGTGCAGTCGCGGGCGGAAGGGCTGGAGGACCATTCGGTCAGGTGAATCTCGGCATTGGGATAAGCGCTGGCGCGGATGGCGTCGCGCAGCCAGAGAAGATCCTTATGAAGCGAATCAATGCCGCGGGAGCGACCGGCTACGATCCCCTCGTCGTTGACGGCAAAATCGGTGGGATAGGGATGGGTGGATACAAAATCAACTGGCAGGGCGTTTTCTGCGCAGTAGGCAAGGAATTCATTGATCCATACGCCGTGCCAGGACAAGGAATCCAGATCCTCCACCTGATGGGTGAGCGACAGGGATTCCACTTCCTTTTCGCCGTCAAAGCGCTCGTCCGGCACGAAATTGCTGGTGGCAGGGCCACCTACGCGCAGTGCGGGATCGATGGCCTTGATGGTGCGGACGGTTTGCTTGTACAGATCAAAGTACTGGCTGCGGGTGCCGTCCCAGAAGCCGTAGAGATTGGGCTCGTTCCATACTTCAAAGTACCAGGTATGCACTTCCTCCGCGCCGTAACGGGAAAGGATGTGGCGGATGAACGCATCGATCAGCGCGCACCAGCCGTTAAAGCTTTCGGGCGGCGTCACGTGGCCTTTCCACCAGCACAAGGTGCCTTCGCCGGGATTGAGGCAATCGGGGAAGAAGCTTAGCTCCACAAAGGGACGGATGTGATGTTCCAGCAGCATATCAAACAGATCGTCAATGTACTGGAAATTGAAGATGTAGCCGCCCTGCTCATCCTTGCGCATGACGAACATATCGTCATGGAAAAGCGCGTGCATGCGTACATAGCGAAAGCCGATATTTTCCTGCACAAGGGCAAGGTGGCGCTGGAAAACGGCGCGCAGGCCCTCGTTGGCACGGCCTGCGCCTACGCAGGTGCGCCAGTAGGGGACGAATTTTTCACCTGGCTGTTTACAGTCGATTCGGATCATGCTTATCCTCCTTTGGATTTACGGCAGACAGCCGATCAGCCCTTGAAATCCTGCATGCGTTCCAGGGCGCAGCAGATGGCTTCGATGTTCTCCAGGGGAACGTCGGCGGCGCATTCGGCCGCAAGCATCAGGCCGCCTTCCGGCATGTACATGGCGCGGGTGCATTCTTCAATATGTTCTTTGATCTGATCAGGCGTGGCAAAGGGGAAAAGCTGGCGATCCAAGTCCAGATCGATGCAGATCTTGCCCTTGCAGGTTTCTACCAGTTTATCCAGGCCGTTGGCGCGGATCTGGGGATTGAGGACGTTGACGCCCGATTCTTTCATATCCTGAATGACAGGCCAGATGCAGCCGTCGGTGTGCATGTATACCAGTTTGCCGGCGTTATGAGCCACGTCGTAGATGGCCTTGTAGGCGGGCTTCATGTATTTGCGCCAGGTGTCGGGATGGATGGGCAGGGAATGCTGCATGCCGTTGTCATCGCCGTAGACGACGATCTCCGCATCGGGATTGTCGCGTACAAAGATCTCGGTCTGGCGGATATTGTAATCGCGGACGATGTCGATGAGCATCTGCAGTTCCGGAGGCTCCTCGGCAAAATCCACCATGATCTCTTCAAAACCGCGCAGGTCCATCAGCCGCAGGAACATAAAGCCGTGGGGGAGACCGATATCCTCCGCGGGTGCTTTCAGCGTGAGAATATCCTCGCGTTCGGGCAGGGGATGACCGGTGACGATGGATTCATAGCCTTCCTTGATGTTTTCCCACACGCAGCCCCAGGCATCGGTAAACTTGCCGGCGTGATAAGAAGGCGGCGTAAAGTACTTGACCTCGTCCGTTTTCTGTATGTTCTGAAAGATATCCGGATGGCGCAGACACAGTTCCTGCAGGTCTTTTCCGTACCTGGCCCAGGTGGCGGGCAGGAGCCCTACATGGACGGGGATGCGCTCGGGATGGTTATAGGTGATCGCCTTGAAATAATCGTTCATGATATATGCCTCGCTTTCTTTATCGCTGTACTTCTTCCATGGCTATTTCCTGCCAGCGCCACAGGCAGGAGGGATTGTGATTGACGGTACTGATATCCTTGAGGATCAATTCCAGATTGCGGTTATGCGCCTTGGCAGCGTCGATGGTACGGCGGATATCGTCCCGTATCAATTGCTCGTCCAGCTTGCCGGAAGCCAGGAAAGCGGGGTTGGGCTTGTTGCTCATCACGCAGTAACGCGGCATGACTTGTGCAAAATGCTCCCTTTCGCTCCAGGGGCTGCAGGACAGCTTGCGGATCTTGGGCAGTTTTTCGATGACATGCATGCGGTCATCCAGCCGATCGCAGCAGCCGTAATAAATGGCGCCAAAGTAGGGGAAGACCCGTTTCATATACTGCACTTCAAATTCGTCCGTAATGGCAGGAGATACGGAGGTAAACAATTGTGCCAGCCCGAACGCCCATGCATTGCCGGACAGGGGCAGATCGTTTTCTTTGGGCATATCTTCAAGGAATGTCTGGGAGCAGTGACATACATGGGAGTGGATATCAAAGAGCTTTTGCCTGTTCATCTGGCCGATCATATCGATCAGCCCTTCGGTCATTTTTTCCAGCAGCGCATGGATCATTTCCGGTTCGTCCATCAGGGCGAAATAGCAATTTTCAACGCCCATCCACATGGCAATGGAATCCCAGATGCCAAGATGCATGCAAAGGCCGGTGAGGCGGTAATCGATGATGCCGGAGAAGATTTCGTCCGCTTCCTGAATGATCTGTGCTTCCCTTTTTTCATCCAGCGTAAGCTGCGGGATTTTGATGCGCTCCACATCGTCAAGAGACTGGATCTGGTTGACAAACTCCCGGCTTGGCGCGGTGGATCCCATTTCCAGCTCGATATGGCGGGAGGAGACAGGCTCGATGCCCCAGCCGGAATTATGGATGGGGCGGGGCAGGCAAACATAAGGGTTCAGCACCATATCTGCCGGCATGTGGCGGAACTTGTACAGGGTGCACCGGAGATTATCCTCCACCTGGCGCCAGTAGGTATCGGCAACCAGGCAGCGGAGAGAGCCGTCCACGTCCATCTCGTTCCAGGGGATCTGGTCGATGAGCACCATGGGGCGCTCCATGTGAAGGTGGTTGAGCTTGATCCACAGGCGCTGCTTTTCCTGATTGACAGGAAGAGAAGCGGCATGGGCATATTCCTGCAAAAGCGTGCGCAGAACATGTACGTCCTGTTTTGTCAGCATAGATGCCTCCGGATACAAAGATCCAATGGATCGGGATTTCAAAAGGGTTATGGGTATTGTGTATGTCCGTGTATCCAGTATACAGCAAATAAGCCGACATGGCAATGAAGGAAAACGAAAATATATCCGTGCTTGATGATCGGATCAAACTATGGTATGATTGAAAAAACATGCTGCATAAAAGGAGATGTGCTTTATGCCCAATCCCATTTTGCCCTTGTGGGAATATATTCCGGACGGCGAGCCTCGTGTGTTTGGCGACCGCGTATATCTGTACGGCTCTCATGACCGTCCTGCCGGTCAGTCTTTTTGCGATCAGAAGCTGAAGGTGTGGTCCGCTTCCGTACACGATCTGAATAACTGGCAGTGCCACGGCGACAGCTTCCGCACCAAAGACGGGGAACGGCCGGCGGACACCTATTGGACCAACAATGCCTGCTTTGCGCCGGACGTGGTGGAAAAGGACGGCAAATACTACCTGTATGCCTATATCGTGGGCGCCAAGGGCGCTATCGGTGTTGCCGATAAGCCGGAAGGCCCCTTCCGCCTGCATTCCCAGTATCTGTACGGCCCTGACGACAAGGTGGGCGACGACGGTATTTTTAACGATGCCGGCGTGCTGGTGGATGACGATGGCAAGGTGTATGTGTATTACGGCTTTACCGAATCCAATATGAACGAGCTGGACGGCAGCGATATGTGCACCGTGGTGCCAGGTAGCTACATGCGTCCCGTCATTGACGACAGGGAAGAGGTGCCCATCGACAAGCGCTTCTTTGAAGCCAGCTCTCCCCGCAAGATCAACGGAAAATATTACCTGATCTATTCGCCCAGGTGCAGCAGCCGTCTGGCGTATGCCATTTCCGATTCGCCCCGCGGCCCCTTTACCTATAAAGGGTATCTGGTGGATAATGGGGTGGACTACCCCGGCGGCAACAACCATGGCTCCGTAGCCTGCATCAACGGGCAGTGGTATGTGTTCTACCACCGCATGACCAACAACACCATTATGTCCCGCCGTGCATGCGTGGAAAAGATCACCATCCTGCCTGACGGCACCATCCCGCCCGTTGAAATGACCTCCCTTGGCTTTGAGGAGGCGCTTAACCCGTACAAGGTGACGCCGGGCGAAATTGCCTGCGTGCTTAAGGGCGGCTGCTTTATCATTGAAAAGGACGCCTTTACCCGCGTGGTAACCCGCATTACCTCCGGCTGCGTGATGGGGTACAAGTACTTTGACTTTGGAGAAGATTATACCGGCGATTCCATGACGCTGGCGCTGCACGTGGGCGGCATGGGGACCACCTGCCGGGTGCGCATCCTGCTGGACGGCGAGGATGGAGAAGAGATCGGCGTATGCGAAGTGGGCACCCATGACGGCGTGTACAAGGCCAAGGTCAAAAATGTGACCGGTCGGCATGCGCTGTACCTGAAGGCGGAGCATACCGTGGAGGGTTGGATGGCGAACTATTTTGAGGGCAAGCCGCTGTTTGAACTGAGAGATCTGGTATTCATGAAATAAAGTAAAAACAAAAAATCCCGCAGAGCGAATCTGCGGGATTTCTTTATGCGGATCAGTGGGTGGCCAGATATTCTTCTGCACAGGTTACAGCCACGGCGCCGTCTGATACGGCGGTGACCACCTGGCGAAGCATCTTGGTGCGCACATCGCCTACGGCGTAAACGCCGGGTACGCTGGTGCGGGTGGTTTCATCGGCGATGATGTAGCGGTCGGGCGTCATATCAAGCTGACCCAGGAACAGGCCTGCGGCAGGCTTGCGGCCGATGGAAACAAACACGCCGTCGCAGGGGATGATGCGTTCTTCCTTGGTTTCCACATCCGCCACCTTGACGCCGGTGAGCTTTTCATCGCATACCAGCTGGGAAACAGCGCTGTTCCAGGCAAATTCCACGTTTTCGGCCTTCATCAGCGGATCGTGATAGACCTTGGTGGCGCGGAGCGTATCACGGCGATGGATGAGAATGACCTTTTTGGCAATGCGGCTCAGCAGCAGCGCATCCTCCGCAGCGGAATTGCCGCCGCCGACTACGACCACCGTCTTATCCTTATAGAACATGCCGTCGCAGGCAGCGCAGTAATGCACGCCGCGGCCGATCCATTCGCTTTCGCCGGACACTCCCAATTGTTTGGGATTGGCGCCGGTTGCAATGACCAGCGTTTTGCCAAAGAATGCGCCAAGGTCGGTATTGATCACCTTGATATCGCCGGCAAGGGATACGGAGAACACTTCAGTGAGCTTGCTGACGGCGCCAAAGCGCTCGGCTTGTTTTTTCATCTTCTGCCCCAGGGTAAAGCCGTCGATGCCATCTTCGAAGCCGGGATAGTTATCGATATCGTGGGTCAGCGCCATCTGGCCGCCGGCGGAGATCTTTTCCAGCACCACGGTGTCAAGCCCAGCGCGGGCGGCGTACAGCGCGGCGGTATAGCCTGCGGGGCCGCCGCCGATGATGATCATATCGTGCACGGTATCATCCAGAGGCTTTTTTTCCGCCTTCAGCGTTTCGCCAATGAAGGCGTTGATCAGCGCCTTGGATTCCGGCTCCACGATGCGGTCGACAGCGACGCCGTTTTTGTAGATGACCAGGGAAGGGATGGCCTTGACCTGCTGTTCACGGGCCAGGTCGCCTTCCTCATCGATATTGACCTTGACAACGGGCATTTTGCCGTCATATTCGTCTGCGATCTGGTCGTAGGCGTCGGCGATGCGGACACAGTCGGGGCACCAGGGCGCCCAGAAATCCACCAGGACGGTTTCTTCACCGGCGATCAATTGTTGGAAGGTTTCGGCGTTGATGTGACGTGCGGGCATAACTGTAATCTCCTTTTTGATAATCAAATCAGCGGATAACAAGTTCCACGGGGCAATGATCGGAGCCCATCACTTCGGGATGGATGGAAGCGCTTTCCAGCCGGGGGAGAAGCGACTTAGAGGCGATAAAATAGTCGATGCGCCAGCCGGCGTTTTTCTCCCTTGCCTTGAACATGTAGCTCCACCAGGTATAAGCGCCGGTCAGATCGGGATAAAAGTGACGGAAGGTATCCACAAAGCCGTTTTCAAGCAGAGCGTCCATCTTGCCGCGCTCCTCTCTGGTGTAGCCGGCGTTGCCCTCGTTGGACTTGGCGTTTTTCAGATCGATGGGCTGATGGGCCACGTTCAGATCGCCGCAGAAGATGACGGGCTTTTCCTTTTCCAGACCTTTGAGATAGGCCAGAAAATCGTCCTCCCAGCGCATACGATATTCAAGGCGCGTCAGCTCCCGCTGGGCGTTGGGGGTATAGACGGTGATCAGGAAAAATTCCTCAAACTCCAGTGTGATCACACGGCCTTCGTGATCGTGTTCTTCCACGCCGATGCCTAAGCGCACGGACAGCGGCTTTTTGCGGGTGAAGATCGCCGTGCCGGAATAGCCCTTCTTTTCGGCATAATTCCAGTATTGATCATACCCGGGCAGCTCTATTTGTATCTGCCCTTCCTGCAATTTTGTTTCCTGCAGGCAGAAAATATCGGCGTCAAGGGTATGGAAAATATCCATAAAGCCCTTGCCCATCACGGCGCGGAGACCGTTTACATTCCAGGAAATGAGTTTCATATATCCTCCGAAAATGCATTGTTTTGAATACATTTCGGCATTACACGGCAAAATCCTTTTTCCAGTGACGAACGACGCAAAAAAAGAGGACAGCGCAGGCTGTCCTCTGAAAAAAACCGCTGCAACGGACGGAAATGCTCATTCCTCCAATTCTCGAATCTGTTTGACCAACGGGATCATGGAAAAGCGGACGATGGTGCAAAGTGCGCCTGCCATGAACGCCAGCCACACACCAAACACCGTCATGGGACTAAGCTCACGCCACACCAGCAGCGAGAACAACGTCACTGGCAGGCAAATGATGGAGTATTCCAGGATGCTCTGCGCCATCACGCGGAGTCTCCCTGCGCCAAGTGACCGAATAACGGCCATTTCCTTCTTCCGCGACCGCATCTGCATGACTACCAGCATGACACCAGCACCAAGGGCGCACAGGTACAGGATTGGTTGCAGAATCCGCATCATGCGCAGGGTCTTTTGCCCTTCATGGGTAAGTTCCAGATAGGATGCATCCTGCAAAACCAGTACATATGCATCTTCCATTTTGGCTGCACCGGCTCCGTCCCGAAAACTGGGAAACGCCAGATTTCTGAATTCAGAAAGTAAGTTGTTGTTTTGAATGGTGAATGAAAGGGAATACAGCGGCAGTATGAAGCTTTTCGCATAGGGGCAGCAAGCGTTCAATGCGGCGTACGGAATAAAGATGGTATTGTCGAGCCCCTTGATGTCCGTCTTGCCTGCCACATAGAAGCGTGCCATGTTATTGTCCGTGGGTTCGCTGAAAGGGTCCACCAGCAAATCGATATACGCGCGGCCGTTTTCATCCTGCGCAGAATCGACGTCCGGCCCCAGAATGCAGAGGTTTTCCGTCAGCGAAAACATGCTTTCATCATATCCCTCGGCATACTGGATGGCGCCTTCCGTTCCTGCAATGGTCATATCCGCCTGGGGGGAATTGATGGCGATGACCCGGATATCTTCTTCCTGCATCCTCACTTCTTCAACGGGCTCGTTGTTTTCATCGGTCGTCTGATAAGTTCGTTCATACATATGGGTCCACCTGTCCTGCGCTTTCATATGTACCTCATCTACATAGGGGTGAAGCGTACCGTTTGGATCGGTGATGAGGCGATGGAGGTTCAGGGGAATATCAATGCCCTCTGTGTTATAGCCGGTGCTATCCGTCACATCGCCGCGGATGATAACCGCATTTGCCATGTCCTCCAACATTTTCTGGCGTGACAGGATAGAGGAGTGCACGGACGCGATCAGGTACAGCACGGTCAGGAAGCAGAGCATGGCGGCGCAGGTGCCCTTCAGATCCCTGCGAAGATGCAGCAGTGCATAGGAAAATACCTTCTTCATGCATGTTTCCTCCTTTCAAAATGCACACAGCACAACACAATCAGGATGAGGATTGCAGAAGCGAACGCAATTGCCGCACCCTCCAGCGGAATAATACCGACAGCCGTGCCTGTCAGCATGCCTGCCTGTGCCGCAGAAATACTGGAGTAACGGGGACGAACCACCATGTAAACTTCTTCCAACACTTTCATCAGCCGGGGGTACATTGCGGTGCTGATGCCAACAGACGCCGCAAAAGCGAGCAGTATCCAAGGCAACTGGCACAGCAACATATACCACCTTGCATATTCATTGCCTGCACCCACTTTGCGCATCATTTCTGCCTCACGGCGCAGATGGGCAGTCATCATGCCAAGAGACGCAATGCACAATACCAGAAACAGCATGGCTGATACTGCAAGGATGGTCTTCGTATCCTGCTCCATGGACCGAAGGGACTTCATGTATTGGGCATAGCCGCCGTCATTCACGGCAAAAATGTTGTCGGGAATACCAGCCTCCGCCGCTTCTGCATAGAACTGCTCCACGTTGCCGTTTTGCAGAATCAGGCTGTTGGCAAAGTTCAGCGGCTTATCGTCATCATGCTTCATGGTGGCGGGAATGGTGCTTTCCGGCACGAACACGGTGTCCGTATTGAAGTGATATTTGCTGCTGACAAAATCCTGGGTTTTGTAAATCCCCACGATTTCGTAAGTAAGAGTTTCCTTGGCTTCCCAGTCTCTCAGATAGGGCAGCCGCCTGTAAATGACATTATTTTCGGAATCTGTCGACACGGAAAGCTCATGGTCGTACATATCAACGGTGATGCTGTCTCCTATTGAAAGCCCGTTCTGCTGCGCAAATACCGTGCTGACAAGGCAGACCATGTTTTGATTGGTGTTGTCGATTTTGTCAATATCCCGTCCCTCGGCGATATAGGCCTTGTCCATGGCAAAGAGGGGCAGCGCATTGACCGTGCTGATGCCGGTTACAGGGAACATGAGGCTGTTCCGTTTGGCCCATGCCATCATGTCCTCCACCCTGGGGTCGTCCGCCTCCAGTACCAACGGCGTATTATCTGGAATGATGGGGGTGCTTCTGTAAGTACCGTCATCGTAGAAGGTGAAGTATGCGGGCTTGCCGGATGTGGCCGGGAAACTGACGGAGTACTGTGCATCGGGGTAACGAGGTCACAACCGATATCCAGAATCTGGCCTCCGTCCATGTAATCAGGGACATAGTTGCTGCCCTTTTTGACCAGAGAAGGTGCGATATAGCTTGCTGCCACGACGTATTCTTTACCAACCTCAAAAGGAAAGGAGCCGTCCGAATTCAGCACGGAACACCATATGATCAAAGAATCTGTGGGCGGCAGCAGATTGGGATGCAGCTGAATGGTTTCAAACAATGTGCAGTGCACCTTAGAAGATTGATAGGCACGCCAGCCCGTAACCGTATGCCGTTCGCCGTCCACTTCTAAATGGCCGCCATCGTTAAAGACCTCATATTCAGGTTCCGGAATCTTCTCCACACGCACCCGGAATACGCCGATCTGAGGCGCTGTCAGGTAATTCATGGAGGAAGGACGACTTGCCTGCAGCGCCAAATCCGGCAGAGAAGGAATGAGAGCGGGCGACCAGGCCATCCTGGTAGTGCCGCGATGGTTGCTGATGACGGAATCAAAGCTTTCCGCTTTCCGCCGGTAAGCAGTAGAGCGCATGCTTTTCTGCATTGACATGGTTTGCATGTCAAACTCTGTTTCTTCAATATCTGACTGCACAAAAGCGATGGTGGTGGTCTTCTCCTCGATCTTCCGGATGCTCTCTCCTGTTTGGAGATATAGCTGAAACGCGATGTTGAAAAACAGGAGGGCCAGCAGTAAGGTGAGCAGCAGCAGACAAATCCTGCCGAGACTGTGTCTGAATTTGGAATACAACACGCGAAACATGATTCCATCTCCCTTCTGTATATAAATGTCATCTAACAATATAGACGCATGTGCATTGTCAGAATTTTACTTTCAACAGAAATTATTCTTCCAGTTCCCGGATCTGCTTGACCAGCGGGATTTGCGTGAACCGGATAATTGTCATCAGCGCGCCTGCCATGAAGGCCAGCCACACGCCGAGGACGGTCATGGGACTGAGTTCCCGCCACACCAGCAGCGCGAACAGTGTCACCGGCAGGCAAATGATGGCGTATTCCAGAATGGATTGCGCCATGACGCGGAGTCTCCCCGCGCCCAATGAACGGATGACGGCCATTTCCTTCTTCCTGCCACGCATCTGCATGACCACCAGCATGACGCCTGTGCCCAAAGCACACAGGTACAATACGGGCTGCATCAGCGCCATGATTTCCATGCTTTTCTGCGCTTCACTGGTAAGTTTCAGATATTCTGCGTCTTTGATGATCACCGTATAGTATTTGGAACCTGCACTCTCAATATCAGAATCGCCAAAGTATGGCAGCAGCAGCTTGCGTAATTCATCCATTCGCGTGTTATCCTTGATGGTAAACGCGAGAGAATCTGCCCAGTAGGTAACGCCCTTCAGTTGGGCACAAAAATCTTGAAGCATCAGGTAAGGGCAGTATACCCTGTTGAATGTCACGGCCTGCGCAATTACTTTCAGTGTCATAGGCGCTTCGATGTATTCCTTGTAATACGTACTGTAAAACCAGCCCGTCACATCCAAATAAGTGCTACCATCTCTTTCATAGCAGAGCGGGAGCAACTCCGTGCTGACGGCACATACCGCCTCCCTTGTCCTCCAGACAGAATCATCAAAACCTTCTTCATAGATCATTTCGCCATCATAATACAGCGTTTGGTCCGCACGTTCCCCGGTGATGGACATCAACTGTACTGCTTCGCCATTCACAAGGCATTGATAGTTTCCTTTTACGCTGACATCCTTGATCAGCTTACTGATGGAATATCCCTCCAAAAACATCATAGCCTGGCTTTTATCCATCATCAGAAGTTCTGTCTGGATACCAAAAGAGTCGGCAATTTCTCCCCGCACCTCCAGCGAGGAAGCCATCTGTTCCAGCATCTGCTGACGGGAAAGCGCGGATTGCTGCACAAACAGAATCACAGCCAGTACCATAAGATAACAGGCAAATGCAATGACTGCGCTTCTCAGATTGCGCTGCAGATGTAAAAGCGCATAGCGTAACATGTTCATCCCATCCTCCTTTCACCATGGAGAATTATCATTATTGTGCAGGTCATAAGCACGGAAAGCACCCACGCTATGCTCGTGCCAATGGGAAGATGAAGTGCATCCATGTTAGCGGTCAGCATCCCCTGGGCATTGGATACCAGATTGGAGTATACAGGCCGGCTCAGAACATACCATTTTTCAATCAGTTCCATCAGCGGAACGTGTATCACACATCCAACAGCATAGGCGCAAATGGCTGCCAGCAGCGTAACAGGCAGCACGCAATATGCAATATATTTATCCACATATTTTATGCTTGCTCCGATCTTCAGCATGGTCTCCGCGTCTTTTTTTAAGTGAAGCACCATCAGGGACAACGCGGCGAAATCAACGACCAGATAAAGCAGGAAGCATATCAGCATCACAAGGGCAGTATCCTTCTGCATGGTCTTCAGACTGTCCATAAACTGCATATAGCCGCCGTCATAGACGGTATACACACCCTTGCGGATTCCTGCGTCTTCCACATCCTGCATGAATTGTTCATTGCTGCCGTTTTGCAGAATCAGGGCATCGGCATAATCAATGCCGCTTTTCCCTTGAGCAGTCAAACTGCTA
The DNA here is from genome assembly GCA_015056175.1 of Clostridiales bacterium. GTDB lineage: Bacteria > Bacillota > Clostridia > Christensenellales > Aristaeellaceae > SVGT01. The sequence continues at coordinate 13,259 of SVGT01000022.1, read as the reverse complement.
TTGGGTACAAACACAGTGGACGGAGGGAAGCAGAATTTATTCAGGCCCCACTCTTTGGTGCGGTAGATGCCTATGATGGTGAACTCGTCCTCCTGCACCGGATTGAGAACGGTGTTCAGATCCAGCATCTGGTAAAACCTTCCGCCGTTCATGGTGTTGCTGATGATCGTATGCCGATGCATCTGCAGATTGACCGCATCGCCTACCTGCAGTTTGTTTTCTTCTGCAAAGGAAGAACTGACAAGGCATACGCGCGCCCCGCTCTGTGTTTCCTCTCTGGTATAGGCACGCCCCTTCGTAATAAACGCCTCATTCATGGCGAACAAAGGAATGCCTTCGATCTGGTCAACGCCGGTTACCAGAAACATTTCGTTGTTTTGGCGGGAAATGTTCAGCAGGTTTTCCACACGGGGGTCATCAGCAGCCATCACAGTTTCGCATTGGTTCAGTTTCTGAATGCCGGACTGTATTTCGCTAATGCCCAGCATAAAAATTGGATTATCATCAATGTTAGGTCTGTAGAGGGCTTTTCCAACTTTGCTGTGGCCACGGAACATATTAACGCCCAAATAGTGACCGATGATCACGTATTCCTTGCCCTTTTCAAAGGGAATGGTATCCAGATTGTTGATGTATGCGTGTCGTACATCAATATACTCCGGCACGCGGGCGTCGGGGTGAATGGAGAGCGCCTCAATCACCTTCATTTCAAGCCTGTATAAGCCGCCGTCCTTATCGCCCCACTCAGCCATGGGCAGCCCGGATTCATAGAGCACATGAAAAACGGCGATGTTTTCTGTAGACAATTGATCCAGCGCGCCTTGCGCATTGGCTTCATTGCTTGGGTAAACGGGCATCAGCCCTTCACCACGGGCGCACAAGGTATTGGTCTCGTTAAGACTGATGACTGCGGAGGATTTTTTCGCCTGGTCCATCACTTCGTTTCCCAAAACGACCGGCACCGGCGTCTTGATCCCGTTCACCTCCTGCATTTCATACACAATCTGTTCAATAGCCAGCGTGGTGGTGTTTTCCTCAATGATTTTTGCACTCTGAATGGACTGGATGAACAGTTGCACAGACGTATCCAGAAAGGTGGTAGCCAGTATGAGGATCAGCAGCAGCACCAGAAAGCGGCCTGCGCTGTGCAGATATTTGGATTTGAGTACGGACAACATAGTCATTCCTCCTATTTTTGGGTTGTAAAACAGTCCGCCGGAGGTGCCGTGACGCCCGGCGGACTGAAAAGGAGGGGGAGATATCAGGAATCGATGCGTCCGTCCTTCAGACGGATGACCACATCAGCACGTTCCGCCATAGCAGGGTCATGAGTGACCATGATAACTGTCTTTCCCTCTTCGTGGGCAAGACGGCTCAGAATATCCGCGATGACCTGGGCGTTGGCGGAGTCCAGGTTGCCGGTAGGTTCATCGGCAGTGAACACAGCCGCACCCGTGCACATGGCGCGAGCAATGGCCACGCGCTGCTGCTCGCCGCCGGAGAGCATATGCGGGCGGCGCTTATAGTAGCTTTCGTCCAGAGACAGTTTGGCAAGCTGTACTTTGGCGTTTTCAACGGCCTCTGCCTTGGGCACCTTCAGCAGCGTGGAAGGGTATGTGACGTTTTCCATCACCGTCATGAAGGGCAGCAGGCAGAAGTTCTGGTAGATGAGGGACACATACCTGAGGCGATATTCATTTTGAGGAATTTCACTGATAGGCTTACCATCATAGAGGATTTCTCCTTCCTGCGGTGTCGCCAAAGCGGAGATCAACTGCATCAGCGTGCTCTTGCCGCTGCCGCTGGGCCCCATCAGCGCATAGAACACGCCTTTTTCAAAGGTGCAGGATACGTTTTTGACGGCGTCCACGCGCACATTCTGACCGATGTAGGAAAAGGAGACGTTTTTCAGTTCCAGCATGATGATACCTCCCGTATATGGTTGATGTGAAAACGGAATGAGGGTTTGTTATCTGTTTAGACGCAGAGGACATGCAAAATATTTCACTTTTTTACGAAAAATTTGAAATAAGTGTTGCGCACGGAAGATGATATCAAGCGAAATCCTTATGGGATCGATAGAATTGTATAAAAATAAAATATTTGACAAAATAAGTGCATATGTATATAATTAATATGACTGACAAAAGCGCCGGAGGTGATTGAATGACATTCAGAGACGCGCGCGTAAAACACGGCTACACGCAGAAGGAAATGGCAGAAATGCTGGGTATCGGCCAGCCTGCTGTTTGCAAAATTGAAACCGGCCGTCAGCTGCCTGCGCTGAAGACTGCACTGCAGATCGCGAAGATCCTGAATCTCCAGCTGGATGATTTGTGGGATATGTTCTGTACTGTGCAGGAAGAGGAATAATCGCCGCAGATAAAAGCATCCTTGCGGGTGCTTTTTTTATGTTCATAAGTTGAAGCGGCTGCCAAATGGGTTTATAATACGAGAAGCCAACGGACAGCGAAGGAAGTGACGTGATGAACAGGAAGGGAAAAATCCATGAGGCGATTATGACGGCGTTTCCGTATACCGTGCCGGTGATGGCGGGATATCTGTTCCTGGGCATGACGTACGGCATTTTTGCCCGTGCCAGCGGGCTTGGGGCGATCTTTCCCGTGGGCATGAGCGCTGTTGTGTTTGCCGGATCGGCTGAATTTTTGATGGTCAGCCTGCTGCGGGAGGCGTTTGATCCTGTCAAGGTTTTCTTTGTCATTTTTCTGCTGAACGCAAGGCATCTGTTTTACGGCATTTCCATGCTGGAGAAATACAAGGGAACGGGCTTTAAGAAATGGTATTTGATCTTTGGCCTGACCGACGAGACCTTTTCTGTAGTCTACACGGCGCAGCCCCCTGCGCAAACAGACAGGGGCTGGTTTATGTTTTTCATTACGCTGTTGGATCACAGCTACTGGATGCTGGGTGCGGCATGCGGCGCGCTGTTCGGATCGATCATCCGTTTCAATACCGAAGGACTGGACTTTGTGATGACAGCCATGTTTACGGTGATTCTGATCAACCAGTGGCAAAAGGTTGAGAACAGGGCTTCTGTGCTGATCGGCGTGGGCGCATCCGTTCTGTGCCTTGTGTTGCTGGGCGCGGAGGATTTTCTGCTGCCGGCCATGGCGCTGATGCTGCTGTTGCTGACGCTTTTGCGCAAGCGGCTCTCCGGGGAGGTGGCGGCATGACGGCCATGCAGATGCTGATTACGGTAGCTGCTGCCGTGCTGGCCACCGTGCTGACCCGCTTTCTGGCGTTCTGGGTGTTTCCTGCCGGAAAAGAAACGCCCAAATATGTGCAGTATCTTGGCAAGGTACTGCCGGGCGCCATCTTTGGCATGCTGGTGGTGTATTGCCTGAGAAATGTGCAGTGGACACAGGGACATCACGGCTTGCCGGAGATCATTTCCCTTGCGGTGATCACCGCACTGCACCTGTGGAAAAAGCAAACGCTCCTGTCCGTTGCGGTCGGAACGCTGTGCTATATGCTGCTGGTACAGTTTGTGTTCTGACAAAAAAGAAACGCAGGCTTGAAGCCTGCGTTTTTGATTTGCGTTTTGTTGCGTTTATTTCAGCTTGTGGGCGTATTTTTCGCGGAGTCTGGCTGCGCCCTCTGCACGGCCTGTGGCCTCCAGACGGGCAATATAGGCGTTTAGATCGGTGTGCGTGTGGTAAGGGCCGTCCTCGTGCAGCACGGTCATCATGGGATCAATGGGGCTGGAGGATTTGAGCATTTGCTCATCGTGCCAATCCAGAATGATCTTGGCGCCCTGCATGCAGATTTCGGGGTGCTGATCCTTGACGTCATACTGCTCGTGAGGATCCTCCTTCACGTTATAAAGCATCTCTTTATCAAAAAGATGATAGCCGTCATGATAGGTGCGCATATACAGCCAATCGCCGAAACGGGCGCTGCGCTGGCAGACATGGGCCATCTGGGAAAGCACCAGGCTGTCGCGGCCGGTGTTTGCGCCCTGCAGGATGGATGCGGCATAGCTCTGTCCGTCCCAATCCTTGCCCGGGGCTACATTCAGAAGCTCTGCCACGGTAGGCAAGAGATCCACGCTGTAGTGGAAGCCGTCCTCGCGAATGTTCTCCCTGCCGCCCGGCCATTTGATGATGAAGGGGATATGGCAGGTAGGATAATCCGCCGTGCCGTGCTCGGCGTAAAGCCCCAGCTCGCCCATGTTTTCGCCGTGGTCGGAGGTGATGATGATCGCGGTATCATCATAAATGCCCTGCTCGCGGAGCTTGTCAAAAATCTGGCCTACCAGATAGTCGGCGTACAGGATGCCGTGGTCGTATCCGTCCATGACCTCCTTCATTTCGGCCATATTGGAGGCTTTGCCGCGCATGCGGGGGAACTGCGGCGGGATTTGGTCTGTGTACATGCCGATCTCATTGATGCAGTGAGGGCCTGTATGCTTGAGGTGATGGGCCAGCACATCTTCCGTGATCCAGCCGTCCAGCGGTTCGTTTTCAAACGGATTGGGGAAATCCCAGGGCGCGCGGTAGGGGGTGTGGGGATCCCAGAAGTGCACGTGCAAAAACCAGTTGTCCCGCTCCCCATTGCGCTCCAGCCAGTCAAGCGCAACAGGCAGAATTTTTTCGCCGCTTTCGCCGCCGCAGCCGCCTACATTGTAGCATTCGTTCAGGCCGGCGTTGAACCACCAGGAGGAGTGGCGCTCGGGGAAGGTGCTGACGGAGGCGGTATACATACCGGCGCGGCGGAAAATGTTATGGAAGTTCCATTGATCCACCTGGTCCTGAAAGTCGCGGGCAGGGCCGGTCAGGCGGCGGTCGGCAGCCGTTCCGCCATGGCCGACGGCGCCGTTGCGGATGCCAAACATGCCGCTGATCAATGCGGCGCGGGAGGGCAGGCAGGGTGCGTCAGAGCAGTAGTACTGATCAAAGCACACGCCCTGGGCGGCTACTGCATCCATATTGGGGGTGGTGTTGCGGTGGTAGCCATAGCAACCCATGTGGTCGGGGCGCAAGGTATCGATATCAATAAACAGTACGCGCATAAGGAAGACTCCTTTTCTTGCATATGATGCGGTTTTTGATGGAATTATCATACCACATCTGCCTTTAAGTGACAAGAAAAAAACGCCCCGCATACGCGAAGCGTTTGAATGATCAGCAGTCGTGCACCTTTTCGCCGTTGATATAGACGGCCTTAACGCAGGTAGTCACCTCGAAGGGGCAACCGTCGGTGATGACGATATCGGCGTCCTTGCCTTCTTCGATGGAACCAACGCGGTCGGCCACGCCAATGTGTTTGGCAGGGTTGATGGTGATGGCCTGCAGCGCGGCAAAGGGATCCATGCCGGCCTTCACAGCCAGACCTGCGCAGATGGGCAGGTAGTTCTGGGGAATGACGGGGGAGTCGGTGATGATGGACACCTGGCAGCCGGCCTTGGCAAGCAGGCCGGGAGTGGTCCAGCTCTTGTTGCGCAGTTCAAACTTGCTGGCGTGGGTGAGGGAAGGGCCGACGGCCAGCGGCACATTTTCCTTAGCCAGCTCATCCACGATCAGATGGCCTTCGGTGACATGCTCCAGGGTGATCTTGACGCCGAATTCCCTGGCGATGCGCAGTGCCGTGAACATATCGTTGGCCTGATGGGCATGGGCCTTCAGGGGCATTTCGCCGCGGATGACGGGCAGCAGCGCGTTCAGCTTCATATCAAAGCCGGGACGGGCAGTGCCTTCCTGATCGGCCTTTTCGATCTTTTCATTATACTCGCGGGCCTTGAAAAGAATTTCGCGCAGCTTAGCGGCGGTGGTCATACGGGTGCCGTTGCCCTTGTCGCGGTAGCAGCGCTTGGGATTCTCACCAAAGGCGCACTTCATGGCAGCTTCCTTGAGCAGGCACATATCGTCAATGCGTTTGCCTACAGGCTTGATGGCAGCAAAGGTGCCGCCCAGCACGTTTGCACTGCCGGGGCCTACGCACAGCGTGGTCACGCCGGCTTCACGAGCCTCGATCAGGGCGCGGTCGGTGGGCTCGATGCCGTCGATGGAGCGCAGATGGGGAGAGAGCACATCGCCCATTTCGTTATAATCGTTGCCTTCAAAGCCGATGCCGTAGCCGTCCAGGCCGATATGGCCGTGAGCCTCGATGAAGCCGGGGTAGATATTCAGACCGGAAGCATCATATACTTCGGCGTTTTCGCAGGCGATGTTTTCGGCAATTTTGACGATCTTGCCGTCGTCGATGAGAATATCAGCCTTCCTGGGTTCGGGGCAGACAGCGTTGTGGATGGTGCCGTTTTTGATGATCAACATATATTTTGCCTCCTGTTTGATTTATTCAAGACCGTAGACAGCCTTGCATTTGTTTTCCAGATAGGTGCAGTAGACGAGCGGATCAAACTTGGCGCCCAGCGCCTTTTCCAGGAGCACCTGGGGCTTGAGCAGACAGCCGTAGTGCCAGATGTGTTCCCTGTTCCAGGCATTGATGGGAGCAAAATCGCCCTTTTCAATGCAGGCGTCCACATCCACGGTTTCCTTCATCTTTTCGATGAGCTGCGCGCCGTAGGCGCTGCCCAGCGCATAGGAGGGGAAGTAGCCGATGGCGCCGCCGGACCAGTGGCTGTCCTGCAATACGCCGTGCTTATCGTCCGGCACGTCCAAGCCCAGGTATTCCTTGTAGAGCTTATTCCATTCCGCAGGAAGGTCGTGCACGGTGATCTCGCCTGCCATGACGCGCTTTTCAAGCTCGTAGCGCACCATGACGTGGAGGCAATAGGTCACTTCGTCAGCTTCCACGCGGATCAGGGAAGGCTCGGCCTTGTTGACGGCACGGAATACGTCCTCTGCAGTATAGCCCTCAAGCTGCTGGGGGAAAAGCTCCTGAAGCTTGGGGAAAATAAGGCGGATAAAGGGCAGAGAGCGGCCGATCAGGTTTTCGTAGAAACGGCTCTGGCTTTCATGGATGCCCATGGATACGCCGCCGTCCAGTACGGTGTAGCAAAGATCGTCATCGGAGCCGGTATCGTAAAGGGCATGACCGCCTTCGTGGACGACGCTGAACATGGAGGAAGCAAAATTGTCTTCCATGTAATGGGTGGTGATGCGGGTATCCAGGTGGGAGCCAAGAGACGTTGTAAAGGGATGCTCGGTGGTGGAAAGGCCTACGTGAGTCAGGTCCAATCCCATCAGCTCCATCAGATATTTGGAAAGCTCATCCTGCTTGTCGATGGGGAAGTGGCCCCACAGGCATTTGTCGCTGACCTGTTCCTTTTCGCTTACCTTCTTGAGCAGGGGAACGATGCGGCTGCGGAGCGTGGCAAAGAACTGATCGCAGCTTTCGCGGGTCAGGCCGTCTTCAAATTCGCCCAGCCAGAAATCGTAGGGATCCTTATCGGGAGCAAAATAGCCGGCAAACTTCTTGGTGGTGGCGAAGATCTTTTCAAGGTAAGGCTCAAACAGAGCAAAATTGCTGGTTTCCTTGGCAGTATGCCATACATCGTCCGCTTCCACCAGCAGCGTCTGGTAGGCCACGTATTCTTCCATGGGAACCTTCTGCATCTGCCGGATATCCTTGATGAGGATCTCCACCATGCGAGCTTCGCGGGCGTTCAGTTCATCCTTATGGGCGTCCAGGTATTCCAGCAGCTCCACGGTGTCCTTGCCGGTGGACAGCTTATAGCTTTCCTCACTGAGCACGGAAAGGGTCTGTCCGCGGTTGGCGGCGGTGGCCTTGGGGGCGGTGGTGGCGCCGTCGTAGGAAAGCAGTCCCATGGCATGGTGATATGCGCTCATTTTGGCCTGCAATGCAATCAATTGGGCTTTGGCCTGTTCAAGATTCATCATCAATCACACACTTTCAAATGGATTTGCAAATGGATTAAACACAACATATCACACATTGCCGTATGAAAGCAACCAAAAAGCAGCGAAAGAACAAAGAAACTGTATGTTGACACACAATCGACACAACAGGTATAATAAATAGGTTCATAACTTTGAAGGAGTACACATGATGGAAATGACACATCCTCTGGGATCCCGGAAGGAAAAATGGGCATTTTACAAGCATGCGCTGAAGATCACCGCGCCCATCGCGCTGCAGAATTTTATGGATGCGGCTGTGGGTTCTGCCGACGTAATCATGCTGTCCTTTGTCAGCCAGTCGGCGCTTGCGGCCTCCTCTCTTGCCGGACAGGTGAATTTTGTGATGCAGATGCTCATGTTCGGCGTGGCGTCCGGTGCGTCGGTGCTGTCTGCACAGTACTGGGGCAAGGGCGACCGCAGGGCGGTTGAAAAGGTGATGGGCCTTTCGCTGCGTATTTCGCTGCTGGTTGGTTTGCTTTTTACACTGGCGGCGCTGATCGTCCCCGATCTGATCATGCGGATCTTTACGAATGACGCTTCCCTGATCGGGGACGGCGTCAAGTATCTTCGCGCAGTTTGTGCGTCCTATGTGCTGGGCGGCTTTGCCACGGTTTATCTGAGCGTTATGCGAAGCGTTGAGCGGGTCAAGATGAGCGCCGTTGTGCACTGCAGCGCAGTGATCATGAACGTGGTGCTCAACGCCTGTTTTATCTTTGGCATCGGTCCTTTCCCTAAGCTGGGCATCATCGGTGTTGCGCTGGCTACGTCCATCACCCGTGCTGCGGAAGTGGTGGTTTGCGCAATCGACAGCCAGACGAACAATGTGATCCGCCTGCGGATCAAGGATCTTTTCATGCGCGGCGGTCAGCTGATGAAGGACTTTATGGATTATGCCGTGCCCTCTGCCGTGAATGATATGATCTGGGGTTTGGCATTTAGCGTGTATTCCATTATCCTGGGGCATTTGAGCAGCGATATCGTGGCGGCTAATTCGGTTGCCAGCGTGGTACGCAACCTGGGTACGGTGGTATGCTTTGGCGTATCCTCTGCGGCGGCGATTGTGCTGGGCAAGGAAATGGGCGATAACCGCCTGAAGGAAGCGGCGGTGTATGCCAAACGGTTTGTGTACCTGAGCATCTGGTCTGCGCTGCTGGGCGGCGCAATGGTGCTGCTGAGCAGGCCACTGGTGATGCAGTTTATGCATCTGTACGTGACGGTGACGGACGTGGTGCGTCAGGAACTGAGCCAGATGCTGTATATCAATTCCTATTACATCCTGGGCTGCTCCGTGAACACCATGCTGATCTGCGGCATTTTCCGCGCAGGCGGCGACGTAAAGTACGGCCTGTGGTGCGATATTATCGCCATGTGGGGATATGCGGTGCCCATGGGGCTGTTCTGCGCATTCGTGCTCAAGCTGCCTGAAATGTGGGTGTACTTCATTATCTGTCTGGATGAGTTTGTGAAGATGCCCTTCAACGTATGGCACTACAAGCGCAAGGGCTGGATCAGAAACATCACCCGTGACAATATCTGAATGACAAAGGATCCGGCGTCTATCCGGATCTTTTTTGATGGCGGAGCGGAGAAGTGAGGGTTACACATAGCCGCTGCGCCGCAACATTGCCCGATACGATGAAATATGACGTGAATATGAAGCTTTTGTAATGGTTCCTGCCTTGACAAAACATGAGATTACACGTATACTGCAATGGTGGTATTTTGCGGTTTTTGACGAAACCCAAATGCTGCGTACATCTGTACGTTATACGGAAAAAGAGAGGGAACTGAAAATGAAAAAGAATTCCATCAAGACTGTGGTCGCCATCGGTATCGGCGCTGCGCTGTTCTTCGTGCTGGGCCGCTTCGTGTCCATTCCCAGCGGCATTCCCAACACCAACATCACCCTGCAGTATGCCATCCTGGGTCTGCTGAGCGCTATGTTCGGCCCCGTGGCCGGCGGTCTGATCGGCTTCATCGGTCATACCCTGATCGACCTGAGCTGGGGCGGCAGCCCCTGGTGGAGCTGGGTGCTGGCTTCCGCGCTGGTTGGCGTGGTGAGCGGCCTGTTCTCCAAGAAGATGGGCATCAATGAAGGCAACTTCGGCAAGAAGGAAATCATCACCTTCGTGGTGGCTACCGTGGTCGCGCATGCCGCTTCCTGGCTGGTGGTTGCTCCCGTGCTGGACATCCTGATCTACGCCGAACCCGTGAACAAGGTCTTTGCTCAGGGCGCTATGGCGGCTCTGGTGAACAGCGTGACCACCATTGTGGTGGGCGTGCTGCTGGCGCTGGCCTACACCAAGACCATTGCCAAGAGCGGTTCTCTGGACAAGGAATAATCACTGCACTTGACAAAAGGGGCAGGGCAAGGCCCTGCCTCTTGTTTTTTTGAGAGGTGTCTCATGCGTACCCCCATTATTTCGTTCCGGGATTTTTCCTTCCGGTACCGTGCACAGAAGCAGCCTACGTTGCACCACATTGATCTGGATATCTATCCGGGCGAACGGGTGCTGATCGTCGGCCCATCCGGCAGCGGAAAAAGCACGCTGGCCAGCTGTATCAACGGCTTGATTCCCAACAGCTATCCCGGTGAGCATACCGGCACGCTGACCATTGACGGCACGGACGCCATGAAGAGCAGCATTTTTGACCTTTCCCATCACGTGGGGACGGTGCTGCAGGATCCGGACGGGCAGTTTATCGGCCTGACAGTCGCCGAGGATATTGCCTTTGCGCTGGAAAATGATTGCGTACCGCAGGACGAAATGAAGGAGATCACCCGGCGTGCGGCAGAGATGGTGGATATCTGCGATCATTTGTCCTATGCGCCCCATGAACTGAGCGGCGGCCAGAAGCAGCGCGTCAGCCTGGCAGGCGTGATGGTGAACAAGGTCAACGTACTGTTGTTTGACGAGCCTCTTGCCAACCTGGATCCCGCCACGGGCAAGCAGGCCATTGAACTGATCGACGAGATCCAGCAAAAGAGCGATACCACGGTGATCATTATCGAGCACCGATTGGAAGATGTGCTGTGGCGCAGCGTAGACAGAATCGTACTGATCAACGAGGGAAAGATCCAGGCGGATATGACGCCGGACGAGATGCTCAGCGGCACAATGCTGCGGGAGCACGGTATCCGCGAGCCTTTATATCTCAATGCGCTGAGGTATGCAGGCGTTGATATTCATCGGGAGATGCAGCCTGCGCATCCTGCGACGCTTCGCCTTTCCGATACGGATAAAGAAAAGCTGCACAAGTGGTATGTGGCGGAAAAGAAGCCGCTTGAAAAGCAGGAAGCACCTGTGCTGCTGGAAGTGCGGAATCTGACGTTTGGCTATGAAAAGGAGCAGGAAACGCTCAAGGATATCAGCTTTACCATCCGCAAGGGCGAGATGGTCAGCATCGTGGGGCAGAACGGCGCGGGAAAATCCACGCTGTCCAAGCTGATCTGCGGCTTTGAAAAGCCCAATGCCGGCGATATTCTGATGGATGGCAGAAGCCTTTTGCAGGACAGCATCCGGGAACGCGCCGGCAAGATCGGGTACGTGATGCAGAACCCCAACCAGATGATCAGCAAAACCATGATCTTTGACGAGGTGGCGCTGGGGCTGAAGAATACAGGGCTGGCGGAAGAAGAGATTCGCAGACGTGTGGAAGAAACACTGAAGGTGTGCGGGCTGTATTCCTTCCGCAACTGGCCCATTTCCGCGCTTTCCTTTGGGCAAAAAAAGCGCGTGACCATTGCCAGCATCCTGGCTATGGGCCCGCAATTGATCATTCTGGACGAGCCTACCGCCGGTCAGGATTTTCATCACTATACGGAAATCATGGAATTCCTGCGGCAGCTGAACGAGCAGGGCGTGACCGTGATGATGATCACCCACGATATGCATTTGATGCTGGAATACACGCCTCGCGCACTGGTATTTGCCAAGGGCTGCCTGATTGCCGATAAGACTAGCGCGCAGGTGCTGTGCGATCCGCAATTGATCAGGCAGGCAGCGCTGAAGGAAACCAGTCTCTTTACGCTTTCCGAGCGTGCGGGTATTGCGCCCCCGGAGGCTTTTGTGGAATGCTTTATTGCCTATGACAGGGAGGTGAGGAAAAATGGCAGCGATCACTGTGCTGAATTATCTGCCCCGTAAAAGCGTGGTGCATGATCTGACCGGCACCTGCAAGCTGGCGTTTTTTCTGCTGTTCACCTTCGCCAGTATGATCACCTACGATACCCGCGTGCTGCTGGTGCTGATGCTGTTCAGCTTTGCAGCTTTCCGCGTGAGCAGGATCAAAATCAGGGAAGTCAGCTTCATTCTGGTATTTATGCTGGTGTTCCTGCTGCTGAACAATTTCTTCATTTTCCTGTTTGATCCCAATCAGGGAACGACGATCTACGGCACGCGGCATGTGCTGTTCCATTTGTTCTGGCGGTATGACGTAACGGTAGAGCAGCTGTTTTACATGCTGAATATTTCGCTCAAGTATTTTGTGGCGCTGCCTGTCGCCATCCTGTTTATTTCCGCCACCGATCCCAGTGAGTTTGCATCCAGTTTGCACAAGATCGGCGTCCCCTACAAGGTAGGGTATGCCGTGTCCATTGCGCTGCGCTACATTCCCGATATTCAGCGTGATTACCACAATATCAGCCAGGCGCAGCAGGCGCGCGGTGTGGAGCTGGGCAAAAAGGAAAAGCTGATGACCAGGCTGAAAAACGCCGTAGGCATTTTGCTGCCGCTGATCATGTCAAGTCTTGCCCGCATAGACGTGATCGCCAATGCGATGGAGCTGCGCGGATTTGGTAAGGATCCCAAAAGGCGGACCTGGTACATGCAGCGTCCCTTCAAGCGGAATGATCTGATCGCCATTGGCATTGGATGTTTGCTGCTGGTTTTCAGCATTACAGTGACAGTTCTGAACGGAAGCCGTTTTTTCAATCCCTTTGTATAAACAAAAAAGCGCCTGCAAAAGCAGGCGCTTTTCTGATTCGATTATTTTTTGTAGGCCATTTCCATAACGCGGGTGAGACGGACGGCGGCGTCGATGGAGATATTTTCGGGAATATCGGAGGGCTGATTGGCATTGGCCCAGATGACGATAGGAAGAGGCTTCTTTGCAGGCAGCGTTTCGGGAGATTTCCACTGGTTATCCGTTTCGGGGCAACAGTAGGAAACATCGCTTCCGCGGACGATCAGCGTGCCCTTGTCGCCGCCGATTTCGAAGAAGTATGGATAGTTGGTAGACACAAATCCGGTTTCGCTGACGCCGATGGCGCCGTCTTCATATTCCAGCAGGGATACGGCGTTATCCTCCACAGCCCTTCCGGTCACACTGGTAAAGGCGGAGTGGACGCATTTGGGAAGCCCCAGAAGATCGGTCAAAAGATACATGGGATGGGCGCCCAGGTCGATCATGGCG
>SVGT01000021.1 GCA_015056175.1 Clostridiales bacterium | reverse complement strand
TGATGCGGGCGTACAAATCCACCACCCGGTTGCCGCTGATGCCCCGGTTGGTAAACTCGTATTCGCCGGGATGGGCATAGGCCAGTTCGCCCGCCGCCATCAGCGCATAGCCCTGGCCGATGTAGTTGTGCTCCTGTTCATCCTTTGCGCACAGCGCATCCGTAATGGAATCGCCAAGAAACAGTACTTTCTTCATCTCTTTTTCACTCCTTTTCGATGAGTCTGCATCTTTCAAGAATTTCGGGACGGTATTTCATGCTGTCCCTGTCCGTAATCTCCCTGATCACCCTGCAGGGCACGCCGGCAGCAAAGGTGTTGTCCGGAATATCCCGCGTTACCACGCTGCCTGCGCCGATCACGCAGCCGCTTCCGATCTTTACGCCGCCGCATACCGTCACATTGGCACCCAGCCACACGTCGTTGCCGATCTCCACCGGCTTTGCATAGCACAGGTGATTGATATTGCCGTTTTCATCGTACATGCAGCCGCGTTCCGATGCGACCAAAGGGTGCACCGGCGTTACGATGGTCACATTGGGGCCAAACATCACGCCATCGCCGATGGTCACTTTGGCGTCATCCTGCACGGTCAGGTTATAATTGGCAAAGAAATAGTTGCCGACTTTGGTATGTTTTCCGTAATGAAAGAAGATCGGCCCCTGCATAAACACGCCCTGACCCATTTCATCCAGCAATTCCGCAAGGATCTCCGCCCGTTTTTCCGTTTCTTCCTCATAGGTATGGGAATAATCGTAGCTCAGGTCATGGGCTCGCTTCTTGATGGCCCGCAGCATGGGATCACCGGGATTGAACATGACCCCCGCAAAGATTCTCTCTTCCTGATTCATATCAGTTTCCCTTCAGGATATCCTCCAATACAGGCTTGAGCCCCTTGGCAATCAGCCAGAAGCCCAGATCGGTGGGATGATCGCCGTCCACCAGACACTCGTCCGCAGCTTCCTTCAGCACGTCGCGTCCGTCGATAAAATAAATGTTCCGGTCGCCCTCTGCACGTCTGCGCTCCACGCATGCACGCTGGAACTCCCGCTTTTTGTCGCGGGCGGCACGGGAAAGCTCGTTGTTCACTTCGTACTGCACATGCAGACGGGTTCCCAGCAGAATGGGCGTATCGGGATGATGCTTACGGAAAATATCCAGCATGGGATCCAGCGTATCAAACAGCCCGTCCCCCGCATTGGCCTCATAATTGATCACGATCATGGCGGGATCTTCCACCTGCGCGATTAATTCCACCACTTCCGGTTCGCCCTTGCCGCTGCCGGAGAAGCCAAAGTTCATAAACTCCCGGTTCATCCAGCGGCTGAGGATATTGGTATACAGCATGCCCGGACGGGATGCGCAGCCGCCCTGGGTGACGCTGGTGCCGTAGAACACGATGGGTTTTTCATGGTCAAAGGGCTTGGGCGCTTCCACCCTGGCGTCTTTGGGCAGACCGATCAGAAGATCGGTCACGCCGATATACAGCGGGAGGTTCAGCAGCGCATCCTTCATTTCCCTGTTGCCGTTGCGGATCATCCTGCACACATACCGATCCGCCGTGTGGTTATAGCGCGTCACCTGCTCAAACTTATAGCTGTCATCGCCGGGATGGCGCAGGTACAGGTCGATGCCGCACTGACCGGTGGCCGCAAAATGATCCATGCTCTGGGCGCCCGTCAGATTAGCGGCGATCACGATCTGCTCGGCATCCGTCCGGAAGGCCACCTGTCCGCCGGTGGGATCGACGCAAAGGAAGGCCACACCGGGGGCAATTTCTTCCAGCATGGGCTGCGCCTCCAGGGGAAACCTGCGATAGAGCTTTTCCTTTCCAAACCAGTTCAGACCGCTTACACGGAAAGGAGCTTCCCTGGGATCATACCAGGTGTAGTTTTCCGGATCCTTCACGGCTTTGCCCACCATATTGGGATCAATATTTTTCCAATCCATATTAGCCTCCGTATATCACAGCTTTTTTTCTTTTATTCTAATACAGACGCCGTGATCTTTCAAGCGCAAAACCAAAACAGCCAACCAAATGCAACAAAAAAAGAACCGCCCTGTTGGGACGGTTCCTGAAGTTTTTACGCTTCCTTGGCGATCTTCACCAGCTGGGCGAACGCTTCCATGTCGTTCACAGCCAGATCGGCCAGCATCTTGCGGTTCACTTCGATGTTCTGCTTCTTCAGGCCGTTGATCAGCACAGAATAGCTGATGCCGTTCATGCGGGCAGCCGCGTTGATGCGGGTGATCCACAGACGACGGAAGTCACGCTTACGCAGCTTGCGGCCGATGTAAGCATAACGCAGAGAACGACGGACCTGTTCGCTGGCGGTGCGGTACTGCTTAGAACGAGTGCCGAAATAGCCTTTCGCCAGCTTAAGCACCTTGCGGCGCTTCTTGTGGGCGTTAACAGCCCTCTTAATACGTGCCATAGATTATTTCCTCCTTAACCGGCGATCAGCTTATTTGTAGGGAATCAGGCTGCGGATGGTAGCGGCTTCAGCCTTGTTCTGCAGGGTGCCGCCAGCGCGCAGGTGACGAAGACGCTTGGTGGTCTTTTTGTTCAGGATGTGGTTGGCGTTCATCTTCTTATGCTTCACCTTGCCGGTCTTGGTAAGGGAAAAGCGCTTTGCCGCGCCGCGATGGGTTTTCTGCTTGGGCATAGGGGTTTCCTCCTTCCGGAATGTATTGGGGTCAAGCCTTGGGGGCTTCAGGCGCCTTCTTGGGCGTCTGGCCCTTGGCGGGCTTATCCGTCTTGGGTGCCAGCACCATGAGCATGTGCCTGCCTTCAATAGAGGGGCGTCGTTCCACAACACAGACATCCTTGATGCGCTCAATGAAGTCGGTCATGACCTTCATGCCAATGTCGGAGTGGGTGATCTGACGGCCGCGGAAACGAATGGACACCTTCACCTTGTTGCCTTCCTTGAGGAACTTCACGGCGTTCTTGGCCTTGATGTTGATGTCGTTTTCTTCGATGGTGGCAGAAAGCTGAACTTCCTTAAGCTCCACCACTTTCTGATTCTTGCGCATTTCCTTTTCGCGCTTGGCCTGCTCGAAGCGATGCTTGTCATAGTCCATCAGCTTGCACACAGGGGGAACAGCGCCGGGAACGATCTTTACCAGATCCAGTTCAGCCTCTTCAGCAAGTTCAATGGCCTTGCGGGTAGGCATAATGCCCAGCTGAGCGCCATCTGCGCCGATCACGCGCACTTCGCGGTCGCGAATTTCTTCATTGATCTGCAGTTCGTTGTTGATGTCCACGCACCTCCAAGATTTCCTCGCCGACCCCTTTTTGCAAATAAAAATCGGCGGGTGAAACTACCCGCCGACAAAACTTACGTTCGTTGCCATGACCCGCGCAAAACCTTATTCGCGTCGGAGAGAAGCGGGCAGCTTCTGCTTCATACGTGGGTATTATACGCCCTCTCCCCCCGTTTGTCAACACATTTTTACAGCGAATTTTCAATTTTCTTTCTTTTCTTTTATTAAAAAATTGATAAAAGACGCAAAAACCCCTTGCCTCTTTCGGTCACGGATAGTAAAATGTATTAGTATGGATAAATTTCTGCTTTTATCGGAAACAGTCCGTTCCTCCTGGGAGAGGATCGGGAAACCCGCCCGGGTGCTGTGTGCATTTTCCGGCGGTGCGGATTCGTCTGCCCTTCTTCTCCTGCTGTGCCGTCTGCGCAGCGATACGCCCCAATTTCCCCAGATCATCGCAGCCCATGTGAATCATCACCTGCGCGCTGCTTCCGATCAGGATGCGGCGCTCGCACGCGCACAGTGCGATAAGCTTTCCGTTCCCTTTTATCTTGCCGATGTGTACCCCGCTTCCTCCTCTGAGGAAGCCGCACGCCGTGCCAGATACGATGCTTTGTACAGAATCGCTTCAGAGCAGAATTGCGATGTGATCGCCCTTGCGCATCACCTGCACGATCAAAGCGAAACGGTGCTTATGCGCCTGATGCGCGGCTCGGTTGACGGTTTGAAAGGTATGGCAGAGTTTACGCCCGCGCCCGATCGCACGCCGTTATGGCGGCCGCTGCTTGGGACGGATCCTGCCATATTTAGGGAAGGGCTGTCTCAGCTTGATCTTTCCTGGACGGAGGACGAAACCAACGCCGATCCTGCGTATCTGCGCAATTATGTGCGTCATCAGGTTTTACCTGCCATGCGCAAGCGCTCTCCTCAATTGGATGCGCATATCCTGAACACTGCCCAGGCGCTGCGGGATGAAAGCGATCTGATCAGCTCCCTGGCCGATGCTTTTCTTTCCGATCACGCATCGCTCCTGCCGCCCTGTCCCTTCCTGGATGCACAAGCCTTTGCTCAATTGCATCCGGCGCTCAGACGCCGTGTGATCCGCAGCATGCTTGGCGCTTTCTGCCTTACGGATGACGTAATGTTTACTCACATCGGCGCCTGCGCATCCATCCGGGATCAGGGAACGGTGAACCTCCCCCACGGCTTCCGTCTGCAGCATCACGGCAAGCGTATCCATCTGCTGCTGCCTGATGTTTCCCCTCTTCCCATTGATCGGCCCGAAGTTTTACCCTATGCTCCCGGCCTTTCCAACGGCGTAGATTATCAGTCCGTTCCACAGGCGCTTTACCGTAATACCTGCCTGCGCTACAGGCAGCCGGGCGACTACATCTGCCCCTTTGGCATGCAGGGTCAAAAATCCCTGCAGGATTATCTGACAGACCGTAAGGTCGACCGTCCCTTCCGCGATCATCTTCCTCTGCTTTGCAGGGGAAGTGAAGTGTTGTGGGTCATCGGCGTGGGCGCAAGCGAAACGCTCCGTGCCGGAGATGATCCCGATCAGAATATCCTTCTGCATTATTCCGGCAGGCTCATCATGCAGCCTGCGTATCACACTACAAAGGAGCTTTGAGAGACTATGGACACCAATGCCAAACTCTATCAGGACCTGGACTGCGTACTGCTGACCCGCGATCAGATCGCTGCCCGCATCAAGGAAATGGGCGCCAAGATCACCAGGGATTTTGAAGGCAAACCCCTGCTGTGCATCTGCGTGCTCAAGGGCTCCGTCGTGTTCTTCTCCGATCTGATGCGGGAAATCGAACTGCCTCTGGAGATCGATTTTATTTCTCTGTCCAGCTATGGCGCAGGCACCGAATCCAGCGGCATCATCACCGAGCGCAGCAGCCTGACCCGCGATATCACCGGCCGGCACCTTTTGATCGTGGAGGATATTGTGGACAGCGGACGCACGCTTACCTATCTCAAGGAGCATCTTAAAAAGTCCACCGCCGCCTCCGTGTCCATCTGCACTTTGCTGGATAAGCCCGCCCGCCGTCAGACCGATCTGGTGCCGGATTACAGCGGCTTTACCATCGAGGATGCGTTTGTGGTAGGCTACGGTCTGGACTATGACGAAAAGTACCGCAACCTGCCCGACGTTGGCGTTCTCTCTCCCCGCATCTACAAGGGTGAATAATGTAAGGAAAAAATGTAAACTTTTTTCCTGATGCGCGTTTTGTTTTGCAACGCCTGTTTTTCCGTGTTATATTATAGCGTAGCGGCATTGCCGCATATACTCTTTGTTACCAACCGTTTTTAGGAGGACTTGAATTTTGCGCAGAACTTCCCGCGGTCTGCTGGGTTATCTTGTCATGATCGCCGCCTTTGTGCTGCTGGCCGTCATCCTGTCGGATATGAGCCTGGGCGCAACGGGGCAGCGTATCGAATATCCCCAGCTGCTTGAACTGATCGAATCCGACAGCGTGGACCGGGTGGCTATCAGCGGCTCTACCCTGTACGGCCGTCTCCGCTCCAGCCTGGTGCCCACTTCCGCCTTCCCCAACAGCTACGATTTTGAAACCACCATCGGTGCGGACTTTGTGGATACCGTGCGTACCATGATTGCAAACCAAAAGGGCGTATCCGTGGACATGGTCAGCGTGAATGATTTTGCATTCACGCTTCAGTACGTGCGTCCCGCCACCACGCCCTGGTATCTGCAGCTCATCCCCTACCTGCTTCCCACCGTGCTTTTGATGGTGTTCTGGTTCTACATCATGCGCCAGCAAAACGGCGGCAACAATAAGGTCATGAGCTTTGGCAAATCCCGCGCCAATATGATCGACCCCGGCAAAAACAAGATCACCTTTGCGGACGTTGCCGGCGCCGATGAAGAAAAGGAAGAGCTGCGGGAGATCGTGGACTTCCTTAAGAATCCCAAGATCTATGCCGATCTTGGCGCCCGCATCCCCAAGGGCGTGCTGCTGATGGGCCCTCCCGGCACGGGTAAAACGCTGCTGGCCAAGGCCGTTGCAGGCGAAGCCAACGTGCCCTTCTTCTCCATCAGCGGTTCCGATTTTGTGGAAATGTTCGTGGGCGTGGGCGCCAGCCGCGTGCGCGATCTGTTTGAACAGGCCAAGCGCAATGCGCCCAGCATCGTTTTCATCGACGAAATCGACGCCGTAGGCCGTCACCGCGGCGCCGGCCTTGGCGGCGGTCACGACGAGCGTGAGCAGACGCTGAACCAGCTGCTGGTTGAAATGGACGGCTTTTCCGCCAACGAAGGCGTGATCGTGCTTGCCGCCACCAACCGCCGCGATATTCTGGATCCGGCACTCCTGCGTCCCGGCCGCTTTGACCGCCAGGTCACCGTCAATTATCCCGATCTGAACGGCCGTCTGGCTATCCTCAAGGTTCATTCCCGCGGCAAACCCCTTGCGCAGGACTGCGATCTGGATAACATTGCCAAGCGTACCCCCTACGCCACCGGTGCGGATCTTGAAAACATCATGAACGAGGCCGCCATCGGCACCGCCCGCCGCAAGGGTGATATGATCACCCAGCAGGATCTGATCGATGCGGTGGAACGCATCCAGATGGGCCCCGAAAAACGCAGCCACAAGGTGCTGGAGGAAGACCGCCGCATCACCGCCTATCACGAAGCCGGTCATGCGATCGTCGGCCATTACCTCCCCCTGTGCGATGATATCCACATGATCACCGTGGTGCCCCGCGGCAAGGCTGCCGGCCTTACCCTGGCGTTGCCCGAAAAGGAATACGATCATGAGAGCCGCAACAAGCTGCTCCAGACCATCTCCATGATGCTGGGCGGCCGCGCCGCTGAAAGCCTGACGCAGGAAGATATCTGCACCGGCGCCGTCAGTGATCTTAAGCGCGCCACCGAAATCGCCCGCGCCATGGTCACCAAATTCGGCATGAGCGAAAAGCTGGGCAATATGTACCTGGGCAGCGATCAGGAAGTGTTTGTGGGCATGGAATTTGGCCAGACCCGTGAATACAGCGAAACCACCGCCGCCGTGATCGATGAAGAAGTTCGCGCCGTGCTGAACAGCTGCTATCAGAAGTCTCTGGATATCCTGAGCAGCCATATGGAACAGCTCAACGGCCTTGCCACCCTCCTCATCGAAAAGGAAACGGTCAGCCGTCAGGACTTTGTGAAGTTCATCGAAGGCGAAAAGACCGCTCCCGCAGCCGAAAATGCTGCCGATGAACCCGGCGATACCGCCCAGGCGCCTTCTGCGGAAGATACGCTATGATGCGCGCCGATCTCCACATTCATACCACCGCCTCGGATGGAATTTTTCCGCCCGAGGCTATTCTTGCGATGGCGAAGGATGCAAACATTTCCGCCATTGCCATCTCAGATCACGATACCATGGACAGCGTGCCTGCAGCCTCTGCCCTTGCCAGGGAATTGGATCTTCTGTTTATCCCCGGCGTTGAAATCAGCGCAGGAGGCGATGAAGAGATCCACATTCTCAGCTACGGCCAGCGGCCGGATGCGCCTGCGCTCACTCAATTGTTTCACGATATGCGTAAGGAGCGCATCGGTCGGGCGCATCGCGTGATGGATCTCTTGGAACAGCTGCACATGCCTCTTGACCGGGATCAGGTGTTCCTTTCCGCAAACGGCTCAGTTGGTCGTCCCCATATCGCCCGCGCCATGGTGCAAAAGGGTTATGTTTCTTCCGTCCGGGATGCTTTTGACCGCTATCTCGCCAAAGGCAAAGCCGCTTTCGTATCCCGAGAGAAGCTTTCCCCCGCCCGCGTCATTCGCCTTCTGCGCGACTGCGACGGCATACCCGTACTGGCGCACCCCATTTTACTCTCCTGGCCGCAGGAAAAGCTGCTGCCCCTGCTGAAGGAATGGAAGGACGCAGGTCTTTGCGGCCTGGAGGTCTATCACCCCTCGCAGAAACAGGATTTTGCATCCTGGCTGCGGCTTGCAAGGAAAATGGATCTTCTCATCACCGGCGGCAGCGATTATCACGCCCCGGACAGGCCGGACGGCCCCATGGGCGGCACGGCAGACATGTGGCTCAGTGCGCAGGAAGATGTGGAAGCGCTTCTGCACATGATCCGCGCCAATCAATCCGTTTGATTATCAGTTAAGGGAGTTACCAAGGATGTATCAGCAAGGCTACCAAGTACCCCAGCCCCCGCAGAATATGGGTCAGCATAAAAAGCGCAGCGGCAATCCGCTTATCAAGGCGGTGGCTGTGCTTGTTGCGGTGGGCGTTTTGGTGTTTGGCGCCTATTTTCTCAAGACCCATATGGAAGTCAAGCCCTTTGAAAGCGTGTATCTCAACAATATCTATATCGACGGCATCCACCTGGGCGGTATGACGCCAAAGGAAGCTCAGACCGCTGTGTTTACCCAGCTCTATCAGCGGCAAAACAGCTGGTCCCTGGCACTCAACTACGGAAGCCACACCTATTACACCCTGACATACGATACCATGGGTATCCGGACGGATGAAAACCAGGTGCTGGGGCTGCTCAACCAGGCGCTCAAATACGGCCATTCCGGCAATACCTTTGACCGTAAGCGGGATATGGATATGCTTGCCCAAACCCCCTTTGTGGCCTATTCCACCCAGTCCTCCATGACGGACGATCTCCTGGATTCCATCCTCAGCCAGATCGCTGCCGATATGTACCGTCAGCCGTCTGACGCGTATCTGGTCAGCTTCAATCCCAATCAGAAGGATCCCTTCACCATCCAGAAGGAAACCTACGGGCAGCAGCTGAATATAGAAGCAGCCAAGGAAACCATACTCCAGTATGTTACTTCCTCCACATCCGGCGTATTGGAGCTGACGCCCGATACGCTCTATCCTTCCGTTACAGAAAAGGATGTACGCGCCACAGTGACGCTGCTGGGCACAGGCGTGACCCCCGTTTCCGAGGATTCCATCGAAAACCGCACAAACAATATCCGTGTGGCGCTCTCCCGCTATAACGGCTTGATCGTGGAAAGCGGCAAGTCCGTGTCCTTCAACCGGCTGGTCGGCGAGCGCTCCATGCAAAACGGCTTCTATGCCGCAGATGAATACGTCTCCGGCAATTTGACCACCGGCATCGGGGGCGGCGTTTGCCAAGCCAGCACCACCGTGTATCTGGCCGCGCTGACGAGCAATCTGGAGATCGTGGACCGTGAAAGCCATTCGGACGTGGTCTCCTATTCCACCTTCGGTCAGGACGCTACCGTGTACTGGTTCAACGAGCGAAAGATCGACTTCGTGTTCAAAAATTCCTCCGACGGCCCCATCTACATCACCGCCCACGTGGAGGAAGTACGCAAAAACCGCTATCAGTGCGTGGTAAAGATCTACGGACACACGCTTGGCGAAGGCGTCAGCTACAAACTGGATACCCGCACGGTGGAGACCATCATGGCGCCGCTGATGGCTGAGTATTATAAGGATGATACGCTCCTTCCCGGTGAAGAAAAGCTGATCCGCAAAGCCCGCGACGGCTTCATCAACGAAACCTACCTACAGCGCTATGAAAACGGCGTGCTGGTATCCGAAACCTTTGTCAGCCGCGATACCTGCCAGGCACGCGCCGCACAGTATAAAGTCGGCCCAGCCATTGAATAACAAAAAGCGTCGGAATCATTCGACGCTTTTATATTTCGCAAATCAGCATGCCCGGCGCTCCCGACGGCATTTCCTGCAGAATTCTGCCGTGTTCAAACACCGCCGCACCGCCCCGGGCAAGCTCAGCCTCGCAGCCGTCTGCACAATAGGGATTGACCCACAGTACTTTACTTGTAACCTTTCCCGCCTGCTCAGCATACTCGTATTTTGCTTTTTCATTCCATTCGTCCGCGCTGTAATCACAGTATACCGGCCACAGCACAAAATCCGCCTTCAAAGCATCCACGCTCTGAACGTTTTCATCGTACCACAGATCTCCGCACAGTGCGCAGGAAAAGCGCTTTCCGTTCAAATCAAACGGTGTAAACGCCTCTCCTTCCCGGTAAAAAGCAGATGCACTTTCTGTTTTCCAGCCCGGAGACACGCGCCGGAAGCGATGGAGCACCTGGCCTTGCTGATCGACCGTCAGCTGCGTGCTGTAGAGGCTGTCCCCATCCTTCTCGATCATGCCAAAGCTGATTGCGATACCGTTTTCCTGCGCAGCATCGCAAAGCCTGCACACACATGCCGATTTTATATCGCAGGCGATCTGCAAATCCTTTTCATAATCCCAGGTAAGCGCATCAAAGCCCTGCAGAGCGGATTCGCCAAACACCGCAAGCTCCGCGCCGCAGGCTGCCGCTTCACGGATATACCGGATCATGTCGGCAGCATTTTCATCCGTCCTTCCATTTTGGAACGGCGCGGATATCAACGCGATCTTCACTTTATTTCTCCGTCAGTAGGTCAAAAATTCACATTCCAGCCGTCCGTTATAGAGCCTGTGCTTCTTCTGCGCACGAAGGCCAAAGCACCTTTCAAAGCCGGTATGCGCCGTCACCACGCTCATTCTGCTGCCGATATGCCGGTTATACAGCCCGCGCATGTCCCGATACAGCTTTTCGCACTGTTTTTTGTCGCTGAGCCGCTCGCCGTATGGCGGATTAGCGATAAAGCACAAGGGCTTTTCCGTTTCCACGGTCAAATCGCGCAAATCCTTCTGATACACCAGAATCCTGCCGCCAAGCCCTGCCTGCACGATGTGCTTTTTGCACAATTTCAGCGCTTCGGGATCAATATCGCTGCCGGAAATATCGTGGATCTTGTCCGTGTCAAACCTTGCAAAAGCTTCCTCACGGATCTCCTCAAACGCCTTCCTAGGCATTCCGGGCCAGCTTTCCATGGCAAAGCTTCTTTTCAGGCCGGGCGCGCGATCCGCCTGGATCATTGCCGCCTCAATGAGCAGCGTTCCCGTGCCGCAGCAGGGGTCGTGCAGCGCCATATCGGAAAACGCACGCCAGGGCGACAATTGCACCAGCGACGCCGCCATAGTTTCCCTCAGCGGCGCTTCCCCGTTCCAGGTACGGTAACCGCGCTTGTTCAGCGCATCGCCGCTGGTATCAACGGTAATGCGCGCCACGTCCTGATGGATGCTCACGTCGATCTGGTAGCGGGGTCCGTCCTCCGGGCACCAGTTTATTTTGTAGTGGCTCTTCATAGCCTCTACAATGGCCTTTTTCGTGATGGCCTGACAATCGCGCACGCTCATCAGGGTGCTTCGCGCACACTTGCCGCTGACGGGAAACGCCGCATTGCGGGGCAGGTAATCCGCCCAGGGGCACTTTTTCACCAATTGAAAAAGCTCCTCAAACGTGGTCACCTTGCCTTCGCCCACCACGATCAGCACGCGATCTGCGCTGCGCAGCCACAAATTACATTCAAAAATCTTTTTTTCGTCCGCTTCAAAGCGCACTGCGCCGTTTTCGCCTCTGGCGTTTTCTACGCCCAGGCGCAAAAGCTCTCTCTTCACGCTGCCTTCCAGCGAAAATGCCGCTGTTGCCACGCACTGCATGCTGCATCCCTCCGTTCAAACCCCTTCATCATATCAGCAGCAGCACTTTTTATCAAGGGATTTTTCCCTAAAACCTTTTCAAATGCGTCTTTAGCGTGTACAATAGAAGCATAAAATACAAGGAGTCGGTGAAATGAAACGTGTGATTCTCATCGTTCTGGACAGCGTGGGCGTTGGCGCCCTGCCGGATGCCCATCTATATAACGATACAGGTGCAAATACCGTAGGCCATATTGCGCAAAAGACTCATCTTGCACTCCCCAATCTTTCCGCATTGGGCTTTGCCAATATTCCCAACACCTGCCTCCCCGCAGTAAGCGGCGTCGTTGGCGCCTTTGGCCGCGCCGCGGAAAAATCCAGCGGCAAGGACACCACCACCGGCCATTGGGAAATTTCCGGCCTGACGCTGGAAAAGCCCTTCCCCACCTATCCCAACGGCTTCCCCCAGGATGTGATCGACGCCTTTGAAAAGGCCATCGGTACCAAGGTGATCGGCAATTACGCCGCCTCCGGCACGGCTATTCTGGATGAGCTTGGCGAAGAGCATCTGCGCACCGGCTATCCCATCGTTTATACCTCTGCCGACAGCGTGTTCCAGATCGCCTGCCACGAGGAGCTTTTCCCGCTTGACAAGCTCTATGAAATGTGCGAGATCGCCCGTAATCTGCTCACCGGTGAGCACGGCGTCGGTCGTGTCATCGCCCGTCCCTTTATCGGCACCGGCAAGGGGCAGTTCAAGCGCACCGGCGGCAGACGCGATTATTCCTTTGAGCCTACCCGCGACACCATGCTGGACGTGCTCAAAAACAACGGCCTGCAGGTGCTGGGCGTTGGCAAGATCGAAGATATCTTTGCCCATCGCGGCCTTACCGGCAGCAATCACGCCGCTGGCAATCCCGCCTGTGTGGACGCCATGCTGGACTATATGAAGCAGGATTTTTCCGGCCTCCTGTTTGTCAACCTGGTGGATTTTGACATGGTGTACGGTCACCGCCGCGACGTGGAAGGCTATAAAAACGCGCTGGAAGCCTTTGACGGGCAGCTGCCTGCTATCATGGATCTGATGACGGATGAAGACCTGCTGATCATCACCGCCGATCACGGCTGCGATCCCACCCATCACGGCACTGATCATACCCGCGAATATATCCCCATACTTTGCTGGCATAAGGGCATGAAATCTTCCCATGACCTTGGCACCCGCGAAAGCTATGCCGATATCGCCGCCACCGTGTGCAACCTGTTCCACATTCCCGAAACGTTTAATGCAAAATCTTTCCTGAATGATCTGGAGGTTAAGTGATGAAGAATCCCATGAAGCGTATTGAAAAAGCCGTCCGCGCACTGGAAAGCGCCTGTGGCAAGGCGGATATTGCGATCGTCCTGGGCAGCGGTCTGGGCGACTTTGGCAAGGAGCTTACCAATGTTAAAGAGATCCCCTATGAGGATATTCCCGGCTTTCCCGTCACCACTGTGCCCGGTCATGCCGGCAAGTTCATTTTCGGCGATCTGGGCGGCAAGCGCGTCATGCTCATGAGCGGCCGCTTCCACAGCTATGAGGGCTACAGCATGGACGAAGTGACCCTGCCCATCCGCATCATGAGCCAGCTGGGCATCAAGAATCTGATTCTGACCAATGCAGCCGGCGGCGTCAACACCTCCTTCCCTGTGGGGTGTCTTATGCTGATCACGGATTTCATCAATCTGTCCGGCAAAAATCCGCTGCGCGGCAAGAATATGGACACCTTCGGCCCCCGCTTCCCCGATATGACCAACGCGTACGATCCCGCACTTCGCGAAATGGCCCTTGAAAGCGCCAAAGAACTCGGCCTTGAACTGCAGCAGGGCGTGTACTGCTGGATGAACGGCCCCTGCTACGAAACCCCTGCCGAAATCCGCATGGTGCGCATCCTGGGCGCCGATGCCGTGGGCATGAGTACCGTACCCGAAACCATCGTAGCCCGTCATTGCGGCATCCGTGTGCTGGGTATCAGCTGCATCACCAATATGGCAGCCGGTGTTCTCAATCAGCCCATCAACCACGAAGAAGTGATGGAAACAGGCAAGCGCGTGCGGAACGATTTTGCTTCCCTGCTTAAATCCGTTGTGGACAAAATGTAAATAAAACCGCGTCAATTCTTTTCGCTTCGCAGTAGTTGATATTGCGCCGGTTTTGTTGTATAATAGGTGTAGCGAATGAAACCGAAAGGAGAACAAAATATGAAACTGATCATTGCTATCGTGCAGGACGAGGATTCCTCCCGTCTGGTTGCCAATTTGATGAGCGAAGGCTACGGCGTGACCAAGCTGGCCACCACCGGCGGCTTCCTGAAGGCCGGCAACACCACGCTTCTGGTGGGTGTTGACGATTCCCGCTTTGAAGGCTGCCTTGCCATCATCGAAAAGGTTTGCAAGAGCCGCAAGCAGATCGCTTCTTCTCCTGTGAACATGGGCGGCGCAGCCGGCATGTACGCGCCTTATCCTATCGAAGTTACCGTGGGCGGCGCTACCGTGTTTGTGCTGTCTGTGGATCAGTTTGTAAAATTCTGATTTGGAGGCATCCCCCTCGTTGATATCTCAGGCCAATTCCGGTTTACCGGTGAATGCGGAAAACGCCCTGAAAAAAGAAATGCGTTCAGGGCGTTTCTCGCATGCCCTGCTTTTGTCCGGGCAAAAGGGAATCGGCAAGCGCACGCTGGCTACCCACCTTGCAAAAGGTCTGCTTTGCCAGCACGAAGACCCCGCCTTGCACCCCTGCGGGATCTGCCGCAGCTGCAAGCGTTTTGAAAACGGCACCCATTCCAATCTGCTTTTGCCCCAGGTCAAATCAGGCGACAAGAGCATCAAGATCGAAGCCATCCGCAATATCCTGGACGAGCTTTCCCATCACAGCCTGGAAAGCGGCGCCCGCGTGGTACTGCTTGCCAATGCGGACCGCATGACGCCCCAGGCCCAGAACTGCCTGCTCAAAACCCTGGAGGAAGCTGCCGATCGCACCCACTTTATCCTCACCTGTGATTCGGAACGCAGCATTCTCCCCACCATCCTCTCCCGCTGCCGCATTGAGCGCATGCAGCCCTGGGATGACGAACGCATGGCCCAGGAGCTGCGCAAAACCGGGCTGGACCGCGCAAGGATCGACGAACTGATCCGGTTGAGCGAGGGCAGCATCGGCCGCGCCATGGCAATACAGGAGGATTCTGCCTACTGGACGGCCCGTGAAAACGTCCAGAAAGCCTTCTTTACCATCCGTAAACCCGGTGATATTCCGCAGCGTCTTTCGCTGCTGAAAGATAAGAAAGACGACAGTTCCCAGTATCTGGATATTCTGGAAACGACGGTAAGCCGCTATCTGCACGCCAGAATGCTGGGAAGTGAAGATATTCAAAGCCCTTCTCCCCTGTGGGACAAGGCGCCTGCCGCATCGCTTCGCCGCATTTTGGACGCCATATTGTCCGCACGCCGCCTGCGTGCCGCAAACGTTGGCTGGCAAAGCGTAGCTGAGCAGCTTATGCAAATTATTTCGGAGGAAACAGTCAAATGGCAACAGTAATCGGCGTTCGTTTCAGGAACGCAGGCAAGCTTTATTATTTTAACCCCGGCCAGCTCTGGCCCGTGGCGGGTGACGCCGTTATCGTGGAAACGGTGCACGGCGTGGCCTACGGCGAAGTAGTCACCGGCGTATGCGAAATTCCCGATGATCAGATCACGCCCCCCCTCAAGGACGTGATCCGCATCGCCACCCCTGAAGACGCAATCCACGAAGAAGAAAACCGCGCCAAGGAAAAGGACGCGCTGGATATCTGCCAGAAGAAGGTGGACGAGCATAAGCTGCAAATGAAGCTGGTCTCCTGCGAATACACCTTTGACAATAATAAAATCCTGTTCTACTTCGTGTCCGATAAGCGCGTGGACTTCCGCTCTCTGGTCAAGGATTTGGCCGGCGTGTTCCACACCCGCATCGAGTTGCGCCAGATCGGCGTGCGCGATGAAGCCAAAATGCTGGGCGGGCTGGGTCTTTGCGGCCGTCCCGTGTGCTGTGCCGCCTTCCTGGGCGATTTCCAGCCCGTGACCATCAAGATGGCCAAGGAGCAGAACCTCTCCCTCAACCCCACCAAGATCTCCGGCGTTTGCGGAAGGCTGATGTGCTGCCTGCAATATGAAGAAGAATACTACGAAACCACCCGCAAGCGCATGCCCCGCATCGGCAAGGAAGTGATCACCCCCGACGGAAACGGCACGGTGGTGGATCTGAACATCCTCAAGGAAACGGTGCGCGTCCGCATCCCCAAGGGCGACAGTACCGAGCAGAAGGATTATCCCCTCTCCGATATTCAGCGCATCACGCCGCCTCACCGCGGCGGCAAAAAGGCCGCGGACGATAACGCCGAGGAAGAAAGCAAAGCAGTTGATGCCGAAGAAACATCCGCCGATATCCCGGAAAACATCGCAGACGATGATCTCCCTAACGATGATACCGCTCCTGCCGAAGATGCCGAAACACCCGAAGAAGAATAACAATATAAAAGCCTGCCGATGCAGGCTTTTTTGTTACCACATTTTTTCTACCGTCACGTCCCGAAAATAATATGTGACGATCTCTTCCGCGCTCTTTCCGTCCTCTGCCATGGCATATGCGCCCCACTGGGTCATACCCACGCCGTGTCCGTAGCCTCTTCCCGCCATGTAGATCTTCCCGTTCTCGATCTTCAAACTGTTAAGCAATGTAGAGCGCATCTTGGTCGATCCAAGGGCAATGCGCAATTCCGGCGCCGACACGCTTTTCCCGTTGATCACAATCGTTTCCGCTCGTCCGCTTTCCCCCGTATCACCTACTTCGATATCATCAATACTGTCGATTTTGACCCCGCACGCTTTTGCCGCTGCGATCACTTCATCTTTGGCAAAGGAAGCTTCCCAGCTTTTTGCCTCCGCAGGCGCTTGATCGCTGTCCATCCCCTTTACTACCTGTGTGTATCCCGGCTCCTCATCGTCATAGCCCAGCCCCTCACGTGCCTTGGCGGTGACGCCGCCGGAATGGGCATGGAACCAGGCATAGGGCAGTTCTCCATGGTGGGAAAGGATCAGCCCTCTCGTTTCCCGCACCGCCTTTTTGATACGGTTGTTTACGCCTGTGGCATCATATGCCTGTGCTTCCTCAATATCTGTGGATATATCCGCACCCTGATACTTGCTTTCCTTTTCGGTGCAAAACTTCAGCACAAAGGTACGCGCCAGTATCGCCTGTGCCTTCAGCGCCTCCAGCGGCCAGGTGTTTTTCATTTCACCTGCCAGTACGCCCTCAAGATACGTTTCCAAGTCCATGTCTGTTACTGTTTCTTCATCCACCTGATAGACCGAAAGCATGGGCACTCCGTCCTTCCCGCTCTGAAGCTTTTCCGGAAGCAGCGGTTTGTTATTCTCCGCTTTGACCGTTTCAACCGGCGCCTTGGTCGGCATTTCCTTTTCAGCATGTGCGCAGCCAGCAAGTACCGCTGTACAGATCACGCAGCACATCATTTTCATCATTCTTCTCATCAAAACAACCTCCCCACGGTCATCATGCCCATTGAGGACGCGAACCATGCGGGAGGCTGTTTTTGCTAGTTTTGATCTGTTCAGTTTATCTTTCAGGCAGCAGATCCATCACTGCCAGCGCCTGTGCGACGGTATCCACACCGTGCACGGTAACGCCCTTGGGAACGATCAGGCGCTGCAGGGAATCCTTGGGACAGAGGATGTGGGAAAAGCCCAGACGCTGACATTCCGCAATGCGCCTGTCCATGCGGGAGATGGCGCGCACCTCGCCTGCCAGACCCACTTCACCCATCACAGCCCAATCCGCAGGGATGGGTACATCCTTGTAGGAAGATGCCACCGATACACACAGCGCCAGATCGGCTGCCGGCTCGCTGAGATTCATGCCGCCTGCCACATTGATGTATACGTCCCGGTTGTACATTTTCATGCCGCCGCGCTTTTCCAATACAGCCAGCAGCAGCATCACGCGGCTGTTATCCATGCCGTTTACTGTTCTGCGCGGCACCGCGTAAAAGGATTGCGCCACCAGCGCCTGGATATCCACCAGCATGGGACGGCTGCCCTCCATACCGCACAGCACACAGCTGCCGCTGGCGCCCTTGGCACGCTGGGAAAGCAGCGTTTCGGATGCATTTTCCACAGGATGCATGCCGTCGCCCGTCATTTCAAACACGCCCAGCTCATTGACCGAGCCAAAGCGGTTCTTTACCGCGCGCACCAGACGGTATTCGTGCTGATGGTCGCCTTCAAAGTACAATACCACGTCCACCATATGCTCCAGCACGCGGGGACCTGCAATGGCGCCCTCCTTGGTCACATGACCTACCAGAAAAATGCCGCAGCCGTTTTCCTTGGCATAGCGCATAAGAAGCGCAGCGCTCTCCCTGACCTGGCTGACGCTGCCCGGCGCGCTGGCCATTTCGGGCCTGTATACCGTCTGAATGGAGTCGATCACGCAATAATCCGGACGGATATCATTGAGTTTATTCTCGATAGCGTCCATGGCGTTTTCCGTCAGCACCAGCAATTCCGTCTTGTCCGCACCCAGACGCTGCGCACGCAGTTTGATCTGTCTGGCGCTTTCCTCGCCGCTGACGTACAAAATCCGCTTTCCCTTTTTGGAAAGCGCTGCGCATACCTGCAAAAGCAGTGTGGATTTACCGATGCCCGGCTCGCCGCCCACCAGCATCAGCGCCCCTTCCACGATACCACCGCCAAGCACCCGGTCAAGCTCCGTAATGCCGGTTGATTCATAGGTTTGTGCACCCGCTTCAATATCCTGGATGCGCACAGCGTCCGTGCCCCGTCCCGCGCGCTGCTTCAGGGGTTTTGCTACAGTTTCCACCGCCGTCTGTACATTTTCCTGCATGGTGTTCCACGCGCCGCATTCAGGGCATTTGCCCATCCAGCGAGCCGTTTCGTAGCCACAGGCGCTGCACACAAAGCTGGTTTTTGCCTTTGCCATATCAGGTCATTCCTCCGTCTTGATATAGGAATGTGTATATCCTTATCTTCCCTTTTCCGTTTCGCCCCAAAAGGCGTAAAATCCTGCAATCACAGCCATTTTCCATTGCTTCCCACCGAAAAATCATGTATAATAGCATGCATATAGCCCATCAAGAAAGGAACTGCTATGGCAAAGCGTTACGATGACAATCTGTTTGCACAAGACAGAAAGGGCAGGACAGGCCTTTTGATCGCGTCCGTGGTGCTCTTGATTCTCCTGGGCATGGTGTTCATCTACAATTTGTTTTACAATACCCGCCCCACGCTCCATAAACAGTCTGTGACCATCAACGATCTTCCCTCCTCGCTGGAAGGCTTCAAGATCCTCCATATCAGCGATCTGGACGGGCAGCTGTTTGGCTCCATGCAGGAGCAATTACTCTCTGCGATAGGCTCCCAAAGCTACCAGGCCGTCTGTGTGACCGGCGATATTACCGATGCCAACGGCAATCCCCGGGCGCTGGTGCGATTGATGAGCAGTCTGAAACCGGATATCCCCGTGCTGTTCATCGCAGGCGATGAAGATCCGCAGCCTGTCGTTTTGGCAGAGGACGGCGTTTCCTTCACATATGCCCCCTATATCCGCACGCTGCAGGATGCGGGCGCCGTATATCTGGACGCTCCCTATGCCGTTACCCACAACGGCGCAACCGTCTGGTTTGCCCCCGAAATGCTGTATTCTCTGGACGTGGAAGCCTCCCGTACAGCAGCGCTTAAGCGCGTGGAGGAACTCTCCGCCGAAGCATACAGCGCTACCCAGGCCTTCCATCTGGCTTCCGCCCGCTATACGCTGGACCGCTTTGCCCGTCTGGAGGAAGCACAGAAGACCATGACCGCCAGCGATATCTACGTGGCGCTGACGCATGTGCCGCTTTCCTCCACTGCCATGCGCAACCTGCACGACAGCTACGCCAACGGCAACTCCATCTACATCGACGGTGTTTCGCTTGTTTTGGCCGGTCACTATAATGCAGGTCAGTGGCGCATTCCAGCGTTGGGCGCGCTGTATGTACCCCATGCGTTTTCCCTTTCCGGTACCGGCTTTTTTCCGGATGAGCACGGCCTTGTGGGCCTGCAAAGCATGATGGGCGTTACCCAGTACGTAAGCCCGGGGCTTGGCGCATCCGACGATTACCCTTTCCCGCTGAACATGGGCAGGTTCCTCAACCGCCCCGCCGTTACCCTGATCACCCTCACCAATAAGCTGACCAACAATTAACATTTACAGGAAAGAAGTGTATCCCTTATGTCTCCTAAGAAGATCATCAACCGCGAACTGAGCTGGCTTCAGTTTAACGACCGTGTGCTGAGCGAAAGCACCAATCCGGATAATCCTTTGCTGGAACGTGGCAAGTTTATCTCCATCACCACCAGCAATCTGGACGAGTTTTTTATGGTTCGCGTAGGCTCTCTGGTGCGCAGTGTTGATGAAGGCAGCGAAAAGGAAGATCCCTCCGGCATGACGCCCGCGGAGCAGCTTTCTGCTATCTGGCAGGAGGTGCGCACCCAGGTGGATAAGCAGTACAGCATTCTGCGCCACCAGTATCTGCCTGCCCTTTCGCAGGAGGGCATCCATTTTCTCAAGCCCACCATGCTCCACGCGGATCAGAAGCAGTTCCTCTCCGATTATTATGATCAGGAGATCCAGCCGCTGCTGACGCCCCGCGCCATTGACGACCGCCGTCCTTTCCCGCTTCTGGCCTCCAAGGCGCTGCACCTGGCCATTATTCTGCCTCCCCAGAATCGCGGCGGCTCATCCCGCTTTGCCCTGGTCACCGTACCCTCCACCCTTCCCCGCGTAACGCTGCTGCCCATGGGCGTTGGCAAGGTGCGCGGCGTGCTGCTGGAGGATGTGATCGGCATGTTCGTCTCCCGTCTCTTTGGCGGCGCAAAGCCTGTGTGCTGCGTGCCCTTCCGTATTACCCGCAATGCCGATTTCTATTATAACGACAGCAACGCCACCATGCTGATCAACGAAATGCGCAAGAACCTCAAGCGCCGCAGATGGGGTAAGGTCGTGCGTCTGGAGCTGCCCGATCATGCGGATGTGCGCGTCATCGGCAAACTGAAAAAGTACCTTGGCGTAACCGAAAATGAGATCCTTACCGTACACGGCCCCTTGAATCTCAACTACTTTATGAAGCAGATTTCGTCCCTGGAGGGCTTTGACCATCTGCGCTTTTCACCCTTTGACAGCCGCATGGACGCTCGTTTTGCAGAAGGCAAAAGCGTGTTTGAAACCATCTCCCAGGGCGATATTTTCCTCCACCATCCCTATGACAGCTTTGATCCCGTGGTACGCTTCGTCTGCGAAGCGGCAGATGATCCGGACGTCATGGCCATCAAGCAAACGCTCTACCGCGTCAGCGGCAAGAGCCCCATCGTGGCCGCGCTTTCCCGCGCCGCGCAGCAGGGCAAGCAAGTCACCGTGCTCATTGAAGTCCGCGCCCGTTTCGATGAAGAAAACAACATCAACTGGTGTCAGGAACTGGAAAAGGCCGGCTGCCACGTTTTCTACGGCGTGCCCAAGCTGAAGACCCACAGCAAGATTACCCTGGTGGTGCGCAAGGAAGAAAGCGGCCTTAAGCGCTATGTGCATCTGGCCACCGGCAACTATAACGATGTGACTGCCCGTCTTTATACCGATATGGGTCTGTTCACCTGCGACGAAACCATCGGCCGCGATGCCGGCACCTTCTTCAACACCGTCACCGGCTACGGCGAAACCTCTCCTATGGAAAAGCTGATCTCCGCGCCCAACCATATGCGCAAAAGCTTTAAGGATCTGATCAAGCAGGAGATCAAGAACGCAGAGGAAGGCATCCCCGCCGCCATCACGGCCAAGATGAATTCCCTTTGCGATCCCAAACTGATCAAGCTCCTTTACAAGGCTGCCGATGCCGGCGTGCACATCCATCTGATCGTCCGCGGCATCTGCTGCATCAAAAAGGGCAAGTACGAAAACCTCCATGTCCGCTCCATTGTCGGCCGCTTTCTGGAGCATGCCCGCGTGTTCATCTTTGAAAACGGCGGCGATCAGAAGGTGTATCTGGCCTCTGCCGACTGGATGCCCCGCAACCTGGACAAGCGCGTGGAGCTTATGTTCCCCATTGAAGATAACGCCATCAAGGCCCGCATCATGGCCACCATCCAGGATGAATTGCAGGATAACCTGAAGGCCTGGGAAATGAAGAAAAACGGCAAATACCGCCGTGTGGATCGGGACGGCGCGCTGCTCAACGTGCAGGAAGCCCGCATCCTCTCTCCTGCCGACGGCGAAATCGAGCTGCACACCCCCGAAACTATTGACAAAACCGAAGAAGAAGGCATATAATATTCCATGGCTGTGAACGGGAAAAACGTCCGGCCCCTTGAGCGAAAGAGAGCATGCGTCATTGGCTGCAAGCGCGTGCCGCCCAAGCGGACAGTGCCCCCGGGAGCCGCGCGGAGGAAATCACAGTATTCCGCGCCGTATGCCGCGTTAAGGCGCCATCTTCACATGTTAGAGTGGAAGAACAGAAACGTGTATCAAACGTGCTGTCTCTAAGGAGGCCGCACGTTTTTGTATATGTGCTTCTGCTTGTAAAAGGATGGATGCAGCATGTTTTCCATGATTCTCCGGGAAATACACGCTGTACAAAGGAAGGATCCTGCCCTCCGTCACCCGCTGGAAGCGCTCTGGTGCTATCCCGGCATGCAGGCGCTTCGCCTCCACAGACGGGCACATCGGCAGTACTTGAAGGGACATTTCTTCAGAGCCAGGGTGATCAGCCGCCGCGCATGTCGCAAAACGGGGATCGATATCCACCCCGGCGCAACCATCGGTAAAGACGTTTTCATCGATCATGGCCTGGGTCTTGTGATCGGCGAAACGGCCGTGGTGGAGGATCATGTGACGCTTTATCACGGCGTCACACTGGGTGCAACCGGAAAGTCCCTTGCCCCCGGCGCCAGACGCCATCCCACCGTGTGCCATCATGCCATGATCGGCGCACACGCCCAGATCCTGGGCAATATCACAATCGGCTGCCACGCCAGGATAGGCGCAGGCGCCGTGGTCCTATGCGACGTTCCGCCCTATGCCACATGCGTTGGCAATCCGGGGCGCATCATACAACCGTCTTATCAACCATTTCATACAGGAGGTATCCCCTATGCTGATCTACAACAGCCAGACTCGTAAAAAGGAAGAATTCAAACCCATTACCCCCGGCAAGGTCAAGATGTACGTGTGCGGCCCCACCGTGTACGACTATTTCCATATCGGCAACGCCCGTCCCTTCATCGTGTTTGACGTGCTGCGCCGCTACCTCACCTTCATCGGCTATGACGTAACCTTCGTACAGAACTTCACCGATATTGACGATAAGATGATCAACCGCGCCAACAAGGAAGGCATCACCGTCAAGGAACTGGGCGACCGCTTCATTGAAGAATATTTCAAGGACGCCACTGCCCTGGGCATCCGTCCCGCCACCGTCCATCCCCGCGCCACCGAGCATATCGGCGATATCATCAAGCTGGTCAAAACCCTGCAGCAGAAGGGCTATGCCTATGAAGTGAACGGCGATGTGTACTTTGATACCTCCAAGGATGAGCACTACGGTAAGCTGTCCGGCCAGAATCTGGAGGATCTGGAAGCCGGTAAGCGCATCAGCGTGGACGATGTAAAGCGCAATCCGGCTGACTTTGCCCTCTGGAAGGCCGAAAAGCCCGGCGAGCCCTCCTGGAACTCTCCCTGGGGCAAGGGCCGTCCCGGCTGGCACATCGAGTGCAGCGCCATGAGCCGCAAGTATTTGGGCGATACCTTTGATATCCACGCCGGCGGCAAGGATTTGCTCTTCCCCCACCATGAAAACGAAGTTGCCCAGAGCGAGTGCGCCACCGGCTGCACCTTTGCCAATTACTGGATGCACAACGGCTTCATCAACATCAATAACGAGAAGATGAGCAAATCCACCGGCAATTTCTTCACCGTCCGCGATATTCTCAAGCTCTATGATCCCGAAGATATCCGCATGTTCATGCTGTCTGCCCAGTACCGCAGCCCCGTCAACTTCAGCGAGGAGATGATGGGTCAGGCACATGCCTCCCTGCAGCGCCTCTACTCCGCCCGCGACAACATGTACTTCCTCTTCAACCACGCAGAGGAAAAGGAACTCTCCGAAAGCGAACAGGCACTGCTTGCCAAGGTAAAGGAATCCCGACAGCGCTTCATTTCCGCCATGGACGATGATCTGAACTCCGCCGACGCCATGGGCGCGCTGTTTGAGATCGTCAAGGAGGCCAACATTACCCTGAACGATCAGAGCAGCAAGACCGCCATTGGCGAAACGCTGAACACCCTCACTGAGCTGACCGACGTGATGGGTCTTCTCACCCGCAAGCCTCCGGAGGAAGCACTGCCCGAAGACATCCAGGTGCTGGTAGACGCCCGCGCTGACGCCCGCAAGAGCAAGAACTGGGCATTGTCCGATCAGCTTCGCGACCAGCTGAAGGAACTGGGCTATACGGTGGAAGATACCGCCAAGGGCCAGAAGGTGCAAAAAACCAAATAAGCTCAGCAAACAAGGCAGACCGTTTGGTCTGCCTTTTTCTTTTGCGCATATGTTGTTTCAAAAGGAGGATGATCCATGCTTTCTCTGATCGGCAACACACCTTTGATCCGTCTGAAGCGGCTTGAAAAGCATTTGTCGCTTCCATCGCACCTGTACGCAAAACTTGAATTCATGAACCCCTTTGGCTCCGTGAAGGATAGAACAGCATTTGCGCTGCTCCAATCAATGGTGCTTTCGCCGGGCGATATTGTTATTGAAGCCACATCCGGCAACCTGGGCGTTTCCCTGGCTGCCATCGGAACTCGGATGGGATTGCATGTTCGCCTGTTCATGCCCTCAAACACGCCGTCCGAGCGTATCAGACTGATCCGTTTTTACGGTGCAGAAACGAACCTTACCCCTGCGCACCTTGGCATGCAGGGCGCAATCGATCTGCTGACTCAGTCTATACATGATTTACCCGATGCACACTTCACCGATCAATTCCGCAATCCTGAAAACCCCAAGGTACATTTTGATACTACCGGCCCCGAGATCGCCCGTCAGCTTCCTGAAGAAATCACCCATTTCTTCGCAGGCGTGGGCACCGGCGGCACACTGACAGGTACAGGAAGATACCTAAAACATCTCCTCCCTCATCTGCATATAACAGCCGTGGAACCCGCAGCCTCACCGGTGCTGTCCGGCGGTACACCTTTTCCTCACAACATCTTTGGCATCGGTGCAGGCTTTATCCCGCCCCTGCTGGATCCCTCTCTCATCGACAGCATCGCTTCCGTTACGGAAGACGAAGCTTTCGGCATGTGCAAGACCCTGGCCCGCACCGAAGGCATTGCCTGCGGCCCCTCCTCCGGCGCGGTGCTTTCCGCAGCATGTAAAGCTTGCACAAATCCCGGGCAAAATTGCGTTGTTTTGCTCCCGGATTCCATGGAGCGGTATTTCTCCACCCTCCTCTGATCCGACGAAAAAAGCCGCCTTTCGGCGGCTTGATCAGCATAGCTTATTTCAGCAGACGGATCACATTCCAGGAGGCGGCAGGCAGCACGATCTTTTCGTTCATATCCTGCAAAACAGGCGCTTCAGGTTTTACCTGATCGGGATCATTTTCGGTATTGACAGCATTCATATCGTCATGATGCATCACGGTATGCTCCACCTTCTTGTACTCGCCAAAGGCGCGCAGATCCAGTTCCAGATCGGCTGCGTTTTCCAGATCGCGGTTGACCGCAAACACAGTGATGCCCTCGTCATCGTGCATCACGGCAGCAGCTTCCACCATGGGCACGTCCTTGTAATGGGCGGTATCCCACTTTTCGCACTGTACACGAGCATTCAGGCTCGTGCCGCGACCGTAGGTGCTGGCCTGCATCATGGGGTAATAGGTGGTCTGCGCCCAGGCGCCGCCCCCCTTACGGGACATAATAGGCGCGATCACGTTGACCAGCTGCGCAAGACAGGCGATCTTCACGCGGTCTGCATGGTTGAGGATGGTGATCAGCGTCAGACCTACCAGCAGCGCATCCTCAAAATTGTACACGTCTTCCAGCAGCGGCAGCGCGCGTCCCCAGGGCTTGGTCTTATAGATCTCCTGATCTTGCTCGTTGCTGTGATACCACACATTCCACTCATCCAGCGACAGATTGACCTGCTTTTTGCTGTGCTTCTTGGCCTGCACAGCATCACAGATAGCCGCTACGCCGGACAGGAACTTGTCCATATCCTGGCTTGCTGCCAGATGATCTTCCGTGTTGCGGTGGGGATTATTGTAGTACAGGTGCAGCGAAACATAGTCCACATCGTCATAGCATTCGGACAACACCTTGTATTCCCATTCGCCAAAGGTGGGCATGCCCACGCCGGAGGAACCGCATACCACCACTTCAATGGAGGGATCCACCCATTTCATCATTTTGGCCGCTTCATGTGCCACGCGGCCGTATTCCTCAGCTGTTTTGGCACACATCTGCCAGGGGCCGTCCATTTCGTTGCCAAGGCACCACAGTTTAATGCCCAGCGGCTCTTCCGCGCCGTTCTTTTTACGCAGCTCGCTGTAATAGGTGCCGCCTTCGTGGTTGGCATATTCCACCACATTACGAGCAGCATCGGGGCCGCGTGTACCCAGATTGACGGCATACATCACCTGGCTGCCGGCCTTTTTGCACCACTCGTGGAATTCGTGCAGACCCACTTCGTTGGTTTCCGTGGTCTTCCAGGCCAGATCCATCCTGGCAGGACGCTCCGCCACAGGGCCGATAGAATCTTCCCAGTTGAATCCGGACACAAAGTTGCCGCCCGGATAACGCACCACCGGCACCTTCATATCCTTTACCAGCTGCATCACGTCCTTGCGGAAGCCTTTCTCATCCGCCAGAGGGTGGCCCGGTTCATAAATGCCATCATACACCGCACGGCCAAGATGCTCAATAAAAGAGCCGTACACGCGCTCGTCAACCTTGCCGATCACGTAATCTTTATCCAGAATGATCTTAACCTTCTTCATAAGCACACTCCTATGAAACTGTTTTATGGTTTATTTCGACACGTTCGCCCGTTTTCCTGCAACAAAAAAGGCCTTGTGTTTCCACAAGGCCCTGTTTTGTTTAATTACTTGGCGCGGTTGGTGTAATGGGTGTGCAGCAGATGATGCGCCTTTTCGCTGCCGGGATTGCCCAGATATTCTGCGTAGATCTTCTTGATATCGGGATTCTCGTGGCTCTTGCGAATGGACTTGGCTTCATCTTCAGCATACAGACCGGCCGCACGGGCAACGCGGGGATCCACTTCCATGCGGGTGGAGGCGTTGACGATGGGCTGACCGCCGCCGTTGACGCAGCCGCCGGGGCAAGCCATGACTTCCACAAACGCATAGCTGGCGTCGCCGGCCTTGATGCGCTTGATCAGTTCCTTGGCAGCGCCGGTGGAGTTGGCGATGGCCACCTTCAGGTTCACGCCGCCCAGGGTCACTTCAGCTTCCTTGATGCCCTGAATGCCGCGCAGTTCCTTGTATTCCACGTTTTCGATGCTGCGGCCTTCCAGCACGTCAGCAGCGGTACGCAGAGCAGCTTCCATAACGCCGCCGGTGGCGCCGAAGATGGGAGCAGCACCGGTGGATTCAGCCACCAGTTCGTCGAACACTTCTTCATCAGGCAGCTCGGTGAACTGGATGCCGGCAGACTTGATCATGCGGGCCAGTTCGCGGGTGGTGATGGAGATGTCCACGGTACGCAGGCCGCCCAGTTCCATTTCGGGACGCTGCGCTTCAAACTTCTTGGAGGTGCAGGGCATGACGGCGACGGACACGATCTTGGAGGGATCCACGCCGGCCTTTTCGGCCCAATAGGTCTTGATCATGGCGCCTTCCATCTGCATGGGGGACTTGCAGGTGGACAGGTTAGGCAGCAGCTCGGGGAAGTTGTGCTCGCAGTACTTGATCCATCCGGGAGAGCAGGAGGTGAACATGGGCAGGGGGCCGTTGTTCTTGATGCGGTCCAGCAGCTCGGTGGCTTCTTCCATGATGGTCAGGTCGGCAGCAAAGTCGGTGTCAAAGATCTTGTCAAAGCCCAGACGCTTGAGAGCCTGAGTCATCTTGCCGGTGACGCGGGTGCCGATGGGCATGCCGAATTCTTCGCCCAGAGCCACACGCACAGCGGGAGCGGGCTGCACCACAACGATCTTATCGGGATCGGCGATGGCGTCCCAGACCTTCTGGGTGTCATCCTTTTCCTTCAGAGCGCCCACGGGGCAGGCGTTGATGCACTGGCCGCAGAAGATGCAGTTGGTTTCCAGGATACCCTTGCTGAAGGAGGGAGCGATCTCGGTCTTGAAGCCGCGATGCACAGGGCCGATGGCGCCGATCTGCTGCACGTTACGGCAGGCAGCCACGCAGCGACGGCACAGGATGCACTTGTTGGGATCGCGGACCATGGAGGGAGACAGCACGTCCAGAGGATATTCGATGTTTTCGCCGTCGAAGTGGCTCTCTTCCACGCCCAGTTCCTTGGCCAGCTGCTGCAGCTCGCAGTTATGGCTGCGCACGCAACTGAGGCACTTGCGCTCGTGGTTGGAGAGGATCAGCTCCAGCACGCTCTTGCGGGCCTGGCGCACGGCGGGGGTGTTGGTCTTGACGACCATGCCTTCGGACACGGGCATCACGCAGGCAGCGGCCAGGGCGCGGGCGCCCACGTCCACAACGCACATACGGCAAGCGCCGATTTCGTTGATGTCCTTGAGGTAGCACAGCGTAGGAATATGGATGTTGGCCTGACGGGCAGCTTCCAGAACGGTAGTACCGGCGGGAACGCTAACCTTAACGCCATCGATGGTAACATTAAGCATTGCCATGATTATTTCACTCCTTCCGGTATTATCAGCCCTTGGAAATGGCGCCGAACTTGCAGTTGTCCATACAGGCGCCGCACTTGAGGCACTTGCTGGTGTCGATCACATGGGGTTCCTTCACCTTACCGCTGATGCAGTTGGCGGGGCACTTGCGGGCGCACAGGGTGCAGCCCTTGCACTTGGCGGGATCGATCACGTAGTTCAGCAGAGCCTTGCACTGGCCGGCGGGGCAGCGCTTTTCGTAGATGTGGGCTTCATACTCGTGACGGTAGTACTTGATGGTGGACAGAACGGGGTTGGGAGCGGACTGACCCAGACCGCACATAGCGGTAGCCTTGATGGTGTGAGCCAGCTCTTCCAGCTTTTCGATGTCGCCATCCTGACCCTTGCCGTCCACGATGCGTTCCAGGATTTCCAGCATGCGGCGGGTACCGATGCGGCAGGGAGCGCACTTACCGCAGCTCTCGTCCACGGTGAAGTCCAGGAAGAAGCGGGCGATGTCGACCATGCAGTTGTCTTCGTCCATAACGATCATACCGCCGGAACCCATCATGGAGCCGATGGACAGCAGGTTATCGTAGTCGATCGGGATGTCCAGCTCGCTGGCAGGAATGCAGCCGCCGGAAGGACCACCGGTCTGAGCAGCCTTGAACTTCTTGCCGTTGGGGCAGCCGCCGCCGATGTCGTAGATGATTTCACGCAACGTGGTGCCCATGGGGACTTCCACCAGACCGGTGTTGTTGATCTTGCCGCCCAGAGCGAACACCTTGGTGCCCTTGGACTTTTCGGTGCCCATGGAGCAGAACCATTCGGCGCCCTTGTTGATGATCTGGGGGATGTTGGCGTAGGTTTCCACGTTGTTGAGCAGGGTGGGCTTACCGAACAGACCCTTCACAGCGGGGAACGGAGGACGGGGACGGGGCTCGCCGCGCTTGCCTTCGATGGAGGTCATCAGAGCGGTTTCTTCGCCGCACACAAAGGCGCCGGCGCCCAGACGCACATCCATGTCAAAGCTGAAGTCGGTGCCGAAAATGTTCTTGCCCAGCAGGCCGTATTCGCGAGCCTGCTTGATGGCGATCTGCAGACGCTTGACGGCGATGGGATATTCGGCACGGCAGTACACATAGCCCTGATCGGCGCCGATGGCATAAGCGGCGATGGCCATAGCTTCGATGACGGCATGGGGGTCGCCTTCCAGAACGGAGCGGTCCATGAAAGCGCCGGGGTCGCCTTCGTCAGCGTTGCAGCACACGTACTTCTTGTCGGATTCGGAAGCAGCGGCAAACTTCCACTTGAGGCCGGTGGGGAAACCGGCGCCGCCGCGGCCGCGCAGACCGGACTTGAGGATGACGTCGATGACTTCTTCGCGGGTCATTTCGGTCAGGCACTTGCCCAGAGCCTGATAGCCGTCAAAAGCGATATATTCTTCGATGTTTTCGGGGTCGATCACGCCGCAGTTACGCAGCGCAACGCGCTTCTGCTTCTTGTAGAAGTCCACGTTGTCAAGGCTCTTCACGGTTTCCTTGTCTTCTTCCAGAGCGCCCTTGTAGAGCAGATCCTTCACGATGCGGCCCTTGATCAGGTGCTCGTCCACAATGCGGCTCACGTCTTCCACCTTCACGTGGGAGTAGAAAGAGCCTTCGGGATACACGATGCAGATGGGGCCGGCGGCGCACAGACCGAAGCAGCCGGTACGGACAACCTTGACTTCCTTGTCAAGACCCTTTTCAGCCAGAAGCTTTTCAAACTCGGCGATGACTGCCGCGGAATTGGAAGAGGTACAACCGGTACCACCGCAGACCATCACATGAGAACGAATCAAATCCATGATGATTTCCTCCTATTCACCTGTGTATAAAATATGCTGCCATCAGCCCTGAGCGCCAATGGTGTATTCTTCCACAGGACGGCCGTTGACGATGTGATCGTTGACCACGCGGGCAACCTTTTCGGGCGTCATATGGACATAGGTAACCTTTTCCTGGTCCTTCACATAGACCTCAACCATGGGCTCCAGACGGCACATGCCGATGCAGCCGGTCTGAGCGACGGTCACGTTTTCCAGGCCGCGCTTCTTGAGTTCTTCCACAAACTCCAGCATGACGGGACGAGCGCCGGCAGCGATGCCGCAGGTAGCCATACCCACGACCACGCGGGTGTCGATGTTGTCATCCTTGCGCATGTTGACGCGGTCCATCATCCTGT
Source organism: Clostridiales bacterium (assembly GCA_015056175.1). Lineage (GTDB taxonomy): Bacteria > Bacillota > Clostridia > Christensenellales > Aristaeellaceae > SVGT01. The sequence goes on along the minus strand of SVGT01000021.1, from coordinate 206 downwards.
TGCGGATGGCCTGAAGTTCTGCCAAAGATTTCATGAAAACATACCTCCGTGCAGTTCATTGATTTCCTGATAAATACACGCGCGGATCCAGTCGGAAATCTCGGGAGCGTTCAGCGGCAGCGGGGCCACCGTTTCCCGGATCATCCGGGTATCAAAGGTGAACACATTGCCGTCGTAATCATACTCGAAGAGAAAATCCGTATCCG
>SVGT01000020.1 GCA_015056175.1 Clostridiales bacterium | reverse complement strand
CCCCGTCCCCACCGCAACGCCCCAGCCCACCCCCTACCTGCCCAGTCAGCACACCACCCAGGAGGAGGAAAACAATTACTGGACACTGCCCATCGACGAATGGAACGAAGAAGCCATCTGGGAAGTAATGATGCAGCCCATCACCGTGCTGGACGGCGAGCAGAAGGAAACCTTCAAGATCCGCTCCACCCCGGATGATTCCAGCCGCGACAACATCATCGGTGAAATCACCTTTGCCAGCCAGGGCGTGCACGTCCTGGGCGAAAGCGAAAACGGCTGGACGCTGGTGGAAGCCTACAACTCCTCCTACGGCCCGGACTGCACCTCCCGTCCCGGCTACGGCAATACGGACGAATTGCTCACCGGTTACGTAAAAACCTCGCTCCTCAAGGAAATCACCCCCCGTACGGATTACGCCCTGCTCATCGATAAGCTCCGTCAGGAAATGTACATTTTCTCCGAGGGCAAGTGCATCAGCACGCTGCTCATTTCCACAGGCGAGCCCACCTCCAAGCAGCCCTGGAACGAGACTCCCGCAGGCGAATTTCTCATGGTCAGCCGCGTGGGCGGCTTCCCCGCAGGCAATCTGTGGTGCGCCTACGGTATGCGCATCAACGGCGGCTGCCTGATCCACGAGGTGCCCTACATCGGCAACAAGGATACGCCCGGTGAAAACAGGGATTATTCCAGCACGGTGCCCAAGCTGGGCAGCAAAGCCAGCCACGGCTGCATCCGTGTACAGAAGGCCAAGAACGAAGAAGGCCACAATATCTCCTGGCTGTGGAACAACATCAAGGTAAACACTAAGGTGCTCATCTGGGATGATACCGGCCGCAGGGTCAGCTATCCTGCCGACGATACCCCCATCTATTACAATCCGGACGGCGGCAAGTACTTCCACGAAAATCAGAACTGCTCCTCCGTCAAATCCCGCTTCCTGCCCCTGACGGAAGCCACCTACGGACAGCTGGAAGAGCTGTTTGACAAACCCCAGCGCTGCAGCAAATGCGCCACGCTGAAAACCAAGGCGGAGATCGACCAGATCAACGAAGCCAACGGCATCAAGTAAATCAAAATTCAAAAGCGCCCGACATCGGCCGGGCGCTTTACTTATGCCTTTGCGGTTTTTAATTTTCTTACCAGCATCACAGGGCCGTGCATCAGCACGATCACCGCGGGAATGATCACGACAAATCCCCACAGATGACTTCCCCACATATCCTCAAACAGCTTGAGGGGATTGCCCGCAGACGCGCTCATCAGGAACATGAAGTTGGTATCAAACACCAGGTTGAACCCCAGCGCTACCAGCGCAAGACCGCCCAGCAGCAGCACGCAGCCGGGTACCTTTCTGATGTCCGGGCGGATATCGCCGCCGATAAACAGCATCAGGGGGTAGCCCGCCAGCAGGATGTGCACGGTAAAGCTGTGGATGCACATCAGGTTGTAGGCGGGCAGCTCGTTCCAGGAGGGGAACAAAAGCGCCACCAGTGCGCCGGGAATGCCCACGGTGTACAGATAATTATCCAGCACCTTGCCGCCCTTGAAGGCATGGAAGGCGATCAGGAAAATATTGATGCTGCACAGATGGATGGGGAGATAATCCACCAGATAGTTCCCGCCGATAAAGAGCACTGCCATCTTGAACAGCTCGTCGGCAATAATCGCCAGCGCCACACACTTGCGCAGCACGGCGCGTCCTTTTTCATCCAGCTTGCGGTACGCAAGCCCTGTAACCGCAAAAAACAGCACCGCCGCAATCAACCAGAGTACATGCAGTTTTCCGTAAAAGGGAAAGCCCACGCCCTCCACGATGGTATCTGTTGTATCCAGTAAGTATTGCATAATACCCTTCCTTTGTATGATATTCGTATTCAGTATAGGCATTTTGCTTCTCTTGTCAAGCATAGCCTGACCGGGCGGTGAATTTTTGTTTGTATGTTCCTTTTTCCCATGCTATAATAGGTTGGATTTTTGTTTACGGAGGAATCGCTATGCCTCATCACATTGTGCTGACGCCCGACAGCGAGACAGCCTTCCATACCGCGCTGATCCAGCAGCACCTGGACGCATGCAGGGATGCCGGAGGCGGCGAAGTGGCACTTGCCGCAGGCGACTGGCGCATTGCCAGTCTGCGCCTGTACAGCAACACCACCTTGCGTCTCCTGTCCGGCGCGCACGTGACTGCCAGCGCCAACTGGCAGGATTATACCGATTTTCACGTCCCCACCACCCTGGGCTACGTTTCCGTGCCCCACATGATCTCCATCTGGCACCTGCCTCCCCATTACCTGAACGCCCCCATCACCGCCATTGAGGCGGAGAACATTGCCATCATCGGCAGCGAGGACAGCTTTTTTGACGGCGCGGATTGCTTTGATCCTGCCGGCGAGGAAAAATTCCGCGGCCCCATGGGCATGGTGCTGTGCAAGTGCAAGAATGTGCGTCTTGAAAACTACACCTACAAAAATGCAGCCAACTGGTGCCACCAGCTGGATTCCTGTGAAAATGTCACGGTGCGCAAGGTGCACATCCAGGGCGGTCACGACGGCGTCAACGTCCATTACTGCCGCCACGTGCTCATCGAAGACTGCGTGTTTGAAACGGGCGACGATTGCATCGCAGGCTATGATGCCCAGTACGTCACCGTGCGGAACTGCCTGCTCAACACCTCCTGCAGCACCTTCCGCTTTGGCGGACAGCACCTGCTGGTGGAAAACTGCCGGTTGATCGGCCCGGGCAAATACCCTCACCGGGTGTCCGGACGCCATAACACATTGTGCGTGTTTGAATACTACGCCATGCAGTATGATGAGGGCATTTGTCTGGACAGCGTGGACTGGCAGATGCGCAACTGCGAGATCGACACAGTGGATACCCTTTTGCACTACGATCCCGCCAACGATTTCATGCACTGCAGACGTCCCCTCCGGGATATCACCTTTGACAATGTGACGATCCGGAATCTCAAAACCACGTCTCCCGTATACCCGCTTGCAGAGGCGCCACTTTCCGTCACCTTCCGCAATGTGACCCTTTCCTGGCGTGACGAACGCCCCGAACCCATTTCCCGTCCTTACGTACATATCCACGCCGATCATTTAGAAGAGGTGCTGTAAGATGCTTGCTTTCCTTGTTACCGTGATGGTGCTGTGCTACACCTGCCAGAGTCTGTTTACCAAGCTGTACTCCGCCAACTATCAGGGCAAAAACGCCGCCCTTTCCTCCCCTGTGTTCTCCATCTGCTTCGGCGGCTTCATCGGCCTTGCCACGCTGGTGGTGGGCGGCTTCTCCTTTGCCCCCTCCTGGCCCACCGTGCTCTTTGGCCTGCTCAACGCCGCCATGCTGTTGCTCTACAATACCTCGCTGATCGAGGCAGGCAACCGGGGCTCCTACTCCTTCCTGATGATCTGCAATATGTTCGGCGCCATCATCGTGCCGCTGTTTGTGGGCGTGGTATTTCTGGGCGAAACATTGACCCTCGTACAGATCATCGCCATCGTGCTGATGCTTATTTCCTTTGTTGTGATGAACGCCCGCAGTTTGTCCCTCAAGGGCGCAAGCGGCGCTTACTATATCTGGTGTGCGCTGCTCTTCCTGGCCAACGGCCTTTATTCCACCATCATGAACGCCCAGCAGCAGACCATGCTGTCCATGTCCCTGCCCGCTCAGCGCACGGAAATGATCGCCATTTCCTACGTGGGCATGGCGCTGGTCAGCTTCATCATCCAGTATGTAAAGGGCGGCAGGGAGCGCATCAGGGAAGGCTTCAGCATGGGTAAAAAGAGCGCCCTGTTTGTCATGATGTGCTGCCTGGTGGCAACGCTTGCCTCCAATCTGCTTTTGTACGTGCTCACGCAGATGCCCTCCAGCATCCTCTACACCATCGATAACGGCGGCGTGCTGGTACTCTCCATCCTGTGCTCTTTTGTGATCTTCAAGGAGAAGCCCACCTGGGAGCAGGTGCTGGGCATGGTAATGGCCGTAGCCAGCATTGTGATGATCAGCCTGTAAGGTTGCCTCATTTCTGTTTCTATGGTATACTGATTTGTAACAGCTTTTCGATCCATATTTCAACAATCTCGGAGGGATATCCATGCAATATGACGTTCTGATTATCGGTGCGGGCCCCGGCGGCATCTTTTCTGCTTATGAGCTGACCCGCCTGGATCCTTCTCTGCGCATCCTGGTGCTGGAAGCGGGCCATCCGCTGAATAAGCGCAAGTGCCCCATTGACGGCAAAAAAATCAAAAGCTGCATTGGCTGCAAAAGCTGCTCCATCATGAACGGCTTTGGCGGCGCCGGCGCATTCTCCGACGGCAAGTACAACATCACCAACCAGTTTGGCGGCACGCTGTACCAGTACATCGGCAAGAACGAGGCGCTGGAACTGATGCACTATGTGGATCAGATCAACCTGCGCTACGGCGGCGAGGGCACCAAGCTCTATTCCACCGCCAATTCCGCCATCAAGAAGCAGTGCATCCAGCACGGATTGCACCTGCTGGATGCGTCCGTCCGCCATCTGGGCACGGATATCAACTATGTGGTGCTGGAAAATTTGTACAACGACCTGAAGGATAAGGTGGAATTCCGCTTCGACTGCGCCGCACATAAGGTGGAAAAGACGGACGACGGCTTCCGCGCCACCTGCGACGACGGCGTTTACGAGGCGAAAAAGTGCATCATTTCCGCAGGCCGCAGCGGCAGCAAGTGGATGGAAACGGTGTGCCGCGATCTGAACATTAAAACCAAGTCTAACCGCGTGGATATCGGCGTGCGCGTGGAACTGCCCGCCGAGGTCTTCTCCCACCTGACGGATGAGCTGTACGAAAGCAAAATCGTCTACCGCACGGAAAAATACGGCGATCTGGTGCGCACCTTCTGCATGAATCCCAAGGGCGCGGTGGTGAACGAAAACACCAACGGCATCGTCACCGTCAACGGCCACAGCTATGAAGATCCCGCCAAGCAGACGGAAAACACCAATTTTGCCCTGCTGGTGAGCAAAAACTTCTCCGAGCCCTTCAAGGACAGCAACGGCTACGGCGAAAGCATCGCAAGGCTCAGCAACATGCTGGGCGGCGGCGTCATCGTGCAGCGCTTTGGCGATCTGATCCAGGGCCGCCGCAGCACCGTGGATCGCATCAAGCAGTCCTTCACCACCCCCACCCTGTCCGCCACCCCCGGTGATCTGAGTCTGGTCATCCCCAAGCGCATTCTGGACGGCATCATCGAAATGATCTACGCGCTGGACAAGGTGGCTCCCGGCACCGCCAATATCGATACGCTGCTCTACGGCGTGGAAGTGAAATTCTACAACATGGAAGTGGCGCTGAACGAGAATTTGGAAACCTGCCACGAAGGTCTCTTCGTCATCGGCGATTGCAGCGGCATCACCCATTCCCTGTCCCACGCCTCTGCAAGCGGCGTACACGTAGCCCGCTACATCACCCAGAAGAATTAAACAGCCATAACAAAACAGCAGCCCCGTCAGGAGCTGCTGTTTTTTTGTTATTCATGTACCGTTTCCGCTTCCTCAAAATCCGGATCCGCCTCCGGCAGGTGATCCACCACCATGAGCAGTGCATCCTCGCCGTCATCATAATACTTTTTGCGGACGCCCAGCTTGATAAAGCCCAGCGATTTATACAGGTTCTGCGCCACTTCGTTGCTTCTGCGCACCTCCAGCGTCAGATACTGCACGCCCAGATTGGCGGCGTACTGCAGCAGCGCCTCCGTTACCTTCCGCCCAATACCCTGGCCCCGATATGCCTTATCCACGGCGATATTGGTGATGTGGCCCTCGTCCAGGATCAGCCAGGCGCCGGCGTAGGCAATCACCTGGCCTTCCGCCTCTGCCACCATGTAGCGTGCGCATTGGTTGGTGGTCACTTCCCGCATAAAATCCGCTTCCGTCCAGGGCTTTGGGAAGGTGTTTACCTCGATCTCGTGGACGCGCTTTACGTCCTGCGCCGTCATGCGGCGAATCACAATGTCACTCATGGCCTTTTTCCACCAGGTTCCGCTGTCTTTCCGCCTGCGGTGCGCGCAGATACATGGGCGCCAGGGTCAGATAATCCACCGCCTCATCCTGACGCTGCCAGCCAAGCTGCGCCACAGCGGCAGGACGCAGGTAATTCATCTGCGCAGGGGCAAAGACGCAGTCCTCCTGCATCAGGCTCTCGATCTTTTCCCGGTGCACCAGTGTGCCGTCACCTACAAACAGCGCCTTTTTGCCCAGCTGCTTTACCTGCTGACAGAACTCCTCCACCTTGACAGGCGCATCGTCCAGCAGGCGCTTCATGGTGTTGCCTTCAAAGCAGGCGCCGTACACCTGGCCTGCGCGGGCGTCCTGAATGGGGCAAATCACGCCGTCAAAATAGCGTACGCCCTCTGCGGTCGCTTCCAGCGCATCTACCGCCACGGCCTTTTTGCCGCCCACATGGCACAGCGCCTTGACAGCCGATACGCCCAGACGCACGCCCGTAAAGGAGCCGGGCCCCACCACCACGGAAAATACATCCACATCGTCCACGGAAAGGCCGGTTTTTTCAAAAGCCTCCTCCACCATGGGCATCAGGTTTTCCGAATGGGTCATTTTATTCTTTACCATGCCCTCATAGCGCACATGGCCGTTTTCCATCAGCGCCACGCCGCACACGGGGCCGGAGGTATCCACTGCCAGCAGAATCATGCCTTATTCTCCTCCAATTCAATGGTACGGAATGCGCCCATGGGCACCAGGGTGATGCGCCGGGTGTTATCATCCACCTTGTCGATCACCACACGCAAATGATCCTTCGGCAGCACTTCCTCCGCCCGCTGGGACCATTCGATCAGCGCCACGCCGTCGCCGCCCACAAATTCATCCAGGCCGATATCGTACAATTCCTGGGGATCGGCAATGCGATACCAGTCAAAATGGTACAGCTTTTCCTTGCCTTCATACGTATTGAGAATGGTAAAGGATGGACTGGGAACAGGGCCGGTAATGCCCAGGCCCCTTGCCACGCCACGGGAAAATTCGCTCTTCCCCGCACCCAGATCGCCTACCAGCGTGACCACATCACCGGCACGGAGCCTGCCTGCCAGCCATGCGCCCACGCGCTGCGTTTCCTGATATGAACGGGTGATAAAAGCGTTTTCCATGGTTTTTCCTCATTTCCTGCCTTTAAGAATGGGCGATACATGCTTGTAAAGCAGCGCGGTCAGCACGCTGACGGCGATCGCCTTGATCAGGTTGAAGGGCAGCGTGACCATCACGATGACCTTGTTGACAGAGTCTGCCGCGGGAATAACGGAGGTGAACATACCCACCACCGCCTCGCGGGAAATAAAGCCGGGGATAAAGGGAATCTCGCCGCAATAGGCGGGAATCAGCACAAACAGGTTCATCAGTGCGCCATCAATGGCCATCACCACAGAGCCTACGATCATGCCGATAATGGCATTCTTCATCGTGCGGTTGCGCCGGTAGATCAGCGCGGCAGGCAGAACAAGACCGGCCACGATCACAAAATCCGCCACCTGGCCGATGCCCAGCGACTGGGAAAGCAAGAGCCCGTCGATCAGGTTCTTCAGCGCCAGAATGGCAATACCGCTGCCCGGGCCCATGGCAAAAGCGCCCAGCAGCACAGGCACGTTGGAAAAGTCCAGCTTGTAAAAGCCGATCAGGGGAATGTCAAACTGCATCAGCACCAGCGATACGGCAGACAGCATGGCGATGCGCACCATGTTCAAAGTGGCATTTCTCTTTGCGGAAACGGTTTTGCTCATATTCTTGCCTCCATGGACAGTATTTCGCCCCCGAAGCAAATCTTCAGGGGCGAAATGCGGAGCGCAAAAACAGGAAACACATATTCCTGCACACGGATGCGCGTCTTCTTTCATCCGGACTTTCACTGTCGGTCATGGAATTGCACCATGTCAGCCTTTCGGCGCGCGGACTGTACCGCCGGTCGGGAATTTCACCCTGCCCTGAAGACCCAACCATCGTTGGCGTCACTATTATATACCCGCTGTGCGGGCTTGTCAAACCGGTATCAGCGTTCCTGTTTGAATACGACGGCGGCGCCTTCGGGACGCACGTCCAGCACAAAGCAGGCGCGGTCGCCAAACACCTTGTTCATCTTCTGCACAAAATCATCCGTCATATCGGTGGGTACAAAGTTCAGCGTGGTGCCGGCAAAGCCGCCGCCGTGCACACGCCAGGCGCCCTTATCCTTCAGCTGATGGGCGGCCATGGCCAGCGCCAGCGCCAGGGGCTGATGGGAGCCTGGCACATACACGTTCTGCAGCAGCATCCAGCTGCTTTCGCCGGACGCGATGATGCCTTCAAACATGGCGCCCAGATCGCTCATCTTTACGTCGTGCACCAGCTTTTTCACCCGGTCGTTTTCCTGGAAAAAGTGAATGGCGCGCATGGCGGCTCTTTCGCCCAGCTTTTCCCGCACCATATCCAGGTTCATCCACAATTGCTCGGGACGCACGCGGCGGAGCACTTCTTCTCCAAAGAGCGCGGCAACGCCCTGCATTTCCTGGCGGATGGACGCATACTCGTCCGTCAGGTTATCGTGGCTGGAGCCGGAATTGACCACCACGATATCAAACCCCGCTTCATTGAAACGGAAGCTGAGGGGCTGCACCACGGGCTCGTTCTTGAAATCGATGGCTACCAGACCGCCGGTGCTGCTGGCCATCTGATCCATCAGGCCGCAGGGCTTGCCAAAGTACACGTTTTCCGCATACTGGGCGATCTGGGCGCGGAGCGTAGCATCCACGGTAAAACCGTTGTACAGCGCATCCAGGATGGCGCAGATCAGCACCTCGTACGCTGCGGAGGAGGAAAGGCCGCTGCCGCTGGCCACGTCGGTGGTGATGGCGGCGTCAAAACCGCCCACCTTGTAACCCAGTTCCGCCATTTTGGCAGCCACACCACGCACCAGCGCAGCGGACGTGCTCTTTTCGTCCTCATGCACGGAAAGGTCATCCAGCTCAAGCTCAATGGACGGGAAGCCTTCGGAATGGATGCGCACCTTCATATCGTAGCGGGGCGTCACCGCAGCCACGGTATCCAGCGTGATAGCCGCCGCCAGCACACAGCCGTTGTTGTGGTCGGTATGGTTACCGGTGATCTCCGTACGGCCGGGTGCGCTGATCATATACAGCGAGCGGTCCGCATGGTACAGATCCTCGTGCAGCTTCACCAGACGGGAATAGCGGGTCAGCTGACGGGAAAGCTCGCCTTCGCGATGCCCGTACAGCGCAGCAAAGCGCTCAATCGATTCGGGACGGCGGATCGTCGCCAGCATGGAAGAATATGCATCCATCGTATGTCACCTCAAACATCAAAGGTTGTCAAGTACGTTCTGCCAGAAGGCCATAAAGCGTTCCAGGCCCAGTTCGTACAGTTTGCTTTCAAAGGCAGCAAAGCTTTCGTCGCTCAGTTCATCCTCGCCCAGCACCCAGCGGCCGATCTGCTCGTCCACATAGTAGCCGATGGCGTTCTGCAAAGGCGTGATCTCATCCTTCTGCGCCTGGGTCAGAGAATAGGCCGGGAAGGGAGATACGCACACTTCGTTAAAGGCGCGGAGCTGATCCGTCACTTCCTTGAGGATGGCCTTCACATACCGGCTCTGGAAATCATGCACGGCAATGCCGGGGCAATACTGGGAGGACGTGATGATGCGGGACACGGTGAAGTAGGTATTGTTGGAAGCGCTTTCGGTCAGACGCCAGGTGCCGTCGCTGTCCACCACATAATCCTCATTTTCGGCGCCCATCACCGTCAGCACGCTGCCCTCCTCGGTGTACAGGTAATCCGCCCATTTGAGCGCCGCTTCCACGTCCTTGCACTGGGTGGTAACGGCAAAGGTTCCGTTTATAACCTTGCCGGCAAAATCGCGGTACACGCTCTTTCCGTTGTAGCTCAGGGGCATCAGCACGTCGTATTCCTCTGCCCAGGAGGCAGGCACCAGATTGCCCACGCTGGGAGCAAAAACCATGCCGTACTGCTTCTTGCTGTCTTCATCCGTCACGCGGCGCAGCGTGTCGTTGGTGGTAAAGCCGTCTTCGTGCAGAAGGCCTGCCTCGTACAGGTCACGGCACCAGGTGATGAACAGGCGGAAGTTATCCTCCAGCGGCATGAATCTGACCGTATCGCCGTCTGCAAAAATGTTGTAGTCATTGGCGATCAGACCAAAGGCGTGGCCCAGGAATTTCAGATCAAACGCGCCCAGGAACAGCAGCGGGATTTCGTCCTTGGTACCCGTCTTGTTGGGATCCTTATCGCGAAACGCTTCCAGCACCTTCACCAGCTCATCTGCCGTGGTGGGCGCATCCATGCCCACTTCCTCCAGGAACGCGCCGTTGATCCACATCACGTTCTGGGTAGGGATTTCGTCGATGTAGGGCAAGGAAGGAATGCGTCCGTCAGGAAGCGTGATCGCAGCCAGATAATCGGGATTTGCCTGCAGGATGGCCCACAGATTGGGGCAGCAGCTTTCCAAATAGGGCGCAAGATCGATAATAATGCCTTCATCCAGCATGCGCTCGCCTTCCGCTCGGGTCAGACCGGCCTTAAAGAACACGTCCGGCAGATCGCTGTTTGCGGTATAGGTAGCCTTCATATTGTTCCAGGCGTTCAGGGACTGGTACTGTTTGGCAGTAAAGCTCACGCCGGTCTTTTGATACATATGCTCAAAAAACACGTGGTTTTCCCAATCACGATACTGGGTATCATCAGGGCCTGCCAGCACCATCTTTTCTTCCTGACTGTCCGTTTCTTCTCCCAGGGCAAAAACCGCCGTCATACACATCATGCATGCCAGCAGGAGACAAAGCCATTTCTTCAGCATTTGCCTGCTCCTCCTTTATTCTGCTGTGCGCCCTAATATTTCCGGGTACTGAAAAAAAGCGCAAAAAACCGCACCTCCATTATACAGGAAGCGCGGCGTTTTGACCACCCCCAAATTGCGGATAAATTGTGTCAGGGATGTATCTGATCATGATCTCAAGAAACTGTTCACCATCCAGGTTTTCCTTTTGCTGCAATTCCTGTGCCAATGCATCCAGCACGGCGCGATGCTTTTTAAGGATGCCCAGCGCATCCCGGTATGCCCTGGCAAGCATGCTGCGCTCATCCTGTTCCCAGTCGCCGCCCTCGCCCATATCCCAATCCCGCACCATGCGTTTTACCTGCGCCCGGGCTCTTCGGATATCGCCTGACGCGCCCGTGGTCACCTGATCCCGTCCAAAGGCGATCTCCTCCGCCGCTCTGCCGCCAAGGGTGGCGATCAGCGAGTGGATCAATTGCTTCCGGGTTTGGAACAGTGTTTCCTCCGGCTGCGAAAGGGTGTAGCCCGCAGCGCCCCTGGATGAGGGCAATACGGAAAGCCGGGTGATCCTTTGCTCCGGCAAAAGCAAATGCAAAAGCAGCGCGTGGCCCGCCTCATGGTAAGCGGTGATCCGCTTTTCTTTTTCGAAAGCCGCGCCGCCGCCCTTGGGCGCGCCAAGCAGCGTCTGGAGGTACGCCTGCTCCACGTCCTGCCGCAAAATGCTTCCCTCTCCCCGTCTGGCGGCTATGATCGCCGCCTCATTCAGCAGCGATTCCAGCTGCGCCCCGGAAAACATGGCGGTCTGCGCAGCCAGCACAGACAGGGATACATCTTCAGACAGCGGCTTTCGCTTTGCGTGCACCCGCAGGATCTTTTCCCTTTCCTCCCGGTCGGGAAGCCCCACCTCGATCTGCCGGTCAAACCGTCCTGCCCGCAGCAGCGCCTCATCCAGCGTATCCAGCCGGTTGGTAGCCGCCAGCACCACAATGCCGTCCTGCGAGTCAAAGCCGCTCATCTCGGTGAGCAACGCATTCAGTGTCTGCTCCCGTTCATCGCTGCCGTTATCTCGCTTCTTGCCCACGGCGTCAATCTCGTCGATAAAGATCACGCCGCTTCCTCCTTTCCGGGCTTTGCGGAACAATTCCCGTACCCTGGACGCACCTACGCCCACATACATCTGCACAAAATCCGATCCGTTCACGGAATAGAAAGGTACTTTTGCCTCCCCTGCCAGTGCACGGGCCAGCAATGTTTTTCCCGTACCGGGCGGGCCGTAGAGCATAACGCCCCGGGGCAGACGCGCGCCGTATCGGGCATATTTTTCCGGCTCCTTCAAAAAATCCACCAGCTCCCGCATGCAGGCCACGGCCTCGTGATTGGCCGCCACGTCCTGAAGCGTCACGTCCGGCACCCGGGTATGAACCTGCACGCCGTCCACGCGGACAAGCCCCGGAGCAGGCCTGCGGAAATACGTAAGCGCCGCGAAAAGCAGCAGCATGCTGACCGCGCCCGGCCAGAATACCTGCTTTACAAAACCTTCCTTTATACCCAAATAGATGCACGCAAGCACCATCCCTGCTGCAAGCGCCCACATCCACATCCGTTTTTTCACTCACTGCACCTCCTGTGCCGATTTACACAGACAGTATACAGACTTGTTCTCTCCCCTGTCCACGTCAATTTATGGAAGCGCGGCAGAAATTGTCACGGTTATCCACTTTGCGTTTAAGCGATACTGAATACATCTTAAGCATAAAGGATGGACGGCCATGGGGAAGAATGGAGAACGTCGTGCGCTCCGGCGCATGGAAAGGGAAATGGAAAAGGATGATGTACGCACCCTGCGCCGTCTGGAGGGCAAAAAGCGCCGCCACATCCTGCGGAAATTATTACTTGGCAGTGTCACGCTGTTTTGCATCCTGGTAGTGGCGGGCTATTTCATTTTTGACGTGGACGACTGGCAGCAATTGGATCTGCAAAAAATCCTGGGCGCAGCGCAGACGGGCGTACTGTATGACCGCAGCGGCAATTTCATCACCCAGATCCAGTCCAGCCAGCTGCGCTACAGCGTACCTCTTTCCCAGGTGCCAAAGGACGTGCAAAACGCCTTTCTGGCCGCGGAGGATCTGCGCTTTTACGAGCATCCGGGGTTTGATCTGGTGCGCATCGGCGGCGCAGTGATCGCCAATCTGAAAAGCAGCAGCTATGCTCAGGGCGCCAGCACCATCACCCAGCAGCTGATCAAACTGTCGCACCTGAGCAGCAAAAAGACCATTGCCCGCAAGCTGGAGGAAATCTACCTGGCCATCCAGCTGGAAAACCAGTGCAGCAAAAGCGAGATTCTGGAAATGTATCTGAACTATGTGTACTTTGGCAAGGGCGCTTACGGGATTGAAGCCGCTGCACAGGCCTATTTTGGCGTCCGCGCACAGGACCTGACACTGGCGCAGGGCGTGAGCCTGGCTGCCGCCATCAAGGCGCCCTCTCAGTTTGCCCTGCATCTCAACGAAGAAAACAACCGCAGCAGGCGCAATTACATCCTGCAAACCATGCTGGAAAACTCCATGATCGACGAAAGCGCCTACCAAACCGCACTCACCGAAACGCTGACCGTCAAGGAAAGCAAGGCGGACGGCATCTCCTACGGCTGGTACATTGACGCCGCGCTGGACGAGGCGGAAAGCATCCTTTCCCTGTCGCCGGACGAACTGCTCTGCAGCGGCTATCACATCTATACCGCGCTGGATACCGCGCAGCAGGAGATCATCGACGGTCATTTTGCCGCATCGGGCAATTTCCCCGCCGATGCCAAGGACGGCACGCCCGTGCAGGGCGCCATGGCCAGCATCGACGTGCAGACCGGCGCTGTCCGGGCCATCGTAGGCGGCCGCAGCTACGACGTACAGCGTGGACTCAATCGGGCCACCCAGCTGCGCCGGCAGCCGGGCAGCGCCTTAAAGCCGCTTTCCGTATACGCGCCCGCACTTGAGTATCACGGCTATACCACCGCCAGTGTGCTGGATGATACGCCCCGCAGCTTTGGCAATTACAAGCCCCGCAATGCGGGCTACAAATACTACGGCAATGTAACCGTGCGCACGGCGCTGAAGCTGAGTTTGAACGTGGCATGCGTAGGGCTGCTGGACCGCATCGGCGTGGACAGCGCACGGCGCTATCTGACAAACGCGGGCATCCCCCTGGATGACCGGGACGCCAACCTTTCCCTGGCGCTTGGCGCCATGACCTATGGCGTTTCCCCCGTGCAGTTGGCTGCGTCCTATGCACCCTTTGCCAACGGCGGCATGTATTACGCGCCCTTTTTTGTGGAGCGTATCGAAGATCAGGCCGGCAACGTGATCTATCGGCACGAAGTGCAGGGGCAGCGCATCCTGTCCGAGCAGAACGCCTATCTGATGACCAGTCTGCTCCAGAGCGTCACCTCCTCCGGTACCGGCTCCAAGCTCTCCGGCGCAGGCGTACCGGTGGCAGGCAAGACAGGTACCGTCAATATGGAATCCGGCGGCAACCGGGATATCTGGATGGCGGCGTACAACAGCGAAATATCCACCGCCTTCTGGATGGGCTTTGACCAGAGCGACAACGCCCACAAGCTGGCCTCCTGGGTATCCGGCGGCGATCATACCGCCGCACTCGCCACCAAGTTTTTCAAAAGCTATTACCAGGGCAAGCCCAAGCCTGCCTTCCGGAAGGCGGACGGCCTGGTATGGCTGAATATCGACAAAAAAGCTATTGAGCTGGCCGGCGAACCCATGCTGGCTACCAAACTGACGCCCGGCGATTACCGCTATTCCGAGGTGTTCATCAGCAAAAACCGACCCTGGAAGGAAAGCAATGTGTGGAACGCACCCTCTGCACCCAGAACTTTCCACGTGACCCATAACGAATCCGGCGCGCCGGTCCTGGTGATCACCGCATCGGACAGCGCGCTCTACCGCATCCAGCGGGATTGCTACGGCGAAAGTCTGATTTTGACCGAGCTTTCCGGCGGCGCAGGCGAAACCCTCTACTATACCGACCGCAGCGCCAAGGCGGGCATCGTGTACACCTACCGCATCATTCCCGTGCACCGGGAATTGCTCAGCAGCGGCATTCTGCTGGAGGGAAAGCAAGCCGTGCAGATCGCCCAGGTGAAGCAGAACAACTGGTCTTCCCTGTGGGAGGATATCTCCGAACGCCTCTTTGGCAATTCCGCCACCGATGAAAACACCCGAGAATCGCTGTCCCTGTTCTGGCAAAGCAGCGATTGAGCCTGCCCGCATATATCCTGCGGAAGGTAAGAAACAGATGCGCCTTCCTTGTCCGTAAACAAAAAGAGGACTTCTTTCCGATGTCCTCTTTTTTTCAATGCTTACAGCCTGACGATCTCGCTGTTTTCCACTGCCCAGCTGATGAGCGCTTCCTCATCCAGCTTGCTCTCGCCTTCCATGATCTTGTCCATCTTGGGATGGGTGGCGGGATGCTTGGGGGTAAACACGGTGCAGCAGTCCTCGTAGGGCAGCACGCTGGTATCATAGGTGCCGATCTTCTTGGCATATTCGATGATGTCGATCTTGTCAAAGCCGATCAGCGGACGGAACACAGGCATCTTGACCACCATGTTGGTCATGTTCAGGGCATCCAGCGTCTGGGAGGCTACCTGACCCACGCTCTCGCCGGTGATCAGCGCCTTGGCATTTTCCTTCTCCGCAATTCTTTCGGCGATACGCATCATATAGCGGCGCATGATGAGGGTGGTGTATTCATCCGGGCACTTTTCGTGGATCTGCATCTGAATATCGGTAAAAGGCACCACATACACCTTCATGCCGCAGCAGTATTCGGACAAAATGGCGCCCAGATCCAGCACCTTCTGCTTGGCCTGTTCGCTGGTATAGGGGAAGGAATGATAGTGCACCGACACCAGTTCCAGGCCGCGCTTGGCGATCATGTAGCCGGCCACGGGGCTGTCGATGCCGCCGGACAGCAGAAGCGCCGCCTTGCCGCCCGTACCCACAGGCATACCGCCCACGGCAGGGATCACCTTGGCATAGAGATACGCATGGTCGCGGATCTCCACGTTCAGCACATGTTGGGGCTTGCGCACATCCACCTTCAGATGATCCTCATTGCGCTCCAGCACATATTCGCCGATCTTGGCGTTCATCTGGGGAGAATCCAGGAAATAGTGCTTGTCCGAGCGGCGGGAATCCACCTTGAAGGTGCCGTTCAATTCCCGCATCATTTCATCGGCCTGACGGCAGATCTCGTCAAAGTTTTCCTTTTCCACTTCCACGGCAGGGCACACGCTGTGTACGCCGAACACCTTGGTCACGCGGCGGATGCACTCGTCCATATCCTCCACGTCGCTGACAAAAATGCGGGCGTCATGGAGCCATACGCGGCCGCCCATGCCCTTCACCGCTTCCTTCACGCGGGCGACCAGCGCGCGCATAAAATAGGGGCGGTTGAGGCCCTTGAGATAGATCTCGCCGTACTTGACCAGCAAAAGCTTACGCATGTTGTTCATTCCTCTTTCATAATGGCTTACCGCCGCTGATAGCGGCTGAGCAGCGCATAATTCTTTTCAAATGCCTGAAGCACCGTGTCCATTTCCTCCCGGGTATTGTCCGGGCAAAAGCTGAAGCGGAGAGCGGATTCGGCATATTTTTGCTCCACGTGCATGGTACGCAGCGTATGGCTCACCTTCTGCTTGTGAGAGGAGCAGGCAGAACCGATACCCACGTAAATACCCATTCCCTCCAGCGCATGGAGCATGGTTTCGCTGCGCACAGGCGGCAGGGAAATGTTCAGGATATGGGGCGCAGACAGATCCGATGCGGGATCGGGCCCATTGACGCGGGCGTCCGGCACCAATTCCATCAGCTTTTCATACAGGTAGCACTTCACCCGGCGCATATCGCCGTTGCCGGGATAGGCAGCAATCGCCTCGCCCAGCGCCAGAATACCGGGGGTATTTTCCGTGCCGGAGCGAAGATTATTCTCCTGACCGCCGCCCACCATGCGGGGCGTCAGACGCAGGCGGCTGCCCGCGACCAGGGCGCCCACGCCCTTGGGCGCGTGGATCTTGTGGCCGGAAAGGGCGTAGGAATCCACCTTCAGTGCCCGCATATCAAAGGGCACGCGCAGGAAGCCCTGTACGCCGTCCACGTGCAAAAGCGCATCAGCACATTTCCTGTCCCTCAGCCGGCTGATCTCCTCCAGCGGCTGCACCGCGCCCGTTTCGTTGTTCACCTGCATCACGCAGATCATGCGCACGTCCGCATCCAGCATATCTTCCAACACGTCAAGACGCACGCGGCCTTCCCGGTCATAGGGAATTTCCTGCGCTTCAAGCCCCTTGACATTCAGGCACGCTTCCCGCACCGCAGGGTGCTCACCTGCGCTGTAAAGCACGCGGCCGCCGTCCCGGCAGGAAGCAAGCCCGCCCAGGATCGCCAGATTATCCGCCTCCGTGCCGCCCGATGTAAAGATCACCCGGGCGTCGCCGCCGTGCACCTTCTGCAAAATCGCCTGACGGCAGGCCTTCATGGCCTTTTCCACATGCAGCGAGGGCGCATAAAGGGCGGAAGGATTGAAATAATCCTCCCGCATACATTGCATCATTTTTTCCGCCGCCCGGGAGCACACTCTCGTGGTGGCGCTGTTATCCAAATAGACCATGCAGCAGCCTCTTTGCCTTAGTTTTCCTGCCACGCACCCTGGCTGAGCGCGCCCTTGATGTACTTGCGCATCTGCTCGCTGGGTTCGATGATGATGATGCGCTTGTTGCCTTCCTTGTTGAAGTACAGATACATCAGATCCGCTTCACGGTTGAGGAACCAGTGGGTGCGCTGAATGCCGGGCATGGAAATATAGCGATGGAAGGAGCCGGAGGATACCATCCCGCAGGCTTCGATGTTGCGCAGGTTCATGGTGCCCAGCGCCTTACGGCGCTTGTTGTTGAACACCTGGGCAAAATCCAGCACGCCGTTGGTGAAGGTGTACTCATATTCGGTGTTCAGTTTATCCTTGTTCAGGAACAGGTAAATGGCGCCGCCCAGGCAAATGCCGAAGGTGAGGAAGGGCAGCAGCAGCTCCAGAGAAAAGCCAACGGAAAATACAGCGTTGATCGTGCTGTTGAGGAAAATGAACGCAAACAGCGCAAACAGCACCATCAGGCCGTTGGACAAGGCGATCAGCACAGAGCGAAAGCCGGTTTTCTGCTTAACCACAACTTCTTCCAGAAATTGATCCATCATAGGTAGTTCCTCCTTCAAAATCAGGCCATCACAATGACCATGATGATTGCCAGTATGATGCCGCCCAGCACTTCAAGCGGCGTGTGTCCCACCAGTTCCTTGAGATTTTCCTCGGTGATATGCTTGCCCTCGATGAGCACAGACCTTACAATGCGGTTGATCACCGCGCCCTGCTTGCCTGTTTCGCGGCGTACGCCCATGGCGTCGTAGATAACCACCGCCGCCAGCGCGAAGGATACCGCAAAGGCCGGGGATGAAAAGCCTTCCTGCAAGCCCATCATCAGGCACAGGGAAAAGACAAACGCCGTATGGGAGGAGGGCATGCCGCCCATGCCTACAAGCCGGCGTGCGTCCAGCTTTTTTTCAACCAGGAGATGGAGGACTGTTTTGATGATCTGCGCGATGAGCCAGGAAAGCGCCGCGCACATCAGAGGCTCGTTTTGCCCAAGCTGGGTAAAAAAGTTCATTCCTTCCTCCATCAGTTCACGCGGCTGAGCATATCCTGCGCAAGGGTGCGCAGAAACGCAGCTTTTTCCCCAAAGGGCTCCAGCGCCTTGACCGCCGCATTCGTTTCATATTTCGCGCTTTCCCACGCGCTCTCCTGCCCCACCATGGCGGGCCAGGTCATTTTTTCTTCGGCCACGTCCTTGCCAAGGTGCTTGCCCATCTTGGCTTCATCGCCCACCAGATCAAGAAGATCGTCAATGATCTGGAACGCAACGCCCAGATGCTTTCCGTATTCCCGTCCGCACGCAATCTGCTGATCCGTCGCCTTAGAGAGCATAAGCCCCGCCACAACCGGCGCCGTGATCAGGCATCCGGTTTTCTTGCGGTGGATGGCCTTGACTGCCTCCAGCCCTTCATAGGGCGCGCCCTGACGCATATCCAGCGCCTGGCCGCCCACCATGCCAAAGCTGCCGGCGGCGCGGGCCACTTCCCTGAGCGCGTCCAGCGTGCGGGGATGCGCGCCTCCGCTCATCAGCAGGAAGGCGTCCG
Organism: Clostridiales bacterium; assembly: GCA_015056175.1. Taxonomy (GTDB): domain Bacteria; phylum Bacillota; class Clostridia; order Christensenellales; family Aristaeellaceae; genus SVGT01. The sequence goes on along the minus strand of SVGT01000020.1, from coordinate 15,678 downwards.
TAAGCAACCCGTCGCCTGCCAGGATCGCCATGGCTTCGCCGTACACCACATGGTTGGTTGGCTTGCCTCTGCGCATGGTATCGTTATCCATGGCCGGCAGATCGTCATGGATGAGGGAATAGGCGTGGATCATTTCGATGGCTGCGGCAAAGGGCAGCGCGTCCTGCACATTTCCGCCCGCCATTTCACAGGCTGCCAGCGCCAGCATGCCGCGCAGGCGCTTGCCGCCCGCCAGCAGCGAATAGCGCATGGCGCTGCACAGTTCATCCTTCAAGCCCTCCGCAAAGGTAAGGCGCTCCAGCGCCTCCTCCACCATGGCCTTGTACCGTTTCATTTGCTGTTCCATGCTGTCTCCTTTACGGCGCGTCCGCCATGTCCACGGCCTTGGCGCCGGAAAGCTCCTGCATGCGCTTTTCGGCGCAGTTCAGTTCTTCATTGAGCTCCACGGTCAGCTTCATCCCCTGCTCGTAAGCATCCAGCGTATCGGAAAGGGACATATCTCCCCCTTCCATCTTTTCAACCAGCGCTTCCAGCAACTGCAGCTTGGTTTCAAAATTCGGTTTGTCAGCCGTTTTCTTTCTGGGCGGCAAAGGGATCTCCCTCCTTCTTTTCCAATACCTGCACCTGCACCCGGCCGTCCCGTAGGATCACCTCGGCCAGCGCAGGCATATCTTTGACGGATGTAATCGCCCGTCCTGCTGCCGTTACCACGGCATAGCCCCTCTCCAGCGCCTTTCGGGGGCCCAGCAGTTCCATCTGGCTTTCCAGCTTGTTCAAACGGCTGCGACGGAGCAGCATACCTTTCTGCACAGCATTTTGCATACGCAGATCCAGCTCCGTAGCTGCCCTGCGCACCTGATGCAAATGCGCCATGGGATGCATGGCGGAAAGCCGCATCTGCGCCTGCGTCAGCTCCCCGCGCTTCAAAAGCAGCGCGTTGCGCATGGCCTTCTGCAAATCTCCCCGCATGGCAAGCACCGTTTCCTTCAACGCCTGCTTTTCCGGCACCGCCAGCTCCGCAGCTGCGGAGGGGGTCGCCGCGCGCACGTCCGCCGCATAATCGCACAAGGTAAAATCCACCTCGTGACCCACGGCGGAGATCACAGGCACCGGGCATGCCGCCACGGCACGCACCACGATTTCCTCATTAAAAGCCCACAGATCCTCCACCGAGCCGCCGCCGCGGCCAACGATGATCACGTCCACGCCGGGAAGCAGCGCGATCTCCTCAATGCCCTGGGCAATATCCTTTGCGGCGCCCTCACCCTGCACCTGCGCAGGACGCAGCACCAATTGCACGCCGGGATGCCGCCTGCGGGAGACGGTGGCAATATCGTGGATCACGGCGCCCGTACGCGCCGTTACAATGCCAACCTTGCGAGGCAAAAGCGGCAGCGGACGCTTGCGGGATGCATCAAACAGCCCTTCCCGCATCAGCTTTTGCTTGAGCTCTTCCAGTTTCAGGTACAGCGCGCCCACGCCGTCCTGCTCCATTTTTTCCGCATAAAACTGGTACATGCCGGATGCGGTATACAGCCCCACCGTGCCCTCCAGCACCACCCGCATGCCGTCCTGGGGACGGAAGGATACCTGCTGGGCGCTCTGCCGGAACATGACACAGTTGATGCGGCTCTTGTCATCCTTTAAGGTAAAGTACCAGTGACCGGACACGTGCAGCTTGAACCCGCTGATCTCGCCCCGCAAGCGGATGAGGCGCAGGATGGGATCGGCCGCCAGGGAACGGCGCACATATTCATTCAGGTCGCTGACCGTCAGCGTCCAGTTGGTCATTTTTTCATCCTTTTTTCGGCGGCGCCGATCACGTTATCCATGAGCATGGCCACCGTCATTTTGCCAACGCCGCCGGGCACGGGGGAAATATAGCCCGCTTTTTCCTTCACGGCGTCAAAGTCCACGTCGCCGCACAGCCTACCGTCCACGCGGTTGATGCCCACGTCCACCACGGCAGCGCCTTCCTTGACCATATCCGCGGTGATCATTTTGGCCTTGCCCACAGCCGCCACCAGGATATCCGCCTGCCGGGTGATATCGGCAAGGTTTTCCGTGCGGGAATGGCACACGGTAACGGTGCAGTTTTCCTTAAGCAGCAGCAGCGCGCAGGGCTTGCCTACGATATTGCTGCGGCCCACCACCACAGCGTGCTTGCCGCACAGGGGCACCTGATAGCGCTTGAGCATGTGGATGACGCCCTTGGGCGTACAGGCCACCACGCCGTCCGTGCCGGAAAACAGTTTGCCCTGATTGAGCGCATGGAAGCCGTCCACATCCTTTTCGGGGGTGATGTGGGCAAGGGCGCTTTCTTCATCCAATCCCTTGGGCAAAGGCAGCTGCAAAAGCACGCCGTCGATTGCTTCATCCTCGCACAGCGCATCCAGCTTGTTTTCCAATTCCTGCTGGGAAATGCCTTCCGGCAACATCACCGTACTTCCCTCAATGCCCAGCTTTTCGCAGGCCAGTTGCTTATTACGCACATAGGTGGCGCTTGCAGGATCATTACCCACCAGCACCACGGAAAGGGTGACCTTTTTGCCCATTTCCCGCAGCGCCAGCACACGCTGCTTTTGTTCCAGACACAGTTCCTCGGACAGTAATTTTCCATCCATCAGCACAGCTGCCATATTAGCACCTCCCGCGCCCGCACAGGGGCAAATATGCGCAAAAACGGCCCCGTCATTACGCAGGCCGTTTTGCCGGCAAAAGGCTTCCCCTCCGCCGACTTGCACTTTGTTACGCGTTTTCTTCTTTGTTCATGTCCTTGAGCACACTGGAAAGCACGCCGTTGACGAACTTGCCGCCCTCAGGACTGTCGAACTTCTGCGCAAGGCCCACAGCCTCGCTGATGACCACGTTGCTGGGTACGTCCTTGCAATAGGTCATTTCGTAAATGGCCAGACGAAGCACCGCGCGGTTGACCCGGGCAATGCGCTCCAAAGACCAGTCCTTCAAATACCGGACGATCACAGCGTCCAGTTCTTCCTCATGTTCCTGTACGCCCTCAAGCACCTGATCGATAAATTCCTGATCCCCTTCTTCGGGGGTAAATTCGATCAGACCGCTCAGGGTCTCTTCACCGCCGTCGCCGCCCAGCATATTTTCATACACCATCTGCAGCGCAGCCGTACGCGCCAGTCTTCGAGCCATGGTCAATATCCATCCTTATAAAAGTATCTTGATTATTCCTGCACGGGCATTTCTTCGGTTGCTTCTTCCGCTTCCTGGGCAGGCTTTTCTTCCTTGGTGATGCGCACGTCCTCCGCCTTATAGGGCTGCACGGCGCGAGGAGGGAACAGCTTGTTTACCGTGTTGCGCAGCCAGGCCTTCTTATCCTTCACGCCGCCGACAAACACGCCCAGCAGCAGCAGCGCCACCACCAGCAGCATCTGCCAGAAACCCAGCAGGAGAATGAGCACAGCCACCACCAGCGCCGTAACGCCGCAGAAAATGGCGCACTCGGGGGTACCCACCTTGAACATGTTATCCATGAACGCTTTCATCTTTTCATTCATGCTTTTCTTCCTCCTGTACTTCCGCTTCGGCGGCAGGTTCGGCCTTTTCTTCGGCGGGAATCTCTTCCGTCACCGCTTCTTCGGCGGGCGCTTCCTGCACAGTTTCTTCCTGCACGGGAGCCGCTTCCTCTGCCTTTTCCTCTGCGACGGCCGCCTTTTCTTCAGGCTTTGCTTCCGCCTTGGGCGCAGTGTTTTCGGTCTTGGAGGCAAAGATGCGCTGATGCATGGGCTTCTTTTCCTTCTTGCCCTCGCCCGCTTCTTCCGCCACTTCCTCGGCGGCCAGAGGCGCAGCCTTTTTCACACTGCCCATCTTGGTGGTATCCACCGTCACGGACACATGGTTCACTTCAATGCCGGAGGAGGCCAGCAGGTACTGCTTGATCTGCTTTTGCAGAGAGGCCACCGCCAGGGGGATAGAGATATTGCCGTTGAGGGCGATGCGCAGTTCCACCACCACGCCGGTCTTGCGGGACAAAATGCGCATGGAGGACAGGCTGATTTCCTCGTGCATATCCACACAGCGCTTCACCAGACCCTCAATGGCCTTGATGGCAATGCGAAGATCGCCGCTCTCCGTAGTCTGCACCACAAAGTTACGCTTCTTGTAACGCAGCTTGCCGGGGATGGACATGGCATACAGGGCAAACAGCACCAGCACGATGCCCGCGGCCAGCAGGGCGATATCCACCCACTTCTGATCGGGCACGGCGTAGCCCAGAACGCTTTCCACATTGAGGACTGCCACGTTGCCAACGGCAGATGCGATGAGAGCAGCGCCGATTGCCAGGCACAGAATGCAGCCCAGCCACAGGATCAGTTTGCTCCAGATCTTCAATTTCATTGCTTTCATTCCTTCCTAAGTACGGCAAAAGCAGCCGCGGAGCCATCTTTCAGCTTCGCGGCCACTTGCCATGACCGGTTGAGGGAGGTTACGCCTGTTCTTCCTGAGCAGGCGCTTCGTCAACTTCAGCTTCTTCAGCAAGCGTTTCCTCGTCAAAATCCGCTTCCTGAGCCACTTCGTCGATCGCCTCGTCTTCGGCTTTTTCTTCGGTTTCCTCGGCGGGCGCTTCCTCAGCGGGAGCTTCTTCCGCAGGAGCAGGCTCTTCAGCCTTTACTTCGGGAGCTGCGAGCACGGGAGACTTGGCGGCTTCCAGACTGCTCTGCATTTCCTTCTTTTCCTTTTCAAAGCTGACGCCCTGTACGTGCACGTCCACGCGCACCACGTGCAGACCGGTCATGCTTTCGATGGCCTTGCGCACGTTTTCCTGCGCTTCGTGAGCCACCTTCTGGATGGGCTGACCGTATTCCACGATGATGTAGAGGTCCACAGACGCTTCTTCGCTGCCGATCTCCACCTTCACGCCACGGGTAATGTTGCGGTTGCGGCCGATGATATCGCCAATACCGCCGCTGACCACCATGCCTGCGATGCCTTCCACTTCATTGGCGGCAACACCGGCAATGATGGCGATCACTTCGTTGGCATAGGTAATGGTTCCGCCGTTCTGCAAATCCACATCTACATTGATGGGCAATTCTTCCTTTTTCTGCGGCACTTTCGCGCACCTCCTTAAAAGGTTTCCGTCATACAGTATACCAGATATTCAGCCGTTTGGCAACACCGGACATGCTGGTGACAAATTTCAAAATATTCAAAAGCCCGCCGCGATATGCGGCGGGGGAAAAATTACGGAGTGAGACGGTTGGGGCCGCGGAAGAGGAACATGACTTCCTTGATCGGCACGCCCACCAGCAGCATGGTCAGACGGTCCACACCCAGGCCAAAGCCGCCGTGGGGCGGGCAGCCGTAGCGGAAGAAGTCCATGTAGAACTTCACATCTTCGCCCAGGCCCTTTTCATCGGCCTGTGCACGCAGCTGCTCATAGCGATGCTCGCGCTGGGCGCCGGTGGTGATCTCGGTGCCGCGCCAGATCAGGTCATAGCCCAGAGGCATGCCGTTTTCATCGCGCATGTGGTAGAAGGCACGCTTTTCGGGGCCGTAATCGGTGACAAAGAGGAATTCATGACCGAACTTGTCCATCGCCAGCTTGGCGCACAGGTGCTCGGCCTCGGTGGTCAAATCGTTCTTTTCTTCTTCGGGGCAGGTGTAGCCGTAGCGCTCCTCCAGTTCCTTGTACACATCCTGCAGCTTCATTTCGGGGAAGGGCAGCGTGGGCACGATCACGTCCAGACCGAAGATCTCCTTGATCTGCTCGCCGTACTGTTCCTTGACGGCTGCCAGGGCATATTCCAGGATACGGGCTTCCATATCCATCACGTCACGGAAGGAATCGATGTAGCTCATTTCGATATCGAAACCGGTGAACTCGGTGGCGTGCTTGTTGGTGAAGCTCTTTTCGGCGCGGAACACAGGGCCCACTTCAAAGATGCGGTCAAAGCCTGCGGCCATGGCCATCTGCTTGTAGAACTGGGGGCTCTGGCTCAGATAGCCCTTGCGGTCAAAATACTTGAGTTCAAACACGTCGGAGCCGGATTCGCTGGCGGCGCCGATGAGCTTGGGGGTGTGGATCTCCATGAAGTTCTGCTTGAGCAGATACTCGCGCATGGCAGCCACCAAGCAGGTCTGCGCCTTGAAGATCAGCGTGTTGCGGTCAGAGCGCAGGTCCACCCAGCGATAGTCCAGACGGGAATCGATGGCGGCGTCCTTGGTGATGGGTAGGGGCTCGGCGATGGAGAGGATCTCCATCTTTTCGGGCAGCATTTCCACGCCGCCCATCTTGACGTAGCTGTTTTCCACCACCATGCCTTCCACGGTGATGACGGATTCCACAGTCAGCTTATCCACCGCTTCTGCAATTTCGGGATACTTTTCCTTTTCTACAGTCAGCTGCATGCGGCCGGACTTGTCGCGCAGCACCAGGAATGCCATGGTGCGCTTGTTGCGGATGTTCTCCACAAAGCCCTGCAGCTTGTTCACTTCGCCGCGGACCGCATTGACGATCAGTTTTCTTTCCATTGTGTTTATCCTCCCATGCTCGTTGGCATATTGCTTGTACCCTGGCTCGCCGGAAAAAAAAACGTCCCACGCAAAACGCATGGGACGAATTTCACTTCGCGGTGCCACCCAGCTTGCGCCCCAAAGAGCGCCGCTTTGTTCCTTAACGCGGAAAACGCCTGCTTGCGCAGGAGGCTCCGGGGCGTCCCCAACCGCTGTCTGCCGCGCGTCTCCCAGCCGTGTACGCGCTCTCTGGAGGCTCTTGCGGGTGTTCTTCCCATCATCGCCACAGAATATCGCCCGGCTGCTGCCGGACCTGTTTATTATATCGCCCGTTTCCTGTTTTGTCAACGGATAAGGGCCGGCTTTGCCACCTGCAGGCTTTCCACCGGGGTAATGCCGATATCGCAAAGCCATGCTTTTGCGCGACGTGCCGCATCCACATTTCCCATCTGCGCCTTGCTGTGAGCGTCGCAACCCATCACCACAGTGTTCCCCACGCTCTTTACGATCTCAAAAAAATCTCGTCTCGGGTAGTGTCTGTTTTCCGCAAAGCCCAGCAGATTCATTTCGACGGGCACGTTCATTTCCTTAAGGCCTAAGCACATGCGTTCCATATGCCTGAGCCAGATCTTTTCATCGCCCGCAAACTTAAAGTGATCGGGATGGGCGATATAGGTATAAGCGCCCGTCGCAGCGCCCTCCAGCACCCGGTCGACGTAGCAGGCTACAAGCGCTTCATCCTGCGCGGGCATGTGCGCCTGCCAGCTTTCGGTATGGTCCAGGCAGTGCTGACCCATGATGATGTAATCCAGCCCGTGCGTCAGGCAGTATTCCAGCGTTTTTTCAAAATACTTGGGATAGTATTCCATCTCCAGCCCGATCAGAATATCGATTTTGCCTGCATATTCTTCCCGCAGCTGCAAAAGCTGCGCCACATAGTTGGGATACTCCTCCAGCGTCATGCGCAGATTGGACACATGGCCTTCGTCAAAAAAGTAAGGGGCATGGTCGGCAAAGCCCAGCGTTTTGATGCCGCGGGCGACGGCCGCTTCCACATATTCCCGTTCCGTATCAAAGGCGTGGTTGCAGCGCCAGGTATGGGTATGGTAATTGGCGATCATACATTGTCTCCTCATTGGTGTTGCTGTATGCTTTTTCGACTTTTTGCATCCTTTTTCCTGCCGGATAGACGCAAAAAAGCCCGCCGTGTTTTGCACACAGCAGGCCGGAAAAGCAATTGGGATCAATACATGCCGCCCATGCCGGGGTTGGCAGCGGGAGCGGGAGCTTCCTTCACGGGGATATCGGTCACCAGGGATTCGGTGGTCAGCACCATGGCAGCCACGGAAGCAGCGTTCTGCAGGGCGGAACGGGTCACCTTGGTGGGGTCGATGATGCCGCGTTCGATCATGTCCACATATTCGCCCTTGAGCGCATCGTAGCCATAACCCACCTTGCGGGAGCGGCGGATGTTTTCGATGATGACGGCGCCGTCGATGCCGGCGTTCAGAGCGATCTGACGCACGGGCTCTTCGATGGCACGCAGCACGATCTGCACGCCGGTCTTGGCGTCGCCGGTGTGCTTGGAAACCTGCTGCTGCACCTTGCTCATCACGTTGAGCAGGGCCACGCCGCCGCCGGGCACGATGCCTTCTTCAACCGCAGCGCGGGTAGCAGCCAGCGCGTCTTCGATACGCAGCTTGCGTTCCTTCATTTCGATTTCGGTGGCAGCGCCAACCTGGATCACAGCCACGCCGCCGGCCAGCTTGGCCAGGCGCTCCTGCAGCTTTTCGCGGTCGTAATCGCTGGTGGTTTCAGCAATCTGCACCTTGATCTGCTGCACGCGGGCATTGATTTCGTTCTTATCGCCATAACCGTCGATGATGGTGGTGTTTTCCTTGTCCACCTTCACCTGATGGGCACGGCCCAGCTGGTTGAGCATAGTTTCCTTCAGGTCCAGACCCAGCTCTTCGCTGATGACCTGACCGCCGGTGAGGATGGCGATGTCACGGAGCATTTCCTTGCGGCGGTCGCCAAAGCCGGGAGCCTTGACGGCGACGCAGGTGAAGGTGCCGCGCAGCTTGTTGACAACCAGGGTAGCCAGGGCTTCGCCTTCCACGTCTTCAGCAATAATGAGCAGCTTCTTGCCCTGCTGCACCACCTGCTCCAGCACGGGCAGGATCTCCTGGATGTTGCTGATCTTCTTATCGGTGATCAGGATGAGGGGCTCATCCAGCACAGCTTCCATCTTGTCGGTATCGGTAACCATATAAGCGGAAGCATAGCCGCGGTCGAACTGCATGCCTTCCACGGTGTTCAGCTCGGTGCGCATGGTCTTGCTTTCTTCCACGCTGATCACGCCGTCCTGACCCACTTTTTCCATGGCGTCGGAAATCAGCTGACCGATGGTTTCGTCGCCTGCGGAAATAGAAGCGACCTGGGCGATGGCCTGCTTGCCGGTGATAGGCTGGGAAATATCCTTCAGGCCTTCCACGGCAGCGGCGGTAGCGTCTTCAATGCCCTTTTTCAGGATCATGGGATTGGCGCCGGCAGCCAGGTTCTTAAGACCCTCGCGGACGATGGCCTGAGCCAGCAGCGTTGCGGTGGTGGTACCGTCGCCAGCCACGTCGTTGGTCTTGGTGGCCACTTCCTTGATCAGCTGAGCGCCCATGTTTTCAAAAGCGTCTTCCAGCTCGATTTCCTTGGCGATGGTCACGCCGTCATTGGTGATGAGGGGAGCGCCGTATTTCTTATCCAGCACCACGTTGCGGCCCTTGGGACCCATGGTGATCTTCACGGTATCGGCCAGCGCATTGATACCCGCTTCCAGAGCCTTGCGGGCGTCTGCGCCGTACTTGATCTGCTTTGCCATAATAAAGTTCCTCCTTAAAGCTCAAAAATGCGCGGATTATTCAACAATAGCCAGAATATCGCTCTGACGCACCAGGATGATCTCCTGACCGTCCAGCTTCACTTCGGTGCCGGCATACTTGGAATAGATGACGGTCTGGCCGACTTCCACTTCCATCTTCACTTCCTTGCCGTCTACCATCCCACCGGGGCCCACAGCCAGCACCTTGGCCATCTGGGGCTTTTCCTTGGCAGCGCCGGGCAGCACGATGCCGGACTTGGTGGTTTCTTCCTGTTCCACGTTCTTAATGACCACACGGTCACCCAAAGGCTTCACGTTCATGAATGTACCTCCTTGAAAGAGCTTGCTTTTTATATTGTTGGCACGCATCTTGCGATGCACGCCACATTCGCCTTGAGTAGTTTACTAGAAATTCCCATTTGATGCAAGACGTAATCCGAATTTTGCCATCTTTTTTATTATACCACGCTTTGTCCGCTTTTACCACCCGGTATTCGGATGAAATATCCCTGTGTCAAATTGATGATTGTCCCCTTTTTTATTTCGTGGTATGATAGCCTTATCGGATGAGAACAGGAGGAAACGCCATGCCGCTTCATCAAACGCTGCTTGAATGGTACGACCAAAGCAAACGGGAGTTTGTGTTCCGCGGCGTCCGCGACCCTTATAAAATCTGGCTCAGCGAGATCATGCTGCAGCAGACCCGCACCGAAACGGTGGTTCCCTACTTTGAGCGTTTCACCGCGCTTTTCCCCACGGTGGAAGCACTGGCTCTGGCGGAGGAGGAAGAGGTGCTCCGTGCCTGGCAGGGCCTTGGCTATTATTCCCGCGCCCGCAATTTGCATGCCGCCGCCAAAACAGTATGGTTTGACCTCCACGGTCAGTTTCCCCAAACGGTGGAGGGGCTGCTTTCCCTGCCCGGCGTAGGCCCCTATACCGCAGCCGCCATCGCCAGCATCGCCTTTGACGTACCCGCGCCCGCCATGGACGGCAATCTGACCCGCGTCTTTTCCCGCATCCACGGCGTCCGGGAGAATGTGGAAATCCCCTCCGTCAGACGCCGCCTGCATGAGATCGCCCAAAGCGAAATGCCCCTCAAGCGCGCCGGAGATTTCAACCAGGCGCTGATGGACCTGGGCGCCACCGTCTGCACCCCCGGCACGCCGGACTGCGACCGCTGCCCCGTGCAGCAGTACTGTGCCGCATACGCAGATGGCGATGCGGATATGCTGCCCGTCAAATCCGTCAAAAAAGCGCCCCAGGAGGAGCAGTACGCCGTACTGCTCATCACCTGCAAAAACCGCATCCTGATGGTGCAGCGAAAGGAAAACCTGCTCAAAAACATGTGGGTGTTCCCCATGACGGAGACGGGAAACGAAAAAAGCTTCCTGTCCCGCCTGCCGGAAGGGCGTTATACAGCACCCCGGTACCTGGGCGACGGCAAGCACGTGTTCACCCATCTGATCTGGCAGATGAAGATTTATCACATTGAAATCGAGGCAGAATTCCCCTGCGCTCACGGCCAGTGGGTCACCGACGCCGAAATGGATGCGCTCCCCAAGCCCACCGCCATCCGTGCAGCATTGCTCCACGCCAATCAACTCATGCAAGATTCCCAAATCAAAGGAGGCACAAACGCATGAAAACATCCACCGAAATCGCATCCATCGCCCATATCACCGGCGAAGAAAAGGCCATTGAATACTGCGCCAAAGCCGGTTTTGACGCATGGGATTTTTCCATGTTCGCCATGTGCCGCTATGACTGGGCAACAGGAAATGCCGCCCCCGGCGATCATCCCCTCGCAGGCGGTGATTATGCCGCCTTTGCAAAGCGCCTGCGCCAGGTAGGCGAGGACAACGGCATCCACTGCAACCAGTCCCACGCCCCCTTCCCCACCTATGTAAAACCCATCCGCGATATGCTCAAGCGCGCCATTGAATGCACCGCCATCGCAGGCGGCAGCATCTGCGTGATCCATCCGGGCAACGATGACTCCGTGCAGGCAAACGCCGATATGTACCTGGAGCTTCTGCCCTTTGCCAGGGCGCACAATGTGAAGATCGCCACCGAAAACATGTGGGACTGGGACGATGCAAAGGGCCATAGCTCCTTTGCCGCCTGCGCCACCTCCGAAAGCTTCCTGGAGCACATGGAAGCAGTAAACGATCCCTTCTTTGTGGCCTGTCTGGATCTGGGACATGCCGAAATGAAGGGCTCCGGCTCCGGCGCGCCCCACATGATCCGCGCACTGGGGCACCATCTGCAGGCGCTGCACATCCACGATAACGATCTGCTCAACGATTCCCACCAGCTGCCCTTCACCATGCAGATGGATTTTGACGCCATCGTCAAGGCGCTGCAAGACATTCGATATCAGGGTTATTTCACCCTGGAAGCCGATCAGTATCTCCATGACCGGGACGAAAGCAACGTTTACGCAGGCGTTGTGGAAATGGCCGCAGCCGCCCGCAAGCTGGCCGATATGTTTGAAAACAAATAAACGCACATCAAAACGGCGCCGGATCACTCCGGCGCCGCTTTTTATTCTGTTATTTTTCCAGTTCCCAGATTCGTTTGTCCTTTCTGAAGATCAGGCAGGTGATGATCCCCAGAAACGCAATGCAGAAAAACAGCAGCGCAGCGCCGGAGCTTTTGCCCGTACCGAACACCGCATTCAGCCACGTACCGGTCTTTTGTGCCATAAAAGGCTCATACACCCGGTCCACCAGATATCCGCCCGCCAGATAGCCCAGCGGAATGGTAAAGAACTGAAAGGTGTTGCGCGCCGCATACACGCGGCCCTGCATATCCACCGGAATGTAGCTGCGCAGCAGCGCGTCCAGATTGGTATTCATCAGCGGAATGGAGATCCACCCCAGCACAGCGCCCACAGCCCACAGCCACGGTCTGTGCCCCAGTGCCAGAAGGAAATTTTCCGTGCACATGGAGAGCAGCAGCGTATTGCACACCACCCGCACACGGCTGCGGGGCGTTTTGCTTTTGAGGGCAATCAAACTGCCCAGCAGCATGGCAACGCCCGTCGCCGTCCTCTGCACGCCCAATGCGTTTTCGCCGCCCAGGGGATGGGGAATGATCAGCGCAGGCAGCGCCGCTTCATACACGGAGGCTGTGAAATTAATGGCCGCAAGGAATAGCATGATGTGAAACACGCCCTTGTGACGCTTTAGATAGCGCAGCCCTGCCCGAACGGTATCGCCCACGCTTTCCTGAAGTTTCTTCCCGTTTTCGTTGGGAATGCGGATGAAGAAAAGCAGTGCCAGAAAGGCCGTCAGGAAGGTAGCAAGGTCAATCAGGATCACCGCATCCAGCCCCAGCAGCGTATACACTGCAGACGCCAGCACCGGCGTCAGGATGGATACCAGCGAACCCGAAAAGGATCGAAGCGCCCCCACCTTTTGAAAGTGCTTTTTGGGCAGCAGCAGCGTGGTGCTTACGTCTGCAGCCGGCTGCTGAAAGGTACTCATCAATCCGTTCAGCGCATTGAGCACATACAGATGCCACACCCGGAGCATATCCGTTTTCAAAAGCAGCAGCACCGTTACCGTGCATGCAGCTGCAAAGAAATCGCATACCAGCATGGTGATCTTTTTGTTCCACCTGTCGCTGACCGCGCCGGAAAGCACACTCATCAGCACATACGGCGCATAGGAGCACACCGTAAGCAGCGCCGTGGTCAGCGCAGATCCGCTCTGCCCGTAACTCCACAGCACCAGCGCAAAGCCCGTCATGCCGCTGCCCAGGGAGGACAGTGCCTGCGTGCTCCACAGAATGAGAAAATCCTTCAGTTCCCGAATTGTATTCATCTTTGTTTTCATGGGTCTTTGCTCCTTTTGTTTTTTCAATCACAAAGCAAAGCCCAATGGGACGGTGCGTGTTTCTCTGTGCAAAATCGTCCCTCAGGCTCTGCACAGAGCATCGGCAATGGCAAGGAGCATGTTCATCGCCTCCTTTTTCATTATTTTATCATAGCCACGTTCTTTAATCAAACAAAAAAAGAAGACCGCAGATGCGGTCTTCCTTTGCTTGCAAATGATCAATAGTTTTCGGCACGGACGGCAAAGTAGGCCTGGGGATGGGCGCACACGGGGCACACTTCGGGAGCCTTCTTGCCAACCACGATGTGGCCGCAGTTGAGGCACTGCCATACGGCGTCGCCGTCCTTGGAGAAGACCAGTTCGCCTTCCACGTTGGCCAGCAGCTTCAGGTAGCGCTCTTCATGTTCCTTTTCGATGGCGGCAACCTGCTCAAACAGGAACGCGATATCGTTAAAGCCCTCTTCCTTGGCTTCCTTGGCAAAGGTGGCGTACATATCGGTCCATTCATAGTTTTCGCCCTCGGCGGCAGCCTTCAGGTTTTCGACGGTGGAGCCGATGCCGTTGAGCAGCTTGAACCAGATCTTGGCATGTTCCTTTTCGTTGTTGGCGGTTTCTTCAAAGATCTGAGCGATCTGCACATAACCGTCCTTCTTGGCCTTGGAGGCGAAGTAGGTGTACTTGTTGCGGGCTTGAGATTCACCGGCAAATGCGGTCTGCAGGTTTTTTTCGGTCTTGCTGCCTTTCAGTTCCATGGTTTGACCCTCCATTTTTTGATACATTTATGGGACAAAAATCCCTCTTGCCTGTATTATACACGAAAACCGGCAGGCTGAAACAGTCTGCCGGAATTTTTTGTTGATTATTTGCCAATCACGTCGCAGCCCATGTAGGGACGGAGCACTTCGGGCACGGCGACGGTGCCGTCGTCATTCTGGTAGTTTTCCAGAATGGCAGCCACCGTACGGCCGACAGCCACGCCGGAGCCGTTCAGGGTATGGCACAGCTGGGCCTTGCCCTTGGGGCCGTCCTTATAGCGGATGGCGGCGCGGCGGGCCTGGAAATCATCGCAGTTGGAACAGGAGGAGATTTCCACATAGCGGCCGTAGGAGGGCATCCACACTTCGATGTCATAGGTCTTGGCAGCGGAGAAGCCCATATCGCCGGTGCACAGGCACACCACGCGGTAAGGCAGACCCAGGAGCTTGAGCACCTTTTCGGCCTGGGCGGTCATGCTTTCCAGCTCGGCTTCGCTCTGTTCGGGCTTGCACACCTTCACCAGCTCCACCTTGTTGAACTGATGCTGACGGATGAGCCCGCGGGTATCACGGCCGGCACTGCCGGCTTCTGCACGGAAGCAGGCGCTGTAGGCGCAGTGACGGATGGGCAGCTGATCGCCGTCCAGGATCATGTCGCGGTAGAGGTTGGTCACAGGCACTTCGGCAGTGGGAATGAGGAAGGTATCCTGATCCACCTTGTAGGCGTCTTCTTCAAACTTGGGCAGCTGACCGGTACCGGTCATGGTGGCGCGGGTCACCATGTAGGGAGGCAGCACTTCCACATAGCCGTCCTGGGCATGGGTGTCCATGAAGAAGTTGATCACAGCGCGCTCCAGACGGGCGCCCAGACCGCGGTACACGGTGAAACGGGCGCCGGAGATCTTGGCGCCGGCTTCAAAATCCAGCACCTGCAGATCGGTGCCGATATCCCAGTGAGCCTTGGGCTCAAAGGGGAACTGACGGGGTTCGCCCCAGCGGCGCTGCTCCACGTTGTCCTTATCGTCCATGCCGACGGGCACGCTGGCGTGGGGCAGGTTGGGCAGACGCATCAGGATGGCGTTCAGCGCTTCGTCGCACTCTGCTACCTGCTTGTCCAGCTGAGCGATCTCTTCGCCCACTTTCCGCATGGCTTCCATAATCTCGGAGGCGTCGCCGCCCTGGCGCTTCACCTGAGCGATGCGCTTGCTTTCCTCATTGCGGCGGTTCTTGAGCGCTTCCACCTGGCTGAGGCATTCGCGGCGCTTTTCGTCGATTTGCAGCATATCGGTAATGTCGATGGGCGAATTGCGCTTTTTGAGGGCGTCTTTCAGTTCTTCGGGATTCTGACGGATCCGCTTGATATCCAGCATGATGTGTTTCCTCCTTCCGGCCGGGCCGGGTTTTCTATTTCTATCTGCGGGCATGCTTTTTTGAAAATAAAAAAGCCGCCCCACTCACAGGGACGGATAAACCGCGTTGCCACCCCGCTTGATACGGAAATATGCTCCGTATCCGCTCGTATGCGCTGTAACGGGCGCGCCCGTGCAGTTCATCACTGCCCGCTCACGGGTGGATCCCCGATGGACGCTGCCGTCTCGCATCACCCGGCGGCTTTCTGATAACGTCTTCCCGGTTCTTTCCGATCATCGCGTACAAGGATTATAGCACCATCCCGTTTCAAAAGCAAGGGCAGAGAGAAAAAAAGCGCCGCCCCCCAAAGGGAGCG
>SVGT01000002.1 GCA_015056175.1 Clostridiales bacterium | reverse complement strand
TTGGCGTCGATCTGCATCAGGGCTTCTTCTTCGGTGATCATGCCTTCGTCGATCAGATCGCAGGCGATCTTGATGGCGGCGGCGGCGGTGCGCTTGCCGTTACGGGTCTGCAGCATATAGAGCTTCTCGTTTTCCACGGTGAATTCCATATCCTGCATATCGCGGTAGTGGTTTTCCAGAATGTTGCACACATCCAGGAACTGCTTGTACACGTCGGGGAAGATTTCAGCCATCTTGGCGATGGGCATGGGGGTACGCACGCCGGCGACCACGTCTTCGCCCTGCGCGTTGGTGAGGAATTCGCCCATCAGACCCTTTTCGCCGGTGGCGGGGTTGCGGGTGAAGGCCACGCCGGTGCCGCAGTTTTCGCCCATGTTGCCAAAGGCCATCATCTGCACGTTAACAGCGGTGCCCCAGGAGTAGGGGATGTCATGGTCCATGCGGTAGATGTTGGCGCGGGGGTTGTCCCAGGAACGGAACACGGCCTTGATGGCCTCAAACAGCTGCACCTTGGGATCGGAGGGGAAGTCGGTGCCCAGCTGGTTCTTGTACTCCTGCTTGAACTGGTTGGCCAGTTCCTTCAGGTCTTCAGCGGTCAGATCGACGTCGTTGACAACGCCCTTCTTTTCCTTCATTTCGTCGATGAGCTTTTCGAAATACTTCTTGCCCACTTCCATAACCACGTCGGAGAACATCTGGATGAAGCGGCGATAGCAGTCATAGGCCCAGCGGGGGTTGCCGCTCTTCTTGGCCATTACTTCAACAACTTCTTCGTTCAGGCCCAGGTTGAGGATGGTATCCATCATGCCGGGCATGGAGGCGCGGGCGCCGGAACGCACGGAAACCAGCAGGGGGTTTTCCATGTCACCGAACTTCTTGCCGGTGATCTCTTCCATCTTGGCGATGTTTTCCATGATTTCGGCCTGGATGGATTCGTTGATCATGCGGCCGTCTTCATAGTACTGGGTGCAGGCTTCGGTGGAGATGGTGAAGCCCTGGGGAACGGGCAGACCGATCTTGGTCATTTCAGCCAGGTTGGCGCCCTTGCCGCCCAGCAGTTCGCGCATGGAGGCGTCGCCTTCTTTGAACAGGTACACGTACTTCTTGGACATTGGGTAAACTCCTTTCGGATTGGGTTGGCGGAATTTTGTGCGCATTGTACGCGAAAAATACACGCGTACTCGCGTATCCGATTTATTATACTATGGAAAGATGGGTTTTGCAAGGACTTTTCCGGCGGAAATGACAATTTCGCGGAGCGGAGCGGCGCGATGTGCCGAATGATGAATGATAAATGATGAATGAAGTGCGTTCCTGCGGAACGCATGTTGATTGGTGATGCGATGTAGGGCGGGGCTTGATCCCGCCGATGTGACATAATGGAACAACGAACATCGCCCACAAACCAAACACATACGATAAAGGCCCCCTTGTAAAAGGGGGCTCCGCGTAGCGGTGGGGGATTGCTTTACGGAATTGTGTTGCCAATCCCTCCGGCGCTCCGCGCCACCTCCCTTTGACAAGGGAGGCTTTGTTGGGGGATGGTTGGTTTGTGGACGATGATTGTTGGCTGCGGTATGTCAGGGGAGACAATCCTCAGTCACTACGCTTTCCGCAACCTCAATCGTCGCCCTGCGCCTGCCGGCGCATGGCTCGTTTCGGTTGATTCCTCCGCCTCGCTGCATCGCCCACTGGGCGCGCTTCGGCTCCGTCACCTTTGCCAAAGGAGCCTTTGCCAAAATGCCGGGCTTGTGAACGATGGAGGTTGACTGCAGCATGTCGCGTGTCCGGCGGGAGCAAGCCCCCGCCCTACAGTGGCTTTCAGCCGCCATGCGTTCCAAAGGAACGTGCTTCATGTGCCGCAGGCACACTTCATTTCTTCATTCTTCATTCGGCGCAGCCGCTGCCCCCGCCCTACAGTGAAAAGAAAAACCCCGTCCGGCGACAAGCGGCATGTCGGGGGACGGGGAAACGATGCAAGTCAAGTTGGTCGACATAGGGAGGCGCGGCTCGCGCCCGGAGGACGGAGTGATGGCTCGAGTCAAGTTGGTCGACATGGGGAGAATGAATCATGAAGGAATGAAGAATGAAGGTGCAGCTGCGCTGCACCTTACCAGACCGGGGGCTGCCAGAGGATCACCTGGCCGGCAGCCAGCGAGGCCTTTACGTCGATGAGGCGCTGGTTGCGGCTGCCGCAGTAGCGCAATTCCAGCGAGCGCTCCTGCTGCAGGAAGGGGCCGTCCACCAGCACGTCGGTCTCCCGCAGCAGCGCAAGCCGGTCGGGATCGTTCTGCTTAAGCAGCGCGTCAAAGGTGTAGCCGGTGTACGTCCACACGTTGAGCATGTTTTGGTGGGCGGCGCGGGCGATCTCCGCGCAGGGCAGCGGCTGCTCCATGGGGTCGCCGCCGGACAGCGTGACGCCGGACAGAAGCGGATTGACCAGCATCTGCCGGATGATCTCCTCCGTGTCGGCGTCGCGGCCGCCTGCGGGATCGTGGGTCTCGGGGTTGTGGCAGCCCGGGCAATGGTGGGGGCAGCCCTGGGTGAATACGGTGAAGCGGAGGCCGGGGCCGTCCACGATGGAATCGTTTACCGTGCCTGCGATGCGGATGTTCATGGTCATGTTCCTTTCTTCCTGGGCGACTTGGGGCGATCTGCCCCAAACCCCGACCAGGAGGCTGAGCCTCCTGGACCTGCAGTATTGGACAGACAAGTATTATCTTCCGGATTGTTTCCCAATGCAACAATTTAGGGGAAACGGAATGAAAAATGAAGCACATTCCTTCGGAACGAATGGCGGCTGAAAGCTGCGGTAGGGCGGGGGGTTTACTCCCGCCGATTTGTTGGGGAAAAGCCAATGGGTTAGTTAGGACAAGTTTGAGCGATCCGCAGTTTTTCTCCGCACACGGAGAAAAACGGGAACTTCTTCTGGTAAAGGACGGGTGAGAAAGTTCACTTTCTCCCCGCCTTTCCAGAAGAAGGAGGCCAGACGCGCAAAGCGCGCCCTGGCCGGGCGGATCGCCGTAACGATGAATGTTGAAGTGTGATGCAGCAGTAGTGGGAGTGAGAAATCGCCTTACAGAAGCGGCAGTGGGAGGTTGCTTGAGGATGCATACAACTGTGACCACCATGGTGGGTGCAGGGAGATCATCTCCCTGCCGGGGGGTGTGGTGGGCGAGCAGCCCCCACAACGCTCCCTTCAAAACGACACAGCCCCCTGTGGCAGGGGGCTGGCGGATATCAATGCTGCGGCGCTTTACGCGTTATGCTTGACTCGGTCGTGCTCTTCGGCGCGCTTGGCGTTGTTGAAGCGGTCCAGGGTGCCCACCAGGTAGCCGGTGATGCGGCGGATGCGCTCAAAGGGCTTGCCGCCTTCCTCGCGGCCGCAGTGGGGGCAGGTATCGCCGATGATGCCGTTGAAGCCGCACACGGGGTCGCGGTCCACGGGATGGTTGATGGAGCCGTAGCCGATGCCGGTATCGTGCATGTGGCGGACGATCTTTTCAAAGGCCTCCAGGTTCTGCAGGGGATCGCCGTCCATTTCCACGTAGGTGATGTGGCCGGCGTTGGTGAAGCCGTGGTAGGGCGCCTCGGTGGAGATCTTGTGGAAGGCGCTGGTGTTGTAGTACACCGGCACGTGGAAGGAGTTGGTGTAGTATTCGCGGTCGGTGACGCCCTCAATGATGCCGAAGCGTTCCTTATCCATGCGCACAAAGCGGCCGGACAGGCCTTCTGCGGGGGTGGCAAGCAAGGTGTAGTTCATGCCGGTCTCCTGGGTCTTCTTATCCATGTAATCGCGCATGTAGCTCACGATTTCAAGGCCCAGGTTCTGGCTTTCTTCGCTTTCGCCGTGATGCTTGCCGCGCAGCGCCTTGAGCGTTTCCGCCAGGCCGATAAAGCCCATGGACAGCGTGCCGTGCTTGAGCACCTCGCCCACCTCATCGTCCCAGTTCAGCTTTTCGCTGTCGATCCACACGCCCTGACCCATCAGGAAGGGGAAGTTGTACACCTTCTTGTGGGCGATGATCTTGTAGCGCTCGTAGAGCTGATCGCACACCAGATCCATGGTTTCCTTGAGGGAATCAAAGAACACGTCGATGTTGCCGTTGGCCTTGATGGCCAGGCGGGGGAGGTTGACGGAGGTGAAGGACAGATTGCCGCGGCGGGGAGCGATCTCGCGGTCACGGTCGTACACGTTGCCCATCACGCGGGTGCGGCAGCCCATGTAGCTGACCTCGGTCTCGGGATGGCCGGGCTTGTAGTACTGCAGGTTATAGGGCGCGTCGATGAAGGAGAAGTTGGGGAACAGGCGCTTGGCGCTGACCTTCATGGACAGTTTGAACAGATCGTAGTTGGGATCGCCGGGGTTATAGTTGACGCCTTCCTTGACGCGGAAGATCTGGATGGGGAAGATGGGGGTTTCGCCGCGGCCAAGGCCTGCGTCGGTAGCCAGCAGCACCTGCTGCATGACCAGGCGGCCTTCGGGGGACGTATCCATGCCGTAGTTGATGGAGGAGAAGGGCACCTGGGCGCCTGCGCGGGAGTTCATGGTGTTCAGGTTATGCACCAGCGCTTCCATGGCCTGATAGGTGGCCTTGGTGGTCTCCTGCACGGAGCGGGTCTGGGCAAAATCCAGCACCTTTTCGGCGGTCGCATCATCCATCATGGCCAGGAGCATGTCCTTCATGGCGGCGCGGTTTTCGGCCTGTTCCTCCAGAGAGGGGGCAAAGCCCGTTTCCACAGCCTTTTCCACCATGGCGCGGGCGTGGGTATCGGCCTCTGCATCCTGGCAGAGCAGTTCCAGCGCGTGGGCGGTGTTGATGCGGTAGCGCTTGATGAAGGTCTTCTTCACGCCGGGGGCCATGCCGTAGTCAAAGTCCACAATGCTCTGACCGCCGTGCTGGTCGTTCTGGTTGGCCTGGATGGCGATGCAGGCCAGCGCGGAATAGGAAGCGATGTCCTGCGGCTCGCGCAGCACGCCGTGGCCGGTGGAGAAGCCGTTTTTGAACAGGGTGGTCAGCTCGATCTGGCAGCAGGTGGTGGTCAGGGTGAGGAAGTCCAGATCGTGGATGTGGATATCGCCGTTGCGGTGGGCGGCGGCATGCTTGGGGTTGAGGACGTACATATCGTAGAACTGCTTGGCGCCCTCGGAGCCGAACTTGAGCATGCTGCCCATGGCCGTATCGCCGTTGATGTTGGCGTTTTCGCGCTTGATATCGCTGTCGGCGGCGTCCTTGAAGGTGATGTCGGAGAAGGTCTTCATGAGACGGGTGTTCATCTCACGCACGCGGCTGCGCTCGGCGCGGTAGAGGATGTAGGCCTTGGCGGTGCGCACAAAGCCTTTTTCGATGAGCACGCGCTCCACGGTATCCTGCACCTCTTCCACGGCGGGGGTGGAGGAGATAAACTCGTTGTTTTCCAGCTCGGCGGTCACCTGATGGGCCAGCTGAGTGGCGGTTTCTTCGCCCTTGAGGTTACCCGAGGCGCGCATGGCCTTGAAAATGGCCTGGGCGATCTTTTCCTCGGTATAGGGCACGGTGCGGCCGTCGCGTTTCTTGATGGACGTGATCATGTACGGATTCTCCTTTGTATGTGAAACTGGTGAACATCACAAAATGTGCGCCTCCTTGCGGCGCGAAATACATTATATAGGGGTGCCGGGCAATTGTACATAGACAAAATGGTAAATAAAAACTACATGTAGTGAGGAAAAATGTAAAATAAATGCATAAACCACAAGATGTAGTGTGGTTTATGCATGCATGCGCGGCGCTGCGCGGGCGCGGAAAGGCCCCGGAGGCAGGCGGCGCAAGGGTTTTTGCGGGGGTATTCCGGTGGGTTATATACACAGGATGTATAATCCGCACGGGAAAATTTAACATTTGGGACAGGAGCGGCTTCGCCGAATGAGGAATGAAGAAATGAAGCGTGCCTGCGGCACATGAAGTACGTTCCTTCGGAACGCATGTTGATCGGTGAACCAATGCAGGGCGATTTTTTGCCCCCGCCCTACAGGAAAACTCCGTCCAGCGACAGGAAAAATGTCGGGGGACGGGGTTAAGCCTCCCTTGTGAAAGGGAGGAGGCGCGGAGCGCCGGAGGGATTGCACAAGTCAAGCCGGTCGACATTGCCCGGCGCGGCTCGCGCCCCCAATTAACGGGGCAGCTCGATGACGGGATCGCTTTCCTGCTTGGGACGGTAGATGGAAAAGCGGTTGCCGATGCACTGCACGGGGGCGGCGCCTACCTTTTCGCACAGCTCCTCGCAGGCCTCGCGGGCGGACATGGGCGCGCCCTTCTGCAGGGAGCACTTGATCAGCTCGCGGGCTTCCAGCGCCTTTTCGGCCTCGATGCAGGTGTTCTCGGTGACGCCTTCCTTGCCGATGAACAGGATGGCGGGCATGGTATTGCACATGGAGCGCAGATACGCGCGCTGACGGGAATTCAGTTCCATTTGATGGGGTCTCCTTTCTATTTGGGAGGGTCTTGGGGCTTTTCTTGGGGCTTTCTTGGGGCGATCTGCCCCAAACCCCGACCAGGGTACTGAGTACCCTGGACCCGCAGTATTGGACAGACAAGTATTATCTTCCGGATTGTTTCCCAATGGGACAATTTAGGGGAAACGGAATGAACAATGAAGGAATGAAGCGTGCCATGCGGCACATGAAGCACGTTCCTCCTGAACGCGTTGCGGCTTTACAGCCGCTGTAGGGCGGGGGTTTACTCCCGCCGTAATTGTTGGAGGGAAAGCCAACGGGTTGAGTGAGACATGTTTGAGCGATCCGCAGTTTTTCTCCGCATACGGAGAAAAACGGGAACTTCTTCTGGTAAAGGACGGGTGAGAAAGTTCACTTTCTCCCCGCCTTTCCAGAAGAAGGAAGCCAGACGCGCAAAGCGCGCCCTGGCCGGGCGGATCGCCGTATCGATGAATGTTGAAGTGTGATGCAGCAGTGGCGGGAGTGAGAAATCGCCTCACAGAAGCGGCAGTGGGAGGTTGCTTGAGGATGCATACAACTGTGACCACCATGGTGGGTGCAGGGAGATCATCTCCCTGCCTCAGGGTGTGGGGCTGAGAAAGCCCCACAAAGCAAAGCCCTCAAGCCTCGTATGGATGTTTTCAAAGCCTGATTTGGGCGAAAGCGGAGCGATAGTGAGGCGGGAGCAAGCCCCCGCCCTACATCAGATGTGTGGTTAAGCAACATGTCGGGGGACGGGGTTAAGCCTCCCTTGTGAAAGGGAGGTGGCGCGGAGCGCCGGAGGGATTGCACAAGTCAAGCCGGTCGATATTGCCCGGCGCGGCTCGCGCCCGGCGGGAGCAAGTGCCCTACATCAGATGTGCATAGAACAACAAATCCGCAGCGGCGGCATGTACGCCGCGAGGAGAAATTTTCAGGAGGCGAGCTTGTCCCGCCGGATGAAAATTTCATTCCTCTCAGATTTTCTGGCCGTGACCGTAAGGTCACAAGAAAATCTGCCTATGTCGCCCAAATCCTGATTTGGGCGAAAGCGGAGCGATAGCGGAGCGTCACTCGACGAAGTCGAACTCCATGTTTTCCATCCGCACGGTGCTGCCTTCGTTGGCGCCCATTTTGCGCAGGGCGTCGATGATACCGGCGCGGCGCATGGTGCGGTGGAACCAGTTGAGGCTTTCCTCATCGTCAAAGTTGACGCTGCCAACCAATTGATCGATGGCGGCGCCCACCACCACAAACACGTGGCCGTCCTTTTCGATATGCCAGGCAGAGGAATCGGCCAGCAGATCGGGCGCCCATTCCTCCTCGGGGAAGGGCAGGGGCGCGGGCATCTGGGAAAGGGTTTTGGCGATGCAGTCCATCAGTTCGTCCAGCCCCTTGTGGGTGGCGGCGCTGATGGGGAAGATGGGATACTTGCCGTTTACGTGATCGCGCAGCATTTCAAGGCCGGTCTCGCCGTCGGGCAAGTCCATCTTGTTGGCGGCGATGATCTGGGGCTTGCCCGTCAGTTCGCCGTATTTTTCAAGCTCCCGGTTGATGGTATCGTAATCCTCCATGGGCACGCGGCCTTCGCAGCCGCTGACGTCCACCACGTGCAAAAGCAGGCGGGTGCGCTCCACATGGCGCAGGAAGTAGTGACCCAAGCCCTGACCCTCGCTGGCGCCCTCCACCAGACCGGGGATATCCGCCATGACAAAATCCTGCCCGTGACGGCGCACCATGCCCAGGTTGGGGGTGAGGGTGGTAAAGTGGTAATTGGCAATCTTGGGCTTGGCCGCGGTGACGGCGGAGAGCAGTGTGGACTTGCCCACGTTGGGGAAGCCCACCAGACCCACGTCCGCAATGGACTTGAGCTCCAGGATGAATTCCCGCGCCTCGGTTTTCAGGCCGGGCTTGGCAAAGTTGGGCGCCTGACGGGTGGGGGTGGCAAAGTGCATGTTGCCCCAGCCGCCGCGGCCGCCGCGCAAAAGCACCTTCTCCCGGCCGTCCTCGTACATATCGGCCACCACCACGCCCGTTTCCTTATCGCGCACCACGGTGCCAACGGGCAGTTTGACGTACAGATGCTCGCCGCTTTTGCCCAGACGCTTGTTGCCTGCGCCGTCCTGACCGTTTTCGGCCAGATACTTGCCGCGGAAGCGGAAGTCCATCAGCGTGTGCATGTTGCTGTCCGCAACCAAGATCACATCGCCGCCGCGCCCGCCGTCGCCGCCGTCCGGTCCGCCGTTCTGTACGAATTTTTCTCTGTGAAAAGACACGCAGCCGTTGCCGCCGTTGCCGGCCTTGGCAATGAAGGGTGCGCGGTCTACAAATGCAGCCATGAAAGAACCTCCGTTTCTGAGTAACCAAAACAGTATACCATGAAACGGCGGCATTATGCAACAGGAAGCGGCGGATTTCTTGAAGGGGGCAGCGGCGCGGCGCGACGCGCCGAATGAAGAATGAAGAAATGAAGCACGTTCCTTTGGAATGCATGGCGGCTTAAAGCGCGGTAGGGCGGGGGCTTGCATGCCGCCGTAACAAGATTGCATACCAAACATCGAGCAAACAATAATCGAACTACACAAAGGCCCCTTAGGCAAAGGGGCTGTCACGAAGTGACTGGGGATTGTCCTTTCCGGCATGGATCAGCTTGCGGCATAGGTCAATCCTCACCCGCTGCGCGGGAGCTCCTTTGCCAAAGGAGCCTTTGTTGCATGTGTTTGTTGTGTGGGCGATGGTTGTTGGCTGTGACATGTCGGGGGATGGGGAAATGATACAGGTCAAGCCGGTCGACAGGGGGACCGGGCACGGCCCGGCGGCGGGAGCAAGCCCCCGCCCTACGTTGAAAAAAACCCGTCCCACACAACAAACATGTCGGGGGACGGGGAAATGAGATAAGTCAAGCCGGTCGACATTGGGACCGGGCACGGCCCGGCGGCGGGAGCAAGCCCCCGCCCTACGTTGAAAAGAAAAACCCCGTCCCACACAATAAACATGTCGGGGGACGGGGCTAAGCCTCCCTTGTGAAAGGGAGGTGGCGCGGAGCGCCGGAGGGATTGCACAGGTCAAGCCGTTCGATATAGGCAGGCGCGGATCGCGCCCGGCGATGACAATCCCCACCCGCTACGCGGGAGCCCCTTTGCCTAAGGGGCCTTTTGGCTGGTTGTGTTTGTTGTGTGGGCGATGGTTGTTGGCTGTGACATGTCGGGGGACGGGGTTAAGCCTCCCTTGTGAAAGGGAGGTGGCGCGGAGCGCCGGAGGGATTGCACAGGTCAAGCCGGTCGACAGGGGGAGGCGCGGCTCACGCCCGGCGGCGGGAGCAAGCCCCCGCCCTACAGCAGTTGACAAACTGCCATGCGTTCCGAAGGAACGCGCATCATGTGCCGCAGGCACGCTTCATTTCTTCATTCTTCATTCAGCGCAGCTGCAGCCTGGCGGGAGCAAGCCCCCGCCCTACGTTGAAAAGAAAAACCCCGTCCCGGACAACAAACAAGTTGGGGGATGGGGCTAAGCCTCCCTTGTGAAAGGGAGGTGGCGCGGAGCGCCGGAGGGATTGCACAGGTCAAGCCGTTCGATATAGGCAGGCGCGGATCGCGCCCGGCGATGACAATCCCCACCCGCTACGCGGGAGCCCCTTTGCCTAAGGGGCCTTTTGGCTGGTTGTGTTTGTTGTGTGGGCGATGGTTGTTGGCTGTGACATGTCGGGGGACGGGGAAATGATACAGGTCAAGCCGGTCGATATTGGGACCGGGCACGGCCCGGCGGCGGGAGCAAGCCCCCGCCCTACATCGTATCGCCAATCCCACCACCGCAAGCGGTCCCCCTCCCTTTCACAAGGGAGGCATTATGAAGCACGTTCCTCATGAGCGGCTTTGCTCGCGCCTTCATTCTTCAT
The DNA here is from genome assembly GCA_015056175.1 of Clostridiales bacterium. Lineage (GTDB taxonomy): Bacteria > Bacillota > Clostridia > Christensenellales > Aristaeellaceae > SVGT01. The sequence continues at coordinate 129,528 of SVGT01000002.1, read as the reverse complement.
TCAGCGCAGCTGCAGCCCGGCGGGAGCAAGCCCCCGCCCTACGTTGAAAAGAAAAACCCCGTCCCGGACAACAAGCAAGTTGGGGGATGGGGCTAAGCCTCCCTTGTGAAAGGGAGGTGGCGCGGAGCGTCGGAGGGATTGCGCAGGTCAAGCCGGTCGACATGGGGACCGGGCACGGCCCGGCGGCGGGAGCAAGCCCCCGCCCTACAGCAGTTGACAAACTGTCATGCGTTCCGAAGGAACGCGCTTCATGTGCCGCAAGGCACGCTTCATTCCTTCATTCTTCATTCGCGGAGTCGCCTGGCGCGGCTCGCGCCTCATTCTTCATTCGGCGCAGCCGTCCGCGTTGCCAGATCGTTGGTATCGATGGTCGTGCGGTAGACCACAAAGCGCTGGTAGAGATACTCCAGCACAAAATTGCTCAGCATGGTGACGGCCAGCACCAGGTATTCGTTCCAGCCAAGATTCGTCAGCGCATCGCCCCACCAGGTGGAAAGGGGCGTGAACACCAGGTAGAACAAAAACACCAGCGCCATGGCCTTGGGCACGTTGCAATCGCTGCGGAAGGTGTAGCGGCGGTTGAAGGTAAAGTTCCACAGTACGCTCAGGATCAGCGCGGTGAGATACGCGCCCCAGTAGGGCATGTGCAGCGCTTCGTTCAGCAGCGCGAAGGATACCGCCTGGATGATCCCCGCCGATGCGGAAAACAGCGTGAACTTGATCACCTGCCACAGGGTCTGCTTGTTTTGATCGTTCGTTGCCATATCAACATCACCTCCTGGAAAAATGATACCGTTTTTCCGTGCAGCTGTCAAGAAAAAACCTTTTGCATTGACATTCCGTGTCCCCTCGTTTACAATCAGGACAGGGAAAAACGCCATATAAAGGAGGCTTTTGCATGAGCGAAAACGATCAGGCCGAATTGCGCGGCGATATCATCAACCATTCCGAGGTCAGCGATTATGTGGTGCCGAAAGAAGCGGCCGTCCGGGATAAGTTGGAGTGGTTTCAGGACCAGAAATTTGCCCTGATGGTGCACTGGGGCGCCTACAGCGAACTGGGCATGTGCGAAAGCTGGCCGCTTTCCGAGGAGGACGCGGTGTGGAGCCGCAAGGAATATCAGTGGGAAAAGGATCCGGAGACCTTCCGGCAGCAGTACGTATCCCTCAACAAATCCTTCAATCCCCTGCGCTTCGTGCCGGATGAGTGGGCAAGCTTTGCCAAAGAAGCGGGCTTCCGCTACTTCATCTTTACCACCAAGCATCACGACGGCTTCTGCATGTACGACAGCAAGTATTCCGATTACAAGGTGACGGCTCCCGACTGCCCCTTCCACACCCATAAGTACCGCAACATTGCAAAAGAACTGTTTGACGCCTTCCGCAAAGAGGGCATTGCCATTGCGCCCTATTTTTCCAAGCCGGACTGGCACTGCCCCTGGTACTGGGCACAGGGGCAGAAGTACCCCGTGGCCCACTGGCGCAACCCCACCTACGATCCCACGGAAAAGCCGGAGATCTGGAATCAGTTTGTGGAATACACCCATAACCAGTTGACCGAGATCGCAGAGGACTTGGGCCCGGTGGATATTTTGTGGCTGGACGGCGGGCAGGTGCGCCCCCAGAACGGCCAGAACATCCGTTTGATGGAACTGGCGGACAAATTGCGCCAAAAGAATCCCGGCCTCATCCTTGCCGACCGCACGGTGGGCGGCGAAACGGAAAACTACATCACCCCCGAGCAGCAGGTGCCGGATCACTTGATCCCCGTGCCGTGGGAGAGCTGTGTGACCATCGGCCGCAGCTTTGCCTTCAGCTATGAGGATGATCTCAAGTCCCTGCGCCAATTGGTGCATCTCTTGGTGGACGTGGTGGGCAAGGGCGGCAACCTGGCGCTGAACATCGGCGCGCAGCCCGACGGCAGACTGCCCGTCAAGGCGCGGGAGCGTGCGCTGGAACTGGGCGCGTGGCTGAATGTAAACGGCGAAGCCATCTTTGGCACCCGCGCGCTGGCCCCCTATTTTGCAGGCGACTGGTCCTTTACCCAGAACAAGGACAATCGCTTTGCCATCCTCCGTCTGCCCGAGGGCGAAAACCTGCCCCGCCGCATCACCGTGCCGCTGGACAATGTGACCCATGTGTCCGTGGTGGGATGCAGTGATGCGCTGCAGGTGGAAACGCTGCCCGGCTGCGCCGTGGTGACGCTGCCCGACGCGCTTTCCGGCACGTCCCCCTGCGCGCTGGCGCTGAAACTGAACAAATAAGGAGAAGGGAACATGGCTGCAGACATCATCTGGTACGTGATCGTGGGCGGCTGCGGCGTGCTGTTTTTCCTGATCGGCGTGTACGCCAGAAGGAAAAAGACGCCCATGCATTTTTACGCAGGCACCACGGTGCCAAGCGAAGAGATCGCCGATATCCCGGCTTACAACCGGGCAAACGGTTGGCTGTGGCAAGGGTATTCGCTGGTCTTTTTCCTGTCCGCGGCGCTGTGGCGCACAAGCAGGATCGCATCGCTGGTGTGCCTCGTCCTGGGCAGCGTGGCGGGGATCATGATTCTGGTCGTTTGCTACCACAAGATCGAGAAAAAATACCGCGTGCGGCATCCCTGAAGCTGCAGGCGGCAAAGGAGAGCAGGATGAATATACTGGTGATCGACGGGCAGGGCGGCCAGCTGGGCGGTCAGCTGATCCGATCCCTGAACACTCATTTCAAGGAGCTGCGCATCATGGCGGTGGGCACCAATGCAACGGCCACCGCCGCCATGCTGAAGGCGGGAGCCCATCAGGCGTCCACGGGCGAAAACCCGGTGATCGTCGCCTGCAGAAAGGCGGACGTGATCATCGGGCCGATCGGCATTGTGATTGCCGATGCGCTGTTTGGGGAGATCACGCCCGGGATGGCGGTGGCCGTGGGCCAGGCCGAGGCGGTGAGAATTTTGCTGCCGGTGAATAAATGCACCAATCTGGTGGCGGGCGTCGCTGAGCTGAACATGACGGCCATCATCCAGGACGCCATGGCCAAGGTGCAGGCGCTGATCCGGTAATTTTCCCCCCAAGGGCTTGCCATTTTGTGCCGGGGGTGGTACAATCAATCTGCGTTCAGAAGGACGAAGAAAAGGGCAGTAGCCCTTGCACAAAAAATAAACAACAGCATTCATGCATGACAATACCAGGAAGGTGTTGCTTTTCTCCAGAAGGGGAAAGGTGCACCTTTTTTGTATGCGGAAAGGAACGAAAATGAACAAAAGAACAGATATCAAAAAGCTTACACTGGCCGCCATGTTTCTGGCGCTGGCATTTGTGATGCCGTTTCTGACCGGACAGATCCCGCAGGTGGGCTCCCGGCTGTGCCCGATGCACATTCCCGTGCTGCTGTGCGGCTTTTTCTGCGGAGCGCCCTGGGGGCTGGCGGTGGGCTTTGCTGCGCCGCTGCTGCGCTCCGTTACGCTGGGCATGCCGCCTCTGTATCCCACTGCGCTGTGCATGGCGTTTGAACTGGCGGCATACGGCTTTGTAGCGGGCTGGCTGCACCGCAAGCTGCCCCATAAGAGGATCAGCGTATTGGTTTCCCTGCTGAGCGCCATGATCATCGGGCGTCTGGTATGGGGCGTGGCCATGTTCGCCTGCATGGGCTTTGACGCTGCCAAGTTTGGTTTCAGCGCTTTTATGGCCGGTGCGGTGGTCAACGCGGTGCCGGGCATTCTGGTGCAGATTGTGCTGATTCCGGTGCTGGTCATTGCGCTGGGGAAGTACGCAGGCAAAAAGGAATAACGCGCTGCGGTCTGCGGAACAAAAAAACGGGCATCCGATGAACGGGTGCCCGTTTTGCGTGCTTATTTTGCTTCGCGGTTTGTCAGTTTCAGCGCTTGCTTGCCCGTCAGGTGCTCCACGTCCATGCGCAGAATGTGCATGTGGCCGCGGGAGGATTGGATGGCGTGTTCGGGGCCGGTGGGGTGGCTGGGGGCGTATTTATCCGCAATGGCGCGCATGGCGCGTACCCATTCCTCGCCCTCCTCTACCACACGGATGCGGCCAAAGGCGATGACGCTTTGGTAATAGGTGGTGTATTCCAGGGGCATGATCACGTCCTGCCCCACCACGCAGAAGGAGCATTTGTTTTCCCGCAGCACGGCGTCCACCTTGTGGCCCTCCGGCGCGGAATGGAAATAAATATGGTCATCCATAACGGCATAGCTCCTGGGCACGGCGTAGGGATAGCCCCCGTCGCCCGACAGGGCCAGCACGCCCGAGGTGCCGCGGAGCAGAATATCGCGTGCCTGCGCATCCGTCAGTTGCTGTGCAGGCCGGCGCATGGAACGGAACATAGGCAAAACCTCCTTTTGCATCCAACAAAAAAGGAGCGCAAACAGGCGCTCCAAGGGGTGCGTTATTTATCCCGCTCGCTGACCAGGCGCGTCAGCTCGCTCATGAAGGAGGGGATATCGGTAAACTGGCGGTACACGCTGGCAAAGCGCACATAGGCCACCTCGTCCAGCTGGCGCAGTTCATCCATCACCATTTCGCCGATCCGGCGGGTGGTGATCTCCTCCTGCAGGCTGTTGCAGGCCATCTGCTCCACGGTGGACACGATGCCCTCGATCTGCGCGGCGGAGACGGGGCGCTTGTGGCAGGCGGCAATGATGCCGCTGCGCAGTTTTTGCGGATCAAACAATTCGCGGGAATGATCCTTCTTGATCACCAGCAGCTGCTGGGCTTCGATTTTTTCATAGGTGGTAAAGCGGCGGCCGCAGCCCACACATTCGCGGCGGCGGCGGATGGAGTTGCCGTCGTCGGTGGGACGGGAGTCCACCACGCGGCTCTCGGTACAATTGCAAAACTGGCATTTCATGGGGTAATCCCTCCCGGTTGGTGTTGCAGCACACCCATTATACCAAATATGGGGGCGGTTTGTAAAGCGGCATCAACGGGCGGCGTCATCGGGGAGGGAGACCAGTATCACGTGCTCACCGATGCGCTCAATGGCGTTCCAGGGGATCACCACGCCGCTTTTTTCGCCCCGCAGCGCACAGGAAAGGGAAAATTCCCCCGGCACCACCAGCGCCTCCACCCGCCCTGTACAGGGGTCAAACTCCAGATCCATCACCTTGCCCAGGTTCCGCCCCGTGTGGGTGGAGATCACGTCTTTGGTGCGCAGTTCGGATAAACTCATACGACCACCTCGGGAGAGTATATGCAGCAGCGGCACGGGACGTGCCGAATGAAGAATGAAAAATGAAGGCGCGGCAGGCCGCTCATGAAGAATGAAGCGCGTGCCTTCGGAATGCATGTTGATTGGCATGATGGGTTTTCCTGAGGCTTATGCGGGGGCTCCTCGCGTTTGTGGAAGCCTGTTCGGGTTCTTCTTGGGGCTTTTCTTGGGGCGATCTGCCCCAAACCCCGACCAGGAGGCTGAGCCTCCTGGACCTGCAGTATTGGACAGACAGGCTTGATCGATGCAGATGTTTCCCAATGGGACAAGTGCTGTAGGGCGGGGGTTTACTCCCGCCGTTTTTGTTTTGAAAAAGTCAATGGATTAGTTGGGACATGTTTGAGCGATCCGCAGTTTTTTCCGTTTACGGAAAAAACGGGAACTTCATCGACCAAGACCGGGAGAGAATACATTCTCTCCACGGCTTGGATCGATGAAGGAGGCCAGACGCGCAAAGCGCGCCCTGGCCGGGCGGATCGCCGTATCGATGGATGGGGTTGTGTTGCGAGATGGGGTGCTTTTATTGTTATTCTTGCTTCATCGGCAAACAGTTGGACAGTTCATATCCCTGTGTCCGATACGGCGGGTGCAGGGGAATCATTCCCCTGCCGCAGGTGTGGGGGCGCGTAGCCCCCACAATAAAGCCCCGTCCGGCGACACGCAGCATGTCGGGGGACGGGGGAAGGGTGCAGGTCGAGTTGGTCGACATTGGAGGCGGGCACAGCCCGGCGGCGGGAGCAAGCCCCCGCCCTACGTTGAAAAGAAAATCGCCCCAAATCCTGATTTGGGGCGAAAGCGGAGCGCCTTTAGTCGCGCTGATAGGTTTCAATGCCGCGCAGGATGTTGGGTTCCCGCACGTCCCGGGCGAAGGTGAAGAGCTTTCTGGTCATCACGGCGCCGGTGCGGTAGTACAGGCAGATGAAGGGGCAATCCTGGGCAAACTGGGTCTGCACCTGATGGAGCAGGCGCTCGTACTCGTCAAAATCCGAGGCCTTGCGCAGCGCATCAAAGAGCTCGTCCATGGCGGAGGAGCGGTAGCGGGCGTAGTTGCCGGTGTTGCCGCTCATCAGCATGAAGCCGGGGTCGGGGACAGCGTCCATCTGGTAGGCGGCAAGGCACAGGTCATAGCTGCCGGCGGACAGCTTTTCGCTGGCCTGGGTAAAGGAAATGTTTTCCACCTTCACCTCGATGCCCACCTGCAAGAGCATATCGGCGATCTGGTTGGCGGCCTCCACGCGCACGGAGTTGCTCTGCTCCTCGTACACGTACAGGCGCAAATGCAGATTTTTCACCTTGCCGTCGATCACCTTGTTGAGGATGTGGTTGGGGTCGTTATCCATATCCACCCAGCCGGCCTGGGCAAGCAATTCCCTTGCCTTATCCGGATCGTAGCGGAAGGAGGGATCGTCCTGATACATCCAGGAGCCCATGGGCAGGGGCGTATCCGTGCGGATGACCATGTCCTGATAGGCGCTCTGGGCGATCTGATCGATGTTCAGCGCGTAGCGGATGGCCAGGCGCACGTTGGGATCGGAAAGATACCCGGCGTAATCCTTGTTGTTGATGAGCAGCGTTTCCAATTGCTGGGTGCGGTAGCTCAGCGATACGCTGGAGGTGCCGCGGGAAAACTGGGCGGCGGAGGCGCTGCGGGTGATGGCGGCGTCCACCTCGTTGTTTTCGTAAAGGCCTACCAGCGACCGGGTCTCGTTGGTGAACACCACGTTCAGATACCGGATATCGCTGGGCTCCTGCCACCAGTTGTCGTTGACGGTAAGGTACAGGTAATCCCCCGGCGCAAAGGCGCTGACAAAGTAGGGCCCCGAGCCCACGGGATCGGCGGACTGCACCTGGTCTTTGGGCAGGATGGGGAAGGTCATGGCGTAGATGAAGCCGTAATAGGGGCGCTTGGACACCACGTTCAGGGTCTTGGCGTCCGTAGCCGTCACCGAATCCACCATGTATTTGAGGGAGGAATACTGGCCCTTGCCCTCGGCGCCCAGACGCAAAATCTCGTTGACGGTGGCCTCCACGTCATAGGCGGTGAGGGGCGTGCCGTCATGGAAGGTCACGTCCTCCCGCAGGTAGAAGGTCCACTTTTTGGCGTCGTTGCTCTTGACCCAGCTTTCCGCCACGGCGCTCTGGGGCATGTAATTATCGTCCAGCACCACCAGACTGTCGTAGATCAGGTGCGTCAGCGCCTGAAAATCCCTTTCCTGTGCCTGAAGCGGGTTGAGAAAGGTGGTTTTGACCGACAGCATGCCCAGCGTCAATTCCCCGTCCGCCTCGGTGGCAAAGGCCGGGATGCACAGACTAAGCGCCAGGATGAGCGCCGCCAAACGGATAATAATGCTGCAGATAGACCGCATAGCTTTCCAGCACCTTTCTTGCGTAATTCTGACTGTCGTCCATGGGAATTTCGTCCACCTGGGGGTTTTCGGGATCGCTGAAATACCCCTTCTCGATCCAGCTTTCCACGTTGCCTGCGCCTGCGTGGAAGCTGCAGGCCACATACAAAGGCTGCCCGTCAAACTTATTGCTCAAATAATGGAGGTAGCGGGTGCCCATGCGGATGTTGGTTTCCGGATCGTGAGGGTCGGGAGATGGGATATCCAGCTTATCCGCCATCCAGGTGACGGTGTCCGGCATCAGCTGCATCAGCCCCTGGGCGCCCACATTGGATACCGCCATGGGATCGTAATGGCTTTCCCGGTAGATGATGGCGGCCACAAACGCCGGGTTCAGTTCGTAGACGGCGGCGTAATGCTCGATGTAATCCTGATAGTTGATGAGGCTTATGTGGCGGGAGACCAGGGCATCGTACTCATCCTGGATGCGCTTTCGCTCCGCGCGCAGGAAAGACAAATTGAGGTTGGCTTCCCTCAGATCCAGCGCGGTGAACACCACGGCGCAAAAGAGCAGCGCAAGCACGCAAAGCTGCCAGATGCGCAGCCCCTTTTTTTGCTTTTGCCTGCCCGCGCGGCGGTTGCGGCGGGGCATGGGCGGCGGCGCCTGATAGCGCTGCACCTGGGGGGAGAGATGATGGGACATGGGTTTTCTCCTTATCACAGGGTGATGTGCAGGCGGGAAAGCAATTCGCGGTACAATTGCAGCGCTTTGTTTGCGCTTTCCTGCCGCGAAAGGCCGGTGTAGATCACGTGATCGGCCATCTGCGCCTTTTGATAGGCGCTCATCTGGCTTTCGATTTTTTGTTTGGCCAGCGTTTCATCCGCCTGATCCCGGGTCATGACGCGCTTTACCTGCTCATCCTGCGGAACGTAGGTGCACCAGACCTCCCGGCACAGTTTGTCCATGCCGCATTCGTAGAGCAGCGGCGCGGACAGGAAGGCCACGGGCAGGGGGGACAGGGAAAGCAGGCGCTTGCATTCGTCGATGATGAGGGGGAGCATAATCTGATCCAGCTGTTTGCGCTTTTCGCTGTCTGCAAAGATCAGCTTCCCAAGCGCCCGGCGGTCAAGACTGCCGTCCTCAAGGAATACGTTTTCCCCGAACCGCTTACGGATCAGGGGCAGGGCTATGCCCTGATCTTTGGTCAGGGCGCGGGATACTTCGTCCGCGTCCACCACATATGCGCCCGCTTGCCGCAGCGCGTCCGTCACATTGGTTTTGCCTGTGGCGATGCCGCCCGTCAGGCCCACGATATAGGCCGTCATTTGGTTTCGTACCAGCTTTCTCCGGATTTGGCTTCCACCTTGAGGGGCACGCGCAGGGAGACTGCGTTTTCCATGCAGTGGATGAGCAGGCGTTCCACCTGTTCCATTTCGTCCTTGGGGCATTCGATGATCAGTTCATCGTGCACCTGCAGGATCAGTTTGGCGCGGAGGTGATGCTCCTTCAGCGCCCTGTGCACCCGCACCATGGACAATTTAATGATATCCGCCGCCGTGCCCTGCACCGGGGTGTTCATGGCGGCGCGCTCGCCAAAGGAGCGGATATTCTGGTTGCTGCTCTGGAGTTCCGGCAGCATGCGCCGTCTGCCCATGATCGTCAGGGCGCAGCCCTCGTCATAGCCCTTTTTGACGGCGTCGTCCATAAACTGCTTCACGCCGGGGTAGCGGGCAAAATAGCGGCTGATGAAGTCCGCCGCCTCCCTGCGGGAAATGCCGATGTTTTTGGCCAAACCGAACTGGCTGATGCCGTACACCAGACCGAAATTGACCGCCTTTGCGCTGCGGCGCATATCGCTTGTCACATCTTCCATGGGCACCTCAAACACCTCGCTTGCCGTGCGGGTGTGCACGTCCTGATCGCGGAGGAAGGCGTCCATCATGGCGGCGTCGCCGGAAAGGTGGGCCAGGATGCGCAGTTCGATCTGGCTGTAGTCCGCGTCAAAGAGCAGCCAGCCCTCCCTGGGGATAAAGGCGCGCCTAATCTCCCTGCCCATCTCGGTGCGCACGGGGATGTTCTGCAGATTGGGCTCGGAGGAGGAAATGCGCCCCGTGGCCGTGCCGGTCTGGTCAAAAAAGGAGTGGATGCGGCCGTTTGCATCCATTTTGCTCAGCAGCGCGTCCACATAGGTGGAGGAGAGCTTGACCACCTGACGGTACTCCAGCACCTTGTCCACCACGGGGTGGGCGTCGCGGATGCTTTCCAGCGTATCCGCATCGGTGGAGTAGCCGGACTTGGTCTTTTTGCCGTGGGGCAGGGCAAGCGTTTCAAACAGCACCTGACCCAATTGCTTGGGGCTGTTGATGTTAAAGCGCGTGCCGCACAGATCGTAGATCTCCTGCTGGAGGGTCTCGGTCTTTTGCTTCCACTGAGCGCCCAGGCTTTTGAGCACGTCCGCGTCCGTGCGGAAGCCCTCCACCTCCATATCAAAGAGCACGTAGGAAAGGGGCAATTCCACCTCGCGGTACAGATTTTCCATGCCGCTTTCCCGGATGGCCTTGCTTTGGCGCACATACAGTTTTCGCACGCCCTGGGCGTCCTCGCTTTCAAAGGCGGACAGGGAGTAGCTTTTTTCCTGGGGGTTCAAAAGATAGGCGCCCAGCATGGTATCAAACAGGATGTTGGGCGGCGAAATACCAAAGCCCCGGAGGATATGCATGAGCCGCTTGCCGTCATGCACGATGAGGGGATGGCGCTCCATCATAGAACGGAGATGGGGCAGCGTTTCTTCCATATCCAGGCCGGGAGACAGAAGATCCTGCCGGAAGGTAAGGCACGCAAAGGCGTTGTCCGTGCACAGGGACAGGGTATTTTCGCCCATGTGCAGGGCGATGGGCGCGTCCTGTTCGATAGCGCCAAGGAAGGCGCAAAGGGCGTCGATATCTGCGATCTCCCGGGCGGGCAATTGTTCTGCGGGCGCTTCCGCCTCCGCGGGGGCGGTCATCGCCTCATCGCCCAGCAGCTGGGTCAGCCGCTGGAGGATCTGCCCCAATTGGTACTTGCGCAGCAGGGGGATGCCCTGGGAGAGTTTGTTCAGTTCGTAATCGGCCACGTTCCACGGGATGGGCGCGTTGGGGCGGATGGTGGCAAGATCCTTGGAGAACAAGGCCTGATCCCGGTTCTGGCGGATCTTTTCGCCAAGCTTGCCCTTGATGCGGTCGGCGTTTTCCAGCACGTTTTCCAGCGTGCCGTATTCGCAGAGCAGCTTGACGGCCGTCTTTTCGCCCACGCCCGGCACGCCGGGGATATTATCGCTGCTGTCGCCCATCAGGCCCTTCCAGTCGGTGACCTGGCGGGGGGAAATGCCGTACATTTCCTTCACCATGGGCGGGGTGAACAGCGTGGTTTCGCTGATGCCCTTGCGGGTGAAGAGCAATTGCACCTCGTCGTCCACCAATTGCAATGCGTCCTTATCGCCGGTGAGCAGCATGGCGCGCAGGCTGTCCGAGCCCTGGCACTTTTTGGCCACCGTGCCCAGAATATCGTCCGCCTCAAAGCCCTCCGCCGTCAAAACGCCCACGTGCATGGCGGCGAGGATCTCCCGGATCAAAGGGAACTGGCTGCGCAGTTCATCCGGCGTGGACTTGCGGCCCGCCTTATACCCATCGTACGCCTTATGGCGGAAGGTGGGCGCAGGCAGATCAAACGCCACCGCCGCATAGCGGGGCGAATATTCCTTGAAAACCTTCAGCAGCATGGCCAGAAACCCGTGCACCGCATTGGTGTACACCCCGTCCGCATCCATCAGCGGCAGGGCGTGAAAGGCACGGTGCATCAGGCTGTTGCCGTCCACACAGAGAAACAGATCGCGCATGGCAAGATCCCCCTGAAAATAGCATATTGATCTACCGTATATTATAGCACAGCCCGGCGAAAATGTACAACGGTTCGTGGAACCCTGTTCGGGTTCTTCTTGGGGCTTACTCAGCCCCAAACCCTGAGGCAGGGTGTTTTGGGGCGAGCAGCCCCCACAACAGCCCCACAATCGTCCCACAATCGCCCCGCTTGTCACCGCCGCGTGCCCCGGTGCATACAATGGCTGTGAATACCGTGAAAGGGGATATGTCACATGGCTGATCAAAGCAATTGCGCCTACATCTACACCGTCCGCAGGGGGGACAGCTATTTTTCCATCGCCCAGGCGCTGCAGGTGGATCTTGCTGCGCTGCTGGCCGCCAATCCCAACGTGCCGCCCTCCCGGCTGACGGTAGGCGACCGCCTGTGCGTGCCGCATCATGACGTAAACCGTCCCGCCGGGGACGGAAAGCCCGCCGAACCCCCGGAGAACACCCCGGACGATCTGCCCACGCCCTCCCTGCCCGCAGAGGACGACGCCTGTCCTGCCAACCGCCGCACCGTGGTGCAGTTGGATCAGACGGCGGAGGAGCTGCAGCTCAAGTACGGCCTGTCCTTCTACACGCTGCAAAACGCCAACCCCACCACCGACCTGAACACCATCAAGGCGGGCGACGTGCTGTGCATCCCGGAAGAGAACGTGCCCTGCCCCGTGCCGGAAACCTACACCCTCAAGCAGGATGACACGCTGGAAACGGTGGCCATGGCGCTGCGGGTGCCGGTGGCGGCGCTTTTGCGGGCCAACCCCTGCCTGGCGCCCGGCGATTTTGCCAACGGCATAACCATCCGCCTGCCCAGAACGCGGTAACGGCGGAGCGGCTGCGCCGAATGAAGGCGCGAGCCGCGCCTCCCCATGTCGACCAGCTTGACCTGTATCATTTCCCCGTCCCCCGACATGTTTGTTGTCCGGGACGGGGTTTTTCTTTTCAACGTAGGGCGGGGGTTTACTCCCGCCGATGCAGCGGCTGCGCCGAATGAAGAATGAAGGAATGAAGCGTGCCTGCGGCACATGAAGCGCGTTCCTGCGGAACGCATGGCGGCTGTAAGCCGCTGTAGGGCGGGGGTTTACTCCCGCCGATGCAGCATGATGCTGCTACAATCATCGATTTGCCAACCGACGAAAGAGCAATCCCCCACCGCTACGCGGAGCCCCCTTTCACAAGGGGGCCTTTTGGGTGGGCTTGTTTGATGATTGATCGCAGTTTGTTGTGCCATTAAGTTACTGTGGCATGCAAGCCCCCGCCCTACAGGAAAACCCTGTCCGGCGATAGGAAACATGTTGGGGGATGGGATTAAGCCTCCCTTGTGAAAGGTGACGGAGCCGAAGCGCCGCCGGTGGCGGATGAAGCGAGGCGGAGGAATCAACCGAAACGAGCAATGCGCCGGTAGGCGCAGGGCGACGATTGAGGTTGCGGATCGGACCGCTTGCGGTGGTGGGATTGCACAAGTCAAGTTGGCCGACACGGGTTGGCGCGGCTCGCGCCCGGGGGATGACAATCCTCACCCGCTGCGCGGGAGCTCCTTTGCCAAAGGAGCCTTTTGGTTGGGTGTGTTTGTTGGGTGATCGAAGTTTGGTGTGCTGTTAAGTTGCTCCGCGTCCGGCGGGAGCAAGCCCCCGCCCTACATAAGCAGCATGTCGGGGGACGGGGTGATTTCACAAGTCGAGTTCGTCGACATGGGTTGGCGCGGCTCGCGCCCGGGGGACGGGGAGATGATGCAAGCCAAGCCGGTCGACATGGGTAGGCGCGCCTCCGCGCCCGAGGATGACAATCCTCACCCGCTGCGCGGGAGCTCCTTTGCCAAAGGAGCCTTTGTCGCATGTGTTTGTTGTGTGGGCGATGGTTGCTGGCTGCGGCATGTCGCGGGACGGGGTGATTTCACAAATCGAGTTCGTCGACACGGGTAGGCGCGCCTCCGCGCCCGCCTGGTTGGAGGGAAATGAAAAGAGCTCTTCCGATTGGAAGAGCTCTTGTGATACTGCTTAGTCCACAGTGTAGGGCAGCAGCGCGATGGCACGTGCGCGCTTGATGGCCTCGCCCAGCTGACGCTGATGCTTGGCGCAGTTGCCGGTCATGCGGCGGGGCAGGATCTTGCCGCGTTCGTTGATGTAACGACGCAGACGGTTGACATCCTTATAGTCGATGTATTCGATCTTGCTGACGCAGAAATCGCACACCTTGCGACGGGGCTTGCGGCCACGGGGACGCGGACGCTTTTCGCCACGATCTTCAGACATTTTGCATAACCTCCTTCTCGGAAATGTGGAGGATGGCGCGATGGGCGCTCCTCATAAGCGGGGGAGCGGGGATCATGCCGCAATTCTCATGCGACCCCCTTTTATTCAGCCCCCTTGAAGGGTCCGCGCGGAAAGCGCGGAGGAAAATCGGCAGTATCGAGTTAGAAGGGAAGCTCTTCCTCGTCCACCTGCACATAGCCGCCCTGAGGCGCAGACGCGCGGGGCGCGGCGGCGGGAGCGGAGTACTGAGGCACGCTTTCGCCTGCTTCGGTGCGGGGGGTGAGGAATTCGATATCGTCCGCGGTCACTTCCAGGGAAGCGCGGGTCTGGCCGTCGTTACCGGTATAGGTGCTGACGGACACGGAGCCCACCACGGAGACCTTGCGGCCCTTGGACAGATACTTGGCGCACGTTTCGCCCAGCTGACGCCACGCCGTAACGCGGAAGAAATCCGCTTCGGGCTGGCCGTCCTGGGAGGAACGGCGGCGGTTCACGGCGACCGTGAAGGAGCACACGGTAAGTCCGGTGGACGTGGTGCGCAGTTCGGGATCGCGGGTGAGATTGCCGATGATAAAAAGCTTGTTCATTGACGTACCTCTGGCTTATTCAGCGTCGGTATTGGCGGCTTCGGGAGCTTCCTCGGCAGCCTGAACGGGAGCGGCCATGACGCGGGGAGCACGGGGCTTGATGCCAACCTTGCGTTCCAGCACGCGGATGGTCTGGTAACGGATGATGGATTCGGTGATCTTCAGGTTACGTTCCAGCTCCAGGGGCAGTTCGGCCGCCGCGGAGAAGTTGACCAGCACGTAGTAACCTTCGGTCTTGTAGTTGATGGCATAGGCCAGACGGCGCTTGCCCCACTCTTCCACCTTTTCGATCTCGCCGCCGTTTTCGGTGATGAGGGCGTTGAACTTTTCAACCAGCGCCTTGCGGGCTTCCTCTTCCACAGCGGTGTCGATGATGTACACCAGTTCATACTTGTTCATGTCTTTTCACCTCCTCATGGACTTATGGCACCGTACGCTCTTGCACGGCGCAAGGATGTGCCAATATCATATTATACACATGGGGGCGGGGTTTGGCAAGAGGAAAAATGAAAAAAAGAAAGGTTTTTTGCGCAGGGGACGCTGCTTGCGGAACGCATCCCCCCGCTCAGGGGTTGGGGCGGACAGCCTCAGGCGCGGGCTGCACGGCAAGGGGCGTTTGGCCTGCGACCAGCCGTCCGTCCCGCACATACCCTTCGGGGCGGTTTTGCAGTTCGCGGATCAGGAAGCCGCGCAGTTCATCGATGCGGCTTTGATGCTGCGCGTCATGGATGGCGTTATGGGTTTCAAGGGGATCCTGCACAAGATCAAAATACTGCTCCCGGCCTGTCTGGGAAAACCAGATGTATTTGTCGGATTTTGTCACAATAAAGTGGTTGGAGTGATCGCCGTAGGCATGCTCGCCGTGGAGGAAGCTGCGGCCTTCTGCGCCGTCCAGCAGGTTTTCGCCGTCGGAAAAATCGGGGTGGGGCAGGCCTGCCAGGGCGCACAGCGTGGGCAGGATATCCCGAAGCTCCGCCAGGCGCTTATGTCTTCCGCGCAGATGCGTGCCCCACACGATCAGGGGCAGCAGCGCACTGCCCCGGTAGGGCAGGGACTTTCGGAACAGGCAGTGATCCATCAGCATTTCGCCGTGGTCGGAGGTGAAGATGACCACCGTGTTCTGCGGCAGCTCCCGCACCAGACGGCCGATCTGGTGATCCAGATGGGTGATGCAGGCGTAATAGCCGATCTGCGCCTGACGGGTCAAAGCCGGGTCGAGGGAGCCGGTCATGCTGTCGATGATGCGGCCGTCCCGCAGCTGCGCGTCGCGGTCGTCCCAGTCGCCAACGAGGGGCGGGGCAAGGGGCGCATCGCGGTACATATCAAAATAGCACTGGGGCGCGTCCAGCGGCGGATGGGGGCGCACATAGCTTACGTTGAGGAAGAAGGGCATGTCCCTGTCCCTGCGGCGGAGGAAATCCAGCGCCCGGTCGGTGACCCAGTTGGTGGGATGGTACCGTTCCTCGTAGGGCCAGGGGCGGGCAAGGAAGGAATTGCACTCCAGGCCTGCATCGGTAATATCCCGATCCGCGCCCAGCTGCTGCTTGAGCCAGCAGATATAATCGTCCATCAGCGGCTGGTACTGAGGCGCGGGGGTATCCTCCCGGCGGTAGTAGTGCAGGTAGCCGTCGTGCAATTCGATATGATGGAAGCCCAGCATGCGGCGCGGGGGATGCACGTGCATTTTGCCCACGCACTGGGTGTAGTAGCCCGCCTTTGCAAGCTCGCCCGCCAGCGTATGCGCATAATCCCAGTTTACGCCGTCCTGATACCCGGTGCGGCCGTTTTTCGTCTGGCTCATGCCCGTCATCAGCGCGGCGCGGGCGGGAATGCAGCTGGGGCAGGCAGAGTACATGTTGGTAAAGTAAGCGCCCTGGGCGGCCAGGGTATCCAGATAGGGGGTCTTTACGTCCGGGTGGCCCAGGAAGGACAGGCAGTCGCCCCGGAACTGATCGGCGGTGATGAGGACGATGTTGGGTCTCGTTTCGGGCATGGGTGCAGCCTCCTTTTTGTCAGCGGGGAAGGATATCGATGACCAGGTATTCGGCGGGGGCGCCCGTCTTCAGGGGGAAGCGCCAGCCCGCAAAGCCGGAGGATACGATGGCGGCGGTATGGGCATCGATATCCGTGTACCCGTACACATGATCGTTGATACGGAACAGCTTCATGAACAGCCCCAGCGGGAAAAGCTGCCCGCCGTGGGTATGGCCGGAGAGCAGCAGATCCACCCCCGTGCCCCGCACGCCCGCATAATCCGTGGGCTGGTGATCCAGCATGACGGTGTAGCGGGTCAGATCTGCATGTTCACACAGTTGGGAGGCCGTCATGCGGGGGCGGGAAGCGTCCTCCCGGCCGATGAGCAGCACGTCATCGCCAAGGAGCGCCGTATCGTCCTGCAAGAGGGTGACGCCGGCGTCCCGGATGGCGGCAAGCAGGGTATCGCCGTCAAAATCGCTTTTGATCTGAGCGTAGGGGCGGTCGTGATTGCCAAAGATAAAGTACACGCCGTCCTTGGCGTCGATGGAACCCAGCATGGAAAAAAGCGTGGGGATGCGCTCGCGGGGCGTATCGTTATCCACCAGATCGCCAAGCAGCAGCACCACGTCGGGGGAAAGGGCGCCGATCTCGTCGCAGACGCGCTGCATATCATCATCGCTCAGGGATACGCCGTAGTGCACGTCGGAAATGGCCACAAGGCGCACGCCGCCCTCCCGCAGGGGCTTATCCGTGTGCAGGGTGTAATGGGTGGGGGTCACGTGGTGGAGGTTTGCATAGCCAAGCATCATCACCAGCACCGCAAGGAGCAGGGGCAAAACGCCCGAAAAATGGATGCGCCGAAGAAATGCGGGAAGGAAGCTTTTGCACAGGAGATAGATAAGGTGCAAAAGCGCGCCGACAGCCGCCAGATGCAAAAGGAAAATGCCGCTCAGATGGAACACGTTCAGGGAAAGCAGGGAGAGCACCGCGGCAAACAGCCACCAAAGCAGCTTTTGCCACAGGGGCGATTTGCCGATGACGGCGATGGATGCTGCGCCCCGGGGGAAAAATTCGGGACGGAAAAAGGCTATGTGTGCGCGGCGGATGGAACCATGAAAAAAGAAGCAGAGCAGGATAAAGAGCGCTGCCAGGGCAAGGATCGCCGCACCCAGGATCATGCTGTACATATACGCCTCCGTATGTCAGGGTATTTTCATTATACTTGCATTGACAGCGCAATGCAAGCGCAAAGAAAGAACCCCGACGATCGCTCGCCGGGGCCTTATAAGGAGGGAGATAAGGTCGGGTTGGGGGGCGGGGGATGCATTAGTCAAATGGCAATCCCCCACCGCTACGCGGAGCCCCCTTTCACAAGGGGGCCTTTTGGTTGGAGGTGTTTGCGATTGATCGATGATTGTTATTGCAACACGTTGGGGGACGGGGTTAAGCCTCCCTTGTGAAAGGGAGGTGGCGCGGAGCGCCGGAGGGATTGTACAAGTCAAGCCGGTCGATATTGCCCGGCGGCGGGAGCAAGCCCCCGCCCTACAGTGGGTAACCAATCATTATGCGTTCCGAAGGAACGTGCTTCATAATGCCTCCCTTGTCAAAGGGAGGGGGACCGCTTGCGGTGGTGGGATTGCAGATGCGAGTCAATGAACAATCCCCCACCGCTACGCGGAGCCCCCTTTCACAAGGGGGCCTTTTGGCGGGTATGCTTCGCAAAGGATCGAAGCTCGTTGTATCATCAAGTTACTGCGGCATGCAAGTCCCCGCCCTACAGTGGGTAACCAATCATCATGCGTTCCGAAGGAACGTGCTTCATGTGCCGCAGGCACGCTTCATTTTTCATTCCTTCATTCGGCGCGTTGCGCCGCCCGGCGGCGGGAGCAAGCCCCCGCCCTACAGTGGTCAACAAACTGTCATGCGTTCTGAAGGAACGAGGGAACAACAAATCCGCAGGACCGGCTTTGCCGGTTCGAGGAGAAAAATCACGGAAAATCGTTTACGATTTGGGAGGGATTTTTCATTCCGCTCAGATTTTCTGCCCGTGACCGAAGGTCACAAGAAAATCTGCCTATGTCGCCCAAATCCTGATTTGGGCGAAGAGGAGGGCGTTTTAGCCCTCCTCGCCAAAGTCCGCGATATAGGCCTCCACCAGCTTTTCGGGCCAGTCGGAGGTGGGGGTGAGCTTGCCGGTAAAGAAGCGCATGGTTTTGGGCTCGTGGGTGAACTTGAGGCCGCCCACCAGGTGGCGGTGGTCGTACAGCCACTTGACGCGGTCGATGACGAACTCCGTCTGGCCCAGGGTGAACACGCGGCGGGGGAAGGCCAGACGCACCATTTCCACGGAGGCGATGCGCTCGCTGCCATCGGGGTTGCGCTCCTCGGACATGGTGCCCCGTTCCATGCCGCGGATGCCGCCGCACAGGTACAGCGCTGCAACCAGTGCGCCTGCGGGATATTCCTCCGCGGGCACGTGGGAGAGGATCTCGCGGGCATTGAGATGGGCGCCCAGACCGCCTGCGGGGGTGATCACCGGCACGCCCATTTCGTCCAGGGCGTTCACGCAGTGGCGGATAAACTGGGGCGCCTGGGAGATCACGTCCATGTCCATGGTCTCGTCAAAGCCCACGATCATGGCCTCCATTTCCTTGACCGACATGCCGCCGTAGGTCAGGAAGCCTTCAAACATGGGGATCAGATCCTCCATATCGTGGAAGATCTTTTCGTCCCGGATCAGGATGCCGCCGCCGCGGCCAAAGCCGAACTTGCGGCCGGAGAAGTATACGATGTCGAACAGATCTGCGATCATGCGGGTGATTTCGCGGATGGATTTATCCTGCATCGCGTCCTCGCGGGTCTTGATGAAGTACAGGTTGTCCTGCAAAAGGGAAGCGTCCAGCACGGTGAGGATGCCGTATTCCTTGGCAAGCTCGGTCGCGGCCTTCATGTTGGCATAGGAGATGGGCTGGCCGCCGATCAAATTGGTGCCGGCCTCGATGCGCAGATAGGCGATGTTGGAAGCGCCCTCCTTTTCCACGCAGGCGCGCACCTTGTCAAGGTCGATATTGCCCTTGAAGGGGTTCTGGGACTTGGTGATCAGGCCCTCGTCGCAGATCAGCTCCTCCACATGACCGCCCAGGCGGGTCACATGGGCCTTGGAGGTGGTGAAGTGGTAGTTCATGATGACGCAGTTGCCGCTTTTTACAAAATGCTGGGCGATAATGTGCTCGCAGGCACGGCCTTGATGGGCGGGCAAAAGATGGGGAATGCCGAAAATCTCTTCCAGCTTGTCCCGCATGCGGTAAAAGGTCTCGCTGCCGGCGTAGGCGTCGTCGGCGCGGAGCATGGCGGACTGCATGTTGTCGCTCATGGCGTTTACGCCCGAATCCGTGAGCATATCCATAAAAATATCGCTGTTGTGCAGCCCGAAGGTGTTGAACCCGGCTTCATACATGCGCTGCAGGCGCTCCCGGGCGGGCAGCAGGGACAGTTTCTGCACGATCTTCACCTTGTGCATTTCAACAGGGACGGCTTTGCGGGCATAAAACTTGATCTCAGGCATCGATAAACACTCCTTGGTGATTGTCACATTTGCAGGAATAGTATATAATAAACGCGGCCATCGATAAAGCAAATGTTTTTGATCACAACCATCGAAATTATCGATAGAACAGGAGGCTGTGATGGAGATCCGGAACCTGACCACCTTTGTGCAGGCGGCGGAGGCGGGCAGCATGACGCGGGCGGCCCAGGCGCTGAGCTACAGCCAGAGCACGGTGTCCTTTCAGATCAAGCAATTGGAAACGGAATTGGGCTGCATGCTGTTTGAGCGCATCGGCCACCGGCTGACGCTGACGCAGAAGGGGGAGGAGCTTTTGCTCTACGCTCAGAAGGTGCTGCGCCTCACCGACGAATTTCACGAAACGCTCAGCGCGGGCGGCGACGTGACGGGGCATGTGCACATCGTCACCCCGGACAGCGTGTGCGAGTGCATGCTGCTGGACAATTACGCGGATTTTTACCGCCGCTACCCCGGCATCACGCTGAAATTTTCCACCGCCAACACCGAGGACATGATGCGCATGGTGACTCACAACGAGGCGGACGTGATGATGACGCTGGACAGCCATGTGTACCGCAGCGACCTGAGTATCGCCAAGGAGGCGCGGATGAGCGTGCACTTTGTCACGGGTGCGGGATCGCCCCTTCGGGGAAAGCAGCTTGCCTTCCGGGATATTGCGCAGATGCCCTTCATCCTGACGGAAAGGGGTATGGGCTACCGCCGCGTGCTGGAGGAAAGGCTGGCGCAGATGAACTACGAGGTGCAGCCCGTATTGGAGGTGGGCCGCACGGACGTGATCACCCATCTGCTGGAGGGCGGCAGCGCCATATCCTACCTGCCGGATTTCATCACCCGCCGGGGCGTGGAGGCGGGCAAGCTGTGCTACCTGGACGTGTGCGACGTGCAGGCGGATATCTGGCAGCAGCTGATTTTCCACCGCAGCAAGTGGATGAGCCGGGCGCTGGACACCTTCATCCGGTACGTGATGGAGAATGAGTTTGGCAGATGAGGGCAGCGGCAGTGCCGAATGAAGAATGAAGAAATGAAGCGTGCCTGCGGCACATGAAGCGCGTTCCTTCGGAACGCATGGCAGTTTGTCAACTGCTGTAGGGCGGGGGCAGCGGCAGCGCCGAATGAAAAATGAAGGAATGAAGCGTGCCTGCGGCACATGAAGCGCGTTCCTTCGGAACGCATGACAGTTTGTTATCCACTGTAGGGCGGGGGCTACGGCTGCGCCGAATGAAGGCGCGGCAAAGCCGCTAATGAAGGAATGAAGCGTGCCTGCGGCACATGAAGCGCGTTCCTTCGGAACGCATGGCAGTTTGTCAACTGCTGTAGGGCGGGGGCTTGCTCCCGCCGCCGGGCAATGTCGATACACTTGACTTGTTCCGTCGCTCCGTCCCCCGACATGCTACAATAACAATCATCGATCCATCACCAAACACACCCGACAAAGCCTCCCTTGTTAAAGGGAGGTGGCGCGGAGCGCCGGAGGGATTGTCAACAACCTTCCGTGATGCAATCCCCCACCGCTACGCGGAGCGATCCGCAACCTCAATCGTCGCCCTGCGCCTGCCGGCGCATTGCTCGTTTCGGTTGATTCCTCCGCCTCGCTGCATCGCCCACTGGGCGCGCTTCGGCTCCGTCACCCTTTCACAAGGGGGCTTTTTGGTTGGGGGTGTTTTGTGGGTGATCGAAGTTTGTAGTTGCCACATGTTTCGGAACGGAGTTTCCTGTAGGGCGCTATCTCGCTCCCGCTGTCCGCTGCAGCATTTCCGCCTCCTTGAACAGCTGCATGGAATCGGCGTCCAGATCCTGCTCGGTGTACTGCCGCTGGGTGTACATCTGGGCGCTGACCTGACGGGGTGCGCGCGGGGGCGCGCCCGGTTTTTCCCGCCGGAGGTCTTTGGTCACCCAGTAGCGCAGCGCGGATGGCCAGTCATGCATACGCCCGGCGCCCATCTTCCAGCCCCGGGCGGCGTAGTAGTGATAAAACTGCTCGCCGGATGGCACGCTGCCCAGCACCAGCGCCTGCTGCTGCACCTCCTGCAGGGTGGGCGGCGTGAACGCGTCCTCCCGTGCAGACGGGAAAGCATCCCCGGACGCCGTTTCACCTGTCGCGGGGGCGTCCTCCCTGTCCGCGCAGGATGCGCATTCAGTTTCCCTTTCGGTTACGCTTTCCCTTTCCCTTTCGGTTACGGGTACAGTTTCGGTTTCCCTTTCGGTTACGGTTTTGGTTGGCACTTCTTGCATGCAGTTCTCTGCATTTGCATGCACTTGCAGGGTGCTTTTGTCATCAGCCGACTTATGGAAGCGGGATGAGGCGCTGCTCCGCCTTTTTTCGCAAATCTCCTCATACTTCTGCGCGTCCCGGTCGATCTTGTTGCGCATGAGCAGAAACATGGGCAGCACGATGCTGTCCAGCGTATCGTCGGCCACTTTTTCTCCAACCGACGCCGTGAACAGCGCCCGGTACAATTGCCCCAATTGCGCGTCGCTCAGGCACCGCATGGCCACCATGGCGTCGTCATGATAGGTGAGAAACCCGCTGCGCTCCTTGTGCTTCATACAAACCTCCTTCCAATCAAAAAGCGCCCCCGGGGGAGCGCGTGCAGATACGAAAAAAGCCATCCCCACGGATGACCCACATACAGTATACCATATTTTTTGTCAAGCAGACTGACATCTTTTTGGACTTAATCGGTCAAACCCTGTGCAAAAAACGCAAATCGGCTGGACGGGGCATGCGAATTTGCATATTTTTGAAAAAAACGCTTGACGAATACGGCGGAACGTGCTATACTCTCTTGCGTTGACAATCCCGTGCCTGACCCGTGCGGAGGCGTCGCAGCCAAGGCACTGCATGCAGATGCCGCGGCACAACTGAAGATGGAGAAGTCGCCTAGCTTGGTCGAGGGCGCACGACTGGAAATCGTGTAACGTGTAAAAGCGTTCGAGAGTTCGAATCTCTCCTTCTCCGCCAAAAATCGACAAGTTTCGACAGAAGCTTGTCGATTTTACTTTTTCACTCTTCACTATTCACTCTTCTCTCGAAACTTGTCGATTAGGTAATAAGTAATAGTGAATAGTGAATAGTGAATAGTGAAGAAGTAACGGCATTCGCTTCGCGGATGATTTACAATTTTATGTATGAGTTCAAATTCATACGAAGAAACGGCCAAAGAATCTTTTTGCAGCCTACAGACAGAATAAGACAAGTTTCGACAGAAGCTTGTCTTTTCTTTTATGCTCTTCACTGCTTACTCTTCAACCAAAGCAAAAAGCCCCGGCGTGTGCCGGGACTTTTTTGTTGTGTGTTATGTTTAGGCATTGACCTCGTGCACGTACCGGATGGGCTTGCCTTCCGCCCGGCACTGCATGACGGCCGCGGTTTTGTCCGGGCGGAGCAGGTAGGGGGAGAGGAGGTAAAGGTCGCAGCAGCGGCTGAGCGCGGAAAGGGTCTCCGCATCGTAATCCTCCCGGATGCTCAGGCCGATGGGCTGGGAAATGCGGCACTTCTTGGCGTAGCAATACATGTCGCGCAGCCACCTGAGCTCATAGAAGCGGGCCATGAGGGGATCGTCCTGCTGCGTGGGGTACACGCCCAGGGGCTTGTTGCACGCGTCCCACAAAAGGATGCGTGTGTCGTCCGCATAGGGCAGCATCACGTCCTCCAGGAAGCGCTGGTAAAAGCCTTCCTGATAGGCCCAGCTCAGGTCGGGGATCAATTGCTCAAGGTATATGCCGCCCACGTCCCAAGTCTTGTCGTGCCAGCGGTTGAACAGGCAGGGGATCGCACGGAAGCCCTGCTTTTCGCAGGCTGCGAGCATGCCCTCCCAGGCACGCACATACTCCCGGGGGCTGCGCTGCCAGGCATGGAAATCGTGCATCACGCGCAGGGCGTTTGCCTCTTTGCAGGCGCTGCGGACGCGGGAAAGGGTGTTTTCAAAATCCTGCAGGGTCTGTCTGCGCCAGAAATCCATCAGCATCAGATCCTGCTGAAGGGGATAGTCCACGGCGATGATCTTTTCGGTAGTCATGGCAGCCTCCTTCAGCAAAAATCGTTGAAAACCTGAAGCCCGGGGCGGATGTGGCCCTCTTTGTCCAGGAAGTTGAACTGGCCCATGTCCTGCTTGATGGGGCCGGTGGGTGCGTGCAGATCGGCCACGTCGCTTTCCATCAGCGCGTGGGCCACAAAGCCGATACCGCGCTTCACGTACTCCGTCAGCGTGGCGCGGATGTTTTCCGCAAATACCTCGTCGTCGATGGAGCCCCAGCAGCATTCGGTGACGATGAGGGGCTTGTGAACGGCATTGGCAAAGGCCTTTTGCGTATCCAGATGGTCGATCACCTGTTGGCAGAACCTGCGGTACGCTTTTTCATTGGGGATGCGCTGCAGATAGGGGTGCACCATGAGCACGGTGCTGTAGGGCTCCACCATTTCCATGAGCAAGGGGTTCAGCGAGCCGTGGAGGGATACGCCGATATCCTGCGTGACGGAAAGCTCCCCAAGGTACGCGCTCATGCTCTTCAGCCAGTCGTTCAGCGCGTCCATCAGGGAAGGAACCTCCGTGTAATCGCAGTCAAAGGAGAAGGGCTCGTTGCACAAGTCCCAGATCAGGATGCGTGTGTCCTCCCGGTGGGGCAGGCATACGTCCCTGAGGAAGGGCTTGTAAAAGTTGGGATCGTACATTTCCGTTGCGGGGAACAGCTTTTCCATAAAAATGCCGCCGTTATCGCAAAAATGGTTGTGCCAGCGGTTGAACAGGCAGGCGATCACCCGGAGACCCAATTCGTCGCAGATCTCAAGCGCCTTTTCAAAATGATCCAGGAAGCCTTCCCGGTCCCGGAGATAGGCGTCGTAGGAGAGCCACAGGCGGACGGTGTTGATGCGGGGGAAGTGCTTTTTGCCAAAGCCCAGCTCCCGCCGGAATACGTCTTCATCAAACCAGCGCCAGGCTTCATAGCTTGAGGATGCATAGGAGGGCTGGTAGTTGAAGCCCCGCATCAGGCTGTAATTAAAGGCCATGGCAGTATCCTCTTTCATGTAATTGGCAGGACGTTAGTCCTTGAGGGACACGATGTTCTGCATGTAGGCGCATACCTTGTCGTCCAGGGGATAATCTTCGCAGTTGGGCACCGTGCCGTGCGCATCCGCAAAGGCGATCACGCCGCGCATGCCATCTTCCAGGGATACCTTAGGACGGAATTCGGGAATATCGCGGTACACCTTTTCGTGGGAGTAAATGGTGTTGTAGCCGAAAATATCCGTGGTAAAGCCGCGGCCCTCGTAGCCAAGCGCTTCCAGCGCGTCCAGAGGCACGCACACCATGGGCGCTTCCTTGCCCAGCACCTTCATGGCGGTCTTGTAGTAATCGCGCCAGGTAAAGCAGCCCTTGCCCACCAGGTTGTAGCACTGGCCGATGCAGTGGCTCTTGCCCAGGGCGCCCACGTAACCAAGCGCCGCATCATCCACATGGAGCAATTGGTGCACGTTGTTGCCGCTGCCACAGAGCATGACGGGCTTGCCCTTGCGGATACGGTCGATCCACAGATTGGTTTCGCCCACATTGCCCACCATGCCGCTCTGGTTGCCGTAGGTGGAGGAGGGGCGCAGAACGGTGATGGGGAAACCTTCTTCCTTGTAGGCCTTCAGGAACACGTCCTCCGCAATGCTCTTGTTCTTGCCGTACACGGTGAAGGGGCGCTTTTCGTGGTCTTCGTCCACGGGCAGGTAATCGTAATCCACGCCGAACACGCAGGTGGTGGAGGTGTAGATCAGCTGCTTCACGCCCCGGAAGGCGCGGATGTCGCTGAGGGCGTCCTGCTCGTCAAAGCAGAGCATGTCGATGGCGTAGTCAAACTTTTGTTCCTGCATCACCTTTTCAAAGGCGGGCCTGTCCCAGCGGTCGCCCACGAGGGTGTGCACGCAGTCGGGCAGCTGTTCCAGCTTGGTCACGCCCCGGTTGAAGCAGGTCACGTCATAGCCCTTTTCGACCAGCAGACGGGAAATGCTGGTGGAGATGTTGCCGGTACCGCCGATGATCACAACGCGTTCCATAAAATGTGTTCCTCCTTGTATCCAAAACTCCATTTTTTGTGTTATTCAAACCATGCGCCGTCGTCGCGCAATGTTTTCCGAAGCGCCTGCACGTTAAGCTCCCGGGGGGATACATCGCCTCTTGCCGCCATAAAGGCCGCCGTGCCCGCCGCCTGACCGGTGACCAGGCACACGGGCATCACCCGGATGCAGGCCTGCATCACATGATCGGCGGAGATGGTTTTGCCGGCCACCAGCACGTTGGTAAGGCCCTTGGGCAGGAGGCAGCGGTAGGGGATGCCGTGGGATTCGCCCTTTTTGTAGCGCAGGTCGCGTTCCAGCACCTTTTCCTCACTGATATCGCCCTTTTCCACGTCCTCTTGCATCTGGTCGCGCTGGGCCTTGGTATTGTGGATATCCACAAAATAGCAGCTGCGGGCGATCTCGTCCGGGAAGGTGCGGCGGGCCAGATAATCGTCCAGCACCAGGGTGTAATCGCCCCGGATGCGGCGGGATTCGCGGATGCCCATCACCTGACCGGTGGCGGCAAGGTGGGACGCGCCGAAGGCCTGGGGCATAAACTCCTGCAGCGCCTGGGCGTACTGATGCGCCTGCTGCCTGCCCACCATCATGCTGCGGCTGACGCTCATGGGGTCTCGGGCGTCCACGTCCCAGATGTGGGCGGCGTTGAAGCCCACCGTGCGGGGGGCCACCAGATGGAGGCAGGCGTGATAATCGTTGATGAGGGGATATTTGGGGTTGCCCAGCATTTTGTAGATGGGGCTTTCGGGCAAGTTCCAGTCGTGCAGGGGCAGGCCGTGGCGGTACCAGTACTCATCCACATTGGTCATCACAAAGCAGATGGAGGAGGGCTGCACCTCGCCGTTTTCATCGCCGTAGTCACATTCGCCGCCCGATTGCACCACCAGATCCGCATCGCCGGTGCAGTCGATGTACACCTTGGCTTCGTAGGCGGTAAGGCCGGCCTGATTGGCCACCGTCACGTATTGTACCGCGCCGTTTTCCGTCTTTGCCGCGCACACGGTGGTATCAAAGAGTACGTCCGCGCCGGAAGCAGATACCAGCTCGTCATACACCCTTTTTAATACCTCGGTATCGATGGGCACCCAGTGGGTGGCGTCGGGGGCGATGTGGGGCATCTGCGCCTTGGTGTTTTCAAACACCTCCTGGGCAATGGAGCGGTAGATGATCTTTTCCTCATCGGAGAAGGGACACCAGGCGGGCAGCAGCCCGATGGTGCCCATGCCGCCCAGGGAGCAGCTGCTTTCAATGAGCAGCGTTTTGGCGCCGTGGCGGGCAGAGGCCGCCGCCGCCGCGCACCCTGCCGGGCCGCCGCCGATGACGATCACCTCGTACTCCCGATTGAGGGGGATCTCCTTGTCAAAACGGACAAAATCCATCATAGCACCTCTCTTTGCGTTTCATAGCCTTCTCCGTGTATCCTGCAAAACGGCATGCAAAAAACGCCTGCAGAAAACGGAAAAGGCTATGGAACGGACACATACAATATATGTAAAGATTATAGCATGCTTTTATTGGGCTGTAAAGCGTGCGGCGTTAAAAAAAGCGCGTTTGCATACGCGCTTTTCAAGGCTTACGGAAGCTGACTTTTCAGGTACCCGCTCAAAATATCCACAATGCGGGCGTTCTTGCCGCCCCGCATGACCACCACGTCCGCATCCTTCACATAATTGCGGATGTACTGATCGTACATGGGCTTGACGGTGGAAAGATACTGCTCGGAAATATTGTCGATGGCGCGGCCCCGCTCATTGATATCCCTTTGGATGCGGCGAAGCAGGCAGATGTCCGGCTCCACGGAGATATACAATCGCAGGAACATTTTGTCCAGCAGCCGTTTGTCGTAAAAGCAGTGGATGCCCTCCAATACCAGCACGTCCGCAGGGCTTATCACATCGTCGGTATCGTGCCTGGCGTGGCGGGTGTAATCGTACCCCCTGCGCACGATGCTTTTGCCGTCCATCAGGTCGCAGATGTCCTGATAGAGCAGATCGTGGTCAAAAATGGCGGGCTCGTCCCAGTTGATTTTCACCCGCTCCTCAAAGGGGCGGTGGCTCTGGTCCAGGTAATAGCAGTCCTGCTGCAGCACCACGCACCGCGTGCCAAGATCCCGGGTCAGTTCCTGTGCCAGCGTGCTCTTGCCCGAGCCGCTGGCGCCGCAGATGCCGATGAAGATCATGCTGTGTGTACCTCTCGAATCTCTTTTTTCTCTTTTTTGCAATGGCTTTTGCAATCGCTTTTGCGCTCGCCTTTCGGCCAGATCATTTGCTGCGCAGCGCTTTGAGGATCTCCTCCTGCACGGCGCGCTGGCGCTTGCTTTCGGTGATCAATTCGCCCAGGCCGTACATCACCATGGAGCCAAGATAACTGCCGAGTGCGCCCAGCACGGCGGTGAGCAGCCCGGCAAGCACCGTGCCGCCCATCATCAGAATGACGCCCAGCAGCACGGACACAATGACGCCCACCACGCAGAAGAACACCGTGACGGACTTGATCTTTTCGCCGATGTTGGCAAACATGCCGCTTTCCTGCTTTTCCTTTTCCTCGTTGCGCTTTTGCTTTTCTTCCAGCGCCAGATCGTTGATCTCGTCCTCGGTGACGGGCTGGAGGTAATCCTTCATGGCATAGCCCTGGGTGTTTTCAAACTGTACCCTGGCCCAGGTGCCGTTGCTGTCCCAGTCCAGCACGGTGAGCACGGCGTTTCCGGGCGCTTCCCGGAGGATTTCGCCGCCGGGCGCTTCGCGGATGTTGAGGGCCGCCGCGGTGACCTTGACCTTCATCTGTTCGGACATAAAGCTTTCTCCTTATTGTTCGTTGGGCAAACGGAACTTATCGTCTTCGGTGAGCTCCAGCAGATCCACCATCAGGTTGAAGCGCTCCATGGCCCTTTCGCTGTCCCGGGGGTGGTGGGTATCGCTGCCAAGATAGAACTTGCAGCCCTGGGCTTTTGCGATCCTGTAGGGGCGGAGGATGGTGGGGAGGATCTGTTCATCCTTCAGTTCCTTGAGCTCCATGTTCAATTCAATGCCGCAGCCTTTTTCGGCGCACGCCTTGAAAAAGTGGGCGTAGGCTTCGTCCGGGATCATGTCCAGCACCTGAAGGTACCTTTTTTCATCGTACATGATCAGGCTGCAGGTGAAGTGGGCGATGCCCACCTTGCCAAAGGGCAGGTCGGCGGCCAGGAACTGCTCCATGCGCTTCATCAGGTGCCGGGCGCGGGCGGGCACGTCGTCATGGGGCAGATCGTGGGTGAAAGTGTCCATGTGCAGATGGCTCAGGGGCACGATGATGAAATCAAAATCGTCAAACCGCTCTTTGGGCACGCCGATCGTGCCGAATTTATCCATATCCGTTTCGCAGCCAAAGAGGAAGCGCACCTTGCTGCTCCGGGGCAGCGGCAGGGATTTGGCGATGTGATCATAGTTCTGGGGCTGGTACCACCAGGACGCGCCGGGCACCAGGCTGTCCCAGTAATGATCGGTGAGGCACAGGGTGCTTAGGTTATTTTCCTCTGCGTATTCAAGCAGCGCCTGAGGGGTCTGCAAAGGGTCGGAGGAGCAGTCCGACAACTGGGAATGCATATGCAGATCGTGATCGATAACAAAGCGCATACAAAACGCCTCCAATCTTTATTGCTTCCATTATAAGGCAAACCCCGCGGCGATGCAAGGGTTTCCGGTTGACGAAGGGGGCGGAGGGAAGGTATAATGAAGGGGATATGGCGGAGATATGTGGGGCGTTTATGTGGGGCTTGCTCAGCCCCACACCCTGAGGCAGGGAGATGATCTCCCTGCACCCACCATGGTGGACAATGTTGGACACTTTTTCAGGCAACCTCCCACTCCTGCTTCCCATATCAACAATGTTGACTTGGACAATGACCCCGTCCTGCGACATGTTGCAAATACAAACCTCGATTGCCCAAGCTGTTCACCCAGCCTAAGCCTCCCTTGTGAAAGGGAGGTGGCGCGGAGCGCCGGAGGGATTGTTCATTCCGTTTTTTTGTCGGCAACATGCACAGGCCGATCCGTGTTTTTCTCCGTAAACGGAGAAAAACCGGGACTTCTTCTGTAAAGGCGGGGAGAAAACGAGTTTTCTCGCCCGTCCTTTATCAGAAGAAGAAGGCGCTCCGCGCCGCCGGATCGGCCTGCACCCAAGTCGACTGGTTCCCTTAATCTGTCAGTGGGAAACCGCATCATCTAAGCGGACTCCTCCGACCACTACTGTGGGTGCAGGGGGATCATCCCCCTGCCGAGGGGTGTGGTGGGCGAGTAGCCCCCACAAAGAACCCGAAGAGGGTTCCACGAAGGCGAGCAGCCCCCACAAAGAAAGGAGCAGCAATATGGAAAGCAAATACATCGTCAACGTGAACAGGGAGGGCAATATTGCCCCCATCGGCAACTTCCGTAAGGAGGGCGTCATCGGCCCCCGTGCCCAGGCGCAGGTGAGCTATGTGAAGGACGAGGGTCTCAAGATCACCCTCACCTGCTTTGAAAAGGATCCCTACGCCATCCGCACAGAGATGAACGGTGCCGTCTGCTGCGACAGCTGCCTGGAAGCGTTCATCGATTGCCAGCCGGAAACGGGCAAGGGCTATTTCAATCTGGAGGTCAACTCGCTGGGCGTGGTGCACTGCGCCTTTGGCCCCGGCAGGCACGAGCGCGTGTTCCTCACCGATCTGGGTCTTCCTCATCCCGTGGCGGAAGTGCAGAAGACGGACGAATACTGGACCTATACCGTGCTGATGCCCCTTTCCACGCTGGAAGCGCTCTACGGGTGCGATTGTCATTTTGCGCCCGGGCACAAAATGACGGGCAATTTCTACAAGTGCATTGAGGACGGCTCCGCGCCCCACTGGGCGGCCTGGGCGCCCGTAAGCCGGCTGGATTTCCACTGCCCCCACGAGTTTGGCCAGCTTGTCATTGAAGAATAAGGAGTACATGTTTCCATGAAAATTTCCAAGAAAGATGCGCTGATGTGGTTCCGCTTTTTTGCGGAATTGCCCGAGGATGAAACGCTCCTGCCCAATCAGCAGGAGATCGCCTACGCCGCGTTCTACCAGATCGAGCGTGCGGTGAACGCGCGGCGGGAAAAAATGATGCAGGAGATCCCCGGCCTTAAGTGCCTGCAGGGGCGCACCTATTATGTGGGCCGGGATGAAAACTTCCCCCTGGGCTGCAAAAGCTGTCTGCTTGGCACCGGCTTAAGTGCCGTGCGCAAAACCAATAAATGCAACCTGAACTGCCGCTTCTGCTACGACTTTGGCGAAATGGACATGCAGCCGCCCATCGGCGAAGGGCTGTGGGAGATCGGCGGCAGCCGCTTCTATGAAGAGGATATCGATCTGCTCCTGCAGGTGCAGAAGAAGCCCACCGGCATTGCGTATGTGTATCTTGAGCCCTTCATGGAGATCGAAAAATACTACGGCGTGGTGAAAAAGTTCCATGACGCGGGCGTGCACCAGCATCTGTATACCAACGGCACATTGTGCACGGAGGAAAATCTGAAAGCTTTGGGCGAAGCGGGGCTGGATGAACTGCGCTTTAACCTGGGCGCGTCGAACTGCGCCGATAAGGTGATCGCCAGCATGGCGACGGCGAAAAAGTACATCCCCCGCGTGGGCATCGAAACGCCCATGACCCCGGAATTTTTTGAAAAATTCATGGAAAAGAAGGACAGCATCCTGGCTGCCGGGCTGGACTTTATCAACTGCGCCGAACTGCACCTCAACGACAACAACATCGGCAATTATGCGGGCGAAAACCTGTACATCAGCCGCCTGGGCTATGTATCGCCCATCTGGAGCCGGGATCTGACGCTGCGCTTCATGAAGCAGGCCGCCGAGGAAAACTGGCCCGTCTGCGTGCACGACTGCTCCAACCGCACCAAGTTTGCCCGCAATCTGCACCTGCAGGCGCAGGAAAAGGGCGCGTTTGGCCAGAGTGGCTACGGCTGCGAGTTTGTCCGGATGCCCTATGAGGCCTTCCTCCCCGTGCTGATGGACGATTCCTTCCCCTTCGTGGACGAAGAACCGCTGCCCTATGGGTATAATCCCGGCGATATCGTATTATAAAAGTGACCCCGTCATCTGGCATGCTGCGTGTCAGGTGACGGTTTTTTTGTGGGGCTGTCTTTGTGGGGCTGTCCGCCCCACGCCCTGACCAGGAGGGTGACCCTCCTGGACCTCGCTGTGTGGGACATAGGTGCGCCGCATAGCAAACATCCTCCCCATGAAGCGTATCCAAAGGCTCCCTTGTTAAAGGGGGCTCCGCGTAGCGGTGGGGGATTGATGATTTCATTCATCAGTCGGCAGCATGCATAGACCGATCCGCTGTTTTTCTCCGTATGCGGAGAAAAACCGGGACTTCATCAACCAAGAGCAGGAGCGAATGTATTCGCTCCCTGCCTTGGTATGATGAAGAAGGCGCAGCCGCGCAAAGCGCAGGCTGGCCGGGCGGATCGGGCGATACTAAAGTAACAGGATTTTTCCCAAACCCAAAAACGGCGGGAGCAAGAAAGTGCCCTACGCGGTTGTCGCATTGGGAAACAACTTAATCGATAACACAAGTCAGACCAATACTGCGGGTCAAGGGGCCTCAGGCCCCTTGTTCGGAGGTGTGGAACCCGAACAGGGTTCCACGAAGGGCGGATAGCCCCATACTTGACCAACAGGCGAAAATTACCTATAATAAACCCAGATAAAAATCCTTGCAGAAGGAGAACACATATGAAATTCAATGTTGGCTACTGGGTACTCAAGCCCGGCGTAACGGCGTACCACTGCAAGCAGATCCGTCAGGTGAAGGTGAGCGGCGATAAGCGCAGCGTGCACCTGTACGGCGTCAGCTACGGCGAGGATTATCGCGGGCTGGACGGCCCGTCCTTTGAACTGGACGTCACCGCGCCCCAGGAGGGCATTTTGCGCCTGCAGGCGGCGCATTTTATCGGTTCCCGGCAGAAGATGCCCGAATTTGATCTGAATCTTTCCGACCTGCCCATGGAAGTGACCCGGGAGGCGGACAGGATCACCATCGCATCGGGCGATCTTGCGCTGGTGGTCACCTACCGCCCCGCATCCTTCAAATACTACTGGAAGGGGCAGTATCTGACCGCCGTGGGCGATCATTACGGCGCGCCCCAGCTGAGCTACATGAAGACGGACGAGGGCCCCTTCATGCGCGGCCAGTTGGAAGTGGACGTGGGCGAAAAGGTGTACGGCCTGGGCGAGCGCTTTACCGCCTTTGTCAAAAACGGCCAGGTGGTGGATATCTGGAACGAGGACGGCGGCACCGCCAGCGAGATCGCCTACAAAAACATCCCCTTCTATGTGACCAACCGCGGCTACGGCGTGCTGGTGAACGATGCAGGCCCCGTCAGCTTTGAGGTGTGCTCCGAGGCCGTCACCAAGGTGCAGTTCTCCGTGCCCGGACACAAGATGGATTTTATGGTCATCGGCGGCGGCGATATGAAGGGCGTGCTGGAGCATTACACCGCCCTCAGCGGCCGTCCCGCGCTGCCCCCGGCCTGGACGTTTGGCCTGTGGCTCTCCTCCTCCTTCACCACGTCTTACGATGAAAACACCGTCATGAGCTTTATCGACGGCATGCAGGAGCGCCATATCCCCCTGTCCGTGTTCCACTTTGACTGCTTCTGGATGAAGGAAAACGAGTGGTGCTCCTTTGAATGGGACAAGGATATGTTCCCGGACGTGGAGGGGCTGCTGAAGCGCATCCATGACAAGGGGCTCAAGGTATGCGTGTGGATCAACCCGTACCTGGGCCAGAAGAGCCCGGTGTTCAAGGAGGCCATGGACAAGGGGTATCTGCTCAACCGCGAAAACGGCGATGTGTGGCAGTGGGATCTGTGGCAGGCCGGCTGCGCCGTCATCGACTTTACCAACCCGGATGCGGCGGAATGGTATAAAAACAAGCTCAAAACGCTGATGCGTCAGGGCGTGGACTGCTTCAAGACCGACTTTGGCGAGCGTATCCCCACGGACGTGAAATACTTTGACGGCAGCGACCCCGTGCGCATGCATAACTTCTACACCTACCTGTACAATAAGTGCGTGTACGACGCCATCTGCGAGGAGCGGGGCGAAGAGGAAGCCTGCCTGTTTGCCCGCAGCGCCACGGTTGGCGGGCAGAAATTCCCCGTGCACTGGGGCGGCGACTGCAACAGCACCTATCCCAGCATGGCGGAATCCTTGCGCGCAGGCCTGAGCCTGAGCCTGTCCGGCTTTGGCTACTGGAGCCACGATATGGGCGGCTTTGAGGGCACGGCCAATCCGGACGTGTACAACCGCTGGCTGGCGTTTGGGCTTTTGTCCAGCCACAGCCGTCTGCACGGCAGCAATTCTTACCGCGTGCCGTGGCTGTTTGGCGATGAGGCGGTGGACGTGTGCCGGCATTTTGCCAAACTCAAGGCCAGGCTCATGCCCTACATCTACGGCCAGGCCGCCATCGCCCATGAAACGGGCGTGCCCATGATGCGCGCCATGGCGCTGGAATTCCCCGGCGATCTGGGCGCGGAGGATCTGGACAGGCAGTACATGCTGGGCGAAAGCCTGCTGGTGGCGCCCGTCATGCGCAAGGACAATGTGTGCGATCATTACCTGCCCCGCGGCACGTGGACGCATCTGCTCTCCGGCGAAGCAGTGGAGGGCATGGGCTGGCGGCGTGACAGCTATGATTTTATGAGCCTGCCGCTGTTCGTGCGGGAAAACACCATTCTGCCCATGGGCGAGAGCGATACGCAGGCCGTGTACGATTACGAAAAGAACGTCACCCTGCGCATCTATGCGCTGAAGGATGAAGCCTGCTGCGCCGTGCGCACCAACAGGGGCGACGTGGCCTTTACCGCCCGTGCAAAGAATGCGAAGGGGCATGTGACCGTGACGCTCTCCGGCGCGCACGAGGGTGCAAGGGTGCTGCTCGTCAACGTGCATGCGGTCAACAACCTGATCGGCGCCGCAGCGCAGGATACCCCCGAAGGCCTGCTGCTGACCGGCCTTTCCGATACCGTGACCTGCGATATGTAAGCAAACGAAAAGGACTCCCGAAAGGGAGTCCTTTTTTGTCGCGATGGGAACGTTTACGGGGGGCTTTTGAAGGGGTTTCACCCCTTCACCCCACAAGGGGCATCATGCCCCTTGTCAGGGTTTGGGGCGGATAGCCCCAAAGAAAAACCCCGTCCCTCAACACCAAGCATGTCGGGGGACGGGGTGACTTTTCGATTCAAGATGGTCGAAAATGCGGGGGTCACGGGGGACTCAGTTCCCCGTGCAGGGGTGGAGGGGGCAGCGCCCCTTCCCTTAGTAGTTGACCACCAGAGAGAAATCTTCCGCCTTCAGGGACGCGCCGCCGATGAGGCCGCCGTCGATCTCTTCCTGCGCCATGAGGCCCTTGACGTTCTTGGGGTTCATGGAGCCGCCGTACTGGATGCGGATGCAATCGGCCACTTCCTTGCCGTACTTGCGGCAGATGGCGGCGCGGATGACGCCGATGGTCTCGTTGGCCTGTTCATCTGTGGCGGTCAGGCCCGTGCCGATGGCCCACACGGGCTCGTAGGCGATGACGGCGTTCTTCACTTCCTCATCGGTCAGGCCGTTGAGGGCGATGAGGGTCTGGTATTCCACCAGCGCGTTGGTGTAGCCGGCTTCGCGTTCTTCCTTGCGCTCGCCCACGCAGATGATGGGGGTCAGGCCGGCCTTGACGGCGGCCAGGGTGCGCAGGTTGACGGTAGCGTCGGTTTCGCCAAAGTACTGGCGGCGCTCGCTGTGGCCGATGACCACATATTCAACGCCCATTTCCTTGAGCATGGCAGCGGAAATTTCGCCGGTGTAGGCGCCGCTTTCCTTAAAGTGCACGTTCTGGGCGCCCACGTGGATGTTGGTGCCGCGGGTCTCTTCCAGAGCGGTCTGCAGGTCCACATAGGGCACGCAGACGACCACGGTGGCCTTGGCGTCCTTCACCAGAGGCTTGAGGGCGGAAATCAGTTCCCTGGCTTCCTTGGGGGTCTTGTTCATTTTCCAGTTGCCGGCGATGATGGGGGTACGCATAGCAGGTATTCTCCTTTGAAAGCTTATTGACGGAAAATATCCGGGGCGTTTTTCAGCCCCGGACTTGAGATGATTGTCAAAAGACGGTGTGGCTGCGGTGCGTAAAACAACAATCCGCAGCGGCGGCATGTACGCCGCGAGGAGAAAATCCGGGGAGGCGAGCTTGCCCGCCGGACAGGATTTTCATTCCGCTCAGATTTTCCGGCCGTGACCGTGGGTCACAGGAAAATCTGTACCCCGAAAAAATGAGTTTTCATTTTTTCGGAAGCATCGTTTACGATGCGTTATTTATCGTTCAGAGCGGCGATGCCGGGCAGCTCGATGCCTTCCAGGAATTCCAGGGAAGCGCCGCCGCCGGTGGAAACGTGGGTCACCTTATCGGCAAAGCCCAGCTTCTGGATCGCCGCAGCGCTGTCGCCGCCGCCGATGATGGTGATGCCGGGGTTGTTGGCCACAGCTTCGGCCACGGCCTTGGTGCCGGCGGCGAAGTTGGAGAATTCGGAAACGCCCATGGGGCCGTTCCAGATGATGGTGTGGGCGCGCTTGACTTCGTTGACGAACATGCCGCGGGTCACGGGGCCGATGTCAAGGCCTTCAAAGCCATCGGGGATTTCCTGAGAATGGACGGTGATGCGCAGGCAGTCGTTGGAGAAATCGTTGCCGGCTTCGTTGTCCACAGGCAGCACGATGCGCTTGCCCTTGTAAGCGGCCTTGGCCAGCAGTTCCTTGGCAAGATCCATCTTGTCGTCTTCGCAAAGGGAGTTACCGATCTTGCCGCCCATGGCCTTCTGGAAGGTGTAGGCCATGCCGCCGCCGATGATCAGCACGTCCACCTTTTCAAGCAGGTTGTTGATGACGCCGATCTTGTCGGACACCTTGGCGCCGCCCAGGATGGCCAGGAAGGGACGCTCGGGGGCTTCCAGGGCGCCGCCCATGATGCGCAGTTCCTTTTCGATCAGGTAGCCGCACACGGCGGTGGGGATGAAGTGGGTCACGCCTTCGGTGGAGGCATGGGCGCGGTGAGCGGTGCCGAAAGCGTCGTTCACGTACACTTCGCCGTAGGCAGCCAGGGCCTTGGCATATTCGGGATCGTTCTTTTCTTCTTCGGCGTGGAAGCGGAGGTTTTCAAGCAGCAGCACTTCGCCTTCCTTGAGGGCGGCGGCCTTCGCCTGGGCGTCGGGGCCGATGACGTCGGCAGCCATCTTCACTTCGATGCCCAGATGCTCGGAAAGACGCTTGGCAACGGGAGCCAGGGACAGCTTGGTCAGGTCCTTCTTGGCCTTTTCCAGGAACGCTTCGGTGGCGGCCTCGCGCTCGTTTTCGGGCAGGGCTTCCACCTTGGCCTTTTCCTTCTTGGTCAGCTTGATGGTATCGTTGAACACATTGTGGGGCTTGCCCATATGGCTGCACAGCACCACTTTGGCGCCGTTCTTGAGCAGGTACTTGATGGTGGGCAGCGCGCCCACGATGCGGTTTTCATCGGTGATGTTCTTGTTTTCGTCCATGGGAACGTTGAAGTCCACGCGCACCAGCACGCGCTTGCCGTTCACCTGAATGTCTTCCAAGGTTTTCTTGTTCATGCTCATGACGGATTCTCCTTACTCGTGTTCGGTATGATGAGTTTTTTATATCCAGGGGCGACGCCCCGTGGAAACGTGTTACGGCGCCTCTTTGAGGAGGCTGAGCATCCTGCTTGCCGCGCCCTCGTCGGTGATGAGGGAATCGTGAGGCTCGTGGCGGGTGGATGCGATGATGGCTTTGGCCTTGCGGCTGCCTGCCGCCGCTGCGATGAGGAAGCTCCCGTCGCTTGTGGAAAGGCCACTTCCCACGGTGTTGACCTGATAGACGGTTCTGCCCATCTCGTCAAAGAACTCACCGAAGGCTTCGCCCATGGCGCCGCTTTCGCGGATCAATTGCACCGCGCTTGCGGGCAGATCGCGCTTCAGGGCCATTTCGTCCGCGCGGCCGATGCCGTGGATCACCACTTTGGCGTTTTTCAGGTACGATACGGCGTCCTTTACTTCGGGGAGACGCAGCATCTCCGCAAGCTGGGTGGAATCCAAAGAATCTGGCACGTAGATGGCCTTGCACCTGGCGCCCAGCCTTCGGGCCAGCTCGCTTGCGATGGTGTTGGCCTGAGTTTCCACATTGGTGCCCATGCCGCCGCGGGAGGGAACCACCGTTACGTCCGGCAGGGATGCAAACTGCATGCCCCGGGCCGTTTCCATCATGGTGCTGCCGCCTGCGATGGACACCGTCATGCCGCCTGCGATCAGCTGGCGCACCCGGTGCGCACAGGCGCGGCCCACTTCGCGCAGCACCTGCGCGTCC
Organism: Clostridiales bacterium; assembly: GCA_015056175.1. Lineage (GTDB taxonomy): Bacteria > Bacillota > Clostridia > Christensenellales > Aristaeellaceae > SVGT01. The sequence goes on along the minus strand of SVGT01000002.1, from coordinate 91,219 downwards.
TCATCCGCATCGCCTGCCACCACCACCACGTGGGGGATGTGAAGGGATTTGGAAAGCTGCTCCTCAAGATCATGCAAACCAAAGAGCGCGCGGCTCAAATCCCTGGCGCCGGGCAGCACCTGAAGCGCCTTGCCGGTCAATTGCATGCCGGCTGCGTCCAATGTGAGCAGTCCCTGATCGCGGAGGTTTGCGGCAATGGTGCGCACTTCCCTTTCGGGCAGACGCAGGCGGCTTGCCAGCGCCCTGCGGCCCACGGGCTGCATGTTGTCAATGCCCGTCAGCACCTGGGCATGGCGGCCGATCTGCTCCACTTCCTGGGGCGCCAGGCACTTCATCAGTGAAAGAAGCTGGCCGTCCTGCAATGCCGTTCATCTCCTTTGATCCTGCGGGGACGATGCACGCCCCGCCGGGACGAATATGTCCCGCATAATAGTATACCACATCCCGCGCCCGTTGTAAAGGGTAAAAACGGCAGGGGAGATATGCGCTGACATGAGGATGACACATTTTGCGCCCCCTTTTCCTGTTTATTTTTTCCGGTTTTGTGATATGATGATATACGTGACAGAATTGCACTTTTTTGTTTAACTTTTGTTTGGATTGGCAAGGAGAAAAGGTATGCTGAATCTGAAAAACGTGACCAAGGTATACGGCGCCGGCAGCCAGAAGGTGGAAGCGCTGCGGGGCGTGAGCACGGTGTTCCGCAAAAACGAATTTGTGGCGGTGCTGGGCCCCTCGGGCTGCGGAAAAACCACGCTGCTCAACATCATCGGCGGTCTGGACCGCTATACGGACGGGGATCTGGTGATCTCCGGCCGCTCCACAAAGGAGTTTTCCGCCCGGGACTGGGATACCTACCGCAACCATAAGGTGGGCTTTGTGTTCCAGAGCTATAACCTGATCCCTCATCAGACGGTGCTTGCCAATGTGGAGCTGGCGCTGACGCTCTCGGGCGTCAAGCGCAGCGAGCGCAGGCGGCGGGCAAAGGAAGCGCTTGTCAAGGTGGGCCTTGGCGATCAGTTGCGCAAAAAGCCCAACCAGATGTCCGGCGGGCAGATGCAGCGCGTGGCCATCGCCCGTGCGCTGGTGAACGACCCGGAGATTTTGCTGGCCGACGAACCCACCGGCGCCCTGGACAGCGAAACCAGCCTGCAGGTGATGGATCTGCTGAAAGAAATCGCAAAGGATCGTCTGGTGATCATGGTCACCCATAACCCGGATCTGGCGGACGCGTATGCCAGCCGCATCATCCGCCTTCTGGACGGCAGGGTGCAAAGCGACAGCAACCCCTGCAGCGAGGAAGAATTGCTTCACGAGGAAAAGGATCTCAAAAAGCGCCGCCATCCCTCCATGAGCTTTTTCACCGCCCTGTCGCTGTCCTTCAACAACCTGCTCACCAAGAAGGGCCGCACGCTGCTCACCGCCTTTGCGGGCTCCATCGGCATCATCGGCATCGCGCTGATCCTGAGCATCTCCTCCGGCGTCAAAAACTATATCGACCGGGTGCAGGAGGATACCTTAAGCTCTTACCCCTTGGAGATCACCGAGGAAACGGCGGATATGAGCGGCATGATGGCCACCATGATGGAGGAGGCCGCAAAGGCGCAGCGGGAGCGGGAGGATGGAAAAATCTACTCCGGCGCGGTGATGAGCCGCATGCTCAATACCATGACGGGCGCCGTCACCCGCAACAATCTCCACGATTTCAAGGATTATATCGAGGATGAGGCAAACGGCGTTCGTGATCTGGTCAGCGATATTCAGTACGATTACGATACCACCTTGTACATCTACCGCACACAGGAAAACGCGCCCGCCGTGCAGGTGAACCCCAGCCTTGTGCTGCAAAACAGCGGCCTTGTGGACGGCGCGGGCGGCATGATGAGCATGCTCACCGAAAACCCCATGGCGCAGCAAAGCCCCATGATGCAGCTGGACGTGTTTGAAGAACTGCTGGATAATGAAGAACTCCTTGACCAGCAGTTTGAGGTGGTCACCGGCCGCATGCCGGAAAACTATGACGAATTGGTGGTCATCGTCACCGAAAACATGGAGATCAGCGATTACAGCCTGTACGCGCTGGGTCTGCGCGACCAAAATGAAATTGCCGCCCTCACCCGCAGCGTGATGACCGGGCAGAAGATCGAGGTGACGGAAAGCGAATACACCTTTGACGAGATCATGAACCTCAGCTTCCGTCTGCTTTTGCCCACGGATTATTACGCGGAGCAGGAGGGAGGCACCTACCTGGATATCCGGGCGGATCAGGCGGCCTTGGAGGAAAAGATCGCTTCCGCGCTGCCCCTTCGGGTGGTGGGCATCATCCGTCCCCGGGAGGATGCGGTGGCTACCTCCGCCGGCGCATCCGGCGGCATCGGATATTTGTCCTCCTTGCAGGAATATGCGGTGGACGCGGTGAATAACAGCTATATCGTCACAATGCAGAAAAACGATCCCGACAGGGACGTGCTCACCGGTCTTCTCTTTGAAAGCGGAGAGGAGATGGACGCGGAAGCGGTGCTGGCCTCCATGGATCTTAGCCAGATGCCCCCGGAATATGCCGCCTTCATGGCGGGCAAAACGCCGGAGGAAACGGTGGCGCTCATCTCGCAGTATATGCCGGATCTGCTGCCTAAGGCGTCTGAAAACACGCTGAGCGGCAATCTGTCCGCCTTTGGCGTCAGCGACCTTGACCGCCCCGCCGCCATCCGCATCTATCCCAAGGATTTTGACAGCAAGGAGCTTCTGACGGACAAGATCAGCGCCTACAACGAACAGGTGGGGGATGACAACGCCATCCGCTACACCGATTACGTGGGGCTGATGATGAAGTCCGTCACCACCATCATCAACGCCATCAGCTACGTGCTCATCGCCTTTGTGGCTATTTCCCTGGTGGTATCCTCCATCATGATCGGCATCATCACCTACATTTCCGTGCTGGAGCGCACCAAGGAGATCGGCATCCTCCGCGCCATGGGCGCCAGCAAGCGGGACGTGAGCCGCGTGTTCAATGCGGAAACGCTGATCGTGGGGTTTGCCGCCGGCATGATCGGCATCGGCGTAACGCTCCTTTGCAATATCCTGATCAACGTGATCATCTACGACTTGACGGGCATTGTGACCATCGCAGCGCTGCCCGCAGGCGCAGGCATGGTGCTGGTTGCAATCAGCATGCTGCTGACCGCCGTGGCCGGGCTCATCCCCTCCCGCGTAGCCGCAGGCAAGGATCCTGTGGTGGCACTGAGAACGGAGTGATTTGTACATGAAAAAAGTTTTGCTCACCGGTTTTGCTCCCTTTGGCGGAGAAAACGTCAACCCCTCCTGGCTGGCGGTCAGTCAGCTGCCCGATATCCCCGGGCTTGAGATCGTAAAGCGCGAACTGCCCGTCAGCTTCTACGGCGCGGCGAAACAGCTTGCCGGGTTGATGGACGAGATCCAGCCCGATTATGTGGTGTCCGTGGGTCAGGCGGCGGGCCGCAAGGCCGTTACCCCGGAGCTGGTGGCCATTAACCTGATGAGCGGCACGGATGCGGACGGCGTCAGCATGGAGGATGCCAAGATCGCGATCGGCGGCGAAAACGCACTGTTTTCCACGCTGCCGGTCAATGAGATGGTGGAGGCCGCAAAGCAGGCGGGCGTGCCCGCCCAGCGCAGCCTGTCCGCCGGGGCGTACGTGTGCAACTGCGTTATGTACACCGCGCTGTGCTACGCCAAACTGCGCAAGATCCCTGCCAAATGCGGCTTTATCCACGTGCCCATGATCCCCGAGCAGACGCAGGAGAAGCCCATTCCCTCCCTGCCGCTGGAGGAGATCACAAAGGCGCTGGAAGCCATGCTCGCCTGCCTGTAAGCATTGCCTTTGCCCGTGGGCAGCGGATGTTCTTTTCCCTTTTTGATTCGTCTCGTTCTGTGATTGTTTTACTTCACCATTTTTTGCTGTATTTTTCCGTCCCGGGCGCAGCAGCCCCGGGACGTTTTTTGTTTCAGTATGGGGAAGGGGCGGTGGCTCCGCCGAATGAAGAATGAAGAATGAAGAATGAAGAATGAAGAATGAAGCGTGTTCCTGCGGAACACATTGCAGTTTGCCTGCTGTGGTAGGGCGGGGGCGGCGGCTGCGCCGAATGAAGAATGAAGAATGAAGAATGAAGAATGAAGCGTGCCTGCGGCACATGAAGCGTGTTCCTGCGGAACACATTGCGGTTTGCCTGCTGCGGTAGGGCGGGGGCAAGCCCCATTACCCATCCACAAACATCGATTACACAATCACCATACTACATCAAAGGCTCCTTTGGCAAAGGAGCTGTCACGTAGTGACTGAGGATTGTCCTAAGTTACATGCTTGTTTTGCTGTTCGAGACAATCCCCACCCGCTACGCGGGAGCCCCTTTGCCTAAGGGGCCTTTTGGTTGAGTGTGTTTGTTGTGTGGGCGATGAATACTGGCTGTGACATGTCGGGGGACGGGGAAATGGGATAAGTCAAGTTGGTCGACATGGGTAGGCGCGGCTGCGCGCCCGATTACCCCCCGTCTGCGCATTGCCTCCTGTCGAGGGACGGGGTTCAGCCTCCCTTGTCAAAGGGAGGGGGACCGCTTGCGGTGGTGGGATTGTCGATTTAAGTCAATTTCACAATCCCCCACCCGTTCCACGGGAGCCCCCTTTCACAAGGGGGCCTTTTGGCGAGGTTTGTTTCGCAAAGGATCGAAGTTCGTTGTATCATCAAGTCACTGCGGCATGCAAGCCCCCGCCCTACAGTGGGTAACCAATCATCATGCGTTCCGAAGGAACGTGCATCATGTGCCGCAGGCACGCTTCATTATTCATTAGCGGCTTTGCCGCGGCTTCATTCGGCGCAGCCGCTGCCCGGCGCGGCTCCGCGCCGTAATCATTGTAAACATTTCCGTCTTGCTGTATCGCCTGGTGGGTTTTCCCGGCCGAAAACCACAAAAAACCGGTCGGCATGGAAATATGTCTACAATATATAACCGAAAAAAACCTGTACGAACACGGCGCTTGTGTGCTATAATGGTGTATGCGTGGAGAGAGGCGCCTTTTTGGCGTGTCCGATTTGCGCACGAAGGAGATTAAAGCATTGAAACTGTACCTGGCTTCCTCCTCGCCCCGGCGGCGGGAGTTGATGGGATATACCGGCATTCCCTTTGAGATCAAGGTGTCGGATGCGGACGAGCTGGCAGATGGCGCGCCGGATGAACTGGTGCGGGAAAACGCCCGCAGGAAGGGACGGGCGGTGGCGGCGCATTGCCCCGATCACGTGGTGTTGTCCGCCGATACGCTGGTGTACCTTCCCGATGAACAAACGGTGCTTGGCAAGCCCCGGGACAAAGAGGACGCCGTGCGCATGCTCAAATCCATGCAGGGCAAATGGCACGAGGTATACACCGGCGTGTGCGTCATCGGCCCTCTGGGCGAGGACGTGCGCGTGGACGTGGCAAAAGTGCTCTTTGATCCGCTGACGGACGAAACCATCCGGCAGTATGTGGATACCAATGAGCCCATGGACAAGGCAGGCTCCTACGCTTTGCAGGGCGTGGGCGGCATGTTTGTGCGCCGCATTGAGGGCAGCTATTCCTGCGTCATCGGTTTGCCCATGGCCACCGTCCGCGATATGCTCATGCCCTATTCCCTGATCTTCTGATTTTTTTCCTAGTTTACACGCGACCTACTTTTTACAAAGAGGATGGATGATATATGGCGATCATTGCCCCGGATATCGGGATTGATATGGGCACAAGCAAAACGCTTGTGTACGTGCGCAAAAAAGGCGTGGTGATTGACGAACCTACGGTGCTGGTCATGGAGCGGGGCGGCAGACGCGCCGTGCGCGCCATCGGCGATGAAGCGCTGTCGCTGCTGGGCCGCACCGCGGACGATGTGGTGGCCGTGCGCCCCCTGAGCGAAGGCATGATCCGCGATTTTGATATGACCAAGTATATGCTGCAGTATTTTGTGCGCAAGGCCATCGGCATGAGCCGTCTGGTCAAGCCCCGCGCCATCATCACCGTGCCCTGCCGCATCACGGCCATCGAGCGCCGCGCGGTGCGTCAGGCGGCGCTGTACGCAGGCGTGCGCCCCAGCCATCTGCACCTGGTGGAAAAGCCCTTTGCCGCGGCCATGGGCTGCGGTCTGCCCGTGTTCCAGCCCACCGGCTCCATGGTGGTGGATATCGGCGGCGGCACCACGGAGGTGGCGGTCATTTCCCTGGGCGGCGTGGTGGTGGCCAAGTCCATCCGCATGGGCGGCATCAAAATGGACGAAAGCGTGGCCGCCTACATCAAGCGTGAATATAACATGCTCATCGGCGACCGCACCGCGGAGGAAGTGAAACTGAACCTGGGCAGCGCCCTGCCCGTCAGCGAGTACCGGGATGCCCTGGTGCGCGGCCGCGATATGGTCACCAATCTGCCCCGCACGGCGGCCATCGGATCGGATAAGGTGTACGAGGCGCTAAAAACCCCCTGCAGCCAGATCCTGTCCGCCATCAAGAGCGTGCTGGAGCATACGCCTCCGGAACTGGCGGGCGACGTGATGCGCTCGGGCATTTATCTCACCGGCGGCGCAAGCCAGCTGTTTGGCCTTGACCAGTACATCGCCAGCGCCCTGGGCATCCGCGTGCAGTGCGCCCGCGACGCCGCATCCTGCGCAGGCAGGGGCGTGGGCGAATTGTGCGAGCATTTTGATCAGCTTTCCCGCATCGGCAAGAGCAGCTTCCTGCGCGACGACGCCGACGAATGATAAAAGGAGCTTTACGCCATGTACGATGACGACAGGCTGTTTACCACCCCGCCCGAGGGCGAAAAGGACGCCCCCGCGCAGGATGAAAACGGCTATACCCGCGTGTCTCCCGCCTGGGATGAGGATGCGCCCCGCGTGTCCCGTCAGGTGAAGAACCGCTATCAGGCCCTGGAGGATCAGGACGAAGCCGAATGGCGCCGCGCCGCCCGTCAGGGGGACAACAGCACCCATTCCGGCCGCCGCTTTGTGGAAACGGACGAGGAAAAGCAGCAGGAGCAGTTGCGCCGCGACAGGGAAACGCCCCGCCGCGCCCAGAAGCGCCGCGAGGAAGAACGCATCCGCAAGGAAAAGAAAAAGGAAGAGCGCAAGCGCAGCGCCGCCAGCCCGCAGGAGAAAAAGTCCTTCGCCCGCCGCATGGCCGGCTTTGGCATCGTGGCGGTACTGTTTGTGTGCGCCGCCGTGATGGTCATCAGCAATTTTGTGGATTGGCCCATCCTGCAGACGCCTAAAACCGTGATCACCTCCGTGATCACCCCGGTGCAGCAGGCGTTTTCCGGGCTTACTGAGTCCGTGGCCGGGTACCTGCGCACGCTGAAGGTGCGGGGCAATATCGAGTATGAATACGAGCAGTTGCTCATCAAGCTGGACGATCTGGCCAGCGAGGCCGCCATGGCCGAGGAATACAAGCGTCAGATCAACGATATGTACGACCTGATGGACGAGATCAACCGCAATACGGACCTAAACCCCCTGGCGGCAAACGTGATCGGCCATGACACGGGCAATTATTTTTCCGTGCTGACCATCAATGTGGGAAGCAAGCACGGCGTGAAGGATTATATGGCCGTGGTGTTCGCCGGCGGTCTGGTGGGCTACACCTATGACGTGGAAGAAACCACCTGCTCGGTGCGTTGTATTATCGACAGCGACGCCACCGTGTTTGGCATGATCCAGTCCACCCGCGACCAGGGCGCCGTGAAGGGCACCTTGGGCATTGACGGTCAGGCCCGCTGCCGCATGTATTATCTCCCCGAAAACAGCCTGCCCCGCCCCGGCGATATTGTGGTCACTTCGGGCGTGGGCATGGAATTCCCCAAGGGCATTCCCATCGGCACGGTGCGCGAGAGCACCCGCGGCATGGATGAAAACAAGAGCTACATCGTGGTGGAGCCGCTGGTGGACTTCCAGCATCTGGAGTATGTGGTGGTCTACCGCTATCAGCCCGCCTATGCCGAAAGCGCCCAGGAACGGGATACCGGCGTCAGCGCCACGCTGGAGCCGCTGGTGAGCGCCCGTCCCCAGCCTACCTTCCAGGTAGGCAGCGACAGCGGCTTTGCCACCCAGGCGCCGGATGAGGGCGCCACCGAATCGCCCGCGCCCACCGAGACCCCCGCGCCTACCCAGGTTCCGGAGGAAACGGCGACCCCCGATCCCAACGCCACCCAGCAGCCCGAAAACCTGGTCTACCAGGCGCCGGACAACCTGGGCGGCACGCCCACCGCGGAGCCGACCGCTACGCCTACCCCCACCCCCGAGCCTACGCCCACCTTTGATCCGGGCAGTCTGACGGTGGAGGAGGAATAACGCTCCGCTTTCGCCCAAATCAGGATTTGGGCGACATGGACAGGTCGTGCTATGGGACGAAGCGGAGGAGTGCTGCCTTCGTGGGGGCTGCGCGCCCCCACACCTGCGGCAGGGTACTGAGTACCCTGCACCCGCCGTATGGGACACAGGTACGCTGCACAGCAAACATCTTCCCCATGATCAATGTAGGGCGGGGGCTTGCTCCCGCCGCCGTAACATGCCGCAGCCCGTATCCATCGTCCACAAGCCAAGCATTTCCAACAAAGGCTCCTTTGGCAAAGGAGCTGTCACGAAGTGACTGAGGATTGTCAATTCCATCTTTTTGTCGGCAACATGCACAGGCCGATCCGTGTTTTTCTCCGTAAACGGAGAAAAACCGGGACTTCATCAACCAAGAGCAGGAGCGAATGTATTCGCTCCCTGCCTTGGTATGATGAAGAAGGCGCTCCGCGCCGCCGGATCGGCCTGTCCGACAATCGCCGTAGCTCATAACCTGTCAGTGGGAAACCGCATCATCTAAGCACTTCCTCTCCGACCACTAATGCGGGTCAAGGGGCATCATGCCCCTTGTTCGGAGGTGTGGAACCCGAAGAGGGTTCCACAAAGAGAAAGGATAAAGCATTGAGAGTATCCACCCTGAGAAAGTTCATACTGGTCATTCCGGGCGCAGTGCTGTTTTACCTGATCCAGGTCTGCGTGATGGATTACTTTTCCCTTTTCGGCGTGACGGGGAACATTCTGTGGGCATATCTGGCCATTGTGATCGTGTCCTGCGGGATGAAGAGCGCCTTTTGCGCGGCCGCCATCATCGGCATGCTGCTGGAGTGCATGCTGTCCTCGGTGAGCGGGCTGTATTTGCTGTGCTATACCATTTTGACGTTTGCCTGGTCGTATGTGTTTGCAGACATGTCCGACCGCCGTCGCGAGCGCAAGGAATCGCTGCACCCCGAGCGCAGGCAGGGCGACTTGCCGGCGCTTGTGCGCATCGTGCTGGGCGCGGTGTGCATGTGCTTTTCCATGAACGCGGTGCACTTGACGTATGTGTACCTGAGCGGCAACGCGATCACCTTTGGCCACATCGGCCGTGCGCTGCTGGGCGTTTTGTATTCCGCAGGGCTGGCGGTGCTGCTCATGACGCCGCTGCGCGCGTTCCTTGGGATGTACAGGCGGGAGGAAGCCGTCATGCGTGGAGGTGACCTGTATTGAAACGTACTGAACGCAGAAAAAAGAGATACAGCGAAAACGGCCGTTACCTGTTTTTCATCGTGGCGGCGCTGCTTTGCTTTGCCTATATCGGCTACGGCGCCTACGACCTGCAGGTCAGCAAGGGGCAGGAGTATGCGGATGAGGCCGGCGTGTCCGGCGTAAAGACCATTTCGGTAAAAGGTCTGCGCGGCATGATCACCGACCGCAACAGCGTCATCCTGGCGCGGTCGGAAATGATCTATAACGTCACCTTCCAGCGCACCAACTCGGAAAACACCGAAAGCGATTACCGCGCCTTTACCCGTTCCATTCTGGACACCATCGATATTCTGGAGAGCTACGGTGTGAGCATCAACGCCACCACGCCGCTGCAGTTCAACGAGGAAACGGGTCTGTGGGAGATGAACTTCGGCTCCGGCATCAGCGAAAGCGCCACCGCCGCCCGCGAAACGCTCTACCGCAAGAACAACTACATCACCAACACGGAAAAATACCCGGATGCGGAAAGCATTTATCTTAAGATGTGCGAGCGCTACTACCTGGTGGAATATACCGATGCCGAGGGCAAGGTGATCGCCCCGGTGGAGCGCAATCTGGATCGGGATACCACCCTCAAGGTCATCGCCGTCTACAATAAAATGCAGGAAAACCTGTTCAACTCCCTGCCCATCGTCATCGCCACCGACGTGCCCTTTGCCGCCGTCAGCGAGATCGAGGGCCGCAGCATGGCGCTGCGGGGCATGGGCGTGCAGGTGGGCGAAAAGCGCGTGTACCCCCACGGGTCGCTGGCCGCCTCCATCATCGGCTATACCGGCGCCATCCAGAACTATGAATACTTCCTCAGCGATCTGAAGCCCCAGGGCTATGCCTTAAGCGACCATATCGGCCAGGCGGGCGTGGAGGAAAGCATGGAAAGCTGGCTCACCGCCTGCATTTCCGAGCGCCAGGGCAGCCGCGTGGTGGAAAAGGATAATACCGGCAAGATCACAAGAGAACTGAGCTATCAGGAGCCCTCCGACGGCAATAATGTCAAGCTCACCATTGACGTCAACTACCAGCAGGCCGCCGAGCGCGCCATCGCCGATAACGTAAACGCCATCCGCGATGAGCAGGAGCTGAAAATGACAAACGGCGAATGGCTGGAGCAGAACCGCGAATCCATCGACTACCGCAACTGGGAAAAGTACCCCATCAAGCTGGCGGAAACCGGCATGCTGCTGGTGATGGACGTGGATAACGGCGATCTGCTGGCCTCCGCCCAGTACCCAAGCTACGATCTGAACGCCATGATCGCAGGCGGCAAGGCGGCGCAGGAAGTGAACACGGACACCCGCAATCTGACCAGCCATCTGGCCATCCAGGGCCGCTACGAGCCCGGCTCCATTTTCAAGATGGTCACCGGCCTTGCGGCGCTGACCAACCACGAGGTCACCGGCTTTACCACCTCCACCAAAATTTCCGACGGCGGCCGCTTTATGGCCTATACCAAGAACGAAGAGGACGCCCCCAAGTGCTGGACCAATTACCCCCAGAGCCATCAGGACCAGACCATTGTGGAGGGACTTTCCAACTCCTGCAACTACTTCTTCTATACCCTGGGCTCCATGCTCTACGGCACGGGCGCGGACGGCCTGAGCGAGCAGCAGCTTTTGTACAAGTACGCCGCCCAGATCGGCCTGACCAGCAAAACGGGCATCCAGTTGCCCCAGGAGGGCCGCTCCATCGTGGGCAACCAGCAGAATATGTACGATCCCACCGTGCCGCTGGACGAGCAGGTCACGCTGCTGCCCACCATCGTCGCCAACTCCATCAAAAAGCTGATCAGCGAGTTCGGCGCGGGCTACGGCATCGAGTACGATACGGCGCGACTGGATAAGACCATCAAGCTGCTGATGGACATGGCCATCGAGAGCAACTCTGACGACTGGGTGGCAAACGCAAGGCCTATCCTGATGAGCGAGCTGAACATGACCCGCGATATGGTCATGAAGGCGGCGCTGATGAGCAACCTGTGGGTCGCGCTGAACAACATCAAGTGGGGCGGATCGCAGGAAATCCAGATGGCCATCGGCCAGTCCATTACGCTGCTGACGCCCATGGCGGTGGTAAGGTACGTAGGCGCGCTTGCCGAGGGCAATGTGTGGAACGTGAACATCATCGATTCCATCATCTCCCCCGAGGGCGAGGTGCTCACCCAGTACGCGCCCTCGCTGTTCGGCACGCTGGAGGATTCCATCCAGTACCTGCCCAAGATCCAGGAAGGCATGCGAGGCGTGGTTGACGAAAGCGGTACCGCTACCCGCTACTTCCGCGACTGGAAGTATGACGCCGACGTGTGGATCATGGGTAAGACGGGAACCTCCCAGGTCACCGAAGGCGGCGTGAAGATCGATCTGGAAAACAACGCATGGTTCGTCTGCCTCGCCCCCCAGGAGGATCCCAAGATCGCGGTGGTATCCTGCGTGCCCCACGGCTATGCAGGCGCCCAGGCCACCCGCGCCGTGCGCGACTTTGTGGGCTGGTATCTGGATGAAACCAACAAAGTGGTGGAGAATCTGGAACTGCCCGCGGGCAACCAGCTGGCTCCGTAAAAAAAGCTATATAAATAGAAACAAGTGGAAGGATCTGCCAGGATCCTGAGGAGAAAAACATGAGCAGAAGCTTTCTCATTGCATCGGGCAAGGGCGGCGTGGGCAAAAGCTCCGTCGCAGCATCCCTGGGTCAGGCGCTGGCCTCCCGGGGCCTGCGTGTGGTCATTGTGGACTGCGATACGGGCTTGCGCTGTCAGGACCTGATGCTGGGCTTGCAGGATAAAGTGATCTACGATTTTCAGGACGTGTGCGAAAAGCGCTGCATGCTGCAGGAGGCGCTGTATCCCGTGCAGGGGTGGGGGAGTCTGTTCCTGCTTTCCGCCTCCCAGATCATGCGGGCGGCAGAGATTCGCCCCAAGGACGTGCAGAAGATCGCGGCGTCCCTGGGGCGCACCTTTGATATCGTGCTGCTGGACTGCCCGGCGGGCGTCGGCAGGAGCCTGAAGGTGAACTTTGGCAGCGTGGAGGAGTATATCCTGGTCACCACCCCGGACGACGTGGCGCTGCGCGACGCCGAGCGCACCTGTCAGGTGATGGCGGAGCATGAGATCCTCCATCCCCATTTGATCGTCAACCGCTGGGATAAAAACATGGTGCGCAGGGGCGAAATGCAGTCTCCCCGGCAGCTTGCCATGGCGCTGGATCTGCCCCTGCTTGGGGCGGTGCCGGAAAGCGAGCATGTGTACCGGGGTCTGCTCCGGCATCAGACGGCCTATCAGTGCGGCGACAAGCAGGTGAAAATGGCCTTTGACCGCATCGCCTCCCGCCTGATGGGAGATCAGGTGCCCGTGCCGGATGAAAAGCTCAGCCCCGTAAGACGTTTTTTCCTCCGTTCCCTCGTGTGATTTTGCAAGGAGGCATGTATGCAGGAAGTAAGCCGCCGCAGCCGCGCCCATTTTGACTGGCCGCTGGTCATTGCGGTGTATGCGCTGACCGTGTTTGGCATCATCTGTATTTCAAGCGCCATGATGGATCCGGATCTGGGCACCGATCGCTCGCTGCTCAGCTATATTCTGGACAGCCGTTCAGGGCTGATGCAGAGCATTTTTACCCTGCTTTCGCCCATCGTGCTCATCGTGGTGGTCTCGATCCCCATGGAGCTGTACCGGGGCCGCATCGGCGACCTGATCTACTACGGCGTGCTGGGGCTCCTGGTTTTGACGCTGGCGCTGGCCAGCACCGTCAACGGCATCAACGCCTGGCTGCAGGGCCCCTTCGGACGTGCCTTTCAGCCCTGCGAGTTTGCCAAGATCTCCGTCATTTTGATCCTGGCGCGCCAGCTGTCCCGCACGCAAAAGCCCATGGGCACGCCGAAGGATTTTTTCCGCGTGTGCATGAGCATGGGCATTCCCGCCGTGCTGGTGCTTTTGCAGGGTGAAACGGGCTCGGTCATCGTGGTGGGCGTGGTGTTCATCGCTATGATCTTTTTTGCGGGCGTGGATCTGCGCATCATCTTTGGCATGATCGGCGCGGTGGCGCTGGCAGCCGTTGGGCTCATCGCCTTTGCGCTGATCTCCGGCTCCACGGACTACCGCCTGGCCCGCATCCTGGCCTTTATCGACCCCGAATCCTACAGCCAGAGCAGCGGCTATCAGGCGCTGGGCGCGGCTGTGGCCATAGGAAGCGGCCAGATGACAGGCCTTGGGCTTTTCCGCCTGGGCACCCACACCCAGCTTGGCAACGTGCCCGAGCACTCTACCGACTTTATCCTGGCCACCATCGGCGAGGGCTTTGGCTTTACCGGCATCATGGCCGTCATGGCGGTGTACATGTTCATCGTGTTCCGCATGCTGTATCTGGCCCGGTTTACCCAGGATAAGTTTGGCAAGCTGATCATCATCGGCGTGATGGCCATGCTGTTTTTCCACATTTTCCAGAACATGAGCATGTGCCTGGGTCTGATGCCCATTACCGGCATCCCCTTGCCCTTCCTTTCTTACGGCGGCACCAATCTGCTCACCAATATCATCGGTCTGGGTCTGGTGCTCAACGTGACCCGCAGCCGTACCGCCGCCCAGATTACGCCCCTTGGCCAGCTGGGCATGCGGTGAAATTGGCAGGAAATGTCTAAAATACAACCAAAATGCAATTTTGCCGTTGACAGGGTATATACGCATTTGCTATAATGCCCCTATCAAACGGCGACACGCTGAAGGGAGGCTTGCCCATGTATACCCGCTTTGCTATGCGAATGTCCATGTGCGCGAGCGTCCTCTCGTGCTGTTTGTGTTGCGCCGCCTGACATTCGCTTGTGTTATCAAGGCCGCTTCGCAATCGCGCGGAGCGGTTTTTTCTGTGATAAGCGCATATTGGCAGCGTTGAAAGTGAAGCGCACGGCGCTTCCGAAGGAGATGTGACCATGCCCGTTGAAGCAAGCGCCCCTGTGCAGATCGAGGTACAGGGTCTGCGCAAGGTGTTTCCCCTTTCCACCGGCGGCGAGTTTGCCGCGCTGGACGATATTTCCCTCAAGATCCGCAAGGGCGAGATCTACGGCATCATCGGCATGTCGGGCGCGGGCAAAAGCACGCTGATCCGCTGCATGAACCGCCTGGAAACGCCCACCGACGGCCGCATCCTGATCGACGGTCAGGACGTGCTGACCATGAACGAAAAGCAGCTGAACATGATGCGCCGCAAGGTGAGCATGATCTTCCAGCAGTTCAATCTGCAGATGCAGAAAACCGTGGGGCGCAACGTGCGCTACCCCCTGGAGATCGCAGGCGTGCCGAAGGCAAAGGCCAATCAGCGGGTCAAGGAATTGCTTAAGATCGTGGGTCTGGAAGCCAAGGAGGACGCCTATCCTGCCCAGCTTTCCGGCGGCCAGAAGCAGCGCGTGGCCATCGCAAGGGCTTTGGCCAGCAACCCGGAAGTGCTGCTGTGCGATGAAGCCACCTCCGCGCTGGATCCCATGACCACCCAGAGCATCCTGGCTCTTTTGCAGGATATCAACAAGCGCCTGGGCATCACGGTGGTCATCATCACCCACGAAATGGCGGTCATCCGTCAGGTGTGCACCCGCGTGGCCATTCTGGACGGCGGCAAGATCGCCGAAGAGGGCACGGTGGACGAGGTGTTCGTCCATACCCGCTCCGCCGCCGGCAAGCGCCTGTTTGGCATCATTGCCGATCAGGAAACGCCCAGGGAAGAAATGCTGCATGTGCCTGCGCTGCGCATCGTGTTTGACGGCTCCAACGCGCAAAAGCCCATCATCGCCTCCATGATCCGCGAAAGCGGCGCGGATGTGAACATCCTCAGCGCGGATATCAAGCGCATCGGCGAAAAGAGCTACGGACAGATGCTCATTGAAATGCCGGATGATCTGGAGGACCGCAAAAAGGTGACAAAGTACCTGGAGGGCCAGGGGCTGACGGTGAAGGAGGTGTACCCCCAGTGAACGCTGCTGAAATTTTCAATCTGGTGTGGGTGGCCTTCCTGGAAACGCTGTACATGACCATCCCCGCAAGCCTGATCGCCTACGTGCTGGGCTTGCCTCTGGGCGTCTTGCTGGTTATCACAAGGAAGGACGGCATCAAGCCCGTGCCCACCTTTAACACGGTATTGGGCGCGGTGGTAAACCTCCTCCGCTCCATCCCCTTTGTGATTCTGCTGGCCATGCTGTTCCCGGTCACCCGCGTGGTGATGGGTACGGCCATCGGCACCAAATCGGTCATCTTCCCGCTGGTGATCAGCGCCTTCCCCTACGTAGCGCGCATGGTGGAAAGCAGCCTGATCGACGTGGATCGCGGCATCATTGAGGCCGCACAGTCCATGGGCAGCACCACCTGGCAGATCGTCTACAAGGTATTGATCCCCGAGGCCATGCCAAGCCTGATCAACGGCGCGGCCATCTGCGTGACCACGATCCTTGCCTACACCGCCATGGCGTCCACCGCAGGCGGCGGCGGTCTGGGCTCGCTGGCCATCATCAAGGGTCTTAACCTGCGCAAGTACGATATTATGTACGTTGCCTCCATTGTTCTGGTCATTCTGGTGCAGGTGATCACCGTAAGCGGCACCAAGCTTACCCGCCGCATGGATCACCGCATCCGTTGATATACTGAAAGGTCTATGATTGAAAGGAGATATCCCATGAAAAAGTATCTTGCTCTGATCCTGGTTCTGGTACTCACCGCGTCCCTGTTTGCCGGCTGCGCCGCGCCCAAGAAGACCGCGCTCATCGCCACGCCCAGCCCCCATGCCGAAATCCTGGAGCTGATCAAGGATGACATGAAGGCCAAGGGCTTTGATCTGGAGATCACCGTGGTCACCGACTACGTCACCGAGAACCCCGCTGTGGCCGGCGGCGACGCCATTGCCAACTTCTTCCAGCATGTGCCCTATCTGGCCGGCTACAACGAGACCGCTTCCGATAAGGAAAAGCTGGTGGGCGTGGTTCCCACTCACTTTGAGCCCCTGGCCATCTACAAGGGCACCAAGGACACCCTGGAAGCTGCTGCCGACGGCGATAAGGTGGCCATCCCCAACGATCCCACCAACATGACCCGCGCGCTGCTGCTGCTGCAGGACGCCGGCCTGATCACCCTGCCCGAAGGCACTACCCTGGATTCCATCGTCACCAAGGAAGACATCGTGGATAACGTGTACAGCCTGGAGATCATCGAAGCCAACGCCGAGCAGATCCCCGGCCTGCGCGCTGACGTGGCCTACGCCGTCATCAACGGCAACAACGCCGCTCTGGCCAACCTGAACCCCTCTGTGGACGGCATCTTCGCCGAGCCCGCCGACAGCCAGGCTGCCGCCGCTTACGTGAACCTGTTCGCCGTCAAGCCCGAGAACGAAAACTCCGATTTCGTCAAGGCGCTGCAGGAATGCGTCTACACCCAGAAGGTGTATGACCTGATCGTGGAACGCGGCTTCGTGCCCACCTTCACCCCTGCTTCCAAGTAACCATGGGGCGTTGCCCCCTGGACCCCTACAAGGGTGCTGAGCACCCTTGACCCGCCGTGTCGGACACAGGTGGATGAAATGTCCAACTACTTCCCGATGGGGCAAAGAAGTCAATAAATAACTCCGTCCCGTGACGTGTTTGGCGTTGAGGGACGGAGTTTTTTCATCGTAGGGCGCTTTCTTGTTCCCGCCGCAGTATTGTGGATTGTCCATTTCGTTTTTTTCGTCAGCAACATGCACAGGCCGATCCGTGTTTTTCTCCGTAAACGGAGAAAAACCGGGACTTCATCAACCAAGAGCAGGAGCGAATTTATTCGCTCCCTGCCTTGGTATGATGAAGAAGGCGCTCTGCGCCGTCGGATCGGCCTGCACCCAAGTCGACTTGATTCATACCTGCTGCATTGGGAAATCCCATCGTTTACCCATACCCTATGACCAACACTGCGGGTGCAGGGTACTCAGTACCCTGCCTCAGGGTTTGGGGCTGAGTAAGCCCCAAGAAGAACCTGATCAGGGTTCCGCGAACAGCACGTCCAGATAGGTATACGGCACCAGTTCCCTGTCGTGGTACAGCTGCCATATCTCCTCCGCTGTCGCCAGGCGGCAGTCCACGATTTCGCCCTCCTGCAGAGTGACGTCCTCCAGCTCCGCCTCGTGCTCGAACACCCATACGTCCTTAAAGTGATCCCGGCCGCGGTAGCTGTGCACCAGACGCCCTTTTGCGGCATCCAGCACCATGCCGGCCTCCTCCTGCGCTTCGCGGAGTGCCGCCGTCAGGCTGTCTTCTCCTGCGGCTGCCGAGCCGCCGGTGCTCTCCCACATGAGGGCATAGCCTTTTGTGGGCGCGCGCCGGGTGAGCAGATACCGCCCGTCGCTGCGGCGCATCCATACGTCCACAACCAGGTGATAATCGCCGCTTTGCATGGGATCGCCCCGCCGATGGGTGCGGCCCACGGGCTGCTTGTTTTCGTCCAGCACGTCCCAGATCTCGTCCGGCGCGGTGATGGTGTTCAGATATCCCTGTACATGATTGAACAGGGCCGTCTGGATGAGGGGATAGGTGAGGTTTTCGGGCAGATGGGAAAACAGCTGCGCTTCCGCCATCTCGCTGATATCCGGCAGCGGATCGCGGGACGATACGTCGCACAGGAACAGCGCGCCGCAGCGGACGCCGTCTTCCCGCTCCACGCCGTAATCGCAGATGCGGGTCATGCCGCCCGTGGCGCCCGTTTCCTCGTACAATTCGCGAACGGCGGCGTCATCCGGCGTTTCGCCGGGCTCAATGTGCCCGCCGGGCAATTCCCATGTCAGGCGCTCTTTGTGCCGGCATAGCAGCCACTGGGCGCCCATGCGCGGAACGATCACGGAAAAAATCAGCTGCTCACGTGGGATCTGCCCCACGGGGTAAACATGAACTTTCATATGCCGGCTCCTTTTGTGTGGTGGAAGCATTATAGCACAGCCGGATTTTTTACGCAACGGGCAGGCCGTGCAGCAGATTTTCTACCCGGGAGAGGCAGTTTGTCATGCGGTCGACGCTGTCTGCGCCCATCTCGCTTCTCTCCGCGCACACTTCCTTGCAGATCTGCACCAATTCGCCCGACGCCTGCTGCAATTCCTCCAATTGCATCAGGCATACGTCCCTTTGCGCCCGGGCGCGATCGCCCCGGGGATCGCTTTCCTGCGCCCGGCGGAGAAGGTTTTCCACCGCCCGGTACAGCGCCTGCGCGTCTGCATCCTGCACGTCCGGCTGCCGCAATGGGGGCAGCGTCTGCTGCGCCTGGGGCATCATGCAGGGAATGCCCTCCCGCGTCAGCTCTTCTGCGATCTCGCTGACCCACTCAGGCCGCTTGCTCAGCACGCTGCGGTACTTGTTCTGCAACCGCAGCATGCGCTTTTGATCGCCCCGGGAAAGACGCATCACGCAGCTGCGCACCGATTCGCCCCGGCCCTGGGCGGTGAGCACCTCCCGTAAAAGGGCGTTGATCTCCTCCCGGGAGAAGGTTTCAAAGGGCGCGGCGCGGCGCATGGCGGCGCCCTCCCGGGAGCGCAATTGCATGTAATAATAATTCCGCACGCTGTTGGGCTTGCGCTCCAGCTTTTCGCCCATGCGGTCAAATACGCTGCGCAGCGTTTCGCCTGTCACCGCGGCCTTTTCGATCTCCTGCCACAAAAGAGCGGTTTCCGCTTCCTGCCAGCCGTTTCTTCGGGTCAACTGTTCCATTTGCTCCTGAACTCCTTCCGCAAGTGGCGGTGTTTGTTTTCATATTATGCACCCGGACAGGGCAGGATATGCGTTT
Source organism: Clostridiales bacterium (assembly GCA_015056175.1). Taxonomy (GTDB): domain Bacteria; phylum Bacillota; class Clostridia; order Christensenellales; family Aristaeellaceae; genus SVGT01. The sequence continues at coordinate 71,877 of SVGT01000002.1, read as the reverse complement.
TCACCCACCGCGGACGGGCAATTTTTCAAAATTTTATGACGAAATTTTTAAATACCGGGAACAAAACGGGGGTTTCATGCGTCTTATAGGTGAGGTGATGCAAATGAGTACGCTGCTTACGATCGATCAGAACCATGCAGTGCAGACACTGACCATTGACGAAAAGAACAATCGCGCTCTGATAAACGGCGAGGAATGCGCCCTGACCCAGCAGGAATTTTACCTTTTGCAGGAACTGGCCCAGCATGTGGATACGCCCGTCAGCCGGGAGCAATTGCTCCGGGACGCCTGGGGCTACCAGTGCATGGGGGAAACGCGCACGGTGGATGTACACATCCAGAGGCTGAGAAGAAAGCTGGGCTTTGGCTGCATCGAAACGGTATACCGCTTCGGTTATAAGCTGTGCGCCATGGCCGTGTAAAGTGCATTTTTGTTCACGTGTCACAAAATTGCCCGGATGTTGGTCTTTACAGTTTGCCATTTATTCGGTATAATAGAAAAGATGAAACCAACTTCTGAAAGGCAGGACCAAAACAATGACGATGAACTGGCTCGCCGGCATGGCCTCCGCCATGGCCGAAACCGCTCCCGCTGCTGACGCTGCTATGGAAGCAAACCCCGTTGCTACGCTGATCTCCTACGGCGTGATGATCGTGATGATGATCGCCGTGTTCTACTTTATGCTCATCCGTCCCCAGCGCAAGAAGGATAAGCAGGTCAAGGCAATGCTGGACGCCCTCAAGCCCGGCGACCGCGTGACCACCATCGGCGGCATCTACGGCACCATCATGGGCATCAAGGATGATACCATCACCCTGGCTGTGGGCGCTGCCCGCACCGAAATGGTGTTTGCCCGCTGGGCCATCCGCGGCGTGGAAGAAGTGACCGTGGAGAACGACGGCGAGCAGCTGGCGTAAAAACAAGAAACAAAGCATACTTTCCTGTGGGGGAGTAGCTGACGGTGCGTGCACCGTGACGCAGTCGACATGCTGATGCGCATGCGCATCCGGCTGCGTATCAAACAGCGAGACTCACGGCAGACCCGGAACATGCTTCCGCTGTTTGCCGTGGTCTCGTTTTTTGCGTAAGAGGGGAGATACAGAATATGGGAATTCTGGAACTGGCTGTGCTGGCCGTGGGCCTGTCCATGGACGCCTTTGCGGTGAGCATCTGCAAGGGACTGGCGCTGAAGAAGATCAGGGTGCGCCATATGGCCGTTGTGGGCGCATGGTTTGGCGGCTTTCAGGCCCTGATGCCCCTGATCGGGTACTTCCTGGGCAGCATGTTTGCAGACAGCATCCGCGCCTTTGACCACTGGGTGGCGTTTGGCCTGCTGGCGCTGATCGGCGGCAACATGATCCGCGAGGCGCTTTCGGGCGAAGAGGCGTGCGAGGACTGCGATAACGCCCTGGGCTTTAAGACCATGCTGGTGATGGCCATCGCCACCTCCATCGATGCCCTGGCCGTGGGCATTTCCCTGGCCATGGTCAGCGCCAATATCTGGGTGAGCGTGGTGTTTATCGGCGTGGTCACATTCTTGCTCAGCGGCCTGGGGGTCAAGCTGGGCAGCGTGTTCGGCGCCAAATACAAGAGCAAGGCGGAATTGGCCGGCGGCGTGATTTTGATTTTGCTGGGGCTGAAGATTTTGCTTGAGCACCTGGGGGTGCTGGGATGAAGAAGGGTATGCCTCTGCAGCTGCCAAGCGCCATCCTTCCCCATGTGCAGGGGATGGATTATGCCCGGGATGAGATTGGCATGTCCACAGGCTCGGTGCTGATCTATGAGGATCGGGTGCTGAAAATCGAGGACGTGCGTATAGACTGGCAAAAGCGGGTGGATACGCTGCGCTGGCTGGAAGGAAAGCTGCCTGTGCCCAAAGTGATCGCAAGCTGCGAGGAAAAGGGCAAAAGCTACCTGCTGATGAGCCGCATGAAGGGCCATATGGGCTGCGATCCCAAGCAGATGGAGCGCCCGGAGGAATTGCACCGGTTGCTTACGGAGGGCTTGCAGCTTTTCTGGCAGGTGGACGCCTCCCACTGCCCCCGCGTGCGCACCATCGAGGATGATCTGCGCCTGGCCCGCTACCGGGTGGAACATGATCTCATTGAGGAATTCTATCAGGACGCCTTTGGGGACGAGCAGTTTCAGTCGCCCCGGGCGCTGCTGGATTATCTGGAAAGCCATGTACCCGCCTTTGATCCGGTCATGTCCCACGGCGATTACTGCCTGCCTAATGTGCTGATGGAGGAGGGTCATTTGACCGGCTTCATTGATCTGGGCGACGCCGCCATGGCCGACCGCTGCTGCGATATTGCGGACTGCTACCGCAGTCTGAAGGGCAATTTCGGCGGCTGGTTTACGGGCAAGGTGTACCCGGGGTACGATCCGGACGATTTTCTCCGCGCCCTGCCCATCCCCGTGGATCGGGAAAAGCTGCGCTTCCAGCTGCTGCTGAACAATTTGCTGTAAAAGAAAAAGAGCCCTTTGAGGCACACTTCCTGACGAAGTGTGCCTCAGTTATATTCGCCTTACGGCGAGTGATATTGCTTCGCAGTGATAGGATGCTGCTCACCGTGATATGATCCTTCGGATCGTGAATGGCGAATATAATATCACTGAAACCGTAGGTTTCAATATCACTTTTGCTGCCAGGCAAAAATACCACTGCAAACGAATCGTTTGCAATATCACTTTACCTTTCTCAACGTATGCAACCCACTATGACACTTTCAAACGCTGAAAGTGTTTTTTGTTTCATAGAAAAACGGAGACTGCTTCTTTACGAAGCGTCTCCGTTTGGGGCTCTTTTTTGTTGTTTTTACTTCACCAGCCGGATATCCTGACCGTAGAAGGCCAGTAGCAGGGAGGTGCGGGCGTCCAGCAGGCGGGAGGTAAAGCGCTCGGTGTAGCGCTTCTGCAGCTCCACGCGGCTCAGATTCGTGCTGATCACCGTGCCCAGCCCCTTCATGGTGCGCTGGTTGAGCAAATTAAAGATGCTCTCCACCGTGATATTTTCAAACAGCGGCTCCATGCCCAGATCATCGATGAGCAAAAGCTGCGCCTCCTCGTACACCGAGGCGTCCACCGAGCCCGGACGGAAATACTCGCTGCGCAGATCGTTGAGCAATTGATATGCCGTCACATACAGCGCCTCGCGGCCCAACTGATGCTGCCGGTTCATGATGCAGTGCACCAGGTAGGTTTTGCCCAGGCCGCTGCCGCCGTGGAGCAGCACGTTTTTGATCTCCCCGTGGGGGTATTGATCGGCAAAATGCTCGCACTTGTCCTTAAGCAGCGCCATATAGCTGCGCTGGGTCACGGCGGGATGCTCCCTTAAGGGCTCGTCCGGGAAGCGATGCAGGTCAAAGCGCTCAAAGGTGTGGGCAGAGGCGCCCGTATCGCTCTTTTCGCTGGCCATGCGCATGTAGGTTTTGCGGAAGCACTCGCATTCCGTGCGGATGGGCTCGCCCACCAGCCCCCGATCCTCGCACAGGGGGCAAGTGTACACGGGAGCAAGATAATCCTCCGGATAGCCGTAGGCGGCCAGGAGCTTGCGGATCTTTTCGTTATACTCCTTCATGATGGCTTCCGGATCCGTGCTCCCCTCGTGGAACACGCTGCGCACCGCGCCCAGGATCATGCCGTGGCGCTTGATGCAAAGCTCCTCCACGTCGGGATGGGCGGCAAACACTTCCGCCTTGCGGCTTTCCTCCACGCGGCGGTTCTTTTCCTGACGGATGCGGTAGGTATCCATCACGGCGTCGTAAAGCTGCTTATCCATTGCGTTCCTCCGCTTCACGGAGCAGAGCCAGATCGTCAAAGGCCAGGTCCTGCTCGGTGTACTGTCGCTGGGTGTAGTTCTGGGCGTTGTTGGGCTTGCGGCCGCGGTCGGGGGTCTTGTGGCTGCGGGCAGTGGCGAGATCGCGCACACCGTCCCGGTGCCAGTTTTCCATCAGGGCGTCCATGTAGCGCAGCTTGTTGCCCTCCGCGCCGTGGGCGATGGCAGCGCCCTCCAGGATCAGCGCCTCGTCAAAGCCCATGCTTTCCCATTTTTCGTAAAGGAGACGGTCGCTTTCGGCAATGGCGCTGCGGTAGCCCAGCGCCTCAAACACCTTGCGCAGCGCGGCGTTCAGGCGGTTGAGCCTGTCCACATAGGGCTGCACCTTGTCCATGGTGTCCATGCCCATGTCCTGCCATTTGGAAAGCAGATCCTCCATATTGGCGGCCTTATCCCGCGTCCTGTGGCACAGCGAGGCGGCGCACAGCACCACGTCATGGGGCATATGCCTGCGCCACTGGCGGTAGAAGTTCACCGCCTGCACGCGGCTTGCGCGCATGCCCAGCGCATCCATCACTTCCTGCGCCTTCGCGCCTTCATCGCTTTCCTCCTGCAGGAAGGCGTCCACCGCGCCGCCCGTGCGGCTCTCGCTGCGGGCGCGGATGCCCTTGAGAATACCGTCCAGGTAGGCAAAGGTGGGTTCGCCCTTGACTGTTTCCCGGCAGGCACTCAGCAGCGCCTCCTGGTCAAACTGCCATTCAAACCGCCATTTGCGGTACAAAGCCATTTCGTCCTCGCTGGGGAAGCGGCTGCGCTTGCCAAGGTGACGGAGCAATTCCTGCACGCCCTTGTGCACGCTCATCTCGTTGCGCAGGAACATTTCCGCATCCTCCACCGTCTGCACCTTGTTTTCCTTCATCAGCAGGGCCATGCCCTCCATCCGCTTCATGGAAAAATGGGCGACGGGGGCGTTTACCGTATGGCTGATGAGCATCAGCACCGCTTCCGGCGGAAGGCCGATGTCCTGCACCCATTCCCACATGCGGGAGATATCGTTGGGCGATACCTTGCGCTTGTCTGCAAGAATGGTGTATACGCTTTCCGCGAACACGGCAAACTCGCTGTCCTGGGTGTTCATGAGGCCGGTTGTGGTTTTGCGCTGCATGGGGGAGTGGAACATGTACACCTCCGGCTCCTGAGATACGCAGGTGACCAGCCCCCGACGCTCCCAGTAGCGCAGCGCGCTTTGCACCTGGGGCAGCGTCATTTCCAGCTCGGCGGCCATTTCCCGGGTGCCGTAATTTTCCTCCGGGTGCTGGCATTTATGGAGCCCCCACAGGTATACCTTTACATAATCGCCCTTGGCGGCGGGCAGATATTCCCGGATGAACAGGTTTTCCACCACCGTCACGCCGTAATCGCGGGCGCTGGGATCAAGATCAAACATGCACGTCACCTCCGGATTGTTTCAGCATGCCAAACTGGGAAAGCAGCACGGCCAGCAGCATCAGCGCGCAGCCGATGTAGCCCTGCACGCTCATCCTTTCACCCAGTAGCACCGCGCCGCCCAGTACGCTGAACACGCTTTCCAGGCTCAAGATCAGCGCGGCATGGGCAGGCTTGGCATGCATCTGGCCTACCGTCTGCAGGTAGTAGCCGACGCCGTTGCTGAAAATGCCGCAGTACAAGATGGGCAAAAGCGCCAGATACACGCTGTGCAGGGAAATATCTTCAAAGATCATGGCGCAGATCAGGTTCAATACGCCTGATACGGCAAACTGGATCACGCACAATTTCAGCGCCGTGGTGCGATGGGCGAAGCGATCGGTGCACAGGATATGGAACGCCCACATCACCGCGCCGATGATCAGCCACAGATCGGCGGTGGCAATCGCAAAGCGCTCTCCCAGGGGGATGCACAAAAGGTACAGCCCGGGCAGGGCGATGACCAGCGCCAGCCAGGTGGAAAGGCGGGTTTTTTGCCGGAACAGCAGCGCGCCGAGGAGCGGCACCAGCACCACGTACAGCGCCGTGACGAACCCGGCCTTGCCCGCGCCTGCCTCCTTCACGCCCGCCTGCTGGCAAAATGCCGCCAGGAACAATATCGCGCCTACCAGCGCGCCTGCGCCTGCGTCCGTTTTATTGACGGGCGTTTTATGCCGTTTGTTTTCCCTGTGCATGAAGGGCAGCATGGCCATTGTGGCGACGATGAAGCGCAGCGCGTTGCAGGTGAAGGGACCCAGATGCTCGGACATTTTCTGCTGTGCGGAAAAGGCCACGCCCCAGATGATGGCGGTGAGCAGCAGTGCGCCGCAGGCGCGCAGGGTTTTTTGCCGGTCATTCATGAGCAGGGGGTTCTCCTTTGGTTTCTTGTGCGTCTTCCAGCTGTTGTCTGCGGGATTCCTTGCGGTACCAGATCACGCAGATCACGGTGAGGACGGCCGTTATGCCGTACACGATAGTAGCAAACAGGTATTCTTCGCTGCCCAGCATGCCGCCTGTCAGTGTGGAGGAAAGGAGCGAAGGGAGCCTGGCCGGCAGCGTCAGAAGCAGAAAGGTGTGCAGCTTCATGGGCGTCAGGCCGATGAAGTAGGTCAACAGATCCTTGGGCGTGCCGGGGATCAGAAACAGCATGAAGGTGAGCAGATTGCGCTTTTTGCTGTTTTTCATGAACGACCATTCGTCAATGTGGTGGCGCTCGAAAAACAGCGTGACCATTTTGACGCCAAAGCGCTTGACCAGGAGGAAGATCACCGTGCTGGACAGCGTGGTGCCGATGATGCACAAAATGCTCCCCTCCAGCCCGCCAAACGCGTAGCCCGCGCCTACCTCAAACACCTCGCCGGGCAGAAAGGCAAAAAAGATCTGCAGCATAAACAGGCCGATCATGGTCAGCTTTCCCACAAACCCTTTATCCGCAATCTGCATGCGGAAGTATTCCGGGTCCCGGAAATCCTGCACCATGGGCCAGAGCACAAAATAGCTGAGCAGGAACAGCAGCACGCAAACCACCGTGACGGATACGATGGTAAACGCCTTGCGACGCTTGCGCGCTGCGATGGGTTCTTTCATATTGACTCCTTTGTGTGGGGGCTGCTCGCCCCCACGCCCCGAGGCAGGGTACTGAGTACCCTGCACCCGCAGTATTGGACAAACAGGTTTTATCGAATCAGTTGTTTCCCAATGGGACAATTTAGGGGAAACGAAATGAACAATGAAGGAATGAAGCGTGCCATGCGGCACATGAAGCACGTTCCTTCGGAACGCATGGCGGCTGAAAGCCGCGTAGGGCGGGGGTTTACATGCCGATTTGTTTGGGAAAAGCCAATGGGTTAGTTAGGACAAGTTTGCGCGATCCGCTGTTTTTCTCCGCACACGGAGAAAAACGGGAACTTCATCACCAAGAGCAGGAGCAAATGAATTTGCTCCCTGCCTTGGTTGATGAAGGAGGCCAGACGCGCAAAGCGCGCCCTGGCCCGGCGGATCGCCGTATCGATGCCTGGCGTTGCAGCCTGTCGCGGGACGGCGAAATGGCATCAGTCAAGCCTGTCGATAAGGGAGGTCCAGGAGACTGGTCTCCTGGTTCGGAGGTGTGGAACCTGAAGAAGGTTCCACCTTCGTCCCTCGTCTTCGCCTACATCCTTGCCCGCAGGATCGGCAGAAGAACGTCCGCCGCTCCGGTGCGCATGTGCATACAAACTCACGTTATTATAGCACGATATACGCTCCTTTGAAAATAGCATTGCGCGAAAAAAGAAAACCTATTATAATGTAAATAGCAATTTATGCCCATGGGAGGTACAGCATGGCGTTTGCGCATCTGCATTTGCATACGGAATATTCCCTGTTGGACGGCGCGTGCCGCATCAAATCCCTGCCCAAGCGGCTGAAGGAACTGGGCCAGACGGCCTGTGCGGTGACCGACCACGGCGTCTTGTACGGCGCGGTGGATTTTTACCGTGCCTGCAAAAAGGAAGGCATCCACCCCGTCATCGGCTGCGAAATGTACCTGTGCCCGGACATGCACGATAAGCGGGTGATGAGCCGCGAGTACAGCCATCTGATCTTGCTGTGCGAAAACGAAACGGGCTACCGCAACCTGATGTACCTAAACTCCATGGGCTTCACCGAGGGCTTTTACTACCGCCCCCGCATCGATTATAAGCTGCTGGCGGAGCATCACGAGGGGCTCATCTGCCTGACCGCCTGCCTCTCCGGCGACCTGCCTAAAATGCTGCTGGACGGCCGCTACAGGGACGCCGAGGATTACGTCTTGCGCATGCGGGATCTCTTTGGCGAGGATCATTTCTATATCGAGATCATGGATCACGGCATCGCGGAGGAAAAAACCGTGCTGCCCCGTCTGGTGGAATTGAGCCGCAAAACGGGCATCCCGCTGGTTGCCACCAACGACTGCCACTACGAGCAGCAAAAGGACGCCGACGCCCAGGAAGTGCTCATGTGCATCCAGACCGGCAAGACCCTGGAGGAAGAGGGCCGCATGCGCATGGAAACGCGGGAGCTCTACGTAAAGAGCGAAAGTGAAATGCGCGCCCTGTTCCCAGACCTGCCCGACGCCATCGAACGGACGCAGGAGATCGCCATGCGCTGCAAGGTGGACTTTGACTTTGAAAGCCGCCACCTGCCCCATTTTGACGTGCCCAAAGAGGATATCGACGCCGAGCACATGATCCGCCGTCTGTGCGAGGAGGGCTTTCGCACCCGCTACGCCGCCGACGATCAGGTGGCTGTCGACCGCCTCAATTACGAGCTTTCCGTCATCCACAGCATGGGCTTTGACGATTATTTTCTCATCGTGTGGGATTTTGTCAAGTTCGCCAAGGACAACGGCATCATGGTGGGCCCGGGCCGCGGCAGCGGCGCAGGCAGCATTGTGGCCTATTGCCTCAATATCACCATGCTGGATCCCATCAAGTATAACCTGCTCTTTGAGCGCTTCCTCAACCCCGAGCGCGTCAGCATGCCGGATATCGACATGGACTTTTGCTACGAGCGCCGGCAGGAAGTGATCGATTACGTGACCCGCAAGTACGGTCACGATCACGTGTGCCAGATCATCACCTTCGGCACCATGGCGGCGCGCGGCGTGGTGCGGGACGTGGCCCGCGTGCTGGGCTTTTCCTATCAGGAAGGGGATCAGGTGAGCAAGGCCATCCCCATGGCGCTGGATATGACCCTGGAAAAGGCCATGAAGCTGAACCCCGAACTGAAAAACATGTACGAAAGCGATGAGCGCATCCATAAGCTCATCGATACGGCGCTGACGCTGGAGGGCATGCCCCGCCACGCCAGCACCCACGCAGCCGGCGTGCTCATCACCGGCGAACCCGCCACCCATTTTGTGCCGCTGCAGAAAAACGACGACGTGGTCACCACCCAGTACCCCATGGGCATCATCGGCGATCTGGGCTTGCTGAAGATGGACTTTCTGGGTCTGCGCACGCTGACCGTCATCCGCGATACGCTGGATATGATGCGCCTGCGGGGCATCGACATGCAGCCGGAAGATATCCCCATGGACGATCCGGACGTGTTCGACATGATCTGCAACGGGGATACGGACGGCGTGTTCCAGCTGGAAGGCGGCGGCATGCGAACCTTCCTCACCAACATGAAGCCCCGCACCTTTGAAGATATCATCGCCGCCATTTCCCTTTACCGCCCGGGCCCCATGGAAAGCATTCCCCGGTACATCAGGGGCAAGCAGCAGCCCGAAACCATCCGTTATGTGACGCCGCAACTTGCGCCCATTCTGGACGTGACCTACGGCTGCATGGTGTATCAGGAGCAGGTGATGCAGATCGTCCGCGATCTGGCGGGCTACTCCATGGGCCGCAGCGACCTGGTGCGCCGTGCCATGGCCAAAAAGAAAAAGGATGTGATGGCCAGAGAGCGGGAGGTGTTCATCTTCGGCTCCGAGGAAATGGGCGTGCCCGGCGCCGTCAAAAACGGCGTTTCGCAGGCAGCCGCCGAGCAGATCTTTGACGAAATGACCGCCTTTGCCAGCTACGCCTTCAACAAGCCCCACGCGGCCTGCTACGCGGTGGTATCGCTGCAGACGGCGTATCTCAAAAAACATTATCCCGCCGAATTTATGGCGGCCATTATGAACAGCGTGGTGGGCAACGCAGGCAAGATTGCCGGGTATATTCAATATTGCAGGAAGAGTGGCATCCCGCTGCTTCCCCCCGCCATCAATTCCTCCGGGCGCAAGTTTGCGCCGGACTATGCCCCAGACGGCACTTTGGGCATCCGCTTTGGCATGGGCGGTGTGAAAAACGTGGGCGTGCACTGCGTGGATCATATCGTTCGTGAGCGGGAAATGCACGGCCCCTACAAGAATATCTTCGATTTCTGCCGCCGTGTCAGCGGCGAGGATATCAACAAGCGTGCCGTGGAAAGCCTGATCATGGCCGGCTGCTTTGACCACATGGGCGCCAACCGCACTCAGGTGATGGCGGTGTACGAGGAGGCCATGGACGCGGAAAGCAATATGCGCAAGAGCAATGTGGAAGGCCAGGTATCGCTGTTTGACTTTGGCGGCGCGGGGGAGGATCTTCTGCCGCCCCGGGACGAGTTCCCGCCGCTGAACGAATACATCCTCCGCGAGCGCCTCAATCAGGAAAAGGAAGTCACCGGCGTGTACATTTCCGGCCATCCGCTGGATGAGTATACCGACCTCTTGGACCTTCTGCCCGTCAGCACCAAGTACCTGATGGACCTCAGCGAGCGGGAGGACGGCGGCCTGATGGACGACGGCAGACGGGTGGCCATGGGCGGCATCATTGTGGAAAAGCATGCCAAGGCCACCCGCAAGGGCGAACTGATGGGCTTCCTGACGCTGGAGGATCTGACCGGTCAGGTGGAGGGGCTCATTTTCCCCAGGGTGTACGAAAAGATCGGCCAGGATATTCTGGAGGATCAGGTGGTGCTCTGCTCCGGACGTTTGTCCGTGCGGGAGGATGAATCCCCCAAGCTGATCGTGGACACGGTGGAGCTTTTGCGGGAAGCGGAGGAAAGCATCCGGGAGGCAGCCAGGCTTGGGCTGGACGGAAAGCCCGGGAAAACACGCAGGGACGCAAAACCCAAGGCTGCGCCTGCAAAGGAAGCGCCCGTCGCGCCCGCGCAGGAGGCAAAACCCCCAGTCCGGGAGGCTAAAACCCCCGCCCTGGAGGCCAGGGACAGCAAAATCAAGCTCTTCCTCCGCCTTGGCAGAAGCCGGGTGGAGCAGCTGCCCGTGTGGCTCTCCTCCGTGGAAAAGGGCGACGTGCCGCTGTACCTCAACATCCCCGATGAAAACATCACCCTGCTTGCGCCCCGGGACATGTGGCCCCGGGATGCGGAAAGCGCCCGCGCCGCACTGATCATGCAGCTGGGCGCCGAGAACGTGAAGATCACCCGGAAACCATGAAGGACAACCAAATTCAAAGAAAAAATGGAGAGATGTTATGAAGACCATGACCATGACCATTCCCGCCAGGGCGGAGTGGACGCTGGCGCTGCGTATGGCAGTGTCCGGCGTGGGCGCCATTTACGATCTGCCTGTGGACGTACTCAGCGATCTGCGCAGCGCCGTGGACGAAAGCTGCGAATTGCTTTTGCACCAGACCTATTGCGTGAAGACGCTCACACTGTCCGTTGAGGAAAAGCAGGACGGCGTGTATATGTCCATCGCCGCCCAGTGCTGCGATCAGATGCAGACAGAGCCCCGCGCCGATGCGGAAATTGCCAAGCTCATTATCGAAACGCTGGTGCGCCAGGTGGATCTGCGTACGGAGGACGACAGCGTGCAGGAAGTGCGCATGATCCTGCCCGCTTCGGTGAAAAAATGATGAACGCCAATGAAATTCACGAGATGGCGTGCCGCTACGCCCTTGCGCCCACGGATGAAAATCTGAACGCGGCGCTGGAAAGCGTGCTGCCCCTTTGCCATCTCATCGCCCGCCGTTTTACGGGCAGGGGCGTGGACTATGAGGATCTGTGCCAGGTGGCGGCCATGGCGGCGGTGGATGCGCTGCGGGGGTTTGATCCCGCCCGCGGGCTGAAGTTTACCACCTTCGTCACGCCCACCATCACGGGCAAGGTGCGCAATTATCTGCGGGATAAGGCGGAATTGGTGCGCACGCCCAGGGGTCTTAAGGAGCAGATGGCCCAGCTCCATGCCGCCCGGGAAAAGTTTATCGACGAACACCGCCGCGAGCCCTCGGCAGGGGAGCTTGCGCAGCGCCTCAACTGGGAAACGGGGCAGGTGCTGGAGGTTTTGCAGGCCATCGACCGCAGCAAAACGGCCTCCCTGTCCTCCACCGATGAGGAAGGGATGACGCTGGAAAGCCGCCTGTCCACCGAGGAAGGGGGCTATGCCGCCTTTGAGCAGCGGGAGGATTTGAAAAACGCCATGCGCAAGCTTGGCGCGGAGGAAAAAAAGCTGCTGGCGCTGCGTTTTGTGCAGGGCATGTCCCAGCGGGAGGCAGCCAGAATGCTGGGCATGAGCCAGATGCAGGTGTCCCGCGCCGAAAAGCGCATTTTGCTGCTGCTGAAAAAAGAAATGGAGGCTTCCTGATGAAGCTTACGCGGGCGCTGGAAAAGCGGGTGGACGTGAACAAGGCGTCTTTGTACGCCATCATCATCAATCTGGTGCAGATCTTGTCTGCCATCGGGTTGGTGCTGTTTCTGCTGCTGGATCCGGGCGCCCATCTCACCGTGCTCAACGAAACGCTGGTCATTTCCCTCACCGTGCTATGCACCTTCGGCGCCGCCATGGACATTAAGGAAGCCTGGTCGCTGCGCCGCATGACGGTGAAGATGCACGGCCTCCACGAAACGGTGGAGCAGATGAATGAGCTCAACATCGCCCTGCGTACCCAGCGGCACGATTTCCTCAACCATTTGCAGGTGGTCTATTCCCTCATGGAAATGGAGGAATACGGGGAGGCGCGCAGCTATATCGAGCAGGTGTACGGCGATATCCAGAGCCTGAGCAGGCAGATGAAAACGGCCTGCGCGCCTGTCAACGCCCTTCTCCGCGCAAAGACCGCGGAAAGCCGTCAGCGGGGGGTGGATTTGCAGGTGCAGGTCAGCGGCAGCTGGCAGGATCTGCCCCTCCCCGGATGGGAAATGTGCCGGGTGCTCTCCAATCTCATCGATAACGCCATGGACGCCCTGGAGGGACAGAAGGACGGCTGCATCCGCGTGTCCGTCGGGGAGGATATCCGCGCCTTTTCCTTTGAGGTTGAAAACAACGGCCCCCGCATCGGGGATGAGATACTGGACCTGATCTTTGAGCCCGGCATCAGCCAGAAGGGCGAGGGACGGGGCATGGGTCTGCACATCGCCAGGGAAACGCTGCGCAGCGTCGGCGGCGATCTGACCGTGGTAAGCGATGAAAACCGCACCGTCTTTTCCGGCTTTGTGCCCAGGCACAGGGAACAATCGGAGCAAAAGCGCTGATTTTTTTGCAAAAGGGCTTGACTGTAAAGCTGCTTTACGCCTTATCCTTGTGCAGAAGGGAGTGAATGCAGAATGCATATCAGCCAGGTGGAGGAAAAAACCGGCCTGCTCAGGGCCAATATCCGTTTTTACGAAAAGCAGGGGCTCATCTGCGTGACCCGGCTGGAAAACGGCTACCGGGATTATTCCCAGGCGGATGTGGATACGCTTCTGCGCATCCGTCTGCTCCGGGAAATGCACATGCCGCTGGATGTGATCGGCCAACTGGTGCGGAATGAAATTTCCCTTGCGCAGGCGCTGGAAACCCATGTGCCGCAGCTGGAAAGGGAGATCGGGGAGCGGAAGAACGCCATCGACATGGCAAGGCAGATGCTCCGGGACGGTGCGGATTTTGCACAGCTTGATGCAGAGAGCTATCTGCATGCGCCTGTGAAGCCCCACGGCGCGGAAAAGCAAACGCCTATTTCTTTTGCCTGGACGGGCGATCGGCTGCCCTTTGAGGGGCATCCCTGGAAGCGCTTCTTTGCCCGCATGCTGGATCTCATTTTGTGCGGCGCGCTGTCTTCGCTGCTGCTGGATTATGCGCTGGGGCTGTATATGCCGCTGCTCAGCGCCGCGTTTGCGCTTGTGCTGATGTGGCTTTCCGATACCGTGCTTTTGCACCTTTTTGGCACAACGGTTGGCAAATGGCTGCTGGGCATTTATGTGACGCGGGACAGCGGCGCAAACATGTCCCTTGGGGAAAGCTTCCGCAGGGCATGTCATGTGCTGCTGCGGGGCATGGGCTTGAACCTGTTTGGCGTGCAGCTTCTGTGCATGTTTTTTGCGCGCAGGCACCTTCTGGAGCGCCGCTGCACGCCCTGGGATTACGAAAACGAGGTGCAGTTTTTGTCCCGCACGAAGGGGAAAAACGCCCTTGCCGCAACGCTTGCGGCGGCGCTTTTGCTCTCCTCTGGCCTTGCGCACCGCGCATCTCAACTGAAGGAGCTGGTGCCGCCCAACAGGGGCGATATCACCCTGGCGCAGTTTGCCGAAAACTACAACCACATCCTGCGTGCGGACTTAAGGCGCAGCGGCAATCGGGATCTAAGCGTGTTGGCCATGGATATGCTGGGCGAGGGCGGCGCGTACCTGGGTGAAAGCGCCCTGCCGGACGGCGTTGCGGTGATCAGCGTGATGGATAAGGCCGCGCCCAAGCTCACCTACACGCTGGAAAACGGCTGCGTGACGGCGGTGGAATTCCAGGTGGATACCCGCATCAGCGGCCTGACGGACGGCTACGGGCAGGAGATGCGCAGGATCGTGCTGGCGCTGGCGGACTTAAGTGTGCTGGACGGCAGCGTTCCCCGCATGGATGCGCGGACGGAGAGCATGGCCTTTCAGGATCACGATTGGTCTCTTTCCGGCGTGCAGGTCACCTGCCGCGTGGATTTTGACGAGCGCGCCCTGGCGCCAATTGGCGATCAGGTGCGCTTTGCCCCGGAGGAGGGCGCGGATTTTGCCCTTGTGTTCCGGGCGGAAAAAACAGACGGAGAGTAAGCAGATGGATATCAAAGCCGTATTTCTGGATATCGACAATACCCTGCTGGATTTCAACGAATGCGCCCGCGTAGCGCTGCGGGCGGCCATGGAAAAAATGGGGGAACGGTATCGGGACGATATGTACCCCGTGTTTGAAAAGGAGAACAATCAGATCTGGAAGGAACTGGAAATGGGGCTGCTCAACCGGGAGGAGCTGCACGAGCAGCGCTTCGAGCGCATTTTGCGAGCGCTTTCCATGGATGAAAGCAAGGGACATGCCATGGAAGAGGTGTTCCAGCAGCAGGTGGGCGAGGGCGCGGAGCATGTGCAGGGCGCCATGGAGCTGCTGCAATACCTGCACGGCAAATATCCCCTTTATGCCGCCAGCAACGCCCGCCAGTTCCGTCAGGTGAAGCGGCTGCAAAAGGCGGGCATGATGCCCTACATCCGGGAGGTGTTTTCCTCCGAGCAAATGGGCGCCAACAAGCCCTCCCGAGCCTTTTTTGACGGCTGCTTCATGCACCTGCCCGGTTTGCTTCCGGAAAACTGTGTGCTCATCGGCGACAGCCTGAGCGCGGATATCAAGGGCGGACGGGACTATGGCATGAAGACCGTCTGGTACAACCACGATCATCTGCCCGTGCCCGAAAACTGCCCCGCCGACTATACCGTGGATCACCTTTCCGATATCCTGCACATTCTGTAACACAAAAAAACCCGGAATTGCTCCGGGTTTTCTTTTTTGCTTACAGGATCACCTGATCCACAATGCCGCCGCCAAGGCAGATATCGCCGTCATAGAGCACGGCGCTCTGCCCGGGGGTCACGGCGCGCTGCCTTTCGTCAAACTCGATGTGCAATGTGTCGCCCTTGCGCACCACCGTCACGCCCTGATCCTGCTGGCGGTAGCGGAACTTACAGGTCAAATGCATCGGGGTGTTTTCCGGGATGGGAGCGTTTACGAAGGTGGCGTCTGTGGCCACACACCGGGCGCTGTAGAGCAGGGGATGATCCTCGCCCTGGGCCACGATGAGCCGGTTGTTTTTCAGATCCTTATCCACCACAAAGAAGCTCCGTCCGTCGCCCCGGCCGCCGATGCCAAGGCCGCGGCGCTGGCCCAATGTATAGTACATCAAGCCGTCATGCCTGCCCACCTCTTCGCCCTCCGGCGTCACCATCGCGCCCGGCTGGGCGGGCAGAAAATCGGACAGGAATTTTTTGAAATTCCGTTCGCCGATGAAGCACACGCCGGTGGAATCCTTCTTTTTGAAGACGGGCAGACCGTTGTCCTCGGCAATTTTGCGCACCTCCTGCTTGGTGAGGTGCCCCACGGGGAAGAGCGCCTTTTTCAATTGCTGCTCCTTGAGCATATAGAGAAAATAGCTCTGATCCTTGTTGCCGTCGCTGCCGCGGAGGAGATGACCCATGTCGTCCGTCTGCACAAAGTGGCCGGTGGCCATTTTATCCGCGCCCAATTGCATGGCAAAATCCAGAAACGCGCGGAACTTGATCTCCCGGTTGCACAGCACGTCCGGGTTGGGCGTGCGGCCTTTTTTGTATTCACTCAGGAACAGGGTAAACACCCGATCCCAGTATTCTTTCACAAAGTTGACGGGGTAATAGGGGATGCCGATCACGTCGCACACCGCCTGCACGTCCCGCCAGTCGGATTCGGAGGTGCACACGCCCTCCTCGTCCTTTTCCTCCCAGTTTTTCATAAACACGCCGATCACGTCGTGACCCTGCTTTTTGAGCAGCAGCGCCGCCACCGACGAATCCACGCCGCCGGACATGCCGACCACTACACGCGCCATGCTTACGCCTCCTTCAGCTTCTGCCAAACGGCGTTCCAAACGCGCTGGGCGACCTCGTCCGGCGTGCCGCCGGCGTCGATTTTGGCGATGCGCTCCGGGTTTTCCTCGGCCAGCTTGTCAAAGCCCGTTTCGGTGCGGGCAAAGAAGGCGTCGCCCGCCTTTTCGATGCGGTCGGGGGTGGAGGATGCGTTCCTGCGGCGCAGGGCTTCCTCCCGGGGCAGGCGCAGGTACAAGGTCATATCCGGCGCGCCGCTTTCAAGTGCGGTGCGGTTGATTTCCTTCACCCATGCAAGGGGCAGTTCCCGGCCCATGCCCTGATAGACCAGGGACGAATCCACAAATCGGTCGCACAGCACCACCACGCCCTCCTGCACTTTGGGCAAAATGACCTGCTTTACGTGCTGGGCGCGGGCGGCGGCAAAGAGCAGCGCCTCCGTTTCCGGGCACATGCCGCCGTCTTCCTTGCTGAGCACGATCTGCCGGATGCTTTCGGCGATCTGGCAGCCGCCGGGCTCGCGGGTCAAATGCACGGGATAGCCAAACTGGGTAAGACGTGCGGAGAGCAATTTGAGCTGGGTGGTTTTGCCGCAGCCGTCCACGCCCTCAAGGGTGATGAACAAGCCCTTTTCTTTGGGGCAGGAAAGAAGCTGGGCAAGATCTGCAACCTCCCCCGTCACATGGGTGGGACAGCTTTTGCGGAGCGCATCCTCCTCGCCGTAGCCCCACAGCACGGCGCAGCTGTCGATGCCCGTGTCCTTTGCGCCCTTCACGTCGCCTGCGGTGTCGCCCACCATCAGCGCTTTTTTGCCCTCGGGCAGCACCCGGCGGATGAGATCGGCCTTGTTGGCGTGCAGTTCGCCCCGGTTGGGGCCGGCGATCCTGTCAAAATACTGGGCCAAATCAAAATATTCCAGGATGCGCACAGCCATATCCTCCGGCTTTCCGGTGGCCACAGCCAGATACACGCCCTGCTTTTTCAGGTTTTTGAGCAGCGAGCGGATGCCGGGATACACGGTATTTTCCTTCCAGCCGATGGGGGCGTAGCGCTCCCGGTAGAGGCGGGTGGCCTCGCGGGCGGTATCCTCATCCATGCCGCAGAAATGCATAAAGCTTTCAGCCAGCGGCGGGCCGATAAATTTGCGCAGGGTATCCCCGTTCGGCACGGGACGGCCCATTTTTTCAAGCGCATAGCGGGCGCAGGCAAAAATGCCCTCGCCGGAATCGGTCAGCGTGCCGTCCAGGTCAAAGATCACGGCGTTATACAGCATACAGCGTCATTCTCCTTTACAGGGTGGGTTGATTGAGGAGGATCAGGGTATCATGCGCCGTTTGGCAGCCAAGGGCGGCGCATTCCTTTGCGTCAAGGCCCCGGAGCAGCCCCTCGATGAGGCCGGCGCACAGGCTGTCTCCCGCGCCGGTGAGCGGCAGATTTTCGGGCAGAGGCAGCGCGGGCATCCGGCCCCGGTCGCTGTGAGAAGCGTAATACACGCCCTGTTCGCCCAGGGAAACAAACACGTTTTTGACGCCCTTGTCAAGAAGCCATTTGGCGCAGTCGGCAGGGTCTTTTTGCCCCGTCATGCTCTGCGCTTCCATGAGATTGGGCTTGATGGCGGTAAGATAGGGCAGCGCATCGATGCTTTTGTCTGCCTTGAAGGCGCTGACGGGATCCACAAACAGGGGCATGTTCAGCGTCCTTGCGCAATAGAGGAGGGTACTTTCAGGCAGATTGCAGTCCATCACGCAAAGGGAAGCGTTTTCAAGCGCGTGGAGCAGGGGCGCTATGTGCTCCGGGGTCAGCTGATCCACCGCCTGCATATCGTTGATGGCGCAGTACATATCGCCGCCCTCATCGTGCAGGCACAGATATGTGCAGGTGGGGCAATGGGTGTGCAGGGCGTAGCTTAGATCAATGCCGTCCTTTTTGCACAGATCCATCAGCACCCCGGACTGGGGATCGCTGCCAAGCGCCGTGAGCATGGTCACTTTGTAGCCCATGCGGCCCAGCTGCGCGCCGATATTGTGGCCCACGCCGCCTGCGCGCAAGGTGACCGTGCCCGGGTTGGAATCCCGCAGGGACAGGGGCGCATGGGGCGTGCCCAGAATATCCAGGTTCAGCCCGCCGATCACGCCGATATGCATGGCAAAGCCTCCTTGCATCAGAGAATCAGCATACAGTCGCCAAAGGAAAAGAAGCGGTATTTTTCCTTCACGGCCTCGTTGTAGGCGTCCAGCGCCTCATCCCGGCCCATGAAGGCGGAAACCAGCATCAAAAGCGTGCTTTCCGGCAGGTGGAAATTGGTCATGATCACGTCTGTCGCCTTGAAGCGCACGCCGGGCTTGATGAAGATATTGGTCATGCCGCCGCCGGGATGGATGACGCCCGCATCGTCCGCCGCCGTTTCCAGCGTGCGCACGGTGGTGGTGCCGGCGCACACGATGCGCCCGCCAGCTTTGCGCGCTTCGTTGATCGCGCGTGCGGCTTCCTCCGTCACCTCGTAGTATTCCTCGTGCATCACGTGGTTTTCCACGTTTTCTTCCTTCACGGGGCGGAAGGTGCCCAGCCCTACGTGCAAAAGCACGGGGACGATTTTGACGCCCTTTTCCCGAAGGCGGGAGAGCACCTCGTCCGTAAAATGTAGCCCTGCGGTGGGCGCTGCGGCAGAGCCTGCCTGTTTGGCGTACACCGTCTGGTACATATCCGGGTTTTCCAGCTTTTCGTGGATGTAGGGGGGCAGGGGCATTTCGCCAAGCTCGTCCAGCAGCGCTTCAAACACGCCCTCGTACATAAAGCGCACCACGCGGCCGCCGGCCAGGGTGGTATCGCCAATCTCGCAGCGCAATTTGCCGTCGCCAAAGGACACGGTAACGCCCTTTTTAAGCCGTCTGCCCGGGCGCACCAGGGTTTCCCAATGGTCCTTGTCGATGCGGCGGAGCAGCAGCACCTCAACCGGCACGCCCGTTTCCTCCTTGACGCCCAGAAGCCTGGCTGGGATCACGCGGGTCTGGTTGATCACCAGCACGTCCTTCTCGTTAAAAAAGTCGGGAAAATCGCGGAACACCTGATGGGTGCGCTTGCCCGTTTGGCGGTCGATCACCAGCATGCGGGCCATATCGCGGGGCTCCATGGGGGTCTGGGCGATGAGCTCTTCCGGGAGATAATAGAAAAAATCACTGGTCTTCATAAGGTCCTCGTATCGGTATCAAATAGGGGATAGCTGTGAAAAACCCGCCCGGGTAGGGGCGGGATGTGATTTTGACGGGGGAAAATTACTTTTCCTCGGCGGGCAGATCGCTGCCGCAGTGGTGGCACTTGACGGCGGCGTCGGCGATCACCTGGCAGCAGAAGGGGCAGGTGCGGGGGGCGGGAGCGGGAGCGGCGGGCTCTTCCTTCTTCTTGAGGGAGTTGACCACCTTCACAAACACAAACACGCTCAGCGCGATGAGCAGGAAGTCGATGATGTTCTGCAGGAACAAGCCGTAGTTCAGGGTCGCAACGCCGGCTTCGTTGGCGGCGGCTGCGGTTTCAAAGGTGCCTTCGCCCAGGGCCACAAACAGCGCATCCACGCTGACGCCGCCGGTGAGCAGGGAGAGCACGGGCATGCACACATCGTTCACCAGAGAGGAAACGATCTTGTTGAAGGCGGTGGCGATCAGGACGCCGACGGCCATGTCCAGCACGTTGCCCTTGAAGGCAAACTTCTTGAACTCGTCAAAAAACTTTTTCACGGAAAAATCCCCTTTCGTAGTGCAAGCATGATCAAACCTGCTTGATTTGTTTCATTATAGCACGGCATTTTGCTTATCGCAATGGCTTTTTCGTGTACATGGCTTGCTTTTTCATCATGCGCTTGCTAAAATGTAGGGGAATTTTTCCGATACGCAGAGGAGGGAAACGGGATGAACGCATCCAGGGTCAAAAAACTGGCGGCCATGGGCATGCTGGTGGCGCTGAACATCATCATGGCGGAGGTCTGCAAATTTCCCATCGTGCCCAAGGTGCTGGAATTGTCCTTTGGCTTTGTGCCGGTGGCCTTGGCGGGCATGCTGTTTGGCCCGGTAAACGCCATGGTGGTAAGCGGCGTTGCGGACGTGGTGGGCGCAATCCTTGCCGGGGTGGAATTTTTTCCCGGCTATACGCTCAGCGCCGTGCTCAGCGGTCTGTTTTACGGGCTGACGCTGCATAAGCAGGACGCCAAATTTTTCCGCATCGCGCTGGGACAATTGCTGGTATCCGTGGTCTGCTACTCCTTTTTCAACACCCTGTGGGCGTATGTGATGGGCTACGGGCGCACCTGGCAGTATGTTTTGACCCGCCTTACGGTCAATGCCATCGCCTATCCCGTGTACGTTGCGGTGCTGTATCTGCTTATGCGCTACCGCAAAACCTTTGAAAGGGCGGTTAAATGATGGACGCGCAGGTACAAAAGCAGTTTGACGCCCTTCGGGCGCTTTACCCGGACGCCAAGCCGGAGCTGGATTTTACCAACCCCTACGAAACGCTGGTGGCCACCATCCTGTCCGCCCAGTGCACGGATAAGCGGGTCAATATGGTGACCCCCGCCGTGTTCAGGGATTTCCCCACAGTAAACGATATGGCAAAGACCACCGCCGACGTGCTTTACCCCTACGTGCGCTCCTGCGGCTTTCACACCAAGGCGGAAAATATCGTGGCCGCCTGCAAAATCATTGCGGAAAAGCACGGGGGAGAAGTGCCCTCCACCATGGAGGAACTGACCGCCCTTCCCGGCGTTGGCAGAAAGACGGCCAACGTGGTGCTGGCAAATGCATTTCATGTTCCCGCCATGGCGGTGGATACCCATGTGTTCCGCGTCAGCAACCGTCTGGGGCTGGTGAAGGCGGACACGGTGGAAAAAACGGAGCAGCAGCTGATGGCCGCGCTGCCGCCCGAAACCTGGAACACCATGCACCACTGTCTCATCTACCACGGGCGCAGGGTGTGCCACAGCCGGAAGCCGGACTGCGAACACTGCACCCTCCGGGAAATGTGCGACGCTTACCAGTGCGGCGAGCCGGAAAGAAAGCCCAAATAAAATATGATTTGCGCGGGAGCGGTATCCCGCGTTTTTTATTGCGAAAACGGCGTAGCGGGTGTATAATCAAATCAGCGAAAAACCAAAAAGGAGAGAGAATGATGTTCAAAAAGATCGTATCGCTGCTGCTTGTTTTGGCGCTTGCTTTGAGCTGCGGTTTTGCGCAGGCGCAGGAAACCTACACCCACCCGCTGGGCTTTTCCTTTACCGTACCCGAAGGGTATGGGCTGATGGAGGAAACGGACGCCGGCGTCACCTTCAGCAAGGGCACGGACTGCGTCATGCATATGGAGTACAGCAGCATCGGATTCCCGTTTGATACGGACACCTTCCTTTCTGTGGCCGCTCCCGAACTGTGCGCGCAGTACGAAACCCAGTTCCCCGGCTGCGTGGTTGCCAATTCGGGCGAAGCGGTCACGGTGGGCGAAAAGGCATATATCAAGCAGGTGCTGGAAATGGAAATTGAAGGCACGCCCGTGGTCATGGAGCTGTACTACTACCTCTACGGCGCCGATATGATCATGATGGGCATGACCTTTTCCAAGGAGCTGATGGAAACGGACGCTGCAAATTGCGCTGCCGAAGTAGAGCAGGTGCTTGCGACCTTTGGCGTTCAGCAAGCGGCGGACGTAAGCGAGGCTGCGGCTCCCGAAGCGGCTGCGGATTTTGTCTTTGATCCGGGGATGGAAACCTTGTCCTACACCCATCGCGACGGCAGCTATTCCTTCTCCTATCCTGCGGACATGATCCTGCTTTCCGATGCGAACGTGCAGGAGATCCTGGACGGCATGACGGACGAAAGCTATGCCATGGAGGGCATGGATACCTCTGTCATTCAGCAGAATATCGAGCAGGTGCGCGGGACCGATATGGTCATGGTGCTCTACGGAAGTGGCGCCTTCAACATGAACGCGGTGCTCCAGGACGTGAGCGTGCAGCTGAATAACGAACTGGTGCTCAGCGTGCTCTGCCCCCAGTTTATCCAGCAGTACAAGGCTATCTATCCCGGTCTTACCATGCTGGATGAGGGCAGCATCTATACCACCCCCGGCGGCAGGGAGTATGTGACCCAGGCGCTGCAGGTGAACGCCGCCAATACGGATATGACCATCGTGGTGCTCTATGCCGTAAACGGCACCAAGATGGTCAACGCCACCTTCACCGTGGCGGATATGGTGATGACCGAAGACTTCACCGCTTATGTGAACAAGACGGTGGAGATCTTTGCCGAAACGCTGACCTTCGGCGTGCAGTAAACGGAGTGATGCGGGATGAAAAAAGTGCTTGTGCGCCTTGCGGCGCTGCTGCTTGCCCTGCTCACTGCGCTTTGCGCCTATGCGGAAACAGAAAGCGGCAGTGAGAAAACGGCCGAGGAACGGGCGCAGGCGATGCTGTCCGCCATGACCCTTCGGGAAAAGGTGGGGCAGATGTTTTTGATCCGCGCCGACGCGCTGGATTTTACCCAGCCCTACACGCAGGTAAACGACGCCTGGGCGGAGGGAAGGACGGAGCTGACCGAGGACATGAAGCAGGCGCTTGCGGATTATCCCTGCGGCGGCGTGGCCTTTTCATCGAAGAACATTACGGATGCAAAGCAGCTGACAAAGTTTGCCGCCGATCTGCAGGCTGCAAGCCCAATCCCCCTCTTTATCTCCTGCGATGAGGAGGGCGGTTTGGTTGCCCGGCTTGCCAATCACCCCGCCTTCCACCTGCCCCGCTATGAAAGCGCTGGCGCGGTGGGCGCAAGCGGCAATGCCAGGGACGCCTACAACATGGGTAGGGTCATCGGCGGCTACATGGTGGATTACGGCTTCAACATGAATTTTGCCCCCGTGGCGGACGTGAACACCAATCCCTTGAACCCCGTCATCGGCAGCCGCGCCTTTTCCTCCGATCCGGTGATCGCAACGGAAATGGCGGCGGGTATGGCAAAGGGGCTTAAGGAAAACGGAATCATTCCCGTGTACAAGCATTTTCCCGGCCATGGCGATACGGCGCAGGACAGCCACTATGGCCTTGCCGTCAGCTACAAAACAAAGGATGAAATGGCCGCCTGCGAATGGCTGCCCTACGTAGATCTTGCCCGCGATACCTGCGTGATGACGGCTCATATCGCCGTGCCCAACGTCACCGGAAGCGATCTGCCCGCCACCATGCAAGAGGCGGTCATAGAGGGCGTATTGCGTGAGCAACTGGGCTTTGAGGGCGTGGTGATGACGGATTCCATGGACATGGGCGCCGTCACCCAGGTATGCCCCGCAGGAGAAGCCGCCGTCCGCGCCGTGCTGGCCGGGTGCGATATCATCCTGGGCCCGGAAAAATATCAGGAGGCCTTTGACAGCGTGCTGGAGGCCGCGGAAATGGGCGATATCCCCATGGAGCGCATTGACGAGAGCGTTATGCGCATCCTGCTGCTCAAGATCGAAAGCGGTCTGATGGAATAATGTACATAAAAACAAGCGCCCTTTGCGGGGCGCTTTTTTGTTTAGTCCGTTTCGATGACGCCGGGGTAGTAGGAAATGATCTCGCTGCTCACGTTGAGGGCAGTCGGGCGGCTGCGCTCAGGCGGCGTGTAGCTTTCGCCCTCCACAAGGAAGCGGATCTCCTTCACGCCGGGCAATTGCTTCAGCGTATGGGTGACGGCGTCCAGCCGCTGGCTGTCCGTATCCTCCTCCATGGCGGCGATAAAATCCCGGGTGAAATTGACGGTGCACACCCCGTTTTCCATTTTCACGCTCAGGATGCCCACATTTTCCGGCAGCGCTTCCATAAGGCCGCTGTCCTTCCTTGGGCCCTTGAGCAATTCCAGGAGCACGGTGGTAGCGTCCGCATCGGAATACACCGTGCGGCTGACGGGCACCAGCATACGCCCGGACTGGGAGGGGAAGTAGAGCTGCACCGTCTGCGCGCCGGCGGTGGGCAAAGTTTCTGTCTCTTCAAAATTGATACTGCCGCCTGCAAATGCGCCGCTTACGTCCATGCCGTGGGTCAGTTTGGAGCGCTGCTGCCCGTCAAAGAGGAAGGATACCTCCTCCACCGTGTCAAAGCGGCACAGCGTTTCCACCACGCTCTGCACCATCAGCGCCTCGCTTTCCGCATCCGGGCAGGAAAGGGCCTCCTTGCTCATGTCCACCCGCGCTTTACCCTGTGCAATGTCCAGGTCGATCTGCGTGCCCTCGGGGATGGTGGTTTTCAGCCCCAGCCGGGCTGCGAACAGATCGTTTTCAGAGGACGCCACCATTTTGGCAAGCGTCTCTTTGGCAATGCCCTCGCTCTTTTTGACCTGACAGGTGACGGGCACCAGATACCCCTGCCCGTCGGTAAAATGCACCACCGTTTCCTGGGTTTCCTGTGCCGTTTGCGCGACGCTGACCACCGGGAAATCTGTCTGTGCATCCGTGTTTGCAAGCGGCGCTTCCTCATTGCCCCGCAGGGCAAGCGCTACCACCATGGCGCTGGCGCACAAAATCAGCGCCCGCTCCACGTCCTCCGTGCGGATCTTTTTAAGCCATGACCATTTCATCTTTTTCCGCTCCTTTTTATGCCTTGTTCCATGCGAAATACCCTATGCTGCTTTTGCCGCCGTGATGACCCAAAAACAGGGAAAAAGATGCGGATTTTTTCTGTCAATATTATTGAAGAAACACTTCCAAAATGGCGGAAAATGTGCTATAATCATTAGGATGGTGAAGTATTGCGCTTCGCCGGCTTTAACCGATTATTGGAGGCAACCATGACTGAGGAAATGGACTTGAAAAATACCCATACAAGCTCCCAGTACGACGAAAATCAGATCCAGGTGCTGGAGGGTCTGGAGGCGGTGCGCAAGCGCCCGGGCATGTATATCGGCTCGACCGACGTGCGCGGCTTGCACCACTGCGTATATGAAATTGTGGATAACGCCGTGGACGAGGCGCTGGCCGGCTACTGCACGGACGTGATCGTTACCCTGCATAAGGACGGCTCTGTTTCCGTGCGCGATAACGGCCGCGGCTTCCCCGTGGGCATCCATCCCAAGATGGGCCGTCCCGCCGTGGAAGTGTGTCTGACCGTGCTGCACGCCGGCGGCAAGTTTGGCGGCGAGGGCTATAAGGTGTCCGGCGGCCTGCACGGCGTGGGCGCCAGCGTTGTAAACGCCCTTTCCAGCCACCTGCGGGTGGAAGTGCATCAGGGCGGCAAGGTGTACGAGCAGGAGTACAACCGCGGCAAGATCTGCTACGATCTGCGCGTCATCGGCACGGCAGAGGATACCGGCACCACCATGCAATTCTGGCCCGACATCCGCTCGGCGGAAAATCCGGACGGCGTGTTTGATCCCGGCATCACCTTCAGCTTTGATACGCTGAAAAACCGCCTGCGCGAAATGGCTTTCCTCAACAAGGGCATCAGGATCGTCCTGCGGGACGAGCGCGGGGAAGAGCTTGTGGAGCGCGTGTTCCACTACGAGGGCGGTCTGCGCGAATTTGTCAAGTATCTCAACCGCAACAAGGAAGTGCTGTTTGAGGAGCCCATCTACATGGAGGGCGAAAAGAACGGCATCATGGTGGAGGTGGCGCTGCAGTATAACGATACCTATGTGGAAAATATCTACGCCTTCGCCAACAATATTCTGACCCCCGAGGGCGGCACCCATCTGATGGGCTTTAACTCCGCGCTCACCCGCGCCATCAACGAATACGGCCGCAAGTACAAGATCCTCAAGGACGCCGACAGCAACCTCAAGGGCGAGGATACCCGCGAAAGTTTGTCCGCCGTCATCTCCGTCAAGATGCACGAGCCTCAGTTTGAAGGCCAGACCAAATCCAAGCTTGGCAACAGCGAGGTGCGCGGCGTGGTGGATTCTCTGGTCAGCGAAAAGCTGGAGCAGTACCTGGAGGAAACGCCCCAGGTGGCCCGCGCCATTCTGGACCGCTGCCTGGGCGCCGCCCGCGCCCGCGAGGCCGCCCGCAAGGCAAGAGACCTGACCCGCCGCAAAACCGTGCTGGAAAGCGCGGCGCTGCCCGGCAAGCTGGCCGACTGCTCCGAGCGCGATCCTGCCAAGTGCGAGATCTTTATCGTGGAGGGCGACAGCGCCGGCGGCAGCGCCAAGACGGGCCGCGACCGCCATTATCAGGCCATTTTGCCCCTGCGCGGCAAGATCCTCAACGTGGAAAAGACCCGCCTTGACAAGGTGCTCATGAATCAGGAGATCAAGAACATGATCACCGCCTTCGGCTGCGGCATCGGCAACGAGTTCAATCTGGAAAAGCTGCGCTACCACCGCATCGTGTGCATGACGGACGCCGACGTGGACGGCGCCCACATCCGCATTCTGCTGCTTACCTTCTTCTACCGCTACATGCCCGAGCTCATCAAGCAGGGCTATGTGTACAGCGCCATGCCCCCGCTCTATAAGGTCACCCGCGGCAAGCAGGAGCATTACGTGTACGATGATGATGAATTGCAGGCGCTGCTGGACAAGATCGGCCGCGATAACAAGCCCGAAATCCAGCGCTACAAAGGCCTTGGCGAAATGAGCAGCGAGCAGCTCTGGACCACCACCATGAACCCCGAGACCCGCACCATGAAGCGCTTTGAATTGCAGGACGCCATCGCCGCGGATGAGATTTTTACCCTGCTCATGGGCGATAAGGTGGAGCCCCGCCGCGAATTTATCGAGCAGAACGCCAAGACCGTGTCCGAACTGGATCTGGATCTGTAATTGCCGAAAGGAACTGTCAGTATGAGTGATATTCAGGATCGCCTGCTTCCGGCCGGTCTGGAAGAGGAGATGAAAAAATCGTTCATCGCCTACTCCATGGCGGTGATCATCAACCGTGCGCTGCCGGACGTGCGCGACGGCCTTAAGCCCGTGCACCGCCGCATTTTGTACGATATGAACGAACTGGGCATGACGCCCGACAAGCCCTACCGCAAGAGCGCCCGTCTGGTTGGCGACGTGCTGGGTAAATTCCACCCCCACGGCGACTCCAGCGTGTACGACGCCATGGTGCGCCTTGCCCAGGATTTTTCCATCCGCTATACGCTGGTGGACGGCCAGGGCAACTTTGGCTCCGTGGACGGCGACGGCGCTGCCGCCATGCGTTATACCGAAGCCCGCATGAGCAAGATCGCCACCTACATGATGCAGGATATCGACAAGGATACCGTGGACTTTATGCCCAACTTTGACGAGACCCTGCTGCAGCCGAAAGTCCTGCCCAGCCGTATTCCCAATCTGCTGGTCAACGGCTCCAACGGCATCGCCGTGGGCATGGCCACCAACATCCCGCCCCATAACCTGTCCGAGGTCATCGACGGCTGCGTGTGCATGATCGACAACCCCGACGCCTCTCTGGACGATATCATGGAGCATATCAAGGGCCCGGATTTCCCCACCGGCGGCGTGATCCTGGGCCGCAGCGGCATCCGCGAGGCCTATTACACCGGCCGCGGACGCATCATTCTGCGCAGCAAGAGCGAAATTGAACAGATGCCCAACGGCCGCGACCGCATCGTGGTCACCGAGATCCCCTACATGGTCAACAAGGCCAAGCTGGTGGAAAAGATCGCAGAATTGGTGCACGACAAGCGTCTGGAGGGCATCAGTGATATCCGTGACGAATCCGACCGCAACGGCATGCGCATCGTCATCGAGCTCAAGCGCGACGTGCAGCCCCAGGTGGTGCTCAATTACCTGTACAAGCATACCCAGTTGCAGGATACCTTCGGCGTCATCATGCTGGCGCTGGTGGACGGCCAGCCCAAGGTGCTTTCTCTCCGGGAAATGCTGTACCACTACATCCAGCACCAGAAGGACGTAGTCACCCGCCGCACGAAGTACGATCTGGATAAGTCCCTGGCCCGCGCCCATATTTTGGAAGGCCTCATCAAGGCGCTGGACCATATCGACGAGATCGTGCAGATCATCAAGCAGAGCCGCGACAGCGCCACGGCCAAGCTGCAATTGATGGAAACCTTCCAGTTCTCCGACCGTCAGGCGCAGGCCATTCTGGACATGCGTCTGGCACGTCTTACCGGCCTGGAGCGCGATAAGCTGATGGCCGAATATGACGAACTAAAGAAGGCCATTGCCTACTTCCAGAGCCTGCTTGCGGACGAAGTGCTGCTGATGGGCGTTGTGAAGGATGAGCTCAACGAAGTGAAGCAGAAGTTTGGCGATCCCCGCCGCACCGAGCTTTCCGTGGTGGAAGGCGAAATTGACGTGGAGGATCTGATCGCCGTGGACGACATGGTGGTGTCCCTCACCAACATGGGCTACGTCAAGCGTCTGCCCAAGTCCACCTACCGCGCCCAGAACCGCGGCGGCAAGGGCATCACCGGCATGACCACCCGCGAGGAGGATTTTGCACGGCAGATCCGCATTGCCTCCACCCATGACGAGATCATGTTCTTCACCAACCGGGGCCGCGTGTACAACATCAAGTGCTTCCAGATCCCCGAAGCGGGCCGCACCGCCAAGGGCACGGCGCTGGTCAACCTCCTGCCCCTGTCCGGCGGCGAAAAGGTGACCACCATGATCCCCATGCCCAAGAACGTGGAGGGCAAGTTCCTGATGATGGCCACCCGCGACGGTCTTATCAAAAAGACGGCGGTGGAAGAGTTTGAAAACCTGCGCAAGGCGGGCCTCATCGCCATCGTTTTGCGTGAAGAGGACGAGCTCATCGGCGTGGAACTGACCTCCGGTCACGACGACCTGATCGTGGGCTCCCGCCGCGGCCGCGCCATCCGCTTCAGCGAGGAGCATGTGCGCGCCATGGGCCGCGTCAGCCAGGGCGTGCGCTCCATCAAGCTGGAGGAGGGCGATTACGTCATCGACATGGCGGCTGTGGAGGAAGGCGGCACCGTGCTTGGCATTTCCGAAAACGGCTACGGCAAGCGCACCGATCCCGACCAGTTCCGTGAGCAGGGACGCGGCGGCAAGGGCGTGACCGCCATGGCGCTCAGCGAAAAGACGGGCTATCTGGCCGCCCAATTGGTGGTACAGCCCGGCGAGGATATTCTGCTCATCACCGGCGACGGCACCATCATCCGCACCCCTGCGGACGATATCCGTCTGTGCGGCCGCGCCACCCAGGGCGTGCGCCTGATGCGGCTCAGCGAGGGCAGCCATATTGTGGCCGTGGCTCGTGCGGAAGCCGAGGAAGCGGAAGAGGAAGCGGCGCAGGATGTGAACACCGAAACCGTGTCCGGCGAGGACAATATCTAAAATCTCAGGGGCGGGGCATACTGGTACAGTTCCCCGCCCTTTGGCTATCGGCTGGATAAGGAGTTTCCCCTTTTTATGACAGAAAAACAAAAATCCCTGATCGGCGGCGTCAGCATACTGGGCGCCGCAGGCCTCATCTGCAAGGTGGTGGGCGTGCTCTACCGCATCCCGCTGGCGGCGCTCATCGGCCCCATGGGCATGGCCATCTACCACAAGGTGTTCCCGGCTTACAACCTGCTGCTGACCATCTCCTCCGCCGGCATCCCGGTGGCCATCTCCCGCATGGTGAGCCATTATGTGACCCGCGATGAAAAGCAAAACGCCGTGCGCATTTTCCGCATGGCGCTGTGGATGCTGACGGCGCTGGGGCTTGTCACCACCGTGCTGCTGATGGCCTTCTCCCCCCATATTTCCCGGGTGCAGGGTACGCCGGATGCCCGTGCGGGGTACCTGTGCATCGCGCCCAGTTTGTTCTTTGTATGCGTGATGAGCGCCTACCGCGGGTATCTGCAGGGCAGGCGGCACATGCTGCCCACGGCGGTGAGCCAGCTCATCGAGCAGGTGGGCAAGGTGGCTGTCGCCCTGCCGCTGGCAGCGGTGGGCAGCCGCTGGGGCGTGCATATGGGCGCCGCAGGCGCGCTGCTGGGCTCCACCATCGGCGAAGGGGCGGCGCTCCTTTACATGATGGTGCAAAAGAAAAAGCAGGATAGGGAAATGCAGCACATTCAGCGTGAAAACGTGGAGCTTTTGCATGGCAAAACGGTGGCGCGGCGCTTGATCGCCGTATCCGTACCCATCACGCTGGGCGCGTGCATCGTGCCGCTGGCCGGCTTCGTGGACAGCATCATGCTCACCAACCTGATGGTGGGCGCAGGCATGGATCAGACGGCGGCGGATATCCTCTACGGCACTTACGCAGGCCCCGTGCTGACGCTGATCAACGTACCCACTGCCCTGGCCATGGCCATGAGCACCAATCTGGTGCCCTCCATCGCCTCCGGCCTTGCCCGGGGCGACCGGGAGCTGGTCAAAAAGGAAGCGGACACCGGCCTGCGCATGGCCGCCGTCATCGGCTTTCCCTGCTCGGTGGGCATGAGTCTGCTGGCAGAGCCTGTTTTGCACATCTGCTACCGGGGCAGCTATGAGGTGTCCCAGCTGGCCGTGGGCGCGGAATTGCTCCGCATCAGCAGCCTGACCATCGTGCTCTTTACTATGGTGCAGGCCACCAGCGGCATTTTGCAGGGCATGGGCAAGCAGAAGATCCCCATGTACACCCTGTTTGCCGGCGTCTTGATGAAGATCGCCCTCAACTACACCCTGGTGCGCATCCCGGGCATGAACATCCACGGCGCGCCCTGGGCTTCGCTCCTGTGCTACACGGTGAGCATGGTGCCCAATCTGTTTTACGTGTGCAAATA
The DNA here is from genome assembly GCA_015056175.1 of Clostridiales bacterium. Taxonomy (GTDB): domain Bacteria; phylum Bacillota; class Clostridia; order Christensenellales; family Aristaeellaceae; genus SVGT01. Next base: position 40,618 of record SVGT01000002.1, on the reverse strand, counting down.
CACGGGCTACCGGCTGGACTGGAAGGGCGTTGTGCTCCGTCCCATGCTGTGCACGCTGGTGATGGGCGCTGCGGTATGGGCGCTGTGGCACTTCCTGTTTGGGCAGGCTGCGGACCTGAACCGCTGGATGCTCATGCTGGGCACGGCGCTGTGCGTGCTGTGCGGCGTCATGGTATACGCCGTTTTGATCCTGAAGACGGGCACGGTCAAAAGGGAGGATCTGCCTGCGCGGCTGAGGAGGTTTGTAAAATGAATCAGATCACCGTCATTTCTCTGGGCCCCGGCCCGCGGGAATATCTCACCCTGGGCGCGCTGGATGCGCTGAAACAGGCGGAGCAGGTGGTGCTGCGCACCGAAAAATGCGATGCGGCGGCATATTTAAGCGAAATTGGGATACACTTTGATACGTTTGACGCCCTCTACGAAGAATGCGAGGATTTTGACGAACTGACGGGCGAAATCCCCGGCAGGCTGATTGCCCTTGCCGAGGAAAAAAACCTGTGCTACGCCGTGTTTGACGCGTCCAGCGATGAAACGGTGCGGGCGCTGCTTGAGCACGCCGATTGCCGCGTGCTGCCCGGCGTGCAGCTGGCATCTCCCTTCCTGGCCGCAGCGCCCCAGGAGCGGGTGGAGATCCAGACGGCCAGCAGCCTTCAGGTCACCGGCATGCAGAATCCGCTGCTCATCTTGGAGTGCGACAGCCGCATGTTGATGAGCGATGTGAAGCTGCAATTGCTCCGCTGGTACGATGCGGAGCAGACCGTGTATTTTTTCCCGCCCGCAAAGGGAACAGAGCGCACCTATGTGCAGATCCCCCTGGAGGATATCGACCGCCAGAAAAAGTACGATCATACCGCCGCCCTGCTGCTGCCCGATGTATCCCTCATCTTCCGCAAGAAGTTCGATTTTTACGATCTGTGGCGCGTGATGGACATCCTCCGCGGCGAAAACGGCTGCCCCTGGGATAAGGAGCAGGATCACCACACTCTGCGCAAGGATCTGATCGAGGAAGCCTACGAGGCCGCCTCCGCCATCGACGATGAGGACTGGGCGCATGTGGCGGACGAATTGGGCGACGTGCTCTTGCAGGTGGTGTTCCACGCCCACATCGGCGAGGAAACGGGCACCATGGAATTGGGCGAAATCACCACGGATATCTGCCGCAAGATGATCGACAGGCACCGCCACATTTTCGGCAGCGACGTGTGCGAGGATGCGGAAGCGGTGGTGGAAAACTGGGAGAAAATCAAGAAGGAGCAGCGCGGCTTTACCACCCAGAGCCAGGTGCTGCAGGATGTGAGCCGTGGTTTGCCGCCCCTGATGCGGGCCGAAAAAGTGCAGAAAAAGGCCCGTCAGGTGGGTTTTGACTGGGACGATCCCCGGGATGCGCTGCAAAAAGTGGAGGAAGAGGCCAGGGAGGTCAGGCAGGCGCTGGATGAAAAGGACATGGCGCATCTCACCGAGGAGGTGGGCGATCTGTTCTTCTCCTGCGTCAATGCGGCACGTCTGTCCGGCGTATCGGGCGAGCTTGCCCTCATGCAGGCCACCGAAAAGTTCGTCCGCCGCTTTACCCGCATGGAAAATGCGGTTTTACGCGATGGAAAAGCGCTCAAGGACTTGACAATTGCCGAAATGGATGTATACTGGGATAGTATAAAGCACGACTCCGAATAAGCCGGAGCACATTCTACACTTCACATAAATGGAGGAAAAAATCACATGAATAAGACCGAAATGATCGCCGCCCTGGCTGCGAAGACCGAACTGAGCAAGAAGGACGCCGAAAAGGCGCTGAACGCTGTTGTGGAAACCATCACCGAAGCGCTCAAGGCCGGTGAAAAGGTGGCTCTGGTGGGCTTTGGCACCTTCGAAGCCAAGGAACGCCCCGCCCGCATCGCCCGCAACCCCCGCACCGGCGAAGAAATCAAGGTGGAAGCCAGCAAGACCCCCGCTTTCAAGGCCGGCAAGGCTCTGAAGGACGCCGTCAACGGCTAATTCATGTACATCAGCGCTCGTTTCGGCGGGCGCTTTTTGTATGTCGGGCGCTTTTTGTTTTAGCGGGCGCTTTTTGTATGTCGGGCGCTTTTCGTTTTAGCGGGCGCTTATACATGTCGGGCGCTTTTAGGTTGGCAGGCGCTTTCTGATTGAGCGGCGCCTGTGTAAAAAAAGGAGAGTTTGTTATGCGTTTGGATAAGTTTCTCAAGGTGAGCCGCATCATCAAGCGGCGCACGGTGGCCAAGGAGGCCTGCGACGGCGGCCGCGTGACCATATCCGGCAAGGTGGCCAAGGCCGGGGCTGAAGTGAAGGAAGGCGACGTGCTGGAGATCCGCTTTGGCAACCGGGTGGGCCGCTACCAGATCGTGGATGTGCGCGAGGTGGTGCGCAAGGAAGAAGCCGCCCTCATGTACAAGGTGCTGGAGGAAGATCCCGAAGTGCTGAAGGAGCGCAACTGATGATCAAATGGATGGCTGCGGTACTTTGTGCGCTGCTGTTTTTCATGTGCGCTGCCTGCGCAGAGCAAGCATGGCAGTTTGACGCCGATTGTCACTGGCAGGGAGAACAGAATCCTGCCGCTCATGTCTGGAATGATGAAAAGACCTGCGATATCTGCCGGGTGCAGGTCGAATGGTTTGATGGGTTAACCGATCTGTACCTGTACAATGACCGGGGCGATCTGTGCATCACGCGGAGTTTTCTGGCGGATGGCAGATGCATTGACGATACCCGGCGTGAGATTACCTATGACGATGCAGGCTGGATGGCGGCTGAATCGGTGTATGAATTTGGCGTACTCAGACGCAGCTTTACATATGCCATGGTGGAAACCGAGTGGGGACCCGAGCAGCGCACCCGGACCATTACCGAATACCGGGAGGACGGCACCTACCGGGTCAGAACGCCCGACAGTGATGTGATACTGCAGTTTGCGGCGGATGGCACGCTGACAGGCGAATACGATGAATTCACCGCTTATGACGAATACGGTTATCCCGTTGCTATAGAACTGTGGGACGGTCAGGTCCTGGTGGAAAAAGTCTGCCTGGAATATGACGGGAACGGTTATCCGGTGGCCGAGCGCTATTATGAACAGGGCCGGCTGGTGAAGGAATGCCTCTATACCCGGCTGGACGAAAGCGGCATGGGCGATCTGTATGTGGATCGGGTGCTGACCTATGCCTCTGACGGCACGGTGACCACCACCTGCTATGACCGTTATGGCCTGGAGATAGAATAATAACCACAAAAAAGAAGCATCCGGTTTGACCGGATGCTTTTTGTGTTTTGCGTTACATGGAAGCGGCGATCTGGGCAGCCAGCTTCACATTGTTGAGCACCAGCTGGATGTTGCTTGCCAGACTGTCGCCGCCGGTCAGTTCGCACACCTTGGCCAGCAGGAAGGGGGTGGTATCCTTGCCCTTGATGCCCTGCTCGCCTGCTTCCTTCAGCGCCTGATTGATGGCGTTATTGATCACGTCTGCAGGCATGGCGTATTCCTCCGGGATGGGGTTGGTGATCAGCATGCCGCCGGGATAGCCCATTTCACGCTGGGCGTTGATGGCCGCAGCAAATTCTTCGGGAGTATCCAGGCGGTAATCCACGGAAAAGCCGCTGTGGGGGGTGTAGAAGGCGGGCAGCTCCTTTGTTTTGTAGCCCAGCACGGGCACGCCCTTGGTTTCCAGATATTCCAGCGTAAGGCCCAGATCCAGAATGGATTTGGCGCCTGCGCAGACCACGGCCACAGGGGTCTGGGCCATTTCCTCCAGGTCGGCGGAGATATCCATGGTGGTTTCCGCGCCGCGGTGCACGCCGCCGATGCCGCCGGTGGCAAACACCCTGATGCCCGCCATGGCGGCGATGATCATGGTGGCGGCGACGGTGGTGGCGCCGTCCGCTTTCTTTGCGATGAGCATGGGCAGATCGCGGCGGGAGGCCTTGGTCACCCGGGTGCCCTCGCGGCCCAGGTAATCGATCTCTTCTTCGGTGAGGCCGGCGCACAGCTTGCCCTGAATAACGGCAATGGTGGCGGGCTCGGCGCCGAACCTGCGGGCCGTTTCCTCGCAGCGCAGGGCGGTTTCCACGTTCTGGGGGTAGGGCATGCCGTGGCTGATGATGGTGCTCTCCAGCGCGATGACGGGCTTGCCGGCATCCAGCGCGGCCTGCACCCGGGGGGAGATCTTCAGAATGTTTTCGTACATGTCGCTTACACCTCTTTGATCAAATTTTCCGAGAGCAGCTGCTTTTTGCGCAGAAGCATTTCGTCCACGCGGTCGATGTACTGCTCGATATTGCTTACGTTGGGGGCGCGGCGGATGAGCCCGGTATGGGTGTTCACCCGCTTGGAGATGGCGCCTGCGCCCATGGCCAGCACGTTGGCGGTTTCCTCCATCATGCCGATGTTGTACAGGCTTTCGCAGCCGGGCAGGGCATAGCCCACGTTTTCGTGGTTGCCGGCCATGTATTTTTGCCGGTACAGGTAGTAGGGGCGCATGCCCATCTGCTGTGCCGTTTCCCGGCCCATGCGCACCATATCGCCCACCATATCGCCGTTGGGGAGAATATGCTCCCACAGATGGAGCAGGCTGCTGCGCTTGATGCACAGGGTGTGCACCGTCATGCTTTCGGGGGAAAGGTCGCGCAGCCAGGCAAGGGTTTTGGCAAACATATCCGCATTTTCGCTGGGGAGACCGGCGATCAGATCCATGTTGATATCCGTAAAGCCGATTCTGCGGGCCAGACGGTAGGCCTCCTCCGTCTGCTTTACGGTATGGCGGCGGCCGATATACTGCAGCGTTTCATCGTGCATGGTCTGGGGGTTGACGGAAATGCGGTTGGCGCCGGCGTCCCGGATGACCAGCAGCTTATCCTCGTCAATGGTATCCGGTCTTCCCGCTTCCACGGTGATCTCCCGGCAGTTTTTCAGCAGCGGTTTGCAGGCGTCAAGCACCTGCTTGAGCAGGGGCGCCGGGAGCGATGTGGGCGTGCCGCCGCCCATGTAAAAGGCGCGGGGGGTCAGCCCCCATTCCTGTGCCATGCGCACGGTGGCCTCGATCTCCCGGCACAATGCGTCCGCATAGGGCGGCAGGAGCCTACCGTTTCCCACCTCGCCGCTGAGGAAGCTGCAATAGGCGCAGCGGCTGACGCAGAAGGGGATGCCCACGTAAATGTCGATCTCGTTGACGCGCTGCCCCGGCAGCGTCTGCTGGGTGCGGATCACCTGGGAGAGAAGATCGGCCTTCTCCGCAAGCACGTCAAAATCCCGCATCAGGTGGCTTTGGGCATCCTCCAGGGTATGGCCCTTTTCCATATCCATGTACAAAAGCCGGGTGGGGCGGATGCCGGTGAGGGAGCCCCAGGGGGGATGGAAGGCGGTGGCCTGTTTCATCACCTCGTAGGCGCAGTTCTTCATCTGCCGCTTGTGCATGCGCTTGTCCAAGAGGGGATTGGGCAGCACCTCTTCCGTGCGGCTCACGCTGCCTGCATACAGGCCGGAGATACTCACCGTGCAGTGGCGCACGCTGCCCTCCACATATTCCTCGTGGCGCAGCGTCAGATCGCCGCCCTCGGTGGCGGAGAGCGCCTCCGCACTGCCGATAAAGATGCGCACCGCATCCATCAGATCGTTTTCAAACTGGGGAGTGGGGGTAAAAACGGAAACTTTCATCAGTATCCTCTTTCCTGAAACAGGGTGGTCATATCGCCGTGGCCGGGATAAACTTTGTGATCCTCCGGCATTTTCAGCAGCATGCGCAGGGAGGCAACGAGCGCCGCAAAATCCCCGCCGGGGAGATCGGTGCGGCCGTAGCCGCGGCAAAACAGCGTATCGCCGGTAAAAAGATGCGTATCCATTTTGTACACGCAGGAGCCGGGGGTGTGGCCCGGGGTGTGGATCACCTGAAGGGGCGTTGTGAAGCCTTCAAACAGGATCTCTTCCCCGTCCCTTAGCAGGCGGGTCGCCGCAGGGCGCTCCCTGTACTCGATGCCCGCAAAGCCGCCCGTGCCCAGATGGGGATCGGAAAGAAACGCCTTGTCCCCTTCGTGGATCAGAATGGGCAGCCCCTCAAAGGCGTGCAGCGCGCCGGTATGGTCAAAATGCCCGTGGGTGAGCAGCACGCCTTCGATCTTGCGCGTCCCCACCTGATGGAGGATGCGCAGCGCTTCGTTCGCAGGATCGATGAGCAGCACGTGATTGCTGCCCTCCTCCTCGGATACGATATAGCAGTTGGTGCCAAGCTCCCCCAGCGTCAGCCGTTCAATATGCATAGAATACCTCTTGTCAGAAGGTTTTGCGGGAATCCAGCAGCAGCGTGACCGGGCCGTCGTTGCACAGCGTCACCTGCATGTGGGTGCGGAACACGCCTGTTTCCACCTTCACGCCCAGTTTGCGCATTTCCTCGCAGGTCAGGATGTACAATTCATCCGCCCGGGCGGGGTTTTCAGCCTTGGTAAAGCCGGGGCGGTTCTGGCCTCTGGCGTCGCCAAGCAAGGTAAACTGGCTGACGCACAGCACGTCGCCCTGCACGTCCCGGACAGACAGGTTCATTTTTTCGTTTTCATCTTCAAAGATGCGCAATTTAACGATCTTGCCGGCCATGTAGACGGCGTCCTTTTCGGTATCGCCCTCTTCCACGCCCAGCAGCACCATCAGCCCCTTGCCGATTTCACCCGCCATTTCACCCATGGAGGTGACGCTGGCAGAAGTGACCCGCTGAACCACACAACGCATAGTTCTATCTCCTTTTTTACATGCTCCCTTCCAGCGCCCGGAGCTTTTCTTCCTGCTCCCGGAGCCGGAGGGCGTCGATGATCTCGTCCAGTTCGCCGTCCATCACGGCGTCGATCTTGTACAGCGTCAGGTTCACCCGATGATCGGTGACCCGGCCCTGGGGGAAATTATAGGTGCGGATGCGCTCGTTGCGCTCGCCGCTGCCCACCTGGGCGCGCCGGTTTTCCGCATAGGCCCGGTCCTTTTGCTGCCGGTACAGATCGTACAGGCGGGATTTTAGTACCTTAAAGGCTTTTTCCTTATTCTTGAGCTGACTTTTTTCGTCCTGACAGGTGACCACAAGGCCTGTGGGCAAATGGGTCAGGCGCACGGCGGAGTCGGTACGGTTGATGTACTGGCCGCCGTGACCGGAGGCGCGGTAGGTATCGATGCGCACGTCGCCGGGGTCGATATTTACTTCCACGTCCTCCGCCTCCGGCAGCACGGCCACCGTGGCCGTGGACGTGTGGATGCGGCCGCCTGCCTCCGTGACGGGCACGCGCTGGATGCGGTGCACGCCGCTTTCGTGCTTGAGGGCGGCATAGGCGCCGCTGCCCGACAGGGTGAATACCGCTTCCTTCACGCCGCCCAGCTCCGTATCGGACAGGGATACGCTTTCAAATTTCAACCGGTGCTTTTCCGCATAGCGCTGGTACATGCGGGTGAGCAGCGCCGCAAAGAGCGCCGCCTCATCGCCGCCCGCGCCGGGGCGCACCTCCACCACCACGTTGCGCTCGTCGTCCTCATCCCGGGGGATGAGCAGGAGCTTCAGTTCATGCCGCATGCGTTCCTTTTCCGGCAGTAGCGCGCGCAATTCCTCCTGGGCCATATCGCCAAGGTCGGGATCGCTTTGCATATCCTGGGCTTGCGCGATGGCTTCCTCAAGCGCAAGATAACGCTTCCACGTGTCCATCTTGGGTTCAAGCTCGTTAAGCTCCTTCTGGATGCGGCGGAACAGGGCAATATCCGTCACCACGTCGTTTTGCTCGGAGGCGGTGAGCAATTCCTCATACCGGGCTTCAAGGGCGTTAAACTGATTTTCGATCATGCTTTTTTCACCCGCCCTCTGACCACACGGGGGTGGCCGCTCAGATCATGATGCAGCGTAACTGAGTCGAAATGGGGCGCAAGCAATGCCATCACGTCCCTGCCCTGCGTATCGCCGATCTCCAGACACAGCCAGCCGTTTTCGTTCAAATGCAGCGGCGCTTCCTTTGCGATGCGGCGGTAAAAATCCAGCCCGTCGCCGCCGCCTGCCAGCGCCATGCGGGGCTCAAACCGCACCTCCTCCTGCAGGGAAGCGATGTCCCCGTCCGGAATGTAGGGCGGGTTGGATACGATGAGATCAAAGGTTTTTTCGCCCACTGCGGCAAACAGATCGCCCTCATAAAACTGCACGGAAACGCCGTTCAAGGCAGCGTTGCTCCGGGCGACGGAGAGCGCATCCGGGCTCAGATCGCAGGCGGATACGCGGGCGTCCTGCCTGGTATGGGCGATGGCCACCGCCAGCGCGCCGGAGCCGGTGCAAAGGTCCAGCACGGCGCCGTTCTGTTTGAGTACCTCCAGCGCCCGCTCGCACAGGGATTCCGTATCGTCCCGGGGAATCAGCACATGGGGCGATACCCGAAAGGGCAAACCGAAAAAGCTTTCCGTGCCCAGGATGTACTGGAGCGGCTCCCGCCCGGCTCTGCGATTGAGCAGCGCGCGGAAGCTTTCCTCCGCAGAGGAGGGCACCTCGTCGCTCTGGGATAAAAGCAAGTTGAGCCGGGGCGTTTTCAGCGCCTCGGCTAACAGAAATTCACTATCCAGTTTGGGGGAGGGGACGCAGGCCTCATTCAAAACCCTGACGCCCTCCCGCAACAGCTCGCGGACCGTCATGCCCGCGTCACGCCGGTCAGGGCGTCCACCTGCTCGGCGGTCAAACGCACCCAGCCTTCGGGGGTCATTTCGCCCTCTGGCAGGCCGCTCAGCGCCGTCTTCATGGATACGATGGCCACCTGCAGCATTTCGTCCGTGGGGTTATGGGTGGTGATGCGCTGCATCTGCATGCCGGGCCAGCGTAGGATGCGGGTCAGCACAGAATCGTGATGGGCCAGCGCCTTCAGGCTTTCGTAGCTGATGCCGGCCACCACGGGCAGCAGCAGCAGGCGGGAAAGCACGCGCAGCAGATAATTGCCGCCCAGGTCAAAGCCGGTCACCATCAGCACCAGCACGTCGATCACCGAATAGAACACGATGGACAATACAAAGGTGATGAGCAGGAAGCTGGTGCCGCAGCGGGGATGGAGCGTGGTAAAGGGACGGCAGTTTTCGGGGGTCAGGGGCAAATCGTGCTCGTTGCAGTACACCGTTTTATGCTCCGCGCCGTGGTACTGGAAGGTGCGGTACATATCCGGGATGCGTCCGGCCAGCAGAATATAGCCGATGAGGATCGCAATGCGCACCACGCCGGAGGCCAGGTTTTTCAGCAGCAGCATGCCGCCGGTGGCAGCGGCGGGGAACAGCTTGATGACCACGTTGGGCAGCAGGATAAACAGGCCGATGGAGAGGATCACAGCCAGCACGGCGGCGACGGCCATGACCACCTTGTCCACGGATTTGCCAAGCTTTGCAGCCAGCCATTTTTCAAACTTGGAGGGCTCTTCTGCTTCCACGCCCAGCATATCCGTGGCGTCGGTCAGCGTTTTCATGCCCATGGACAGCATCTGCACCATGTTCACCGAGCCGCGGATGAAGGGCAGCGCCATCCACTTATGCTTTTTGGCGGGGGATTCATACTGTTCGCGCTTGACGATCACGTCGCCGTTTTCCCGGCGCACGGCCACGGCAATATGCTCCGGGGCTTTCATCATGACGCCTTCCAGCACGGCCTGACCGCCGATATCCACCTTGGGGCAGGAGGGGTTTTTCATATCGTAAATACTCCTTTGTTTCAGTAAATACATACACACTATTATATACCACAAACCCCTGTTCACGCAACGCAAACGGGGCGTTTTGCCACAATTTTGCGCAAAAGAAAAGCAGCATGCCTGCATGGCTGCTGCTTTTATGGTTGTTATTACAGACCGAAGCGCTTCTTGAAGCGATCGACGCGGCCGCCGCTGTCCACCATCTTCTGCTTACCGGTGTAGAAGGGATGGCACTTGGAGCAGATTTCGACCTTCAGCTCACCCTTGATGGAGCCGGTTTCGAACGTTTCGCCGCACACGCAGCGCACGATAGACTTGCCGTACTTAGGATGGATCTTTTCCTTCATTCCATTTCACCTCTTTTGCCCTACAAATAGCGGATTCATAAAGGGCACTCTATGAGCCGCAGGATACATTATAGCATGGCGCATGTGAAATTGCAAGACATTTTTCGCATTTGATGCGGGCAAACCGGATAAAATTTGCGTTACGCCTTGCTCTTTTGCGCCTGGGGAATTTCGCCGGCCTTGCTCAGCGCCCATTTGGTAATGATGGGGCCAAGCAGCTCGAACACCAGCACGCCTGCCAGCACCACGGTATTGATCATCGTACCAAGCTCGGGGAAGCGGCCCACGGTGAGCTGCGCCATACCGATGGCAACGCCGGCCTGGGGCAGCAGGGTGAAGCCCAGATAATTGCGGATGTTCTTGTCGCTCTTGACCATCAGCGCGCCCGCCGTGGTGCCCAGGCACTTGCCCAGGGAGCGGAGGATGACGTAGGCCGCGCCCAGCACGCCCACCATGGGCAGCACGCTCAGATCCAGCTCCGCGCCGGAGAGCACAAAGAAGAGCAGGAACAGGGGCGGGGTGAAGCGGTCGGTCTGCTCCATGATGACGCCGGCCTTGTTGCTCATGTTGACCACCACGGCGCCGATCATCATGCACACCAGGAGCGAGGACAGGTGCCACATGCCGCACAGCGCCACGCCCAGCAGCACGCAGGCAATGGTCAGCGCCAGCTTATTGCCGCGGGAGCGGAAGAAGTTGGCGGCATAGGTGAGCACCAGACCCAGCGCCACGCCAAGCGCAAGGCTGCCCACGATTTCCACCAGCGGGGCCACCAGCATGCTGCTCACCGTCATTTCGCCGCCCAGCAGCGCCTGGGCAACTGATGCGCTGATGCTGTATACCATCAGGCCCAGCGCGTCGTCCATGGCGACCACGGGCAGCAGCATGCGGGTCACGGGGCCGTCGGCCTTGTACTGGCGCACCACCATGAGCGTTGCCGCAGGGGCGGTGGCAAGGCCGATAGCGCCCAGCAGCAGCGCGGTGGGTACGTCAAAGCCCAGCAGGATGAGGCCTACGTCGATAAACAGCGCGGTGGCAATGCCCTGCGCCGCGGTGATGGTAAGCGGCGCCTTGCCGATCTTTTTGAGGTGGGAGAGCTTGAACTCGCCGCCGATGGAGAAGGCGATGAAGCCCAGCGCCGCCTCGCTGACGATGGACATGGAGGCCAGGGATTCGTGGGGGATGAGGCCCAGCACGCTGGGGCCGATCAAAAGACCTGCGATGAGAAATGCGGTTACGTTGGGCAGCTTGGCCAGCGTGGCAAGACGGCTCAGAAGCAAGCCGCCGATCAGCGCGATGGCCACCACAAGCAGGATATTCATGGGTGTTCCTCCGATGTATGGTGCGGTAATTTTACACATAAAGCGAGCCCGCACGCCGGAGCGCGGGGCCGCTAAAATGCAGCGTTACTTTTTGTTGACGCCTTCCACAAACAGCGTGGGCAGCGCGAACATGATGCCGGTGTCGGGCTTGTCCAGACCGCCGGTCACTTCCCGCACGATCTTGCGGGCGGTTTCCACCTGGTTGTCCTCCAGCACCACAAAAATGGTGTTGCTCTGGGAACGGTTCTGGTTGAGCATGGAGCGCAGACCGGAGAAGAAGGGCATATCGTCCACGTCCTTCAGCAGGCGTGCCATGCCCGTGCTCTCCAGCACGGTGGCGCCCTTGATGCCGCTCAGCGCCATCTGGTGCAGAATATCTTCCATCAGTTCGGTTTTGTTGAGAACCAGTACAAACAGCTGCATATCGTCGATCTCCTTTTAATAGGTAGAATGGGACATCCATATTGTATGCCTCTTTCCCATAAATTGCAAGAGCTGTCCGGAAATATCCTTCGTGGAACCCTGTTCAGGTTTTTCTTGGGGCTTACTCAGCCCCAAACCCTGAGGCAGGGTACTGAGTACCCTGCACCCGCAGTATTGGTCAGACAGGTGTTAACTTCCGGATTGTTTCCCAATGCAACAAGTGCTGTAAGGTATGGGCAGCGGCTGCGCCGAATGAAGAATGAAACGCGTTCCTATGGCTCGCATAGCAGTTTGTCAAATGCCGTAGGGCGGGGGTTTACTCCCTCCGATTTGCTGGGGAAAAGTCAACGGGTTGAGTGGGACATGTTTGAGCGATCCGCTGTTTTTCTCCGTACACGGAGAAAAACGGGAACTTCATCACCAAGAGCAGGAGCAAATGAATTTGCTCCCTGCCTTGGTTGATGAAGGAGGCCAGACGCGCAAAGCGCGCCCTGGCCCGGCGGATCGCCGTGGCGATGAATGGGGATTTAGCAAAGCACAACTCCGTCCGATGACATGGATCATGTCACGGGACGGAGTTCTTTTTTGGTTTATTGCCTCATCGGGAAACAGTTGGCAGCTCATTCACCTGTGTCCGATACGGTGGGTGCAGGGAGATCATCTCCCTGCCGCAGGTGTGGGGGCGCGCAGCCCCCACGAAGTGCCCCCGTCCGGCGACAAACACCTGTCGAGGGACGTGAAAATGCATGCAAGCTGCTTTTATTCCACCGTAAACCGGTACTGGGTGGTAGAGGTCATCACGTCGCCGGCGCGGAGGGTGGTGGTGGGGAAGTTGTCATGGTTGGGGCTGTCGGGGTAGTGCTGGGTTTCCATGGCGATGCCGGCAAAGGCGCCGTAATGCTTGCCGCCCTTGCCCTCCAGGCTAAGCCCCTGACCGGAATAGATCTGGATGCCGGGCTCGGTGGTAAGCACATGCATGGTGCGATGGCTTTCCGGATCGCGCAGCAGCGCACACTCGCGCAGGCCTTCGCCCCGCAGGCAGAAGTTGAAGTCCAGGCCGTTCACCTGCCTGATGGGCGGGCACTCATCCTGCCTGCCAAGCAGCTGACGCAGCGTGACAGGGGCGTTCAGATCAAGCGCGGTACCCTTGAGGGGCAGAATCCTGCCCGTGGGGATCAGTTCGCCGTCCACCTCGGTGGTGTAATCGGCATACACGGACAGTTCATGATCCAGTGTATCGCCGCTGCCCTCGCCGGCCAGGTTGAAGTAGGCATGGTTGGTCATGTTGACCACGGTGTCCTTATCGCTCTGGGCCATGTAGCGGATGGTGAGGGTATTGGTATCGTCCCAGGCATAGGAGACCTGCACGTGCATTTTGCCGGGATAGCCTTCCTCGCCGTCGTGGGAGATGTAGGTGAGCACCAGGCAATCCTCGTGTTCGCCTTCCATGTAGGTGCCCTGGAACCACTTTTTGTCAAAGCCTTCCAGACCGCCGTGGAGGGAGTTGTTGCCGTCATTTTTGAACAGGGTGTATTCTGTGCCGTTCAGGGTAAATTTGGCGCCGCCGATGCGGTTGCCGTAGCGGCCCACGATGGCGCCCAGGAAGGAGGGCTTTTCATCGTATTCCTGAAGCGTATCAAAGCCCAGCACCACGTCCTTCATCACGCCGTTTTTATCCGGCACGGTGACGGATACCAGATGCGCGCCGAAATCCAGCACGGATACGGAGGCGCCCTGCTTGTTGGTCATGGTGTACAGCGTCATCCTGCGGCCGATCAGATCCACGCCAAAGGGCGTTGCTTGCATGCTCATAATGCTTGCTCCTTTCGGGTACAAAAATCAAAAAACGGGGAAACGCAGAGGTCTCCCCGTATGAATGTGCTTAGTACGCGCCGCCTTCGTTTTTGACGGTGCCGATATTGTCCAGGGACAGGGTGCCTTCGGCTTCGCGCTTATAGGCTTCCTCCATGATGGCAACGGAGGCGCTCACGCCGCAGCGGCTGGCGCCTGCGGCACGGTAGGCCAGCACGGCGTCCAGGGTGCGGATGCCGCCGGAGGCCTTCACGCGCACATGGGGAGATACCGTCTTGCGCATGAGCAGGATATCCTCCACATTGGCGCCGGCGCTGCCGTAGCCGGTGGAGGTCTTCACAAAGTCGGCGCCCGCGCTTTCGGACAGCTGGCAGGCCTTGATCTTCTGCTCCTCGCTCAGGTAGCAGGTTTCAAGGATCACCTTGAGGATGGCGTCGCGGTCATGGGCGGCCTTGGCAAGCTGGGCGATCTCATCTTCCACCAGCTGATAATCGCCGTGCAGCATGGCGCCGATATTGAGCACCATGTCCAGTTCCTGACAGCCGTCGTCCAGGGCGCGGTTGGCTTCGTACACCTTCACGTCGGTGAGATGCGCGCCGTGGGGGAAGCCGATCACGGTGCAGGGCAGCACGCTGCTGCCGCGCAGGGCGGGCACCACGATCTTCATATCGCCGGGACGGGCGCACACGGTGGCGCACTCGTACTTGAGGGCGATGTCGCAGCCTTTTTTGATATCGTCTTCCGTCAGGAAGGGCTGCAGGGTGGAATGGTCCAGCATTTTGGCAATGTCTTTCGCGGTCAGCATGGCACAAATCCTTTCCGTTATCGTATTATTTATTCTTGCAGAATTTTTTCACAAGGGTTTCCGCAGCCTGGTATTCCTCCTGGGGGATGCGCAGCACCATGGGCGCCAGATGCGCGGCATGGTACAGGCGGATCTCCGCCCGGCGGGGGAAGTAGCGCACCTGCTTTACGTCCTTCCACAATGTCACCCGCTCATAGGCCATGATCACGCCCTGGCCGTTTTCATCCTCCATCACGTTGTCCATCTTTGCGCCGCACAGACGGGCCCAGCACTTGATGCGGCTGGCGCCGTGCCAGGTGCGCAGAATGACGCCGTAGCCCTCGATGCTGTAAAAGAGCACCTCCTTGCCCTGCAGGGCAAGCATGAGGCCGGTGACAAGGAGCACAAGGGGGATGATGGCAAGCACCAGCATGGGCAGATCGGTGGCAAAAAGCGCCGTCATTTTATCCGTGCCGGTGAGGAAAAATTCCGCGCCAAAGAGGATCACAAAGAGCAGCAGCGACACCGTGCAGCCGATGGCAAAGGCGAACAGCCACACGCTCCCGTCCGTCAGCGGCAGCCGCCGGATGGCCCACACATTGTGCATGGAGCCGCCCGTCAGCTTTTTGCCGCAGCTTTGACAGACCGGGCCGTCGTTATCCAGGTTGCATTTTTTGCAGTAGTATTTGATCATACGATCAGGCTTTCGCCGGTCATTTCAGCGGGGATGGGCAGCTCCATGCTCTTGAGCATGGTGGGGGCGATATCGGCCAGACGGCCGCCTTCGCGAAGCTGCGCGCCGATGAGCTTGTCATCGCAGGCGATGAAGGGCACGGGGAAGGTGGTGTGGGCGGTGAAGGGTTCGCCGGTAGCGGGATCCACCATCTGGTCGGCGTTGCCGTGGTCGGCGGTGACAAAGGCGCGGCCGCCCTTTTCCAGAATTTTGTTCACCAGGATGCCCACGTCCTTGTCCACTTCCTTGACGGCAGCCACGGCGGCGTCCATCACGCCGGTGTGGCCCACCATGTCGCAGTTGGCAAAGTTGAGGATCATCACGTCATACTTGCCGCTTTCGATGAGCTCCAGCGCCTTTTCGGTCACTTCGGGGGCGCTCATTTCGGGCTTCATATCGAAGGTAGCCACCTTGCTGGAGGGGATGAGCACGCGGTCTTCATCCGCATTGGGGGCTTCCACGCCGCCGTTGAAGAAGAAGGTCACGTGGGCATACTTCTGGGTTTCGGCGATGCGCACCTGGGTTTTATTCATCTTGGCCAGATATTCGCCCAGGGTGTTGTCCAGAGAGGCGGGGGGGTTCACGACCTTCAGGCCGGTGAAGGTTTCATCGTACTGGGTCATGGACACGAACTGCACAGGCAGGAAGCCCTTGCCGCGCTCAAAGCCGGCGAAATCTTCCTGGATGAAGGTGCGGGTCAGCTGACGGGCGCGGTCGGGACGGAAGTTGAAGAACACCACGGAGTCATGGGCGTCCACTTCGCCGATGGCCTTGCCGTCCTTCACGATGACCACAGGCTCCACAAATTCGTCGGTCTTGCCGTTGTCGTAGCTGTGCTGCATGGCGGCAACGGGGCACTCTTCTTCCACGCCCCGGCCCATGACGATGGCGTCATAGCCCTTCTTGACGCGCTCCCAGATGTTGTCGCGGTCCATGCCCCAGAAGCGGCCCTGGATGGTGGCAATCTCGCCCACGCCGATTTCCTTCATCTTGGCGCAGAGCTGCCTGACATATTCCAGACCGGAGGTGGGGGGCACGTCGCGGCCGTCCATCAGGCAGTGCACGTAGACCTTTTCAAGGCCCTGCTTCTTGGCCATTTCAAGGAGCGCATACAGGTGGGTGTTGTGGCTGTGCACGCCGCCGTCGGACAGCAGACCCATCAGGTGCAGTTTGCCGCCGTTTTCCTTCACGCTGTTCATGGCCCACAGGAGGGGTTCCTTTTCAAAGAACACGCCGTCTTCGATATCCTTGGTGATGCGGGTCAGCTCCTGATACACGATGCGGCCGGCGCCGATGTTCAGATGGCCCACTTCGCTGTTGCCCATCTGGCCGTCCGGCAGACCTACGTTCAGGCCGCTGGCGCCCAGCTGGGTGTGGGGGTACTTGTTCCAGAGCTTGTCCAGTTCGGGGGTGCCGGCAGCCTTGACGGCATTGCCCTTGACTTCGTCGTTCAGACCGAAGCCGTCCATAATGATGAGAGCGGTAAGCTGCTTGTCCATATCAACAATCTCCCTTATCAAAGAAATACACAGTTACGTGCGCATACGCACACACTTTATTATACCCCAGAACGGGGCAGATGGCAAGGAATCGCCGGAGAAAAACAGCCATCAATTTATGAAGGAAGGGGAACGCCGGGGTTTTCTTCGTGGGGGCTGCGCGCCCCCACACCTGCGGCAGGGAGATGAGCTCCGCAACCTCAATCGTCGCGCTCTCCCTACCGGTCGATCGCTCGTTTCGGTTGACTCCTCCGCCTCGCTTCATCGCCCACTGGGCGCGCTTCGGCTCCGTCCCCCTGCACCCACCGTATCGGACACAGGTACAAGATATTTCATACTATTTCCCGATGAAACCCGTTACTCCCACCGAAAACAACAATCATCGATACAGCGATCCGCAGTTTTTCTCCGCAAACGGAGAAAAACAGGAACTTCATCACCAAGAGCAGGAGCAAATTCATTTGCTCCCTGCCTTGGTCGATGAAGGAGGCGCAGCCGCGCAAAGCGCAGGCTGCCCCGGCGGATCGCTCAAACATGTCCCACTCAACCCGTTGGCTTTTCCCAAACAAAAACGGCGGGAGTAAACCCCCGCCCTACAGCGGTTGTTGCATTGGGAAACAACTCAATCGATCAAGCAAGTCCGACCAATACTGCGGGTCAAGGGGCATCATGCCCCTTGTTCGGAGGTGTGGAACCTGAATAAGGTTCCACGAAGGCGAGCAGCCCCCACAAAGAATCCGAACAGGGTTCCGCGACTGTCCCCGCATAAAACGGCAGCAAAAATCCCCCGACCGCCTGGGGTCAGGGGATATAGGATTGCGTTATTCGGCAAACACGATGTCCTCGCGCAGGCGGTAGAGGGTGGCGCCGTACTTTTTGCGGCAGAAGGCGTCCACAAACCAGTCGATGTCCTTTTCTGCGTCGAACTGCACCTTGCCGTAGCGGATGCCGTCCTTGCGCTCGCCCTTCATGTTGCTGTCGCACCAGAGGATGGTATCGGTATCCGGGTTGTAATCGCCGGTGATGATCATGCTGTGGGCGCCGGTGCCGTAGTAATACTTGGCGGCCATCTGGAAGTAATCGCCGCGCTGCGCCTGCATGAGGAATTCCCTTGCCAGCTTTTCGTTTTCGCTCTTGCTCAGGGACGCGTCATAGCGGAAGGACGCAGCCACGATGAAGGGGTTGCCCTCCTCAGGGGAAATATCCTTCCACTCGCAGCCGTAGACATGAGTGGTGCACTCATCCTTGGGGAGATTGTCCGGAACGTATAGCGCCGCATCCGGGAACTCGGCCATGCGGTAGCTATCTGCCACCTCGCTGAACACATGGGTGGTAAAATTTTTGCATACGTAGATATCGCCGGCGTAATGGGCGCGCTTGAGACGGCCGTTGGCCTCTTCGTACAGCTCTTTTGCCACGTGAAGATAATCCTCAATGAGCTGCGCGCGGGGGGAGATCTCCGCTTCCTCCATGACCGCCACGGGCGTCAGGGTGCAAAGGATCAGCACCAGGCACATAAAACGCTTCAGCATTGCTTGTTCCTCCGTTTGATGATACCAAAATGATACGGCTGCAGGGCGCATCTGTCAAGGCGGGAACATGTAAAAAAACCCGGCCGATGGGGCCGGGTGTGGAAAGATCTGCTTATTCTGCGGCGGGGACTTGGGGCACCACGTAGAAATCCGCAGCGGGCATCTTGCCGCCCACGGAGGCGGGATTGGCGTCAAAGAGCACCTGCAGCATGGGGGTGAGCTGCGCTTCCATGTCCGCGCCGGACACGAAGGTCAGGTTGCAGTTGGGCAGCGCCTTGGTGGCCACGGGCAGGGCAGGAATGATCTGATGCTTGACGATGGCTTCTGCGCAGGCAGCCTGGGTTTCCTCATTGGTGGCCCAGAGGATGGATTCTTCCAGTCTGGCAAGGAAAGCGTTCACCGCGTCGGGGTTGCTTTCCAAGAGGCTCTTGCGCACCACCACGGCGCTCATGGACAGCCTGGCGTCCTCATAGCCTGCGGCCTTGGTGGCTTCATCAAAGCAGTCGCCCAGGTTCAGCGCCACGCGGAAGGAGGCGTCCTTCATCTGCAGGCTGGTCACGTTGGGTTCGGGCACCACCACGATATCCGCCATGCCGCTGGCGGCCAGGGTGATGACTTCGGCATGCTCGCTCTTGAATTCCACGGTGGCGTTCACGTTGTTCTGCTTAAGCACGTAGTTGAGCACATATTCGGGGGTGGAGCCCTGACCGGCCATCACGATGGTCTTGCCCTCCAGATCCGCGGGGGACTGGATGGTTTCGCCCTTTTCCATCAGGTACAGCATGCTGCGGGAGATGATGGCCAGCAGCTTCACTTCGCCCTCGGTTTTGTTGTACAGGACGGAGGCCAGGTTGGCGGGCACGGCGGCGATATCCACTTCGCCCTTGATGATGCGGCCGGACAGCTCTTCCGGAGCGCCTGCCAGGGTAAATTCGTAGCTGCCGTCGTTATTTTCCATGATGCCGGCCATGGCCATGCCGGTGGGGCCCTTGAGGGTAGCCACCCGGATGGCGCTTTCTTCAGCAAAAGATACGGACAGGGAGAAAACCATGCACAGCGCAAGCAGTGCGCTTACCAGCTTTTTCATTTTTCTTCATTCCTTTCAATCGTTGCGGGTTTTGCCTGTGAGGGCGCTCTTGACGGTCACGCCGGGGATGTTGCCCAACTGTCCCGTCATTTGCCCCACACGCTCGGGGGTGCCGCATACCACCAGGCCGATCACCGCGCTGTCGTGTGCGTGATCGGGAATGCCGATGCGGCCGGTCACCATGTCCTGATAGCGGGAGATGGTGGCGTTTACCTTGGGCGCTGCGGAAAGATCATCCAGCACCACGCCCACAAAGCCAATGCGTTCTTCCATCAGTATCCATCCAATCTGTGTGTCGTGTCAAAAGGGTACAAAAAAGCGCGGGACGGAAGATGTTCGCGCGCGCTTAAAGCCCAGATGCTATATGGCCTCCTTTCGCTCTCGGGCGGGAGATAAGCTCCTTCCCTCAAGGGCTGCGCTTTGCTGCCGCCGCGCTCTCCTCCTCATGGCATCCACTCGGGCTTGACGCTTTGCGGTCACAAGGATTATACCCCAAATATTCCAAAAAGAAAAGTCCCCTTCCGCATTTTGTCAGGAAGTACAAAAAGAGGACAAAGTTTAGGCACCGAACAATTGAAAAAGATGGAATTGTGTGGTACAATTCTTCCATTCTGTGCATATTTTGTGCGCGTCAGGGACGCGGAGACGGAGGAACATGTTTTGCAGCTGATCTGGAAATACATCAAACCCTATTTATGGCGCATGGCAGGCGGTATGAGCAGCAAATTCCTGGGTACCGTGGTGGAGCTGTTCATCCCCAGTCTTCTGGCTGTCATTCTGGACGATATTATCCCTTTGCAGGATGCGGGAAAAGTGTATCTCTACGGCGGACTGATGGTGCTGTGCGCCCTGCTGGCCTGGGCGGGCAATGTGGTGGCCAACCGCGTGGCCGCGTCCGTCAGCCGTGATTCGGTGCGTCAGCTTCGGCATGATCTGTTTGATCATATCATGCAGCTCACCTCCCGGGAGATCGACCGTTTTACCGTACCCAGCCTGATTTCCCGCATGACCACGGACACCTTTTATGTATACCGCGTGGTGGGCATGATGCAGCGCATCGGCATTCGCGCGCCCATTCTGCTGCTGGGCGGCATCTTGATCACATTGTCGCTGGACAGCGCGCTGTCCCTGCTCATGATCGCCATGATGCCCTTCATGGTGCTCATCGTGTACTTTATTTCCAAGAAGGGCGTGCCGCTGTATGCAAGGCTCCAGGAGCACGTGGACAATCTGGTGCGCATCGTCCGCGAAAACATGACCGGCGCCCGCATCATCAAAGCGCTGTGCAAAACCGAGGACGAAAAGGCCCGTTTCCGCCATGTGAACGAGCAGGTGGCCTCCTCCGAAACAAGGGCTGCTTCCATCATGAGTATCAACTCGCCCACCATGCAGTTTTTGCTCAATATGGGTCTGGTGCTGGTGGTGTATGTGGGCGCCCGCCGCGTGCATAACGGCCTGAGCCAGCCCGGCAACATTGTGGCGTTCCTTTCCTATTTCACCATTATTCTCAACGCCATGCTCACCATCACCCGTATTCTCACCATGTACTCCAAGGCTTTGGCCTCCGCCCGCCGCATTGAAGAGGTCATGAACGGCGAAACCGAGCAGGACGCACAGGTGCTGCTGCCTGCCGACGCCAACGCCCCCAAGGTGGAGTTTGAAAACGTTTCCTTCTCCTATAATAAAAAGCAGCCTGACGTGCAGGGCATTTCCTTCAAGCTGGGAAAGGGAGAGCACCTGGGCATCCTGGGCCCCACGGGCTCGGGCAAGAGCACGCTGGTAAAACTGCTCATGCGTCTGTATGATGTGGATGCGGGCAGCATCCGCATTGACGGCGTGGACGTAAGGCAGATCCCTCTTGGAGATCTCAGACGCAAATTTGGCGTGGTGTTCCAGAACGACGCCCTGTTCCGCGGCACCATTGAAGAAAACGTGAAGCTGGGCCGCGAGATCAGCATGGAGGAAGTGGACAAGGCTTTGCATGATGCACAGGCTGCCCAGTTCGTCGCCGAAAAGGGCGGCGCGGACAGCGAAGTGGTGTCCCGCGGCCATAATTTCTCCGGCGGTCAGCAGCAGCGCATGCTGGTAAGCCGTGCGCTGGCAGGCACGCCCGAATTGCTCATTCTGGACGACGCCAGCAGCGCCCTGGACTTCCGCACGGAAGCGGCGCTGCGCCGTGCGCTCCGCGAGGAATACCGCAATACCGCCACCGTCATGATCGCCCAGCGCATCAGCGCCATCATGCACTGCGATGTGATCCTGGTGCTGGACGAGGGCGAAATGAAGGGTCTTGGCACCCATGAAGAACTGATGGAAAGCTGCGAGCTCTACCGCGAGATCGCCGCACTGCAGCTGGGAGGTGACGAGCATGCAAATGGGTAACCGACGCGGTCCCGGCGGCCGTCACAGCAATTTTGACCGCCCGGCGGACAAGAAAAAGGCATTCCTGCGTCTGTTCAGGTACATTCTCAATTTCAAGTGGCTGCTGCTGCTGGCATTCGTTTTGACGGTGCTGAGCAACGTGTTTGCCATGATCGGCCCGGCGCTTTCCGGCGCTGCCATCGACTGCATCACGGCAGAGGGCGGCGTGGATTTCAAGGGCGTTTCGCATTACGCCTTGCTCATGCTCCTGTTCTATCTGGGCTCCTCGGTGATGAGCTACCTCCTGGCCATCCTGATGGTGCACATCTCCCGCCGCATCACGCTGAAGATGCGCCGCGACATGTTTGAACGCATTTCGGACATGCCCGTCAAGTACGTGGATACCCATCCCATCGGCGACATCATCAGCCGCATTTTCTACGATACGGATACCATCAACACCTCCCTTTCCAGCGACGTGATCAGTATCCTGACCAGCATCATCACCCTGACGGGATCGCTCATCATGATGCTGTCCATCGCGCCCTCGCTGGTGCTCATTTTCCTCTTCACCATCCCGCTGAGCGTGTGCCTGACCGCTTTCATTACCAAGCACACCCAGCCCCTGTTTAAGAAGCGCAGCCGCAAGATGGGCGAGCTCAACGACTTCTCCGAAGAAATGATCACCGGCATGAAGACGCTGAAGGCCTACCATCAGGAGGAAAACACCCTTTCCAAGCTGGATACCGTCAACAACGACGTGGTGGACGCCTATTACAAGAGTGAATATTATTCCTCCATGATGGGCCCCTCGGTGAACTTCATCAACAATTTGTCCATCGCGCTCATCAGCGTGTTCGGCGCGCTGCAGTACATGGCGGGCGGCTTGAGCCTTGGCGATATCAGCGCCTTTGTGCAGTACAGCCGCAAGTTCTCCGGCCCCATCAACGAGATCGCCAACATCTACGGCGATCTGCAGAGCGCCCTGGCTGCGGCCGACCGCGTGTTTGCGCTGCTGGACGAGCCGCTGGAGCCCAGGGATCTGGAGGGCGCACAGCCCATTGAACATGCCGAAGGCTATGTGGAAATGAAGGACGTTTCCTTCGGCTATGAAAAGAACAAGCCCATTCTCAAGAAGCTGTCCTTTGAAGCAAGAAAGGGCGCCATGATCGCCATCGTCGGCCCCACGGGCGCGGGCAAGACCACGCTGATCAACCTGCTCATGCGCTTTTACGATATCGATTCCGGCCGCATGA
Organism: Clostridiales bacterium; assembly: GCA_015056175.1. Classification (GTDB taxonomy): domain Bacteria; phylum Bacillota; class Clostridia; order Christensenellales; family Aristaeellaceae; genus SVGT01. The sequence goes on along the minus strand of SVGT01000002.1, from coordinate 17,787 downwards.
CGGTGGACGGCAAAAATGTGGACGATATCACCCGGCAGAGCCTGCGCCGGGCGTATTCCATGGTGCTGCAGGATACCTGGCTGTTCTCGGGCACCATTTACGAAAACATCGCCTATGCCCGTCCCGGGGCTACCCGGGAGGAGGTGGAGGAGGCTGCCAGGGCTGCCCGCATCCACAATTACATCATGAGCCTGCCGGATGGCTACGATACTGTGCTCACCGACGACGGCACCAATATTTCCAAGGGTCAGAAGCAATTGCTCACCATCGCCCGCGCCATGCTGGTGGACGCCCGCATGCTGATATTGGACGAAGCCACCTCCAACGTGGATACCCGCACCGAGGTGCACATCCAGCAGGCCATGCGCCGCCTGATGAAGGATAAGACCTGCTTTGTGGTGGCGCATCGCCTCAGCACCATCCAGCATGCCGATTTGATTCTGGTCGTGAAGGACGGCGACGTGGTGGAGCGCGGCACCCACAGGGAACTGATGAAAAAAGGCGGCTTCTACCGCGAAATGTACGACGCTCAGTTTGCCAAGTAACGGAAAACTTGAAAAAGGACAAAGCCCCGGATGTGAGAATGCCGGGGCTTTACTGTATGCGCAGCGTGTGGTATGCTGAGAGCAGCAATGCAGCAAAAGGAGGGAGCGCATGGAAGATGTGATCGTGGCGGCGGTGCTGCTTTTCATCGCGGCAGGTCTTCTGGTCATTTCTGTTTTTTCCTTCCGGGAGAAGGGGTTTTTGCTGAACAACGCGTACATTTATGCTTCTCCCGAAGAACGGGTAAAGATGGATAAGAAGCCCTATTACCGGCAGAGCGCTTGGGTGTTTTTGTGCCTGTCTGTGTCCTTGCTGTTGACGGGTACGGCGCTTCTGACCGGATGGGAGCGGCTGTATCCGCTGAGCAGCGTGCTCATGGTGGCTGCGGTGGTGTATGCGGTCGTTTCCGCGGTTCGGATCGAAAAAAACAGAAAACAGGATTCATCCGGAACGTGACTGACAGCGGTGAAGGCAGAAAAGGTGTTGCCTTCACTGCTTTTTTGATGCGTAAAAAAACGCCTCCCGCTGCTGCGCGGGAGGCATGGATCCTTTTTGTTATTCAGCCTTGGGGGCGTCTTCCGCTTTCTTGGCGGCTGCCTTTTTGGCAGGAGCCTTCTTGGCGGGGGCTTTCTTCGCCTTGGGCTTTTCTTCCGCGGGGGCGTCCTCCGCCTTCACGGTCTTTTTCGGCGCAGCCTTTTTAGCGGGCGCCTTTTTGGCCTTGGGCTTTTCTTCGGCCTTGGGGGCTTCCTCGGCGGGGGCTTCGGGAGCGGGAACCTTGGGCAGAATGCTCTCGTACAGGGCTACGTACACCTGAGCGCTGTGGGTCCAGCTGTAATCGCCCTCCATGCCGCGCTTCATCAGCATTTCCCAGACGGGCTTGTTGGTGCGGTAGTAGTTCACCGCGCGGCGGATGGTAAAGAGCATATCGTGGGCGTTGTAGTTAAAGAAGCTGAAGCCGTTGCCCGCGCCGTTGAACTCGTTGTAGGAGAGCACGGTATCGCGCAGGCCGCCGGTCTCGCGCACGATGGGAATGGTGCCGTAGCGCAGCGCCATCATCTGGGCAAGGCCGCAGGGCTCAAACTGGCTGGGCATGAGGAACATGTCCGCGCCGGCATAGATGCGGTGCGCCAGCTCCAGATCCAGCTGGAAGCGGGCGGCCACGGAGCCGGGGTAGCGCTGTTCGGCCCAACTGAACAGGTTGACGTACTTGGGTTCGCCCATGCCCAGCACGATGAGCTGCACGTCCTCCGCCATCATATCGGTGATGATGTGGTCCACCAGGTCCAGACCCTTCTGGTTGCTAAGCCTGCCGATCATGCCGATCAGGGGCTTGTTGGGGTCGATATCCAGACCCAGCTCTTCCTGCAAAAGGCGCTTGCACTCCGCCTTGCCGGCCATATTGTCGGCGGTGAAGTGGGCGGGGATGAACTGATCGGCGGCGGGATTGTACTCGTCAATATCGATGCCGTTGAGCACGCCGGAGAGATGCTCGCGGCGGGCGCGCAGCAGGCCGTCCATATGCTCGCCGTAATAGGCGGTCTGGATCTCCTCCGCATAGCTGGGAGAAACGGTGGTCAGTTCATCGGCATAGACCAAACCGGCCTTCAGGTAGTTGGCGCAGCCGTAGCATTCCAGCTTATCGTTGGTAAACAGGCTGTCGCCCAGGTTCAGGATATCCTGCACCTGGGGGATGGGGAACACGCCCTGGTACTGCAGGTTGTGGATGGTGAAGATGGTCTTGATGGGGGCAAAGAAGGGCAGGTGCTGATACTGGATCTTCAGCAGCGCAGGCACCATACCGGTCTGCCAGTCGTTGCAGTGGAGAATATCGGGCTGGAAGTCCAACAGGGGCAGGGCGTTGAGGATGGCGCGGGAGAAGAAGCCAAAGCGCTCGTACTCATCGCCGCCCATGCCGTACACATAATCACGGCCAAAGTAGTACTTGTTGTCCAGCAGGTAGAAGGTAACGCCGTTCAGCTTTACTTCCTCGATGCCGCAGTACTGCTTGCGCCAGCCCAGGTCCACTTCAAAATCCAGCACATGGCGGGCGTCCTTTACGTACTGCTCCTTGATCTGGGTATACATGGGCAGCATCACGCGCACGTCATGGCCCATCTGCGCCAGCACGGTGGAAAGCGCGCCGGCCACGTCCGCCAAACCGCCCGTTTTGATAAACGGCACGCATTCGGAGGCGGCAAACAAAATTTTCATAATCCATTCACCTCAGAAAAGAATGGGGCCCCAAACGGCTTCAGGGCCCCTTGATGATGTGTTACACGGTCTGGTTCTTGGCAATCACGATGGGATAGGTGCGGGGGCCGATCAGGCGGGTATGCTCGCGGATGGTGGTCTGCTTATCCAGGATGCAGTTCTGCAGCTCGGCGCCTTCGTGCACCTTGCCGTCCTGCATGATGATGCAGTCGCGCACCACAGCGCCCTTGGCGATGTGCACGCCGCGGAACAGGATGCAGTTTTCCACCGTGCCCTCGATGATGCAGCCGTCGGCGATCAGGCTGTTTTCCACCTTGGCGTCGGGGGTGTAGCGGGAGGGCATTTCATCGCGCACCTTGGTCCACACGGGGCGATCCTGGGGGAAGAGGGAGGCGCGCTTCTGGGGATCGAGCAGATCCATGCTGCAGTTGAAGTAAGCCTGCACGCTGTCCAGATGCCATACCTTGCCCTGATATTCGTAGGCGTTCACCTTCAGGGTCTTGTTATTGATGCCGCTCATGAGCAGGTCGCGGGTCAAATGATACTGGCCGCGGGACACGGAGGAATCCACCAGGTCGATCAGCTTTTCGCGCTCGATGCAGAAGGATTCCAGGTACTGATGGGGCAGGCGGGGCAGGGTGGGATCCACTTCGATGGCGGAAACGGTAAGATCCTCTTCCACCTGGATGAAGCGGCCGGGGCCCTGGGCGCGGAGGGTAGCGTCCGCGGTGTAGAGCAGGGTGATATCCGCGCCGGACTTCACATGGGCGTCCACCATTTCGTCAAAGCGGGCGGAGAAGAGCATGTGGGTATCGGTCACCACGATGTACTTTTCCTTGCTGCGCTTGAGGAAATCGGTGTTGCTGCGCAGGGCATCCAGGAAGCCGGAATACATGCCGATGTTGTCGCTGGTCATGAAGGGGGGCAGAATATGGAGACCGCTGCGCTTGCTGTGCAGGTCCCATTCCTTGCCCGAGCCCAGGTGATCCATCAGGCTCTGGTAGTTGCGCTGGGTGATCACGCCGATGTTGCGGATGCCGCTGCCCGTCATGGCGCTCAGCGGGAAGTCGATCATGCGGTAACGGCCGCAAAGCGGCACGGCGGCCACGGCGCGCTCCTGGGTCAGTTCGCGGAGCTGCTGGTCACGTTCGCCGGTATAAATAAGACCCATTACGTCTTTTCTCATGGTTATTTTCCTCCTCTATCAGGCAAACTGCTCGCCGGCCTTGATCACGGTGCCTTCGGGCACGGTCACGCCGTTGCCAACCACGGCAATATCGCCGGTATCCTCGCCAACCGCAGCGCCGCCGCAGATCACGGCGTTTTCAGCCACGATGGCGCGGCGCACCACAGCGCCGGACTTGATGCGGGCGCCGGGGAAGATGACGCTGTCGATGACCTTGGCGCCCTTTTCCACCACGGAGCCGGAGGACAGAATGGAATGGGTCGCATCGCCGTACACTTCGCAGCCTTCGGTGATCAGGCAGTTGTCCACCTTGGCGTCGGGCGCGATGTACTGGGGGATCATGCCCATGTTGCGGGCATAGATGCGGTTGTTCTTGTCATGCAGGTCAATTTCGGGCTTTTCGGCCAGCAGATCCATATTGGCTTCCCACAGGCTTTCGATGGTGCCCACGTCCTTCCAGTAATCGTTGAAGGAGTAGGCCACCATGTGCTGACCGTCAGCAAGCATGGTGGGGATAATGTTCTTGCCAAAGTCGTTGGAGGATTCGGGGTTTGCTTCGTCCTCGATCAGGTACTTGCGCAGCTTTTCCCAGGTGAACACATACACGCCCATGGAGGCGTTGTTGGACTTGGGATTCTTGGGCTTTTCCTCAAACTCCACAATATTGCCTTCCGCATCGGTGTTCATGATGCCAAAGCGGCTGGCTTCTTCCCACGGAACCTGACGCACGGCGATGGTCACGTCGGCGTTGGTATCTTCGTGGTGCTGCACCATGGCGGCATAATCCATCTTGTAGATATGGTCGCCGGAGAGGATGAGCACATAATCGGGATCATACTGGGCGATGAAGGCCAGGTTCTGGTAGATGGCGTTGGCGGTGCCGGAATACCATTCGCCGGTCTTGCCGGTCTGGTAGGGGGGCAGCACGTACACGCCGCCGAAGCTCACGTCCAGATCCCAGGGCGCGCCGGAAGCGATATAGGCGTTCAGTTCCAGAGGACGGAACTGGGTCAGCACGCCCACGGTATCAATGCCGCTGTTGGAGCAGTTGCTCAGGGGGAAGTCGATGATGCGGTACTTGCCGCCGTAGGGAACGGCGGGCTTGGCCATGTTGCTGGTGAGGATGCCGAGGCGGGTGCCCTGACCGCCGGCCAGGAGCATGGCTACGCAGCGTTTTTTGCGAAGCATGAGAAAGAACCCCTTTCTATGTGGAATGGTGTTGGTTTGACCTATTGAGAAGGAACAGACTTGTGGCCGTTCCTACAATATTTTGCTACGGGCAGGCGCAAATCCTGCTTATTTTTTGGCTTTTGATTGTTTTTTTGGAATTTTTTTGACCTTGAAGTACACACAGCCGTAGGGCGGCAGCAAAATGGAGGCGCTGTAGGGGTGGTTGTTGGCCGGCTCTTCTTTGGCGCGGATGGGCAGGCCGTTGTACAGATTGCTGCCGGCAAATTCCGCTTTGTCGCTGCAGAGCACCTCGGTCAGCTCGCAGTCATAGGGCAGGCCGATCTTGAAATCGTGATAGGGCACGGGGGTAAAGTTGACGGCGCACACGATGGGCGTGTGCCGACCTGCCTTGCGCATGAAGCTGACGCAGCTGCGCTCGGCGTCGTCCACGCTGAGCCATTCAAAGCCGTCCCAGCTGTCGTCCCTGAGATACATGGCGGGGGTGGATTTATACAGCTTGTTCAGCTCCCGCACGTACTTTTGCATTTCCGGGTGCTTGTCATAGAGCAGGAGGAACCAGTCCAGCTGATCGTCGTACTTCCACTCGATGAAGTGGCCGAACTCTCCGCCCATGAAGAGCAGCTTTTTGCCCGGGTGAGCCATCATATAGCCGTACAGGCCGCGCAGCGCCGCAAACTTTTGCCAGATATCGCCCTGCTGTTTGTCCAGCATGCTGTGCTTGCCGTGCACCACCTCATCGTGGGAGAAGGGCAGCACGAAATTTTCGTTGAAGGCGTACCACAGGGAGAAGGTGATCTTATCGTGATGGTACTTGCGGTGGATGGGGTCTTTTTTGATATAGGCCAGGATATCGTTCATCCAGCCCATGTTCCACTTGAAGCCAAAGCCCAGACCGCCGGCATCCACAGGGGCGGTGATCTTGGGGAAGGCGGTGGCCTCTTCGGCGATCATCATCACGCCGGGGAAGCGGCCGTACACCGTGGTGTTCAGGTGCTTTAAGAAGGCGATGGCGTCCAGATTGTCATGATCGCCCCGCTCGTTGGGCAGCCACTGGCCGTCCTCCTTGCAAAAATCATGGTACAGCATGCAGCTGACCGCGTCGCAGCGCAGGCCGTCGGCATGGTAGTATTCCAGCCAGAAGCAGGCGTTGGACAGCAGGAAGGAGCGCACCTCGCCCCGGCCGTAGTCAAACAGGTGGGTGCCCCACTGGGGCATTTCGGCGCGGCGGGGGTCGGCATGCTCGTAGCAGGGCGCGCCGTCAAAGTACCTGAGCCCCGCCTCATCCTTGGGGAAGTGGGCCGGCACCCAGTCCAATATCACGCCGATATTGTTCTGGTGCAGCTTATCGATCAGTTTCATCAGGCCCAAGGGATCGCCGTAGCGGGCGGTGGGGGCGTAATAGCCCATCACCTGATAGCCCCAGCTGCCGTCAAAGGGATGCTCCATGACGGGGAGGAATTCCACATGGGTGTAGCCCATGTCCCGGATGTAGGGGACCAGCAGCTCGCCGATCTCCTCGTAGGTGAGAATCCTGCCGTTTTCCCCCCGCTTCCAGGTGCCCAGGTGCATTTCGTAAATGTTCACAGGCTCCCGCAGCATCTGCTTTTCGCGGCGCTTGTCCATCCATTTTTTGTCGTGCCATACGTAGGAATCAAGGTCGCACAATTTGCTTGCGGTGTTGGGGCGCAGTTCGCTCCTTGTGCCGTAGGGGTCGCAGCGCAGATGGGTTTGCCCGTCCGCGCCCACGATGACGTATTTATAGGAGGTCAGCTTTTCGGCTGCATTTTCGTAATTGTATTTTTGCGGGTTGCTTTCAGGGGTAAACAGGCGGGCGGGCAGACGCAATTCCCAGATGCCGTCGTACTGCTTTTCCATGGGATAGTCATATTGCTTCCACTCGCAGAATTCACCCGTCAGATAAACCGCCCTGGCATTGGGCGCCCAGACGGCAAAGTGCCAGTGCTTTTCGCCGTTATGGAGCACATGGTGCGCACCCAGGTAGCGGTAGGCCAGGTCGTCCCTGCCCTGATGAAAGTTTTCGCGCTGGGTATGATCGGGCGCAGAATACAACATAATATGTCCCTCCTGTCCGGATGGCGTATGAAAATACATTTGTGTTATTTGCATTATAGCACTTTTCTGCTGAAAAAACCATGCCCTTTTTGGGAATAGTGGATACAAACGGCGGCTGCACGGCAGAATAATGCCATCGCAAAGGAGGCATGAAGGCTTGAAACAGGGTGAACTTACATTTTTTGCGTCCGGCAGAAGGGTGCGATGGGCGCTTTTCAAAACGGAAAAAAGACTGCACCGGCTTCCCGCAGAGGCGCTGAACGCTGCGGCGCGGCTGACGCTTTGGCGCATGCAGGAATTGCGGGATCAGTGTCTGCGCTTTGGCACAAGGCTGCCCTTTTCCGCCCGCCTGCCAAGGGGCGAAAGGGACGCGCGCATATTGGAATGCGCCCGGGAGTGCGTGTGGGAGGAGGGATGCCCGGGGGACGGGGAGCGAATCGCAAGGGTGCTGAAAAAGCATGCGATGATCGCCCCCTGGACGCTTGGGGAGATGGAGTGGCTCCCCAGGGCGCTGCGCCTGGCGCTTACGGAAAAGGCGGCGGATACGGCGGCAAAATGTGCGCAGGACGCCTGCGACGCTGCCCGGGCCATGCGCATCTATGGCAAAATGCAAAAGGGCAAAAGGGCGGCTGTGCCGGATGGGAAGGGCGTGCTTGTGCATCTGTGGCGCATCGCCAGGGAGCATGAGGACGGAAAGGTGCTCCATAGCACCGGAAAAGCGCTGGAGGCATTGGGCTTGCGGGGCGATGAGCTTTCCCGTCAGCAGGAGGAAAACGAAATTTTGCTTTTGCAGCGCATGGAAGGGACGCTGGATGCGCTCAGGCAATTGCAGAAGCTGGATACGGATGCGATTGCCATGCAGGTGCTGCCCGTGTTTGCCGCATTTCAAAAGCAGACGCAATTTGCGGATATGGACAGGGAAAGCCGCTGGCATTATGCCGCCCTTGCCGCCCGCCTTGGCAGGGAATGGGACGTGCAGGAATGGGAGGTCGCCCGCGCCGCCGTGCAGCTGGCACAGGGAAAGGGGGGCGAAATGGGGGACGCCGGGTACTATCTGACGGAAAAGATCGGGGAAACGGCGGCGCTTTTGCACATCAGGCGGAGCGAGATCCCCGTAAGGACGCTTTCCCATACGCTTGGGGCGCTGCTGCCCGGGGCGTTCTTTGGGCTGCTTCTTTTGCTCCGCGTGCCGCTTTTGCAAAGCGTCTGCGCCGCTATGGTGCTGTTTGCGACGCTTGATAACGCATTGCCCCGGCTGCTGCGCCATGTGCTGCTGCCTTCTTTTGCGGTGCGCATGAAAGACATGCCGGAGGATAGCCGGGTGCTGGCAGTGCTGCCCGCCGCAGCGCGGGGCAGGAGGCATGCGCTGAGACTGGCGCGGAAAATGTGGGTGCTTGGCAAGGAGCTGACGGACAGGCGCATCGAGCTGCTGCTCCTGCTGGATCTGCCGCCCGCCCCGGACAGGGAAATATCCGGGGATGATGAGATCTGGCTGGCTGTGCAGGAGGCCTTTGGGCTGATGAACACTGCCGGTGAGGGAGAGCGCTATCATGTGCTGTTGCGCCGCCGGGTGTGGCAGGAAAAAAAGCGCCTGTACGCCCCGTGGATGGAAAGAGAGGGCGCGGTGCGGCTTTTGTGCGAAATGGTTAGCGGGGAGGGGGACGCAGAGGATGTGCGCAGCGCCAATTTTGCTCCGTCGGATTTTTCCGGGCGATACACCCATGTGGTGTTGATGGACGAAAACATGCGTCTTACGCAAAGCGCGGTGCGCAAATTGGTGTGCGCCATGGAGCATCCCCTGCACAGGGGAAGGACGCAGCGGATCGTCCCGGGGCTTGTGCGGGGCAGGTCTTTGACGCAGCTAAAGGGCGCGTCCCTTCTGCCCTTTGACGGGCAATACGCAGGCGGATGCTTTGGCATTGTGGATCCCCGTCTGTTTCTTGCCGGGCAGGGGCAGGTGCTGCATGCGGAGGATATTGCCTTTTTTGCGGACGGCCCTCAGGATCTCATGGATCATTACGCTGCGGTGCGTCATGCTGCGGCGCAGCGTTATTTGGATGCTGCTGCGCGGCTGAAAGAGCCAAAGCGCAAGGGGATATCGCTGCTCTGTGCAGGGGGTAAGTGCCTCCTTTCGCTCTGGCCGCTTGCGGGGACAGGGCTTTTGCTCTTTGGGGCGGCAGGCAGTACGCCCTGGCTGTGCGCGCTGCTGCTTTTGATGATGGATATTCGGGGCGCCATGCATCTGCTATTGATGCCGGGAGAGGGGCTGTACGCCCTCCTCGGCGCGCTGGACGGTTTGCTGGGACGTAAACCAAAGGAACGCCGCGAAGGGCTGTTTGCCCAGCCGTCCGATGCGCTGTTTTGCTCGGTGGGCCTTGGCGCGTGCACGGCGGCGCTGGCGCTTGCGCCGCAGGGCTTTCTGCCCCTTGCGGCGGCAGGCATCCTTTGGGTGCTTTCGCCTCTGTGGGGCGTTTATCTTGCCATGCCGCAGGCGGCCAAACGGGCTTTTTCTTCGTCCGATGAGCGGCTGCTGCGGCAATTGTTCCGGCGCACCTGGCATTTTTTTGACGCCTCCGTCACCGAAAAGACCCATTTCCTGCCGCCCCGTTTTGTGCAGGAGCAGCAGGGGCTGCAGCCTGCGTCCTATGTAACCCCCGGCGATCTTGGCTGGTACCTTGTCGCCGTCGTATCGGCAAGGGAAATGGGCGTGATCGACGGACAGGATATGGGCAGACGCCTGAACGCTCTGCTGGATTCCGTGGAAAAAATGCCCATGTACCACGGGCTTCCCTATGCGGAATACGCCCTTGACACCCTGCAGCCGCAGGAGCCTTTGATCCCCGCCGGGGCGTGCGGCATGCTGCACCTTGGCCTGCTCATCGCGGCGCAGGCGGCAAGGCAGCATATCAGGGAAATGCAGCCCTTCCACCGCACGGCGCCCGGAAGGCTTTCCGCCCTTGCGGACAGGATGCAGCTCCCGCTGCTTGCGGATGAGAAAAACGGCGGCTTTTATGAAATGCTGAACAAGGATGGCGAGGGCGTGGGACAGCTTGCCCACGGAGGGCACAGGGTGCTGCTGGGCTTTGCGGCCGCCCTGAAGGGCGTGGATACGGAAGCCTTTTTTGACGAGCTTTCCGGGGACATGGTGCGGGCGGGCGGCGGCGCGGCGCTGCGCTCTGAGTACGGCGGCATGCAGGAGTACGCGCTGCCCGCTCTCCTGCTGCCCCTGCTTCCCGGCACGCTGCTGCGGCAGAGCGGGCGGAGCGCCGTGCACGCGCAGATCAGCTATGTGGAATCCCGTCCCTGGGGGCTGGACGAGAGCGCCTGCGGGGATATGGACGCCCATTTGCATTACCGGGAGATAAAATGCGGCGTTCCGTATCTTTCCCGGGACGGACGGAGCCCCCGTCATGTGATCGCGCCCTATGCCGCGCTGCTGGCTTTGAACGCCGCGCCAAAGGCCGCCCTCCATAATCTGAAAAGAATGATCCGCCTGGGCTTTATGGGCGAAATGGGCCTGTATGACGGCGCGGATTATGCTCCCGGACGGATGGAAATCTCGCCCCGCATCGCCCGCGTTTATTACGCCTCCCACCAGGGCATGGTGCTGGGGGCTGTTTGCAATGCGCTGAAAAAGGACGTGCTGCCGCGGTACCTTTTGCGTTTTGCCCGGGCGGAAAGCAAATTGTCCCTTCTTTGCCGCAGCGCCGTGCGCCCTCTGCCCATGCGGCCCTACCTGCGCCCGGTCAGGGAAAAAAGCGCGGAGACCTTTGACAAAACGTGGGACGCTTTTTCCTGCGCCGACGCCTGGGCGCTGGGCTTTCACGGGCGCAGCATGGTGGTAAACGCCCGGGGCAGCGGCGTGATGAGGACAGGAGAAACGGCCTGGAACCCCTTTACGGGCGCTGCGGATGTGCAGGAGGGGCTGCGGGTCTATGTGCGTGCAGGGGAAAGCCGGCGTTTCCTTCAGCCCGCCAGGGGGACTTGCGTCTTTCATGCGGGCGGCGTTGCTTACACGGAGGAAGCCTGCGGCGTCCGCGTGCAGGAAACGCGGGGCATGGATCCTGCCACCGGCGCGGTGGTGCTTCTGACGGACGTGCGGAATCTTTCCCATGAGGCGCTGGATGCGGAGGTGACGGTGTATTTCCCCGTGTGCGATGGGCTATTTTCCCGCAGAACGGATCCCGATGAGCGGGTGCTTGCGCTCTGTGGCGATGAGAAAACGTGCCTGGCGCTGATGGCCCTTGGCAACGCATCCAGGCTGCATAAGTGCACAAGCCGGGCAGCCTTTTTCGGCGCGGGCGGGGAAATGCGGCCGGATTTTGTCTGGGGAGAGGATGGGATAAAGCAGCAGGGTGCGGCGCAGGATTGTCTGGCCGTGCGTCTGTGCATCCCGCTGCCTGCCGGGGGGAAGGCTGCGTGTGCCTTTGTGCTTTGCATGGAGGAGGATTATTCCCTGCAGGAAACGTTCAAGACCCTTGACAGCGTGGAAAAGGTGCGGCATGCCCTTGCCCTTTCCCGCAGGTGCGCCCATCTGAAAATGCAGGCGCTTCACATGGACGTTTTCCGGCAGATGCTGCTGGGCAGGCTGCTTGGGGCGGCGTTTTATGGGTATCAGCCCCGTCCGCAGGGAAACGAGGGGGATCGGGTGCTGATCGCCGCGGTGATGGACGGAGAATATGACCGGGTGCTGATCCGGCATCTTGTCCGCTTTTTGAGATGGACAAAAAGCGTGCAGACGGACGTGCAGACCGTTATCGTCCTGCCGCCCGGGGATCACCGGCTGAAGGAGGAGATCGAGCACATGCTGCATGCGCTGGGCGCGGGAGAGGATCTTTCCGTGCGCTGCCTGCCTGCGCGGGAGAGGGAAAAGCTCCTTTCGGGCAGATGCCTTGTGCTGCGGGGCGGGCAAACGCTGCTTGCCCAATTGGACGCTCTGCCGCCGCATCTCCCCGCGGATGCGGATGATACGCCCGTGATGCTTCCGGATGCGTTCCTTGCGCCGGGCTTTGATGAGGAGGGAAGCTATTGCATGGCCCGCGGACAGCAGGTGCGGGGAAGATACATGCTTTGCGGCGATTCGCTTGCCACCTGTGCGTCGCCTTGCGGCATCGGCAAAAGCAGGGTTGGGGACGAATGCATCACAGGCGGCGCGGAGGAGGAGCTGCTTTTCCAATCAGACGGCACAGCCTATCGCCTGACGGCGGGCGACGCCATCCTTTCCCCCGGCGAGATCGCCTATCCCTCCCGGATCGGAGAGGGCGAAATCACCGTGCATGCCTTTGTGCATCCCACGCTGCCCCTTTCCCTGCGCACGGTGCAATTGCGGGCGGGGGATCAGCCCCTTTGCGGCACGCTGGAATGGCATGTGCGCTTTTCCCTGGGGGACGGGGAGGGGGAAGTGGACGTTCGGGAAACGGGCGGCGCGGTGATCGCCCGGAGGGATAAGGCATCCTGCATCGCCTTTGTCCATTGCGATCAGCCGCAGGTGCGATGGCAGCTTGCCGCGCCCCGGGTCAGGGGGCTGTGTCCCGTGGAACTGAGCGCCCACGGCAAATTGCACCTGACCTTTGTGCTGGGTGCGGCGGGAAAGCAATTGCCTCCCTTTGCGGTGCTGCCCAAAGGGAGGGATGCCCTTCGGGATGTGCGCCGTTTCTGGCAGCAGGCGGGCAGCATGCTTACGGTGTACACCATGGATATGTGCGTGGATCATATGTGCTCCCGGTACATTCCCTTTTTCCTTCGGGGCATGGAAAAGGAGATGCTGTCCCTGGATGCGGACGCATGCCTGGATGCCTACGCCCTGTGCGATTGGGCGCCCGAGGCGGCGGAAAGGATCCTGGGACAATATGCGCAATGCCGGCGTGCAGATCATTCCCTTGCCTGTGTGATGGCGGGGCTGCTTTCGCTTCATGCACACAGGTGTGCAAAACTGCCCGATCCAAACGCCGTGGGGCAGTGTCTGACGCTGCTCATGCAGCGGGACGAAAGCCTTGCGCGCAGCCTGCATAAGGCATTGGCGCTGCGTGCGCTTTTGCCGTATCTGGAGGGCGATGAGGCAGCGCATGCGCAGGAAGCGATCAAAGGCATCCTGTCTGCGGCAGAAAAACAGCGGCAGGGCGATCTGTACGGAAGCGGCGGCGAAAGAACTGTGCAGGTGCAATCGCTTGCCTGTCTTGCGGGCGTTTCGGTGCGCCACGGCAGACAGGCGGTGTACCGGGCTTACTGCATGGCGTACGATGAGGAAGGGGAAATGCTGCTGCTGGATGTACGGACGCATGTGAGAAGCTATGCCCTCCTTATTCTGGCGCTGTGCCGCATGGAGGAGGGCAAACGTGCCTTGATGCTGCTGCGCAGCGTGATGCATGCATTGGCGGAGAGGTGCGCTGTGCTGCTTTGCCCGGGCGCGGGCTTCCTTTTGCACGTGCTCATCCGTCATGTGCTGGGCTATGACCGGCAGGGAGAGCAGGTAACCCTTTCTCCCGTCCGCGGCATGGATGAAAAGGAGATGACGCTGGAAATTACGGAGGGCGACAGGCTGTATCGCCTGACGGCGGATTCCCGGCGCACGGACGTGCTTGTGGACGGCAGGCGGCAGGAGGGAAGCGCCGTTTGTCTGCCGGATGCTCCCGGCGTGCACGAGATCCGTTTTCCCATGTGGAAAGTTTGATGAAATAAACATAAATCTTTTGTTTTCTTGCAGGAAAACAGGCGGCAATGGCGTATCTATACTTGGTGCGCCATTTTTGGCGCGTTGATTCCCGGCACGCATCAAAACCGGGGTTTTCTGGAGGGACATGCATGTACAATGTGGAATTGCTGCGCAGCCTGGCAGGTGAAAAAGAATTTTTTGCCGGACAGACGCTGATGCGCCGTATGCTGGCACGGGAAGTGCGCCGTCACAGGGAGGAGTGCACCTATCTGGTGGTGGGCGACAGCCGTCATCAGGTGAAGGTCACGTCCGACGGCGCCCAGTGCGATTGCGGGCAGAAGCACTGCCGTCACGGCGTTGCGGCCATTCTCACCGCCATGGAATCCGGCGCGATGCAGGAAATGGAAAGCTATCGCGCTTATTTGAGCGCCCCTGCGCTGATGGACGCCGTGGCCGGCATGCTGCCCGAATCCGACGGCGTGAAGCTGGTGCCCGTGCTGTTTTTGTGTCAGGACGGCATCCGCATTGCGCTGCGCGTGGGTGAAGACCGCCTGTACGTGGTGCGCAGCGTGCCCAAATTTCTCCAGTGCCGCAGGGACGGCACCGATCTGCCCTTTGGCAAGGGCTTTGAATACAAGCCCAAGTGGATGCGCTTTGAGGAAAAGCAGGATCAATTGCTGGATATCCTCACCGAATACTGCGAGGCGGCCAACGTCAGCGCCCTCACCGGCACGGACGGGCGCATCATGCGCATCACGCCCATGACGGCGGCGCGTGTGCTGCACATCCTGCGGGATATCCCCTTTGAACTGCACGAGGGCGATACGGTCACCCACCACGAGGGCGTGGGCGAAATGGATATCGATTTCCACTTCCTGCTGGTGGGGACGCTCAGGGAATTGACCGTCACCGCCGAGGTGCCAAGAAATCTGCGCCCCGTTACGCCGGATTATGCCTACGTGCGCACCGAGGGCAGCCTTCTGTTTGTGCCTGAGCACAAGCGAAAGCTTCTGTCCACCCTCCTGCGCTTCAGCAGGGGCGGGGAGGCCCGCTTTACCTTCCCCCATCACGATACCCCGAAGGTGCTCAGCGAACTGATGCCCTTCCTTTTGCAGGCGGGGGACGTGACGCTGTCGCCCGAGCTGGACAAAATGCTCATCCGCCTGCCCCTTACCTCCCGCGTATATCTGGACAAGGAGGGCGATCATGTGACCGCCCGGGCGCTGTTTGTGTACGGGGATATGGAGATCGACCCCTTCCAGCCGGAAACGGACGAAAAAAAGATGCTCATCCTGCGCGACGTGGAGGGCGAAAGGCTGGTATTGGACGAACTGGCCCGCAGCGGCTTCCATGTGCAGCGCGGGCAGGTGTACCTGCGCGGGCAGGATAAGATTTTTGATTTTATCACCGAGGGCGCGTCCCGCCTGACCCAGCTTTCCGAGGTGTTTTTCAGCCGCGAATTCCGCAAAATGGCGCCCCGCAGGCCGCAGCTGCGCGGCAGCATCACCATGCGCGGCGGCGAAATGAAGCTGGAAATGCTGGACGGCGATACGCCCGTTGAAGAGCTGATCCCTCTCATGGAGGCGCTGCGCAAGCGCCGCCGCTACTTCCGCTACAAGGACGGCCAGTTTATCGATTTGAGCGACGCCGCCCAGTGGCAGGAAATGGCGGACGCCGTGGTGGAGGCGGTGGAGCTGACGGGCAAGGAAGGGGATCTGGGCGCCTGCCGCGCCGCCTATTTTGCCGCGCTCCTGGCCGAAAAAGCGCTGCCTGTGGAACTGGATGAGGAAACGCAGAAGGCCTCCGCCATGCGCTTTGAAGCGCCCGAATGCCCCCTGTCCATCCTGCGCCCCTATCAGGTGCGCGGCTTTGAGTGGATGTGCGCCCTGCACGAAATGCATCTGGGCGGCATCCTGGCGGACGAAATGGGTCTGGGCAAAACGGTGCAGACCATTTCCGTGCTTTTGCACTACGCCCGCACGGCGGAAAAGAAGCAGCCGTCCCTCATCGTATCGCCCACAACGCTGACCTATAACTGGCTCAGCGAGCTCAATCGCTTTGCGCCGGAGCTGAAGGTACTGCTCATCACCGGCGGTCAGGGCGTGCGCGCAGAGCAGATCGAAAGCATTATGGAAAAGGACGGCCCGGACGTGGTCATCACCAGCTATCCCCTCATCCGCAGGGATATCCAACTGATGCAGGAGATCCCCTTCCGCTTTGCCATTCTGGATGAAGCGCAGCAGGTGAAAAATGCCCAGAGCGTGGGCGCCCATGCGGTCAAGCAGCTTACCGCCATGACCCGCATCGCCCTGACCGGCACGCCCATGGAAAACCATGCAGGCGAATTGTGGTCGCTGTTTGATTTTGTTTTGCCCGGGTATCTGCCCCGGTACAACGAGTTCCTGCGCCGCTGGGGCGACGGACGCAATGAGGATGATCTGCGCCGCCGCATCCGTCCCTTCCTGATGCGCCGTCTCAAGAAGGACGTGCTGGGCGAGCTGCCCGAAAAGCTGGAAACGGTGATGATGAGCGAAATGGCGCCCGACCAGAAGCGGGTGTACGATGCGGCGCTGATGCAAAAGCGGGAGCGCGTGGGCGAGATTCTGCGGGAAAAGGGCCTGGGCCGCGGACGCGCGGAGGTGCTCTCCGCCATTACCGAACTGCGGCAGATCTGCTGCCATCCCATGCTGTGCCTGCCGGATTACCAGGGCGCAGCGGGCAAACTGGAAATGCTGATGGATATCCTGCCTGCCGCGCTGGAGGGCAAAAAGCGCATATTGCTCTTTTCCCAGTTTACCAGCATGCTGCGCCTCATTGAAAAGCGCCTGCGGGAAGAGCGCATGAGCACCTTGTATCTGGACGGTGAAACGCCGGCTGCCGAGCGTATGGAGCTGACCCGCCGCTTCAACGGCGGCGAAGGGGACGTGTTCCTCATTTCCCTCAAGGCGGGCGGCACGGGTCTTAATCTCACCGGCGCGGATATGGTCATCCACTATGACCCCTGGTGGAACCCCACCGCGGAGGAGCAGGCCACGGGCCGCGCCCACCGCATCGGCCAGACCCACAAGGTGGAGGTGATCAAGCTGGTCATGCACGCCACCATCGAGGAGCAGGTGCTGCGCATGAGCGACCGCAAGCGCAGGCTGTTTGACCGCCTGATCACCCCCGGCGAGGAAATGCCCACCCGCCTGAGCGAAAAGGATATTCTCTCCCTCTTTGACTGACCCTTTGACGGATCATACGTTTCATTGTATAATAATGCCACACAACACGGATTCAAGGAGAAACCTGCATGCAGTTTGAGAAGGGAACCCCCAACCGGAAAAATGCGCTGATTTTGCTTGTCGCGGCGGCCGCCGTGCTGGTTGTGATCGTGGCGCTGGTATTTGGCATGCTCGGGGCGGCGATAAGGCCATGCATTACACCAAACTGCGCTGCACCGCCACGCAGGATGTAACGCCCTTTGGCGACCGGGTGCTCTATTATGACGGCACCACCCTCTATTGCCTCAATGACCGCGGAAGCGAATTGTGGAGCCATCCCCTGGGCGCAGGCGCAGGCTTTTCCACGGGCAAGGATCATCTGGTAGCCTGGGTGGGCAGCCAGCTGTTCATCTTCGATAAGGACGGCCATCCCACCTATAACGATCATCTGGGCGGCGAAGTGCAGTTTGCAAGAGCCGGCAGCCGCTATGTGGCCGCCGTGGTGGGCGCGGATATCAGCCCCACGCTGGTAGTCAAGGATATGGACGGCATTGACGTGGACAGCGAGGAAGACGCCTACGAGGATATGCTGATCCTGGATCTGGGCTTCTTTTCCGGCGGCGAATATCTGTGGGTGACGGCGCTGGACGTGTACGGCACCGTGCCCAACAACAAGCTCTATACCCTGCGCGTGGGCCAGATGAACACGGGCGAAATTTCCCTGGGCG